>CAVEQS010000006.1:0-75636 GCA_963618015.1 bacterium | reverse complement strand
GGGTGGAGTTTTGCCTCCACCCTTGTGCTTCTTTAAACTTCTATTTGACGCTTACCCGCAACCCAAAAGCCTTCCCCAGAAACGACAATATCCCGGACACATTTTCTGTGTCCGGGATATTTTATATTGTGTCAGAGAGACCGTCCCCGCTGATAACTTTTATGCCGGGAGCTTTTTCCCGCCGAGCTCGCTCACGAGCGCCGAGCCGATGATCAGCACCGCGCCGAAAATGCCGAGCGCCGTCAGCCGCTCGTGCAGCACGAGCGCGGAGAAAAAGAGCGAGGACACCGGATCGATGTAGCTGAGCACCGCAACAGACTGTGCCGAGAGCTTATTCACGTTCCCAAAGTAGAGCGCGTAGGCGATGCCGCTGTGCACGAGACCGACGATGAGCACGAGGATCACCGTGCGCGTATCGAGCGTGACCGCCGAAAAGTCCTCCGTGAGCAGCAGGTACGGGATGAGCACCGCCGCCGCGGAGAGGATCTGGACGATCGTCTTTTCGTAGGCGTCCTCGGCTTCGATCTTCTTATTGATGATGACAGTCGCGGCATAGAGCGCCGCGGCGGCCAGGCCGAAGGCAATGCCCTTCGCGTCCTGTGCGCCGGGCAGACCGCCCTCCGCCACACCGGAGACGAACACCATGCCGACGATCGCCGCGAGGGCGCACAGCCACTTTTTCGCGCTGAGCTTTTCGCGGAAAACGATCGGCGAGAGCAGTATCACGATGGTCGGCTGCATATAAAAGCACATCGTTGCGACCGCTACGCTGGTGTAATTGTAAGCCTCAAAAAGGAAGATCCAATCGATACCGATGATCGCGCCCGAAAGGACGAGCAGCGCAAGCTGCTTTTTTTCGATCTTCGCGAGCTTGTGGCGCTTCACTGCAACGAAAATCAGCAAAAACACGCCGCCGAGCAACCCACGGGAAAACGCGAGCAGCGCCGAAGAGAACGGGATATTCCGCCGGAAGATCGCAATCGTGCCGAAAATCAGCATGGAGGCGCAGAGGGAAATATAAGCTTTGCGGTTTTCTTTCATTGTCCCGAATCGCTCCTTTCCTTTTCCGCCGTGCGGAACGTGAGCTCTGTCATGGCGATCATCAGCACCACGAAACAGAGAAGATAGACCGGCATAATGGAAAAGCCGAGGGAATTACCCAGAAGGCCGAAGAGCGGCGGCACAAACGTCGAGCCGACATACGCGCCCGCCATCTGGATGCCGATGATCGCGCCGGAGTTCTCCGCGCCGAAATTGGCGGGCGTGGAGTGGATGATGCAGGGATAGATCGGCGCGCAGCCGAACCCGATCACGAGAAACGCGGCAATGGCGGCGGTGTAAGACGCCGTCGGGAGCGCGAGCGCGCCGATGCCGCAGATGAGCACCCCCGTTCCGAGGCGGATCATGTTTCGATCGCCCAGGCGGTCAGTAACAAACCCGCTCACGAACCGCCCGGCGGTGATGCCGATATAAAAGAGCGCGGCCAGCCCCGCCGCGCGCTCGGCGGGAAGACCCTTGACCTCGGCAAAATACGTGCTCGCCCATTGCATCGCCGTCGCCTCCGCGGCGCAGTAGGCAAAAAAGCCCGTGAGAATATACGGCACGCCCTTGATCTTCAGCGCGCCGCGCACTCCGACGCTTTGCTGCTTCGTCTCCGCGGCGGTCTTGTTGGCCTTCCACACCGGGAGCGTCACGAGAAGCAGCACGGCGATTCCCAGCTGCAAGAGCGCAACGGCACGGTAGCCGGCGTTCCAGGTGCCATGCGTCAGCGCCCAGCTCATGACAAACGGGCTCACGATCGTGCCGACGCCCCAGAAGCAGTGCAGCCAGCTCATATGGCGCGCTTTATAGTGCAGCGCCACATAGTTATTGAGCGCCGCGTCGATCGCGCCCGCGCCGAGACCGTATGGCACGGCAAAGGCGATGAGCATCCAGAACTTTGTAGAGATCGAAAAGCCAAGCAGTGCGAGCACCGTGAGAAACACGCTCACGACCGTCACGCCGCCGGTGCCGAGCTTTCGCGTGAGCCGGTCGGACATAAGGCTCGAAACGATCGTCCCGCCGGAGATCACCATGGACACCACACCCATGTACGACACCGGCACGCCGAGCTCCGCATGCATGACCGGCCAGCCGGAGCCGAGCAGCGAGTCCGGCAGGCCGAGGCTGATGAACGCAAGATAGATGAGCGCCAGCAGCAGCGAGTACATTTATACCACCTTCACCGCGCAGCTCTGCTTTTCGGTCACATAGCCGATGCGCGCGGCGTGCGGCACCTTGTCGGTGAGCTCCGCGAGCAGAGCGGCAGCGTCCTTTTCCGCCACGGCGAGCAGCAGCCCGCCAGAGGTCTGGGGATCAAAAAGCACGTCCATCATCGCGCGCGTGACGTTCGGCGCGCTCTCGCTGAAGGGCTCGGCAAAGCTGCGGTTGCGGTACATGCCCTCCGGGAGAATGCCGATCTCGGCAAGCGAGAGCACCTCCGGCAGCAGCGGCACGTTCGCGCTCTCGATGACGGCGGTGACGTTCCCGCCGTTCGCCATTTCCCCGGTGTGCCCCATAAGGCCGAAGCCGGTCACGTCGGTGATGCTGTGAACATCGTATTTCCCGGCGATCTCGCTTCCGGCGCGGTTGAGCTCCGCCATCTGCGCCACAGCCTTGGCGTACGTCTCTTTGGAGACCATATCCGCCTTGTTCGCCGTGGAGATGATGCCCGTGCCGAGCGCTTTCGTGAGAATCAGTACATCGCCCGCGTGCGGTGTGCAGTTCAGGCGGATCTTGTTTGGATGGGCAAAGCCCGTCACGGAAAGGCCGTATTTCGGCTCGGTATCGCGGATGGTGTGGCCGCCGGAGATGATAACGCCGGCCTCTGCGGCCTTCGTATAGCCGCCGCGCAGCACCTCGCGCACGGCCTCGTCCGGCATCTGCGGCGAGACCGCCATGATATTCAGCGCAAGCTTCGGCTCAGCGCCCATGGCGTAAATATCGCTGATGGCGTTCGCCGCGGCGATCTGGCCGAACATGAAGGGATCGTCCACGATCGGCGGGAAGAAGTCCAGCGTCTCCACAAGCACAAGCTCGTCCGAAATTTTATAAACGCAGGCGTCGTCGCTCGTGTCGTAGCCGACGAGCAGGCGCTCGTCATACACCGAGGGCAGGCCCTTCAAAAGCTTTGCGAGCGTGCCCGCACCTACCTTTGCGCCGCACCCGGCGCAGCTTGCGAGCTTTGTCATACGAATTTCATTTTCCATAATCTTCTCCTCGTTTCTCCGGTTTTCTCGCCGTACCCACGGCGGAGGTGAGCATCAGCACCGCTTCCAGCACGCCGCCGCCGACGGCCAGCGCCTTATCGGACGCGGTGAAGCAGTGGAAGAGCCGGCAGCGGGGATCAACGTCCGCGCTCTTGAAGCCCTTGCGCGGAACATAAAACCCCTCCGGCAATATGCCGCGGAGCGTGCCGGTGATCTTGGCGTACAGCGGCTCGCCGCCGATGGTGGCGACGGTCTCCCCCGCCTCGACCGTGTCGCCGATTTTTCGCAGGGCGCGGAACTCTCCCGCGCAGGGCGAGTGCATCACGCGCTCGATCGTATAGCCGCCGATGCTGCCGGGCACGCCGGTATTCGGAATGGCGCTGCCCGACCAGATCACGCGGCCGAGCGTGTGGCCGCGCATCGTCTCCACCACGGCGTGGCAGTCCACTCCGGCGTTGAAGCCGGGACCGACGCCGATAACGCCGGGCGCGTCGGCGATGGCGGTGCCGAAATTTTCCTTGGCGAGGATCGCGTCCACGATCACGTCCGGACGAAGCTCCTTCGCGCTCTCCGCCTTCGGATCGATGATCACAGGCAAAATGTTTTCCTTCAGCAGGCGAAGCGCGTCCGCGGCATTTTCGGCAAGCCGGGCGTGCACCTCCTCTACCTTCGTCTCCCCATGGTACACCGCCTCGGAAAAGCAGACGCTGCGGCGGATGGACGAGGGCTTCGGGAGATCGGTCATCACAACGTTGATCCCCGCGCGCCAGAGGCGCAGCGCGATACCGGAGGCGATGTCTCCGGCGCCTTTTATCATTACAAGCATGATTTGTTCTCCTTATAGCATTCTACGTCCAGTATAATATGGAATAACGGCTTGTCAAGGTCATTAACTCTTGACTTTTTATCGAACTTTTCATATGATATTCATATAATATCGATATACAAAGAGGAAGTGCCCTGTCATGACGCTCAAGCAGCTTGAATACTTTCTTGCCATCGCCGAAAACGGCAGCATCACCAAAGCCGCCAACTCCCTGCGCATCTCTCAGCCGCCGCTGAGTCTTCAGCTCAAGGGGCTGGAGGAGGAGCTCGGCTGCCAGCTTTTTATCCGCGATAAGAAAAACATGATCATCACGCCGAAGGGCATCCTCCTGCGCGAGCGCGCCCGTGAGATCATAGACAAAGTAAACGAAACGCTGCTGCTCATGCAGTCGGCCAACGAGGAGGAGCGGTACACCATCCATCTCGGTACGATCTCCTCGATCTGCAACCGTGTTCTGCCGGACAAAGTGCTCAAGCTCAAGGAGCGCTACCCGCACGTGGAGTTCGTCCTCCACGAGGGCAGCACGACGAGCATTCTCGATATGCTCGCCACCGGTGTGGTCGATTTCGGTATTGTGCGCGAGCCGTTCAACGTCGGGGCTTACAGCTCCCGTCCCATCCGCGACACCGCCCTCGGCGAGGGTGGGCAGGACTACTTCACCGCCATCGGCAAGCCGAACTTCTTCCCTGCCGACGATGCGCAGGTCGTGGCGCTCACCAGCCTGCAGGACACGCCCATCATCATCCACCGACGGTATTACGATCTCTTCACCAACGCCTGCCGCCGCCAGGGCTTCATCCCCAACATCATCTGCCAGAACGACAACATTGCCTCCTCGCTGAGCTGGGCGGCGTCCGGCATCGGCGTGGCCATCGCGCCGTATACCTCCGCGATCCAGAACTCCGATCCCACGCTCGTCATGAAGCGCATCGACAGTCCGGAGATCGTCTCCAAGGCGCATCTCATCTGGAACCGCAGCGTTACGCTCACGCCCGAGCAGAAGGCGTTTGTGCATCTGTTCGACTGATTTTCTTCACACATAAAGAGAGCCGGTTTTCCGCAGAAAACCGGCTCTCTTTTTTCGTGCATTCAACTTTAATATCCGTGGTCGACATGCTGCCACGCCCCGCCGTTTGAGCGGACAAGGATCCACATCCACTTTGTGTAGGTCTGTCCCGGGTTGAGCGTGGGGCTTGCGCCGGATTCGTCCACATCGAAGGTGGATGTGAGGACAAGTACCTCGTCGGCTCCGTTCCGATCCGCCCATTCCTGATGCTCGCGCGATACATCGTCCCCGGCGTAGGAGATCTCGGTGAGCGTGCAGCCCTTCCAGCTGCGGGAGAAGTCTTTTTTGATCACGTCGATGGCGGCGTCAATATCGTTCTGCGTGTACATCTCGGACGCCACGGCCTTTGTCTGCACATTCTTCACGCTGCCGCCGCAGGCGGCGAGAGCGAGCAGAAGCACTCCGGCCAGAAGCAGGGATACGAAGCGTTTCATTTTGGTTTTTCTCCTTTCGTAGAGGGCAAACCCTTCCGTCAAAGCCTTTGGCTTTGCCACCTCCCCTATTAGGGGAGGCAAGTTTGTTTTTTGAGGCCTTACTTGGCCTCCCTAATAGGGAGGCTGGCACGGCGAGGCCATGACTGGAGGGTTTTTCCATCGCAGATACAGACGCCCCAGCGTGCCGTCCGGTTCATTTCATTTGAACCGCGCGAAAAACTCCGCGAGCGGCTGCATAACGGCGAGCAGCTCCGTGACCGCCGTATTGAGTCCCTCCACATCGAGCTTTTCCGCAGCATCGTTCACGGCGGAGAGCGCCTCTTCCGCGGCGGTAAGGCTCCGCTGCGCCTGACTGAGCATATCGCCGGTGCTCTGCTCAAGCGATGCCCAGTCTACCTTCTCGAGCTGCGCGGCGATCGTGCGCAGCGAATCGAGCGTATCGGCAAGCTGCGCCGCCTCGAGCTGCTCGGTAAGGCCGTTCACGGTATCGACGAGCCGCTGCGTATCGAGTGCATCGAGCTCCGCCGTCACGCTGTCGAGCCGCGAGACGATGTGTTCGATGCGCGGGGCGTACCGCCGCACGCTGATAAAAGCCAGCGCCGAGCTCGCCGTCACAACGATGAGCAGCAGTACGCACACAACTGCCGTCACCTTCTGCCAATGCAGGCGTTTTCTTTCCAGCTCCTCCATCGGAAGCCCTCCCCTTTTTTAATCCTCGCCGCAGAGATAGAGATACATGAGCTTGAGCGTTGCCTCGAGTCCCTTTACGTGCGTGCGCTCCATGCCGTGGCTGGCGCACACGCCGCTGCCGATGAGCGCGCCCTTGCAGTCGACCCCTGCGTGCCAGGCAGCGCCGACGTCCGAGCCATAAAACGGGAAAATATCCACCGTGTACGGCAGCTCATGCTTTTTTGCGAGCGCGATGAGACGGTTCGTGAGCTCATAGTCGTACGGCCCGCCGGAATCCTTCGCGCAGATGGACACCGCGTATTCGTTGCCCGCAAGATCGAGCCCCACGCAGCCCATATCCACGGTGACAAACTCGTCGATATCGCGCGCGAGCGCGCTCGCGCCGTGGCCGACCTCTTCAAACACGACAAAGTATATGCGTGCCGGATGGCGGAACGCCACCTTTTTCTCGCTGCACCAGCGCAGCAGAAGAAGGAGCAGCACCGCGCTCGCCTTGTCGTCGATGAACCGGGACTTCAAAAAGCCCGATTCGGTCATCGTGAATTTCGGATCGATGAACACGAAATCGCCGTTATCGATGCCGAGCGCCTTGACGTCCTCGGCGTTTTTCACTTCCTCGTCGAGCCGCACCTCGAGATGATCCACATCCCGCGGCATCGTCGCGGCGTCCGGGTAGACGTGCACCGCCGGGGCAAGCGAGAGGATCGTGCCGCTGTAGCGTTTGCCCTCGCGCGTGAGCACCGTGCAGTATTCGCCGTCGAGCGTCGGGCAGATCGGCCCGCCGACCTTTGTAAGAGCGAGCGTTCCGCCGCCCTTCACGCTGCGCACCATCAGCCCCAGCGTGTCGACGTGCGCCGAGGTCGCCACGGTCTTGCTGTTATCGAGTCCCGGTACATCTACCTCAAGCGTGCCCTTGTTGTGAATGCGCGTCGTGTAGCCGAGTTCCTCCACATACTTTTTGATGAGTGCGATCGCCTCAGCCGCGCAGCCGGAGGGGGAGTCGGTCGTAAATACGGCGCGGGCATATTCTTCAAATTGACGGCGGTCAAATTCGATCATGGAAATTTCCTCTTTTCTATGAGATGGCAACATCATAAGCCCGCGGCGCTCGTTTGTCAAAATGTACGTGCGCGGCACGTTTGTCCTATTGACAGGCGCAGCGCGCGGCGGTATACTTGCATCAAGTTTTTTATATAAATAATTTTAACTATCCATATCATTAAGGAGGGTCCTTCCATGGGACAGGTCGCGATCGTCACGGGCGGCAGCTCCGGCATCGGCGCGGCGGCGGCGGAATATCTTGCCGCGCACGGCTGCACGGTGTACGAGTTCTCCCGCCATGAAAGAAGCGGCGGCAGCGCGTCCATTCATCATGTGACGGCGGACGTAACGGATGAAGCATCCGTCGCTGCAGCGGTGCGCTCGGTTCTCGACGCCGAGGGGCGCATCGACATATTGCTCAACAACGCCGGGTTCGGCATTTCCGGCGCGGCGGAATTCACGTCCGTCGAGGAGGCCAAGCGCCAGCTGGAGGTCAATTTCTGGGGCATGGTGCGCGTCACGCGCGCGGTGCTGCCCGTGATGCGCGCGCAGCGCAGCGGGCGGATCGTGAATACGAGCTCCGTCGCCGCCGTGACACCCATTCCCTTCCAGACTTATTATTCCGTTTCCAAGGCTGCAATAAACTCGTTTACGATGTCCGTCGGCAACGAAGTGCGGCCTTACGGCATCCGCATCAGCGCCGTGATGCCCGGCGATACGCGCACCGGCTTCACCGATGCCCGCGCACGCAGCTTTGCCGGGGACGAGGAATACGGCGGGCGCATCTCGCGCAGCGTTGCGAAAATGGAAAAGGACGAGCGCGGCGGTGTGGCCGCTTCGGTCGTCGGCGCAGCGCTGGGCCGCGCGGCGCTCTCGAAGAGCCGCAAGGTGTTTTACACCGTTGGATTTGTCTACCAGCTTGTTATTTTTCTCATGCGGCTGCTGCCCTCGACGGCGGCCAACGCCATTCTCGGCAAAATGTACGCCGACTAAAACCACCCCGAAAGGAGTTTTCCCATGAACGAACAGGAAGCCAAACGCCTTGAAGAGCTGCGCGAACTCGTGCGCGAAACGTTCGCGCAGACGCTGATGATCGGTGCGGACACCATCTCCGACACCGCCGACTTCTTCGACGAGCTCGGCGGCGACAGTCTCGATAGTCTCGATGTGGCAGTGCATCTTGAAGAGATCTGCGGCGAGCGCGTGCCGGAGGAGGAATACGCCCTCTGCCGGTGCGTGGAGGACGCGGCGCTTCTGCTGCTGCGCTTAGAGCAGGGCGGCGCACCGGAAGCCGCGCCGGAGGAAACCGCCGTCACGCCGATCACGCGCTTTGAGGATACGCCGGAGTACGCCGCTTTTCAGCAGCGCCTGCGCACAGCGGACGAGACCGGCAACCCGTACTTTCTCTGCAACGATTCGCCGCTGCGCGATACCTCGCTCCACGACGGGCGCGAGATTTTAAATTTCAGTTCCTATAACTACGCCGGCATGTCCGGCCGGCCGGAGACCGTCAAGGCCGCGCAGGAGGCCGCCGCGCACTACGGGTGCAGCGCCTCGGCCAGCCGTCTGCTCGGCGGCGAGAAGCCCATCCATAAAAAGCTGGAAGCCGCCATCGCCGCGTGGAAGCACACCGAGGACGCCGTTGTCCTCGTCGGCGGGCATTCCACAAACGTGACGATCGTCGGCAATTTCTGCGGCAAGGGTGATCTCATTATCTATGACGCGCTCGCGCACAACTCCATCCACGAGGGCACGCGCCTCTCGGATGCCGAGAGCCGCCCGTTCCCGCACAACGACACCGCCGCGCTCGAGACCATTCTCCGCTCCTGCCGCGATAAATACGCCAAGGTGCTCATCGTCGCCGAGGGCGTGTACAGCATGGACGGTGACATTGCCCCCGTGCCGGAGCTCGTGCGCATCAAGAAGGAGTACGGCTGCTTTCTCATGATCGACGAGGCGCACTCGGCGTGCGTGCTCGGCAAAACCGGCGGCGGCGTGGACGAATACTTCGGTCTCGCCGGAGACGATATCGATATTAAAATGGGCACGCTCTCCAAGGGTCTCGGCACCTGCGGCGGGTATCTCGCGGGCAGCCATGCGCTCATCGAGTATCTGCGCTATAACCTGCCGGGGTTTGTATTCTCCGTCGGCATTTCGCCCCCGCTTGCCGCGGCAACGCTCGAGGCCATCCGCCTTCTGCAGGACGATCCCTCCATCATGGAAGACCTGCACCGGAACATCCGCTGCTTCCGCGAAGAGGCGCACAAGCGCCATTTCAACACCTGTCTCGCCGGCGAGACGGCCATTCTGCCGATCCTCGTCGGGCGCGACGAGGACGCCTTCGCGCTCTCGATGGCGCTTCTAAAGCGCGGCGTATTCGCGCCCTCGGCGGTCTATCCCGCCGTGCCGCGCGGCAAGGCGCGGCTGCGCTTCTGCGTGATCTCCGAGCACAAACCGGAGCAGATCGTAACGGCGCTCGACACCCTGCAGGAGGTCGCCGCCGAGCTCGACATCAAGCTGCCGGAATAAAAACTCCCTCAGTCAGCGGCTCCGCCGCTGACAGCTCCCTCAAAGAGGGAGCCTTTTTAAAACGCCTCCCTCTTTGAGGGAGGTGGCACGGCGCACAACGCCGTGCCGGAAGGAGTTTTCTTCTGTTCCCAACAACGCTTATCCCGCCGTGCGCTTGTGCGCACGGCGGGCTTCTGTTATAATTGGGGCATAACCATGCGAAAGGCGGCGGTTTTATGCTGGAAAAAATGATCCGCTCTCAGACGGCAAAGCAGGAGCAGCAGCTTGAGAGCTTTCTCGCACGG
Source organism: bacterium (assembly GCA_963618015.1). Lineage (GTDB taxonomy): Bacteria > Bacillota > Clostridia > Oscillospirales > Oscillospiraceae > Apopatocola. The sequence goes on along the minus strand of CAVEQS010000006.1, from coordinate 65,518 downwards.
CACGATGCGGCAAACCCGTTCCCGGAGGATGTTCTCCTTACGGCGGACGTGGATTATATGGGCGACGCTCAGCCCTGCCACCGGATGGATGTATTCCGCCCGCGCGAGGCAACGGAAGCCCTGCCTGTGCTCGTGAACATCCACGGCGGCGGGTTTCTGCTTGGTAAAAAGGAGGCCAACCGTCTCTTCTGCGCGGACATGTGCCGCCGCGGCTTTGTTGTTTTCTGCCTCGAATACCCGCTCGTGCCGGACGTTGATATCTTCACCGTGTTCCGCGCGCTGACGGCGGGCATTGAGCGCGCCGCCGCGCTCGCCCCGGACTTCGGCGGCGACGCTTCAAAACTTCTCCTCTGCGGCGACAGCGCAGGCGCGTATCTCTGCGTGTATCTCGCGGCAATGCGAAAAAACACCGCCATGGCCCGCGCCGCCGGTGTGCCGCAGCTTTCCGCGGATATCGCGGCGCTGGGCCTCATCTCCGGCATGTTCTATACGACGCGCTTCGATAATATCGGCATCTTCCTCCCGAACATGGTCTATGGGCATGGATGGCAGCGCGCGCCGTTCCGGGAATATATCAATCCCGAAAATCCGGCGCTGATCGCCGCTCTCCCGCCCTGCTTTCTCGTAACGGCGCGCGGCGACTTTCTCCGCCACTACAGCCGCGACTTTGCCGCGGCTCTAAAGAAAAACGGCGCGGAGGCAGAGCTTCTCGACATGGACGAGCCGGAAAAGCTCTCCCACGCCTTCGCCGCGATGCTCCCGGAAACGAGCGCCGCGCAGCGTGCCAACGCCGCCATGGCGGATTTCCTTAAAGCGCATATATAAACAAAAAGCCAAACGGCGTGACCTTTCCGTCCGCGCCGTTTAGCTTGTTATATATATTATATTGTTTCTGAAACAGAAACGGACGTACCCAACAAATGCGGCGTCCCTCTCAAAGGCTCCCTTGTGTAAAGGGAGCTGTCAAAATGATTTCAAAAATCATTTTGACTGAGGGATTGTTGTACCGTCGAATCGATATAAGCGCAAACCTCCGGGAAATGATACCGGATTTCGTTGTTCGGAATGCGAAGCACAGTCAAGCCGTAGTTTTTGAGAAAAGCCGTCCGTTCGGAGTCATATTCTATGGCTCCTGCACCTCCGTGTTGGGATCCGTCCAATTCAATAACTAGTTTTGCTTCGGCGCAGTAGAAATCCACAATGAATTTCCCTATCACCTTTTGCCGCAAAAAGCGGACAGGATAGCTGCGCAAGAAATCGTACCACAGGTGTCGCTCTTCTTTCGTCATTTTCTTCCGCAATTCTTTGGCAAAAGGCACCAGTCCTTTGTTATGTTTATACCGCATGACAATCCCTCCGTCACGGCGCTATGCGCCTCGCCACCTCCCTTTACACAAGGGAGGCTTTGAGCGGCAGTTCCAGGATGATCTCATCCCCGTCGCGGTCGATTTCCGTGAAGCCGAAGCTTTCGTAGAGTTTTCGCGCGGTTTCGTTTCCCTCGATATAGCAGAGGACGACTTTATCGTACCGGCCATCCGCTTTCAGCTCGTCTAAAATCGCCCGCACCGCCGCTTTGCCGTACCCGCGGCCCTGATACCGCTCGTCGATGAACATCTGGCTCAGATCATAGCTTTGCAGCTCCAGCTCATCGTAATACAGTCCCATGCCGACAGGAAGGTCGTCCGCGCAGATCAGAAACGCCCGGCTGCGCTGGGCGCGATAGGCATACGCCCGCGCCAGCAGCTTTGCCCTGTCGGAGACGAACGCCCTTTGCGCTTCGGAAACGGCCAGATCGAGACGCCAGTTTCCGGGATTGATATCCAAAAGATGTATCATTTTTCTGCCCTCGCTCAGCGGCCGATCCACACCGCGATGCCGGCCAGCGCAAGTGCGAGGATCAGATATATCACCGTCGCCAGGCTGCGCTTTATGAGCATGCTCTTCCACGGCTTGACATACGGGACGCCCTCCATGCCTGGGATGGCCCAAATCTTGCTGTGTCCCACCCACAGCCGGTCAATGAAGAGCGCGTCAAACCAGTTTACGACGACCAGAAAGAGCGCCGACTGTATGTACGCCGTTTTGAAATCCGCAGCGCGATTCCAGACGGAGACGATCAGGACCACCGCGGCAAAAATGATGATGCAGAACGGTATCATAAACCGTTTGCCCTTTTTCATCACGGCGTCCTTATCCGCGATCCCCCGCCGGTGCGCCTCTTCGATATACTCCTTCGGATAAAAGTACAGACAGTTGAGCCCGCTGTTTCTCACCGCGCATTTCACCAGCAGGATATACAAAAGACAATATAATACCAGTTGCACCACGATCCGCACGTTTCTCTACCTCCTTGGATCATCAAATATGCTCTCACACGCCGGAGAGGACGAGGCTGCCATCGCCCTCAACGGCGTATTCGCCGAGCGCGGCGGGCAGGAAATACGAGTCGCCCTGCCGGAACGGATAAACGCTTCCGCCGCAGAGGATGCTGCCCTCGCCGCGCACGCACATAAGGTGCGTGAAGCTCCCGCCGTCCGTGCAGAGATCAATGCGCGTTTTCACCTCCGCGCGGCGGACGCGGAAATATTCGCACGTCAAAACCTCCTGCACGCCATCCGGCGGGCAGGGGCTGAGCGTATTCGCCGCACCCGGCATAGGCGCGTAGTTCATTACCTCGGCGGCGCGCTCCAGATGGAGCTGCCGCGGCTTGCCGTCCGCACCGAGGCGGTTGTAGTCGTAAACGCGGAACGTCGTATCCGAATTTTGCTGGATCTCCGCCATGAGGATCCCCGCGCCGATGGCGTGCACCGTGCCGGGGCGCACAAAAAACATATCGCCGGGGTGCACCGCTACGCGGTTGAGCACCTCGCAGATCGTGCCGTCCTTTGCGCGCTGCCGCAGCTCGTCCGGCGTCACGGCGCGCGAAAAGCCGAGAAAGAGCGTGCTCTCCGGCTCGCAATCGACGACATACCACATTTCCGTTTTGCCCTGTTCGCCTTTTTCGCGGCAGGCAGTCTCGTCCGACGGATGCACCTGAACGGAAAGGTCGCGCCGCGCGTCTATCAGTTTGATGAGCAGCGGGAACGGCTCCATGCCGCAGCGCGTGCCCGCCATGCCGCGGGGATCGGCGCGCAGAGCGTCCGCCAGGCTCTCGCCCCGGTGAGAGCCGGAATCGATGTATGTCTGCCCGTCGGCGCGCACGGAGAGCTCCCAGCTCTCGGCAATGACGCCGTCGCCGGTTTTATGATACTCCTCGCGCAGGCGCGTGCCGCCCCAGAGATAGCTCCGAAGGCAGGGCTTGAGCCGCAGCGGCTCGTACTTCTTCGTTTCTTCCATGATCGATGCCTCCCCGGTCTTTTTCATCATTTTAGAATACCCCGTTTTCGCCGCGCTGGCAAGATACGAATGGGGCTGGATTATTAAAAAAAAGTATTGTATAATGATAACATCGCGGTGGAAACCGCAGGGAGAAATCATATATGAAACATTTTCTCCGGCGCACCGCCGGTGCGCTGCTCATGCTTTTTATTTTTGCCGCCCTCGCTGCGCCCAGCGCGCTCGGCGCGCTTTCCCGCCCGGCGGCGGAGAAGGATCCCGCGCCGGAGGCGGTGAACGAATGGGAAAGCGCCGTTTTCATCGCGCGCGCTTACGGCGCGGCGGCCTTTACCTGGCGCATTGTGAGTCCCGACGGGACAATGCTTTATAATGCCGCGGCCGCGCCGGAGTATTTTCCGGGGCTTCGCGTGCAGGGCGCGGATACCGATACGCTCACGCTGCTCGACATTCCCTCCGCGCTGAACGGCTGGCAGGTTGAATGCCTGTTCACCGACGCCGCCGGGGAAAAGGCGCTCTCGGCTCGCGCCTCGCTCACAGTCTACCCCGTCGGCCCGACCGTGGCGCCGGACCCGACGCCCACGCCGGACGTGACCCCCACCCCGGAGCCGTCTCCGACGCCGGAGGTCACTCCCTCGCCGGAGCCGACCGAGACACCGGAGGCTACGCCCTCCCCCGCACCGGAAACGCCCGAGCCGACAGCAACTCCCGCGCCTGCTGCGGCCGCGCCGCTCTCGCGCCGCGCGGTGCTCGGCGTGTTTGCCGGTCTCGTCGCGCTTGCGCTCTTTCTCGGCGCACTCTCCCTGAAAATCCGCGGCGGGGCGCACAGCGCACACCGGCGTAGATAAACCGCAGTCTATTTATTTTGCTATATTTTCTTATCTGGAAAGGAGCACATACTCATGGGTCTTCTCAGAACTGGCATCGGCACCGTTACCGGCGTTCTTTCCGATCAATGGAAGGAATATTTCTACTGCGACGCGCTTGGCGCGGACGTGCTGGCCGTTAAGGGCCGCAAGCGCGTTTCCGGCGGATCCAACAATGGTCTCGACAACATCATCTCCAACGGCTCCGTCATCGCCGTGGCGGACGGACAGTGCATGATGATCGTGGAGCAGGGCAAGGTCGTGGATGTCTGCGCCGAGCCGGGCGAGTATGTCTACGACATCTCCACTGAGCCCTCGCTCTTCGCGGGCGAAAGTCTCGCCTCGAACATCCAGCAGGTGTTCCAGACGATCGGCAAGCGCTTCACCTTCGGCGGCGTTGCCCCCAAGGATCAGCGCGTGTACTACTTCAACACCAAGGAGCTTGTCGGCAACAAGTACGGCACGCCCTCCCCGGTGCCGTTCCGCGTCGTGGACGCGGCCGCCGGCATCGATCTCGACATCGCCATCCGCTGCTTCGGCGAATACAGCTACCGCATCACGAACCCGCTGCTGTTCTATACGAACCTCTGCGGCAACGTGGAAGCGGCCTACACCCGCGACAAGATCGACAGCCAGCTCAAGGCCGAGCTCCTGACCGCTCTTCAGCCCGCGTTCGCGAAGATCTCCGACATGGGCATTCGCTACAGCGCTCTGCCCGGCCACACGATGGAGATCGCGCAGGCGCTCAACGACGTTCTCTCCGCCAAGTGGCGCGATCTGCGCGGCATCGAGATCGTCTCCTTCGGCGTTTCCAGCGTGAAGGCGAGCGAAGAAGACGAGCAGATGATCAAGCAGATGCAGCAGGCCAAGGCGTACATGAACCCCGGCATGGCCGCGGCGAATCTTGCCCGCGCGCAGGCGAACGCCATGCAGGACGCCGCGAAGAACCAGGGCGGCTCGGCAATGGCTTTCATGGGCATGAACATGGCGCAGAACGCGGGCGGCTTCAACGCGCAGAATCTCTACCAGATGGGTGCGCAGCAGCCGTCCGCCGCTCCCGCGGCGGACGGCTGGAAATGCCCGCAGTGCGGCACCGTGTCCACCGGCAAGTTCTGCTCCTCCTGCGGCACCAAGAAGCCCGAGCCCACCGCCGCAAACACCTGGACATGCTCCTGCGGCGCGGTGAACAAGGGCAAGTTCTGCTCCGAGTGCGGCGCGAAGAAGCCTGCCGGCATCCCGCAGTATAAGTGCGACAAGTGCGGCTGGGAGCCCGCCGATCCGGCGCACCCGCCGAAGTTCTGCCCCGAATGCGGCGACCCCTTCGACGACGGGGATATTGTGGGCTGATCCCACCGGCGCATGAAAAAGCTTTTACCCATTGTACTTATGACCGCCGCGCTGCTCGCGCTCTGCGCCTGCGGCGCGGCGGTCCCCGCCGTTTTAGCGGAGGATTCGCCGCCCGTTGAGACCGCCGCGCCGTCTGCTTCTCCGACCGAAGCGCCGACGCCGGAACCGACGGACGCGCCCACCCCTGCGCCGCCCGAAACGCCGGTGCCTACCGAGGCGCCGACACCGTCCCCCGAGCCGACGCCGGAGCCTGCGGGCAAAGCGCCGTCCTCGTGGGAAGAATTGCAGCATTTGCTGTATGAAACGGATTCCTATTGCGCGGCGCTCTATCTCGGGCGCAGCAGCGCTTCCCTCCCCGATGCGCTGCCGGAGCTTCTCTCGCAGCGCGGGCTCGACGGCATTCCGTATCTTGCCGGTATCGCCGCTTCGGACTGCGTAGAGAACACCGGCGACGAGGTTTTCCTCCTCATCCCCCGCGGCGATGCGGCCGTGTCGCTTTATAATTACGTTCTCGAAACGCGCGGCAATTACGACGCCTACCCCGGCGCGCTGCTCTACTTCTCCGGCTCATGCAGCGCCGTTGCGGTGCGGTGCAACGACAGCGACGTTCGCCCCAACGTCCTTGCGGTATTCACCGCCGCAGACGGCGAACACAGCTTCTCCCCGCGCATTACGCTTTCGGACGAGGCTCTTCTCCCTGCGCCGGGCGTGTATGTGCTCGAATGACCGCCGCACCTATACAAAACCCGCCCCTGCTCTGAAAAACCAGAGCAGGGGCGGGTTTTACTTTGGGTTTGTTTGAAACGTTAGTTCATGACCGTCGAGCTATAGGTCTTGATGATCTCGTTGAGCATATCGGTGTGGGTGAAGTCCTTGTTGTAGACGATCCTCGTCTCGCGCACCATGCTCAGATTCTCCACCGGGAGCGCGGCGATCTTCCCCTTCCGCAGCTCGTCCAGACACGCGCTGCGCGGCAGGATCGAAACGCCGAGATCCTTTCGGATGAGATCCTTGATCGTGGCGATGTTGTCCACCTCGAGCGTAACGTCAAAGGACTGGATGCTCTCGCCGTTGCTCTCGAGCGCCGATTCGAACAGCATCCGCGTGGCCGAGGCCGGAGTGCGCAAGATCATTTTCTGCCGTTTCAGCTCCGCAAGCGTAACGGCGCCTTTCTTCGCGAGAGGGTTGTCCACCGACATCACGCACGTGAGATAGTCCGTATCGAGCAGCATGGAGGAAAAGCGCGGATCGCTGTATGCCCCGTCCACGATGGCAAGATCGAGCTCGTAATTTTCCAGCATATCATAAAGATTATTTATGGTATCCGTAAAAAGAATAATCTTCAATTTTCCTTTCTGGTTGCTGTACCGCGCGAGCGCCGCGGCGGTGAGATTGCTCTCGGACGTGTGCGTTATGCCGATGCGGAGAAGCGATAAATGCTTCTCCGCATTTTGCAGTTCGGCAAACATCCGCTCATTGAGCGCCTTCATCCGGCGAGCATAGTTTACCACGATTTCCCCTTGCGCCGTCAGCTTTAATCCGGCTTTGTTGCGCACAAACAGCGGCGCGCCCACCTCCTGTTCGAGCTGCTTGACATGGTGGCTCACGGCGGGCTGCGTCATGTTCAGTTCCTCCGCCGCGCGGGTGAAGTTTTTGTATTCCGCCACCGCAAGAACGGTCTCCAATTTTGTGCTCAGCATGGCTGTGCCTCTCCCATCATATCAACAAAATTTATGTGTACGAAAAATAACATAATTTGTCTTTATTGTATTTCGATTATATCATAGCACCAGAAACAGTCAATCATTTTTTGCAGGGAGGGCTGCGGTATGGTTCCATTGGTCTATGAAAGGCTCCACATCACCTCGGACGTGTCGGCAGTGATCGTCTCGCTTGCGCTGATGCTCATCGCCGGATTTGCGATGACGCGCGTTACATCAAAGCTCCGGCTGCCGAACGTCACAGCGTATATTATTTCCGGCATTCTGCTCGGGCCGTTCTGTTTCGATCTTGTCCCGCGCGGCGTAATCGACGGCATGAGCTTTCTTGCCGACATCGCGCTCGCGTTCATCGCCTTCTCTACCGGCGAATTTTTCCGCGTTTCCACGCTGAAGAAAAGCGGGACAAAGGTTCTCGTCATCACGGTGCTGGAGGCGTGTCTCGCCTCGGCGCTGGTGTTTCTCGTGTGCTATTTCCCGCTCGGGCTCGATCTCAATTTTTCGCTCGTGCTCGGCGCGCTCGCCGCCGCCACGGCTCCGGCCTCCACCGTGATGACGATCCGCCAGACCGGCGCAAAGGGCGACTTTGTCGACACGCTTCTGCAGGTCGTCGCGCTCGACGATGTAGTAGGGCTCGTGGCGTACAGCGTCGCGATCTCGATCGCCGTGGCGGCGGACACGGGGAGCTTTGATCTTCTCTCCGTTCTCCGGCCTCTCGGCGTCAATTTGCTGGTATTCTGTCTCGGCGGCGTGTTCGGACTTCTTTTAAAGCTCTTTCTGGATGGGCGCTCGGCAGACAACCGCCTCATCGTCTCCATCGCGCTGCTGTTCGCCTTCTGCGGCATCTGCGCGGCACTGGATGTTTCGCCGCTGCTCGGCTGCATGGCCATGGGGATGGTATACATCAACACAACCAGTGATGAGCGGCTCTTCAAGCAGCTCAATTACTTCTCCCCGCCGATTTTGCTGCTCTTTTTCGTCCGTTCGGGGCTCAACTTTGATCTCGGCGCGCTCGTGAACACCTCCGACGCCATCGGCGGCGTACCGCTCGTCTGGGCTGGCGTCGCGTACTTTTTCGTGCGCATTCTGGGCAAATACGGCGGCGCATTCTCCGGCTGTCTGCTCACGGGGAAGGACAAATCGGTGCGAAACTATCTCGGGCTTGCCCTGATCCCGCAGGCGGGCGTAGCCATTGGTCTTGCCGCGATGGGTGCGCGCACGCTCGGCGGCAGCGCCGGTACGGCGCTTGAAACGATCATCCTCTCCTCGAGCGTGCTCTATGAGCTCATCGGCCCGGCGTGCGCCAAGCTCTCGCTCTATCTTTCGCATTCGTATTCCAACAAGCTCGAGGACCTCACGCCCGAGCCGGAGCCGGACGAGACCGGCTGCCCGAAGAGCGAGGTTGAGCGGCTCATCGAGCGCATCCACGCCATCCAGAGCGAGCTTCCCACGCACCGCGCGGTCGATTATGAGGATGAAAAGGCGTTTTCGGACGCCGCCGAAGAACATTTTGCCGCGCTCTACCGGGCGCTGCCTGCCGAAAGGAGAAGACGATGATTTTTGCCATGCATGATCCCCTCGCCGAGCTTCTCGGCGAATGGTCCCGCGGACTGAATACCGGTTCGGTGCTGCTGCGCATCGCGCTCGTGGTGCTGCTCGCCTCGGTGATCGGATGCGAGCGTTCGAGCAAGCGCCATTCCGCGGGATTGCGCACGTTTGTCCTTGTGTCCTTTGCCTCCACGGTATCCATGCTGCTCGACGTGTATCTGATGACCAACTTCGGCGCGCGGCTGCCCATTCTCTCGGCCGCGACCGTCATCGCCACGGCGCTCGTGAGCGGCAACGCCATCCTCTTCAGCTCCCGCAGCCAGATCAAAGGGCTCACGACCTCCACGGGGCTCTGGGCGTGCAGCATTTTGGGCTTTGCGATCGGCGCGGGGCTCTATACGATCACGGGGATCGTGTTCCTCTTTTTCCTTTGCATTCTCGCGTGCTTCCCGGCGTTCGAGCAGTATCTCAAAAACCGCTCCAACCATTTTGAGATCCATCTGGAGCTCAAAAGCAGCGACTACCTGCGCGATTTTGTCACCGTGAGCCGCCGGCTCGGCCTTCGCATCGACGATATCGAGGCCAATCAGGCGTATGCCGGTTCGGGGCTGAGCGTGTTCACCGTAACGTTCACCATATGCAGCGCCGAGCTGAAGCGCTATAAGACCCACCGCGAGATCATCGAGGCGCTCTCCTCGCTCGATTATATCTATCACATCGAGGAGATGCGGTAAGGCCGGGATTTACGCAAAACACCGCCGGGGTATCCCTCGGCGGCGCGGTGCGGTGATTTGGTTTTACAAATTGTTTGCCCGTATTTCGTCGAACCACATACGGCAGCGGATTTCGGTCTCGCAATCGCTCAAAGGCTTCAGGCGCTCGTAGCCGTACTGTGCTCGCACCTGGCGGGTCTTGGCATCATAAATAATCTTGATTACCGTCGGTACCTCCCTTTTATAATGCAGGCACAGCTCACGGACGGCATAGGAATAGCAAAGAATTGTCAGGCTTATGTCTCTTTTTTCTTCTTTGGACAGCGAAGATGATTCTTTTCCCTCGCGTATAGCTCTATCCCAGTCATTGTCCGTATAGAATTTTCCATCAATGCGGAACGCAGGTCTTGCCATAAGAGCGCCCTCTTCAAGGTCGGAATAGATATAAATTTTCTCTGCACGGTTTTCCGCATAGGCAATGCTCTGCCGGATCATTTCACTCTGGTACTCGGAAAACAGATCTTCAAACGGGCGCCCCTCGGCCGCGGCTTTTTTATTGCGTGCTTTTAAGTATTTTTCCAGTTCACCGTATTTCATAACCCCAGTCCTCCTAAAAGATCATTTGTAATACGTTTCGTCTGTTTTTCCCCATCGATGTAATAAACTATAAGGAACTCGCTTGGCCGCAGATTATCTCCGTTGTATATGACCTCAACATCTACCTCCACCGATTTCCCGGCCTGTATTGCCCTGTACCATTCATTCTCGAGCACTTTATAAGAACTCAGGTTCACAAGCCAATACTGCGACACCAGATTGTCCAACTGCCCGGAACCGCCGAAACGGTCGCCCGCCAGATGCCCCGCGTGGTCGCCCGGCTGTTTTCCCGGTGTGTTCCGTACATGCGGCAACCGCCCGGTACGCTCGGTAAGCTGAAGCTCCGGCGCGTGCCAACCGGAAAGCCGCCCCTGACCATCCGTCTGGTATTCATATCCAAACTCGCCCGCCAGATAGGTCGTATTCGCCGGCAGCGGCCCCTGCGGAGGAATGCGTTTCTCCTCATTTTTAGTATACCAGTTTTCTTCCGGATTTCCAGCATTTTCTGTCTCTTCCGGCAAATCCCAAAGCGTCTCGGCGTCCGTTTCTCCGTCCGCAGGCAGCAGGCTTCGTTCTGTATCGCCATCGTAGTCGTATTCCGGCAATCCCCAGATCTCCTCCGGCAGAGTTTCCTTTGATTCCCACGCCTCTTTCTGCCAGACATCGACCTTTTCTTCTGCCTGATCCAGAAGCCCGTCGACCATATTGTCAAAGATGTCCGGGATCTCTTTGATATCCGGTTCCTCTGTCCCGTTTAATACGCGATCTACTCCTGGCTCAATAAGCATGAGGATCGATTCAAGCAAATCGGGAACGCGCTTTTCGTCCGCGCTCTCGATTGCTTCCACAATTCCTTCCTGATTGGAAACGTAATCGCCAAACTGCTTCAGGAATTCCCAATCATTCTCACTAAGGTCATAGCCGCTTGTTCGATTAACAAAGAATTCCCGGAATGCGTTTTTTAGCGCATAGGCAGTCTGCGCAGTAGACGAATACCCTTTTCTTGCCGCTTCATCCTTGGCTTTTCCAAACGATCTTATGACCGTAGTCAATCCAATAGGCAAATCTCCGACTATTGTGAGAAGCGCGTCCGTCCACAATGCAGCTTTTGTGATACCCGATTTTGTCCTTCCACGTAAAATCGGCGGAGTTGCATCAATAATTCGATCATAGTTGTCTCGCGCCTCCTCCATCAGAATTTTTTGGCCGCGATCCAGCCAGCCGTTTTCCTTCCCGAAAAGGCTGTCTGCCGCACCCAGCGTTCCACCAGCCAGTGAATCAACGTAATAACGGGAAAAATTCAGAATTGCATTCTCCCTGCCGCGTTCCGCGGCACGCTGCAAATCTTCGTTGTCTGTCACTGCCGCTTCGCCTGTCAGATAGTTTGCAATAAAAGGCATGGGGTCTTTAATAAAGTCATACATTGTTGACCCCCGCTTTGCCATTTTTTGCAGATACTCGCTGTCGTTAGGCGATGCTTTTCCCGTATAGAAGTTTTTGAGTGTACCAAACGGATCCTGAATATAGTTCCACAGGTCAGAAAAACTTTCCCGGTTTTTTTCTATTTCTTTCCCCCAGTATTCTATTCGTTCGTCATTATCCCAAAAGCTGTCCCATTCGCCCGCGAGGGCATTCCATCCTTTTCCCAGAATATCCTGGAACTGTTCACCAAACCCGTTCCAGCGTTCTCTTCGCTCTTCTTGTCGGCGCTGTTCTTCCATATATTCCAGATATCTCTGGTATTCTAGTTCAGCTTCCTCCCGCATCCGCTGGGCTTCTTTTTCCATCGCTTCGCGTTCCTCGCGCCTGCGCTCCTCTTCCTCCAATTCTCTTTGGCGTCTTTCCTCCTCGGTTTCATAACCTTCATCCGCTTTCCGCAATACATCCTGGCGTTTTTGGTTCCATTGCGGAAGCGTCTGCTTCTGTCGGGGTAAAGTTTGCTTTTGCTGCGGCTGAGTCTGCTTCTGCTGCGGCAGCGTTTCCTTCTGCTTGTGGTTCAGCAACTCCGAATTACCCTGCTCCTGTCGACTCATCGGTTTCTCCACCGATTGCTTGGATGTTTTGGTATTCGGGTACTGCGGCGCTGCGGCTTGCGCTTCCAGCGCTTCCCGGTAAAGCTGCCGATCCACGGGAATCGAGCTTTCAGCTTTTGGGGGTGTCTTTTGCGCTGGTGTCTTGGTTTGCTGTCCTTGCGGGATGCCGACGGCCTGCTTTTGCTTTTTCTGTGATTTCGCCGGTGGCGCCGGATTGGGCTTGGTGTTGGACGGATTGTCCCACACCGAATAAGCTTTTTTGCTCATGGCCATCCTTTCCGATTCATATAGATTTAAAACACAATTTGTGTTTCAAGCCTATATGGTATCAGAAAAACACACTTCGTGTTCATCGACTTTTCCGTCGAATTTCACGAATCGTATAGCCATTGATATTGCAGGACTTTTTGGCGTTAAAAGCGCTTAAGCACTGATCCACGCATCAGATATACGCACGTTCCGTGATATTGACAAGCAAAAAAACTGCCGCCGGAGGTTGTCCTCCGGCGGCGGTTTGCGTCGAATTATCCGGTTGTATGGATCGCCTTATTCCTCCGCGGGAACGAGAAGTCCTCCTTGGTGATGGTCATGAGATCGTCCTTCGTCGGCGCTTCCATGGCGGCGAGACGGTTGGCCTGGCGGGAGATGATGTCCTCGAAGCGGTTTCGCACATCGCGGCCGTTGCCGAAGTTGTCGTCGCGGTTTTTGTACATGTCCTCGAAGAACTCCTTCGCGTATGCCTCCGCCTCCTCGGTGAGGCAGTAGCCGTTCTTTTTGCAGCGCATCTCAAACATGGCCATGAGCTCCTCGCCGTTGTAGTCGGGGAAATACAGATATTTATTGAAGCGCGACTGCAAGCCGGGGTTGGAGTTGATGAACTTCTCCATCGGCTCATCGTACCCGGCGACGATCACGACGAGATCGTCGCGGTGATCCTCCATGGCCTTGAGCAGCGTTTCGATCGCCTCGCGGCCAAAATCGTTCTCGCCGCCGGAGGCGAGGGAGTACGCCTCGTCGATGAAGAGCACGCCGCCGAGCGCCGACTGGATGACCTCCTGCGTTTTGAGCGCCGTCTGCCCGACGTAGCCCGCGACGAGCCCGGAACGGTCGACCTCGACGAGCTGTCCCTTGCTCAATGCGCCGATGGCGGCGTACAGCCCCGCCATAAGCCGCGCGACCGTCGTCTTGCCGGTGCCGGGATTGCCGAGGAACACCATGTGCAGGCTCATAGCGCTGTTCGGCAGGCCGTTTTCCTCGCGCAGCTTGCGCACCTTAATTAAATTGGTGAGATTTTTTACCTCGCGCTTGACCGTTCCAAGGCCGACGAGCTCTTCCAGCTCGGCCATGAGCTCCTCGAGATTCGGCTTTTCGGGCTCGTCTTCCTTCTGCGCGGACGCTTCGGCGTCCGCTTTCTTTTCACCGGCGGCGGAAACGCCCGTCTGCGCCGTGAACGGCTGCTCCCCGCTTGTCACATAGTCCGCGGCGTTGATAGGCGCTTTGGACTTCATGACGTTCGCCCCGTCGCAGATGGCGGTGAGCTTATCCGAGCACTCGGTGATGTATTCGGCCTCGGCCATCGTGACCTCGTCGTCCACGGCGGCGAGATAAAGCAGTATGTTTGTAAGCATGCGCACAAAAATGCGCGAATTGGCCGAGCCGCGGCGCGCGTCCTGCTCCGTCAGATTCCAGAAGAAGAGCGGCGGCAGGAAATCGCCGCTTTTGCACACCTTCTCGGTGAGCTCCCAGAGAAGGTACGCGCCGGGCTTGCGTCCCTTGGAATAGAGCTGGTTCACGGCGTCCACGTGCTGCTGGCCGAGCCGGGGGCTTCCCTTCCAGAGGCCGAGCGCGCACGAGACAACAAATTCGTCCAGCTCCTGCGCGAGACCGCGCCCCGCAACTTTATAAAACGCCTCCGTGTTGGCAATATAGGTTTTGTGCAGCTCCTCCGGGGAGCGTTTCCAGGGTGTCGGCATGCCGCTGTCTCCTTTTTCGGCCGCCCGGCCGGGCGGAATTTTTTCTCCATTATACACCACTTTTTTTATTTGTGAACGGTTTTTTAAATCTTTGCGGAACGCTTGACATTTATATAAAGGAGTGGTAAATTAGCACTCGTAAGAAGAGAGTGCCAACACTCAATGGCGCCCAGTGCTAACGTGAGGAAGCCGCCGTGGAGATCAGCCAGAGAAAAAAGAAAATACTCGCGGCTGTTGTGGATGAATACATCCGCACGGCAGAGCCGGTCGGCTCCAAGACGATCGCGGAGATCGCCGGCCTCGGGTGCAGCAGCGCCACGATCCGCAACGAGCTCTCCGAGCTCACAGCGCTCGGCTATCTCGAGCAGCCGCACACGAGCGCGGGGCGCATTCCCTCGCCGCAGGGCTACCGGTTCTACGTAAACGAGCTTATGGAGCGGCAGCGCCTCTCCGTCGAGGAGGCCGAGGCGATCAACGCCCGGCTGAGCCAGAAGATGGAGCAGCTCGACAAGCTCATGAGCGACGCCGGAAAGCTTGCCGGTCAACTCACCGGTTACCCGGCACTCACGCTCAGCGCGCCGCGCGCCGCAACGATCAAGCGCTACGATCTTCTCTACATTGACGCGAACACCTTCATAATCGTTGTTCTTCTCGGAGACAATACCGTTAAGAACAAGCTCGTGCATCTGCCGTTCTCAGTGGAGCAGGGGCAGATCCAGAAGCTCTCGGCGCTTTTCAACGCAGGCTTCACGAATCTCCCCGAAGAGAGCATCACGCCGGTGCTCATCTCCGCCACGGAGCGCGCCGCGCGCGACACGATGGGGCTCACCTCCATCATCGCCGCCTACGCCATCGAGGTGCTGAGCGAGAGCCGCGCGGGCGCGGCATACGTCACCGGCGAGAGCAGCCTGCTGCAGCAGCCGGAGTTCCGCGATCCCGACAAGGCGCACCGCGTTATCAGCTACCTTTCCGATTCCGACCATCTCATGCGTCTGCCGGGCGCGGCGGACGGCAACCCCGTCCGGGTCATCATCGGGCCGGAAAACGTTGCCGAGGAGCTGCGTGATTCGAGCGTCGTCATGGCGAGCTATGACGCGGGCGAAGGCCAGCGCGGACTGATCGGCGTGGTCGGGCCGCTGCGGATGGACTACAGCGCCGTGGCCGCCAAGCTCAAATACATTGCCGACGGACTCAGCCGTCTGCTCGGCGCAGGCGAAGCCCCTGCGGGCTTCGGAAAAATGATAGTTAAAGGAGACACATGGACCGATGAGCAGCAAGAATAAGGAAACCGCTCCGAAGGAAGAGCAGCCCATCGAGGAAAAGCCGGTCGAAGAAACGGCGGAGCCGATGGTCGAAGAGGTGTCCGAAACGGACGCGCTTCGCGCCGAGCTTGAAAGCGCACAGAACGACCTCGCCGCGGAAAAGGACAAAAACCTCCGGCTCCGCGCCGAATACGACAACTTCCGCAAGCGCTCGGCAAGAGAGCGCGACAACATCTACGCCGACGTCAAAGCCGACACGCTCAAAAAGCTGCTGCCGATCTTTGACAATCTCGAACGGGCTCTCCGGCAGGAGACCGCCGACGAGGCCTACAAGAAGGGCGTGGAAATGACGATGACTCAGTTCCTCGAAGCGCTCAAGGCGCTCGGCGTCACGCCGATCGAGGCCGTCGGTCAGAAATTCGATCCCAACGAGCACAACGCCGTCATGCACATGGAAGACCCTGACAAGGGCGAGGGCGAGATCGTGCAGGAGTTCCAGAAAGGCTTCAAAATGGGCGATCGGGTGATCCGCTTCAGCATGGTGCAGGTCGCCAACTGATTCCCCGTTTGAATATATCATCCCACAGTTAATAAAAATATTTCGTCTATACAGGAGGCAATCATTATGTCTAAAATCATCGGTATCGATCTTGGCACTACCAATAGCTGCGTCGCCGTTATGGAAGGCGGCGAACCGAAAGTCATCCCCAACGCCGAGGGCGCGCGCACCACGCCGTCCGTCGTAGCGTTCTCCAAGACCGGCGAGCGTATGGTCGGCCAGGTCGCAAAGCGCCAGGCCATCACCAACCCCGACCGCACCATTTCCTCCATCAAGCGGGAAATGGGCACCAACTACCGCGTCAACATCGACGGCAAGAGCTACACGCCCCCCGAGATCAGCGCCATGGTGCTGCAGAAGCTCAAGACCGACGCGGAAGCGTATCTCGGCGAGACCGTGACCGAAGCGGTCATCACCGTCCCGGCGTACTTCTCCGACAGCCAGCGTCAGGCCACCAAGGACGCCGGCAAGATCGCGGGTCTCGACGTCAAGCGTATCATCAACGAGCCGACCGCGGCCGCTCTGGCTTACGGTCTCGATAAGGAATCCGAGCAGAAGATCATGGTCTACGACCTCGGCGGCGGCACGTTCGATGTGTCCGTGCTGGAGATCGGCGACGGCGTCATCGAAGTTCTGGCCACCGCGGGCGACACCCGTCTCGGCGGCGACGACTTTGATAAGTGCGTAACCGACTACCTCGTCGAGGAGTTCAAGAAGGCCGAGGGCGTTGACCTCTCCGGCGATAAGGTCGCCATGCAGCGTCTGCGCGAGGCCGCCGAAAAGGCGAAGTGCGATCTGTCCGGCGTGACGAGCACCAACGTTAACCTGCCGTATATCACCGCCGATGCGAACGGCCCGAAGCACCTCGATGTCACCCTGACCCGCGCGAAGTTCAACGAGCTGACCCATCACCTTGTGGAGCGCACGATGGCTCCTGTCCGCCAGGCGCTGAGCGACGCCGGTCTCTCCGTCAACGATCTGAGCAAGGTTCTGCTCGTCGGCGGCTCCACCCGTATCCCCGCCGTGCAGGAAGCTGTGAAGAGCTTCACCGGCAAGGAGCCCTTCAAGGGCATCAACCCCGATGAGTGCGTGGCCGTGGGCGCTGCCATTCAGGGCGGCGTGCTCGGCGGCGACGTCGAAGGCATCCTGCTGCTCGACGTGACCCCGCTGTCTCTCGGCATCGAGACGCTCGGCGGCGTCTGCACCAAGCTCATTGACCGCAACACCACCATCCCGACCCGCAAGAGCCAGGTGTTCTCCACCGCCGCGGACAACCAGACCTCCGTGGAAGTCAACGTCCTGCAGGGCGAGCGCGAGATGGCACAGTACAACAAGAGCCTCGGCCGCTTCCATCTGGACGGCATCGCCCCGGCGCGCCGCGGCGTGCCGCAGATCGAGGTCACCTTCGACATCGACGCCAACGGCATCGTGAACGTCTCCGCGAAGGATCTCGGCACCGGCAAGGAGCAGCACATCACCATTACCGCTTCCTCCAACCTCTCCAAGGACGACATCGACAAGGCCGTGAAAGAGGCCGAGCAGTTCGCCGCCGAGGATAAGAAGCGCAAGGAAGAGGTCGATGTCCGCAACGCCGGCGACCAGATGGTCTACCAGACCGAGAAGACCCTCTCCGAGATGGGCGACAAGCTGGACGCCGCCGACAAGGGCGAGGTCGAGCAGAAGCTCGCGAGCCTGAAGACCGCCCTCTCCGGCACCGACACCGAGGCCATCAAGAAGGCGACCGAAGAGCTGACGCAGGCCTTCTACAAGGTCAGCGAGAAGATGTACCAGCAGGCCAACCCGCAGGGCGCGCAGGGCAATCCGGGCGCCGGTGCGAACTACACCGATCCCGGTGCGCAGCAGGGCCAGCAGGGCGGCCAGTACTACGACGCCGACTACGAAGTGGTCGACGACGACAAGGACAAGAAGTAAGAGTTTCCCAATTTGAGTCCCAATCAACGGAATGCGGGGCGGACGGATTTCCGGTCCGCCCGCGTTCCATGTTAAGAGGATAGCTATATGGCCGATAAACGCGATTATTATGAGGTGCTTGGCGTAGATAAAAGCGCGAGCGCCGACGACATAAAGAAAGCCTACCGGAAAAAGGCAAAGGAATTTCATCCCGACCTGCACCCCGGTGACAAGGAGTGCGAGCAGAAATTCAAAGAGGTCAACGAGGCCTACGAGGTGCTCTCCGACGCCGATAAGCGCGCGAAGTACGACCAGTACGGCTTCGCCGCGTTCGATCCGTCCAGCTTCCAGTCGAGCGCCGAGGGCTTCGGCGGCTTTGCCGACATTCTGAACGACCTCTTCGGCGGCGGCTTTGGCGGAGGGTTCGGCGGTGGCTTCGGCGGCTTTGGCGGCGCGCAGCGCTCGCCCAACGCCCCCATGCGCGGCGAGAACGTCCGCACGGAAGTCCAGGTCAGCTTTGAGGAGGCCTGCTTCGGCGTCAGCCGCGAGCTGGACGTCATGAAGGTCGAGACCTGCGACAAGTGCAAGGGCACTGGCTGCGCCGAGGGGACGACCCCCGAGATCTGCCCCGACTGCAAGGGCCGCGGCAGCGTGATGCGCACAGCGCGCACGCCGTTCGGCATGATGCAGACGCAGGAGCCGTGCTCCCGCTGCGGCGGCACAGGCAAGATCATCCATCAGCCCTGCCCGACCTGTAAGGGCAAGGGCAAGGTGCGCCGCTCGCGCCGCATCAAGGTGGATATCCCCGCCGGCATCGACGACGGGCAGACCATCTCTCTGCGCGGGCTCGGCAACGCCGGACGCAACGGCGGCCCGGCGGGCGATCTGCTCGTGACGGTGAGCGTGCGCAGCCATCCGCAGTTTGAGCGTGAGGGCACGTCCATTCTCTACGAGCTGCCCGTGTCCATCGTACAGGCGTCGCTCGGCGCGGAGGTCGAGGTGCCGACGATCGACGGCAAGGTAAAATACACTGTGCCCGAAGGCACGCAGTCCGGAACGGTGTTCCGTCTGCGCGGCAAGGGCGTGCCGTATCTCCATGGCGGCGGCCGCGGCGACCAGTTCGTCACGGTGCGCGTCGTCACGCCGAAAAATCTGACCGTTGAGCAGAAGGATCTTCTCCGCAAGCTCGGCGAAAGTCTTGGCGACACCGGCGTCACGCCGAAGAAAAAAGGCATTTTCGGCGGCAAATAAATACCGCTTACCAAACATCCGCCGCGCGGTTTTCCCGCGCGGCGGATGTTTCGTTTTCCGGCAGTGCTTGCCCCGGCGGCGCGGCGATGGTATAATACCGGCAGCGGGACACTTGTTCCGCTGCGTGAATACAAAGAAGCGAGGCAGAGCGAATGAAATACGATTTTACCTCCATCATGGATCGCCGGGGGCGCGACGCGCTTGCGATCGACGGCGTCGGCCACGGTTTTGCGCCGGGCGCACCGCGCGAGGGCTTCGACATCATCCCCATGTGGGTCGCGGACATGAACTTCCCCACCGTTCCAACAGTTCCGGCGGCGATCATCGAGCGCGCCGGGCATCCGGCCTACGGATATTTTCTTCCCTCGGAGGCTTACATCAACGGCATTCTCCGCTGGCAGGAGCAGCGCCACGGCGTGACAGGGCTCAAGCGGGAAAACCTCGGCTACGAGAACGGGGTACTCGGCGGTGTTATCAGCGCGCTGAACGTGTTCTGCTCAAAGGGCGGCAACGTTCTTCTCCACTCCCCTACCTACATCGGTTTTACCGGCGCGCTGCGCAATAACGGCTACAACATGATCCTCTCACCGCTCGTGAAGGACGAAGCCGGCATCTGGCGCATGGACTTTGAGGATATGGAACGGCGGATCATAGAGAATAAAATTCACGCCGCGGTGTTCTGCTCGCCGCACAACCCGACCGGGCGTGTGTGGGAGCGCTGGGAGGTTGAGCGCTTCACGGAGCTCTGCGCGAAGCACGACGTATTCATCGTCTCCGACGAGATCTGGTCGGACATCGTCCGCCCCGGCGTCGTCCACACGCCGACGCAGTCCGTGAGCGAGGATGCGAAAAACCGAACGCTCGCGCTCTATGCGCCGAGCAAAACGTTCAATCTGGCGGGGCTCGTGGGCTCGTACCACATCGCCTACAGCCCGTGGATCCGCGACCGGATGGAGAAGGAATGCTCCCTTTCGCACTACAACAGCATGAATGTGCTCTCCATGCACGCGCTCGCCGCCGCCTATTCCCCGGAGGGCAGCGAGTGGACGCACGAGCTGTGCGCCGTGATCGCGGGGAACATTGATTTTGCCTGCGATTATATCAAAACGCGCTTCAAAGGCGTGGAGGTCACGAAGCCGGAGGGGACGTACATGCTCTTTGTCGACTGCACGAAATGGTGCGAAGCGCATAAAAAAACCATCGGCGACGTGGAAAAGGCGTGCTGGGATGTCGGCGTGGCGGTGCAGGACGGGCGGCAGTTCCACGGTCCCTGCCACATCCGCATGAATCTCGCCCTCCCGCTCTCCCGCGTGCAGGAGGCCTTCGACCGGCTGGACAAATACGTTTTCAACGCATGATTCAAAAAACATAGAAAAAGAGCCGATGGCGCCTGCCATCGGCTCTTTCTTTGCGAATCGCGTTATTTTTCTGTGTCGTGCAGCTCCGCCGAGGCGGCGGCGAGCACCTCGGGCGACTCCGCCGCCGCGGCAGAGGCTGCGGCCAGAACGGCAGCCGCCGTCATCATGCCGCGGTGCGCTGCGGGCAGCGCCGCCTGCGCCGTCATGCGCCGGTCATGAAACGGCGTGTCCTTGGCGAAGCAGGCGACATAGATCTGCACCGTCGGAACGATGTGCGAAACGTTGCCGACATCGGTGGAAACGGAAAGAGTGCCGGTATGCTGCCCGTACGGCTCGATCTCCGCAGAGAAGGGAGGCACCTCCGTGGAGAAACGGGCCGCCGACGCGATCTCCTCCGGCGAGAACTCCGGTGCGCCGAGCTGCCGGAACGCCTCGTCCGCCAGACGGCCGAGCGCGTCGTTGGGGAGATAATCGCTCATGGTGCTCCCGCGGCGGAAGGACACCTCCGTGCCGGTCATCAGCGCGGCGCCTTTTGCTATGTCAGACAGGCGGGCGAGCACATCCTCGGCGGTGCGCTGCTTTTCCGCGCGGATATAGTAGAGAAGCGAGGCCTTGCTCTGCACGATGTTGGGGCTGCTTCCGCCGGCATCGGTGTAGGCGTAATGGAACCGGACGTCCGGCGGTACATGCTCGCGAAGGTAGTTCGCGCCCACGTTCATCAGCTCACAGGCGTCCAGCGCGCTGCGCCCGAGCTCCGGCGAAGCGGCGGCATGGCTGGCCTTTCCGCGAAATTCCGCTTCCGCGATGATGTTTGCGAGCGTGCTCTGCGTCACGACACAGTTTCGCGTTTCCGGGTGCCATGTGAAGCAGGCGTCCAGACCGTCAAATACGCCGGAGCGCGCAAGGATCTCCTTTCCGGCGCCGGACTCCTCGGCGGGACAGCCGTAAAACCGTACCGTGCCGGGAAGCCGGTTCTTTTCCAGATACCCGCTGAGCGCCGCGGCGGCGCCCGCCGCGCCGGCGCCAAGAAGGTTGTGGCCGCAGCCGTGACCGGCGGTGCCGGGCTCGTCGCCCGTCTCGGAGACCCCGGCGGGCTGATACAGCCCCGGCAGGGCGTCGTACTCGCCGAGAAAGCCGATCACGGGAGAGCCCTTGCCACGCGAGGCAACAAACGCGGTGGGCAGCCCCGCGGCGGAGGACTCGACAGAGAAGCCCTTCTCCGCAAGAAACCGCGAGAGCGCGGCGCAGGCATACTCCTCCTGAAACGCGGTCTCCGGGTGCGCCCAGATGGCGTCGCTCAGCGCGGTGAGCTCCGCTTTGAGCGACGATACGATGCGGCGGATGGATCCCAAACGGTCACGGCTGTCCATAGGTCAGATCTCCAAAAAGTCAAGATGGGATTCTTCTTCGAGCGCGGCGCACTTTTCCTCGCCCATGATCCCAGCAAACTCCCGGAGCGCCGCGGAGCAGATCTTCTCCGTGTCGGGAACGCTCAGCTCCACATAAAACGTGCGCCGGAGCGCCGAGAGCGTGTGGCCGGAGTGATAGAGAAAGTCCTTCATGGTGTAATGCGATATCTCACTTTTGAGCTTCATGAGATCGTAGAACTCCTGCTCGGTCTGGAAATTTGCACCGATCCAGTTGAACTCGCAGGAGGGCGCGCCGTGTGTGAGCACGGAGGATATCTCCACCGTCTCCGCCGGGCTGAAGCCGCGGACGAGGTTCTTGTCGCAGTAGGTGCAGTAGATGGCGCCGTATTTCCCTAGACCGTATTTGATCCAGCTGTCGTTCCACGCGCACTGCGGAACGGTGTTGAGGAAATCCGGCACGATGCCGCATACCTGGATGCTGGTCTTTTTGCGCGTGTCCGCCCATTCGCCGTAGAGCAGATACGTTTTCATATTCAGCTCGCGGCCGTCGGCAAGACAGCGCTTTGCCATGCGGATGCCGCGCTCGCGGGAATAGAGGATCGTTCCCTTGGCAAAGGCGTCCAGCCCGGCTTCGCCGCAGAACTGCTCCGCATACTTGCCGAGCAGGCCGTAGATGAGCGCGTGTTCTTCAATATAAAATTCCGGGGCGATCTTTTCGCGGATCATTTTCCTGTTCTCCTTTCGTATCGGCTCTTTCAGAGCGTGAACAGCCGTCCGAGACGGCCGGCCCGCTCGCCGTGGCGGCCAAACCATTTTCCGATGAGCCAGACCGCGCACGCATTGCTCGTCACGACCGGAACGCCGAGCTCCGCTTCGAGATCGGCGATGATCTCCATGGCCGTTAGCCCGGTGCAGCTGATGAACAGCGCGTCCGATCCGGGCTGCATGCGCTCTTTGGCAAAGCGGAAGATGTCCTCCGGCGGGATGCGGCCGATGAGCTTCGGATCACGCGGGTCGGCGGTCTTCATGCCGAAGATCCCGTCGATGGAAAAGCCTTCGTTTTCAAAGTATGCTTTCTCGGCGGCGTTCACATCGTCCGGATACGGCGTGCAGATCGTAAGCTTTTTTGCGCCGAGAGCGCGGAGCGCTTTAAGAACGGCGGTGGTCGTTGTATAGCCCTCCCGGGCGTTGGCGGCCTCCCGGATCGTTTGGCAGAGATGCGCGTCGTAGCCGGGGCCGCCGACCTGGCTGCCGGAGGTGCAGGAGAGGAACGCGAGATCCACCGGGTCATAATCCCGGTAAAGGTGCATTGCCTCCGTGACCTTATCGGCAAACGCCTGAAGCCCGGCGGGGCTGACAGCGCCGAGAGGCACCGGATAGTCGGAGATCGCGATGTCCGGGCAAAGCCAGCGGTGGAAATCCGTAACGGCGATGTAGCCCCCGGCAGGCATGGCGACGCCCAGCTTCCCGAGCGTGCCATACACCTTCTTTTCCGATATGTACGCCATGGGCTTACGCGAAGATCGAAATGCCGGCGATGACCAGAAGCGTGGCCAGCATCGTCAGCACGACAGAGCAGATGAACACGTGCTTATAGCTCTTGGAGTAGGAAAGGCCGCCCATGGTGAGAACGAGCACGATGAAGTTGTTCCACGGCATGGAGTCAAAGCCCTCGGAGGACATGGCGACGATGCGGTGGATGACCTCCGGAGAGAAGCCCATAGCCAGGAAATCCTTGCCGAACAGCTCGAGCGTGGTGGAGATGGCGGCGGTACCGGAGCCGGTCATGAACGCGACGCAGTTCGTGACGGCGAAAACCTTGAAGAGGCCGTTCAGCGGCAGGTTCAGCAGCCACTGCTGGAAGCCGGCAAATGCAGGAGTGGCGGCAACGACCTTGGCAACACCGACGACCATGCACACCATGATCACAGGGTTGACGCCGCTGGCCACACCGTTATTGAGCGTGGTTTTGACACTGTCATAGTACTTCCAGAAGAGAACGATGCACACGACGCAGGCGATGGCAAGGCCGTATACGATCGAGAGCTTGATGAGGTTGATGCAGATGAGCGCGACGGCCAGCGGGATGAGCGACATCCACGCCGGGGGGATCTTGCCGGTGGAGAGATCGACGCTTTCAGCGTCAAGGGCATAATATTCGGGCGCGTCGGGGTTGGCGCGGGCTTTTTTCAGAGTAAAATGTACGTAAACCGCGATCATGGCGAGATAGATCACCGTGCCGATGATGCCGATCACGGGCGCAGCAGTCAGCGTAGTGCCGAGATAGTTGGTGGGAGCGATGTTGTTCGTCTGGATGCCGCCGGGGAAGAACGCGCAGCCGGGCACCATCGCGGCATAGGTAACGGCGGGGAAAATATACCAGGGCACGTTGCCCTTGCGGAAGAGGACCTTTGCCAGAGGCAGCAGAACAAAGATGATGACGAAGCCGTTGACGCCGCCGAGCGTGAGAAGGCCGGTGACGACCATGTAGCCAAGAAGGCTGTAGCGCTCGCCGCAGCGATCGGCGATCCAGAGGCCGAGACTGCGGGTAGCGCCGCTGTCCTCCATAAGCTTGGCAAACAGTGCGCCGAGAACGAGCATCCAGAAATACGGAGCGCCGAACGAGGCGATGCCCTGCACGAGATACGTATTCCACGTTTCCGCCAGAGAGAAGCCGTTCGTGAGTCCGATCACGGTGCTCGCCAGAAGCGCGGCGAGGATGAGGTTGTACTTTTTCCAGACACAGACGAGAAGGACCGCGAAGCCGAGGAAAATGCCGATAGTTCCTAACATTGTTTTTTCTCTCCTTAAAAAGATTTTGGGGGAACTGCTTCGGTGGTTTGAACTGCTTCGGTACGCTGTAAGATCAGTATATCACACTCCTTTACGCATTTCATTTTCCTTTTGCTTTTTTCCCGTTTTATTGTATAATCATGGCAAAGCGGAGGGATTGGTAAATATGGAAACAAAACAGTCGATCAAAAAAAGCACATACGATTCCCTGATGGAGGGGATCATCCACGGCGAATACCGCCCCAACCAGATCCTTACCGAGGCCGGACTGCTGGAAAAGTTTGATTGCAGCCGTGCCCCGATCCGCGAAGCGCTCGCGGCGCTGTGCACCGAGGGGATCATGCGCAATCTGCCGCGGTGTGGCTACGAGGTCGTCCGCATCACCACAGACGATGTGAACCACATGCAGGAGTTCCGGCGGATCCTGGAATGCGCGCTGCTCCGGCAGACCGCGCAGACGATCACGCCGTCCCGCCTCGCCGTGCTCGGCCAGATCAACAAAAAGTGCAACAGCTCCGGGGAGAGTATGTGGAGCCATTGGGAATTCAACGCGCAGTTTCACCTGAAGCTGGCGTCCTACTCGCAGAACGACTATGCCGTCCGCATGCTGGAAAAGACGCTCTCCACGCTCAAATGCGCCTACGGCCAGTTCTACTGGGACAAGTGGGATCATCTGTATCCGCACGACATGAAATACCACGCGAGCATTCTCCGTGCGCTCGAAGCCGGTGACGGTGAGGAAGCGGCGAGGAATATGGAGCTCGATCTGCAGGATTTTGCAGCGTTTTCGTAATATCCGTCATGTACCGGAGGTTCGCCTCCGGTACTTTTTTATACTGTGCTCCGGTCAAGCATCATGCGCAGGATCACGTTGTCGGTCTCGTACATGCCCTCCTTGCCAAGGATCCCGATGCGGCGGATCGTATCTTCGATGTTGGCGCTGATGATCCCCTCGCCCGCCTGAAAGGCGCAGCCACGGCGGCTCATCTCGTCGGCCATGAGCGCAACGCGCACCGCCGCCGCGATTTTGGCCGCGCATGAGGGCTTCGCCCCGTCACACACCATGCCGCTGATCGTGCCGAGCGAGTTTACAATGGTCATGGCAACCTCGTTTTCGTCCCCGCCGCGCAGCCAGGTGATGGCCGCGCCTGTGCCGCTCGCCGCACAGACAACGCCGCAAAAAGCAGACAGCGCGCCGATATAGCGCTTTACGGAGAGCGACACGAGATTGCTCACGGCGAGAGCACGGATGAGCCGCCCCTCCTCCACATCGTTCTGCCGCGCATATTCGATCACCGGCACGGAAACGGCGATGCCCTGATTGCCGCTGCCGGAATTGATGACGACCGGCATGGCGCAGCCGCCCATGCGCGCGTCGGATGCCGCGGCCGCGGCCGCGCAAATGCGGGTATGTCTGTCATCCTCCGCTGCGGCTTCCAGCAGGCAGCGGCCGACCTGCGCGCCGTAGGGGCGGGAAAGTCCCTCGCGGGAGATGGCGGTATTTTTTTCGATCTGGCCGCACAGGAGTGTGCGAAGGACGTCCATGTCCTCCTCGGCGGCATAGCCGAGAATATCGTGCAGATCCAGACAGCTCCGGTCGATCTCATCGGTCGTCTGCGCGGTAGCGTCAAGCAGCACCTCGCCGTTGCGATGGATGCGCGTGATGTTCGTATGATGCAGCCGGATCTCCACGAAAGCGGAATCGCTCCCGCGCGTGGCCGTTACGCCGATATACAGCTTCTCCACGCCCTCAGCCAGCGAGCAGCGGCAAAAGCCGGAATGAAGGAGAGGATCGATCCGGGCGATCTGCTCTTCCGTCACGTCGTCAAGCACCTCCAGCGCGCGGTCTGCATTGCCGCCGAGCGCACCGAGGATCGCCGCAACGTCCATGCCGCGGCGGCCGCCCGAATGCGGGATCGTAACGCCCATCACGTTTTTGATCACGTTGCCCGAACAGACAAGCGAAAGATTCTCGGGAAACGCACCGAGGACGTCCCGTGCCTTCGCCGCAGCGTAAGCCACGGCGATCGGCTCGGTGCACCCCTCCGCCGTAATGAGCTCCGCACGGAGAATGCTCCGGTATTTTTCGTAAATCGCTGCTTTCATAGTAACCTCTGTCGTCATCTTATCTGTAATCATATCAATAAAATATCACACGGCAGCGCAGTGCGCAACGGGGAAAAGAGAAATCTCTTTATTTCACAATTTCTAAGAAAGAAATTGAACTACAAGCACAAAAGAGAGCCGATGGCGTTTGCCATCGGCTCTCTCTTTCCGTATTTTGGATGTAAAAAGGCCTCGCAGAGTTTGCGTCCGTAGGCACAAATAAAGTTCCAATCATTTTTCCCGGCGACATGTGCGTCGGGAAAAATACCGCTCGGCTCGCAAACGTGCGAGCGAAGCGAGTGCGCTGCGGCGAGCCGTATCTGCTCAAATGGGAGTCCTGCTATGCAGGACTCCCATTTGAAGTTTTTAACACCACTCGCGGCTCTGGGGCTTGTTCTTCACCGGGGGCGTGTAGTCCGCGGGGTACTCAGGCGCAGGGAGAGGCTCGGCGGTCTCCGCCTTCTTCTCCGGCGCGGGAGCGGCCGCGCGCGGGGCGCGGTTTTCGCGGTTATCCCGCGGACGGCGGCTGCGATCGCCGCGGCTGCCGCGGCGCGGCTCCTCCGCCGCTTCGCCGGCGGGGCGTTCGTAGTTGACAACGACGCGGCGGTTCGGCTCCACGCCGGTGGAGCTGGTGGAAACGCCTTCGTAGTCCTGCAGCGCCGTGTGGATCACGTGGCGCTCGTAGGAGTTCATCGGCTCCAGCGCCATGCTGCGCTTATACTTGATCGCCTTCGCCGCCATCTTGTGGGCCAGATGGACGAGGGATTCCTCGCGCTTGCTGCGATAGCCCTCGGCATCCACGCTGATGTGCATCCGCTTGTCGCTGCCGCGGTTGACGGCATAGTTCACAAGATGCTGGATGGCGTCGAGCGTTTCGCCGCGGCGGCCGATCACGGCGCCCATGTCGGGGCCGTCGAGCTTGACCTCCAGTCCGCCGCCCTCGCGCGCGGAAATGTCGATCGTGCACTCCACGCCCATGCGGTCGAGCAGGCCGTGCAGGAAGCTCTCCACTTCCTTCTCCTGGCTTCCGGCGGCGTATTCACGCGCCGGGGCCTTCTTCGGCTCGCTCTTTTTCACAGGCTCACTCTTTTTCGCCGGGGTCTTGGCCGGCTGCTGGGTCTTTACCGGCTTGGGCTCGCTCTGGCCGTCATCGTAGCTGACGCGCACGCGCGCCGGCACGGCGCCGATGCCCAGAAATCCGCTGCGGCCCAGTTCGAGGATCTCATAGGTGATGTCGTCCTCGGTGAGCTTGAGCTGCTCGAGCGCGGCGCGGATGGCAAGCTCCTTTGTTTTGCCGGTGGTCTCTATGGATCGAATCATGTGTGTTTTACTCCTTCTCTTCGGCGGCAGGAGCTTCGGCCGTTTCCTCGGCGGTCTCGACCGTCTCCACGGTCTCCACGGCTTCGGTCTCGGCGAGCTGCGCCTTCGCCTCTTCGAGATCGGCCTCGCCCGCGGCAGCGGCTTCGGCAGTCTCGGCGGCGGCTTCCGCCTCGGTCACGTCATAGCGGTCCGCCACATAGGCACGGCCGCGGGCAAACCGGCGGGTACCAACCTGCGAGGCAGGCAGCTCCGCGCCCGGATTCTTCGCGGCGCGCTCGGCGGCGCGGATCGCGGCAAGGCGCTGCTCCTCGGCATTGCGCTCCTGCGCAGCGAGGCGCTTCTTGCTCGTGTTGGCGTTCACCTGGGTCTTGCCCTCGGCTTTGAGACGCTCGGTCTCGGCGCGCTTGGCTTCCATCTCGGCGTCCTTCTTGCGCTGCGCTTCGTTGAACTCGGCCATTTCTGCATCGAGCTTCGTCTTGTAGTAGCGGTTGAGAATGGCTTCCTGGATGATGCCGAGCACGCTCTGCTCGATCCAGTACAGGCCCATGGACACCGGCATGATGAAGCAGATGTAAACGCTCATCAGCGGCATCACGAGGTTCATGGTCTTGCTGGTCTGGGCAGTCTGGGCGTCCTGCGGGGGATTCATTTTCTGGGTGAGCTTCGTCTGGAGAACGGTAAGACCGGCGGAGATGAACGGGATGAGGAACATCAGCAGCGCGATGTACCAGGCGCCATTCAGCCACTCCGGGGTGTTCCAGAACAGGAGCGACGGCTTCTCGATCAGGTTGAGACCGAGAAAGTGGAAGTTGATGTCCTTGAGCTGGCTGGCAAAATCCGCCACGCCGGGGTTGGCGACGATATCGGCAAAGTGCTCATGCAGCACATTGGCGATGGTCATCTGGGAATAGGCGTCCGCCTTGGCGGGGGCGGTGTAGTAGCCGAGCTGGGTGACAACGTCGGTCAGCGTCGTGATGTGCTCCTGCGAGAGCTGCATGAGCGCGGTGAGCGGCTGACGCACGGCCTGATAGAGGATGATGACGATCGGGAAGGGGATCAGCGTCCACAGGCAGCCGGACATCGGGTTGATCTTGGCTTCCTTATAGAGCTTGGCGACCTCTTCCTGATACTTTTGCTTGTTGGTGGCGTAGCGCTTCTCCAGCTCCTTCACGCGGGGCGTGAGCATGGTGGTGCGCATCATGCTGTGCTTGCTCTTCATCTGGAAGGGCAGCATGATGAGCTTCACGAAAAGGCCGAAGATAAGGATAGCCCATCCGTAGCTGCCGCAGAGATTGTAGAAGAACAGCAGCACGGAGCCGAATAGTTTGGTCATAGAAAGTAACTCCCGTCTTTCAGCGTTGCCCGTTCAGGGCACAGGGTCATAGAAATCGTGTTCGCCGGTGTGAAACGGATGGCACCGGCAGATGCGCTTGAATGCGAGCCAGCCTCCCTTGGCAGCGCCGTACTTCTCGATGGCTTCCAGCGCGTACTGGGAGCATGTCGGGATAAACCGGCAGCAGGGAGGCTTTCGGGGAGAGATATTTTTCCGGTAAAAACGGATGAGCCAGAGAAGAACAGCTTTCACTGGGCAGTCTCCTCCAGCGTCAGCGAGAGCTTGCGGCAGGCGCGGAGAAAATCCCGCTCCAGCTCGCTGTAGGCAGCGGTGACGCTGCGCGAGCGCGCAACAACCACAAGCTCCGCGCCGCGGCGCAGCTCGGTCTCGTGGAGACGGTAGATCTCCCGCAGACGCCGCCGGACGCGGTTGCGCGTCACGGCGTGGCCGAGCCGGGTAGTGACGGTGAAGCCCACGCGGTTGCCGTCGGATCTCATCCGGCGGGTATACACAACGAGCGTCGGCGTGACCGCGCTTTTCCCTTTGGCGTACAGGCGGCGGAACTCGTAATTTTTCTTAATGGTTTCGGTAAACTCCATTGGCGCTCACGTCCCTTTCACCGGAGGATGGAATCGCTCCCGGCGAGAGGGGTGCTCAGGCGGTGAGTTCCTTGCGGCCCTTGGCGCGGCGGCGGGAGAGGACCTTGCGGCCGTTGGCGGTGGACATTCTCTTGCGGAAGCCGTGCTCCTTGGCACGCTGGCGCTTCTTGGGCTGGTAAGTGCGGATCATAGGGGTACACATCCTTTCAAATTTTTTCCCATTATTCTCAACACCGGTTTTTCCGGCGCAGATGGCGAATAAGAGATAATCAGACAAATATGAATTATATAGTAAAAAGGCGTAGTGTGTCAACCTTTTTTGCACAAAAAAGACAGCCGGACACATACGTGTCCGGCCGCCGGTAGACAACAAATTACTTCTTTTCCTCGTGGTGGGGCATATGCTCCGTCCAGCCGATGAGCTCGCCTTCGTAGGTGACATCGGGAACCTCTACGGGCTCGACGGCCATTTCCTTCACAAACTCGGTCTCAACGAGCTCTTCCGGGTCTTCCTTGTGGTGCTCGTGGTGTTCGTGATGCTCACCCTCATGATGGGGCATATGCTCCGTCCAGCCAACGAGCTCGCCTTCATAGGTAACGTCCGGAACTTCCACGGGCTCAACGGCCATTTCCTTCACGAATTCGGTCTCGACATACTCTTCGGCTCTTTCTTCGGCCTTGGTTTCGGGGATCTTTTCTTCTTTGCTCATGGTTTTTCCGTCCTTTCATATCATTGCGGCAGGGACGAAAACCACGCGGCCTCGCCGCTGCCGGGATTCCCTTGGGAACAACGAAAATATAGCACGTGGGAAACACCGCGTCAATCCGTTTTTTGTTAAGAAATCCGCCGAAAAATATACGAAAACTAACGATTCCGGCCCGTTATTTATCCGGGTGATAGTTTTTTGCAAGACCGCCCTCGGCGGTTTCGCGGTAAACGCGGTTTAAGTCCCGCCCGGTCTCATACATTGTGTGGACAACCGTGTCAAACGATATCTTGCTCGTCTCGGAAAGGAAGTTCGCGAGCGACAGCGCGTTGATGGCGCGCATCGCGGCCACGGCGTTGCGCTCGATGCACGGGATCTGCACCAGGCCCCCTATCGGGTCGCATGTAAGGCCGAGATGGTGCTCCATGGCGACCTCGGCAGCATAGCCGATCTGGCCGAGGCCCATTTCAAAAAGCTCGCCGAGCGCCGCGGCGGTCATGGAGCAGGCCGAACCGATTTCGGCCTGGCAGCCGCACTCCGCGCCGGAAATGGAGGCGTTTGTCTTGATGAGATTTCCGATCACGCCGCCCGCGGCCAGCGCGCGCACCATGGCCTCGTCGGAAAAGCCGCGCTCCTCCTGCATATACAGCAGCGCTGCCGGCATAACGCCGCTCGAGCCGCACGTCGGCGCCGTGACGATCTCGCCGCCGGAGGCGTTCTGCTCGGCCACCGCGAACGCATACGCGCACACGAGCCGGTTTTCCCGCGTCTGCGGGCTCTCGTCGATATGGCGGCGGTTGTAGAGATACTGCGCCTTGCGCTCGACCTCCAGCCCTCCCGGCAGTTCGCCGGTGCGGGTGAGACCGTCGGAAACGCTCTGCTTCATCGTGTTCCAGATGGTGAAGAGATATTCGCGGATCCCCTCGCCCTCCCGTAGGAATACATAGTCGCTCAAGCGAAGCTTGTTCGCGCCGCAAAAGGCGGAGATCTCGGCATAGCTCTTCTCCGGGTATATCTCCGGCAGCTCGGTGTCCGGGCGGCCGGGGATGGAGATCGCTCCGCCGCCGACGGAAAGCGCGGTCATCTCGCCGGTGAGCGCGCCGTTCTTATACGCGCGCAGCTCCATCGTGTTCGGGTGCGGCAGGTCGGTGCGCTCGGTGTTCCAGAGAATGTCGGTGTGCACCGGCGCGAGCGCGTCGCGCACGGCAACATCGGTCAGATGCCCGCGCCCGGTCAGGGCGAGCGAGCCGAAGAGCGTGACCTCATAGCGGTCGGCGTCCGGGTGCTCGGCGCGGAACAGGCGGCAGGCGCGGCAGGGTCCGATGGTGTGGGAGCTGGACGGGCCTCGCCCGACGGAGTAGAGCTCACGCAGCGATTTCATGCAGCGTTCTTCCTTTCCAAATGAAAGATCCGGGGGATGAGCGCGAGGAGAGGCATGCCAAGCAGGAACAACACGCCCGCCTCGCCGAGCGCGACCTCCGCGCCGAAGAGCAGAAAGCTCGGCCAGAAGGCGTCGCGCGCGAAGCTCCACGCGAGCACCGCGCCGATAACGATGCCGTTCCAGACCACGGGGCTCAGGCACGCGAGAACACGCTTTGCCGTGGAGGGCAGCGCGCCGGTGCGGCGCGCCTCGCGCCCGCATGCCGCGGCGCACAGCCCCGCCGCGAGCGTGGCGAGAGAGCCGAAAATGACGTCCAAAATCCCGGCGGCGGAGATCATGTTTGCGAGCGCGCAGCCGAGGAACAGGCCGACGGACGTATACGGGAAGAAAACCGGCAGCACGCACAGCGCTTCCGAGATACGAAATTGCAGATTGCCGTAACTGATGGGGGCAAGGAGCATCGTGAGCGCGGCATAGAGCGCGCCGACGACGGCGGGGATGATGAGCTTTTCGCGGAGATCGTTGCTGTTCAAGACGGGGTACCTCTTTCTGTGGTTAGTGATTACGAAATATCTTCGGGCAGACCGCAGCCGCACCAGCTCTGGCGGTACAGTCCGTATTCGTGCGAAAGTTCAATGCTCCGGCGGTAGCCGTCGCGCTTTTTAAAGTCGGACGGCAGCCAGGGTACGCCGTATTCCCCGGCGAGCTTTTCGCCGATGGCGTTGATGAGCGGGGCATTCTTGTGCGGGGAGACGGTGAGCGTTGTGGCGAAATAGTCGTATCCGCCCTCGCGCGCGGCCTCCGCCGTGCGCGAGAGACGGAGGACAAAGCACTCGGTGCACCGTGCGCCGCCCTCGCTCTCACTTTCCAGCCCCGCCGCGGCAAGACGAAACGCCGTCTCGTCCCGCTCCGGGACGATCAGCCCGACATTTGCGCAGAACGGCGCCGTTTCCAGCAGGTGCTTCTGCCAGAAGAGCCGCGTTTCCCACTCCTCCGCCGGGAGGATGTTCGGGTTATAGAAGAAAACGTCGATATCGAAATGCGGCGCGAGCCGCTCGAGACACGCGCTTGAGCACGGGCCGCAGCAGCTGTGGAGAAGGAGCCGGGGGCGGGCATCGAGCGACGCGATGAGCGCGTCCATTTCCCGCTGATAGTTTTTCTGCTGCACGGCGTGCCCTCCTTTCGTTCCAAGGGAATACTTATATTATAATCTTTTTCACGAAAAAACAAGGGCATTGACGAAACTTGTGCAGCCAGAGTAAAATGGACGGGATAACAAAGAAAAAGATAGGAGAAAAACCTATGGACAACCGCCGCAGCAAGGAGAATTACTATCTCGACATTGCCGAGGCCGCTCTGGAGCGCAGCACCTGTCTCCGGCGGCAGTTCGGCGCGATCATCGTGCGCGACGACGAGATCGTCGCCACCGGCTACAACGGTGCGCCGCGCGGACGGCGCAACTGCTCCGATCTCGGCTACTGCGCCCGGCGCGAGCTGAACATCCCCGCCGGGGAGCGGTATGAGCTCTGCCGCAGCGTCCACGCCGAGGCGAACGCCATCATCTCCGCCGCGCGGCGCGACATGATGGGCGCCACGCTCTATCTTGTCGGGCACGACGCCGTCACCGGCGACTACTACCCGGAAACGACGCCGTGCGCCATGTGCCGCCGGCTCATCATCAACGCCGGCATCGCGCAGGTCGTCTGCCGCACCGGGCGCGACGAGTACACGACCACACTCGTCCGCGACTGGGTATATCACGATGACTCCATCGAGTGATACTGCGCGAAAAACTCGTCTCGACCGCCGCGACGCGCTCTTTTTTCTGCTGCTCGCGGCGGCCGCGGCGTTTTTCTGCGTGCGTGCGCGCTACGGGTTTGCAAACATCGACGAATCGTTCTACCCCACGATCGCCCGCCGTCTGACGCAGGGCGACCGGCTGCTCATCGACGAGTGGCACGTTTCGCAGCTCTCGAGCGTGCTGCTCTATCTGCCGGTGCGGCTCTATGAGCGCCTGAGCGGCGGGACGGACGGCATCTATCTCGCACTCCGGTATCTTTTCGCGGCGGTGCAGAGTCTCGTCTCCGCCGCTATCTATCTCCGGCTGCGGCGGTACGATCGCACCGGGGCAGCGGCGGGCGCGCTCGCGCTCGCGGTGTATGCGCCGTTCGGCATCAACGCGCTCAGCTATAATTCGTTCGGCGTGCTTTTTCTGGCACTGGCCGGCGCGCTGCTCGTCCCCACGGGAGAGCATAGCCGCACGGCGTACATCCTTGCCGGGCTGTGCTTTGCCGGGGCGGTGCTCTGCTGCCCGTATCTGGTGCTCGTATATCTCTCGTACGCGATCGCCGCGGTACTGCTGCGAAAGCGTCCGGGGTGTCTTCCCGCGTTTTCGCCCCGTGCGTTCGGTCTTTTTACGCTCGGCGCGGCGATCCTCGCGGCGGCGTTTTTCCTTGTCGGGCTCCGCGGCGCAGATCTTGCAAAGCTCCCCGCCGCGCTGCGCGGCATTTTCTCCGATCCGGAGCACGCGGGGCAGACATCGTTTCCCCTCTCGCTGCTGCTCTTGCTGCTGCGGTATCCATACCATGTGTTCTACCGCGCCCATCCTCTGCCGGGCGCGTGTCTGTTTCTGGTGTTTGCACTCGCGCTTGCCGCGCGGTTGGATAAGCACCGGGAAAAGCACGCTGCGGCGTACTTTCTCGCCGGAGCTCTTCTCACGGCAGCGGCGGAACTCCTCTACGCCGTGCTCTGGCCGCAGCCCAACTTCATGATGTACGCCGTGAATGCTCTCGCGCTGCTCTGCTTCGTGCTCACGCCGCCGTTGGACGCGGACACCGTGCGGCCTATCGCGCTGCTGTGGTGGCTGCCGGGGATGCTCTATTCCGCGCTCGTCATTCTCGGCTCCAATCAGGGGCAGTACGCGGTCTTTTCCGCCGCAGCGAGCGCCGTTCCGTGCAGCATAGCAGTCATTTTCCGCACGGCGAAGCGGATCTTTCCGGAAAGACGGCCGCTTCGTGCCGCAGCGCTCGCCGTGCTCCTGCTCTTGCAGATCGGCGGCGCGGCCTGCCTCCGTTACCGGAACGTTTTCTGGGGCGCAACGATCCGCGAGCAGACGGAGGCCATCACGGAAGGAACGCACAAAGGTCTTATCGTCGAGCCGAAAGCAGCGGAGGAATACGCGGCCACCCAGCGCGTCATGGCGGAGCTCGCGCGCCGCAGCGGCGGCGGGCGTGTTCTGGTGCTCACAGGCAATACATGGATGAGCA
The DNA here is from genome assembly GCA_963618015.1 of bacterium. GTDB lineage: Bacteria > Bacillota > Clostridia > Oscillospirales > Oscillospiraceae > Apopatocola. The sequence continues at coordinate 30,174 of CAVEQS010000006.1, read as the reverse complement.
TGGGCGCTTATCAAAACGCCGCCTATTCCCCGTGGCTCTCCGGTCTGGACGATGCAGCGCTCGACCGGCTGGAGATGTACTACGCGCTCAACCCGGAAAATCGCCCCATGGTGGTCTGGGCCGCCGCGAAGGACGCGGCGTTCACCGAGACGTTCTGCCGACGGTTTTCGTATCTGGCGGAAACGACGCCGGACGGCATTTTCCTGACGCCGGTACAGCATTGAAAAAAGCTCGCCGCCGTTTCGCATCGGAAACGACGGCGAGCCTCTTATTTTTTTACACTTTACAATTGTTCCTTTGTTTTGTTTCGCGCGATGGCAACGACCGTGCCGGTGAGAGCGAAGAGGGCGAGCGCGTTCGGGAGCACCATGAGGTTGTTGAAAAGATCGGTGAGCTCCCAGACGAGGTCGTTGGACATCATCGTTCCGGCGAAGATGAACACGAGGGCAATGACCGTATAGACCGCCGTGCTCCGCTTTGCATTTTCGCGGCCGAAGAGATAGATCACGTTGATCTTGCCGAAAAGATTCCAGCTCAGCACCGTGGAGAACGCGAAGAAGAAGAGGCACACCGCCACGAAAATTGCGCCGAAGCGGCTGCCGAACACGGTGCCGAACGCGGTCTGCGCGAGATTGCTCTTGCCGAGGATCTCGGTCACGCTGCCGGTGTAGCCGTTCGCGAGCGGGCCGTCGGGCGTATAGAGCGTGGAGATGATGACGAGCGCGTTGAGCGTGAGCACGACAAACGTGTCCATAAATACGCCGATCATCGCCACAACGCCCTGCTCGTGCGGGGACTTGACGTGCGCCTGCGCGTGGGCGTGGGGCGTGGAGCCCATGCCGGCCTCGTTGGAGAAGAGACCGCGCTTAGCGCCCTGCGAAAGCGCCGTTTTCAGCGCATAGCCGAAGCCGCCGCCGATGATGGCCTGGGGCTGGAAGGCATACTTGAAAATCATGCCGAATGTCGCGGGGATGTACCGGATGCGGACAATGAGCACGACAAGCGCGCCCGCGAGGAAGAGCGCTGCCATGACCGGCACGATCTTTTCCGCAACGGCGGCAAGACGGCGCACGCCGCCGAGGAAGATGACGCCGCAGAGAAGCACGAGCGCAATACCAACGACCCACGTCGGAACACCGAACGCGGTTTCAAACGTGGAGCCGATGGAGTTGGACTGCACCATGCATCCCATGAAGCCGAGCGCGAGAATGATGGCGACGGCGAAGAAGCCCGCGAGGAACTTTCCGAAGCCGCCTTTAAAAGCGGTTGTGATGTAATACACCGGGCCGCCGTGGATCGTGCCGTCCTTATCGACCTGCCGGGTGGTCAGCGCAAGCGTCGCCTCAGCATAGATGGTGGCCATGCCGAAAAAGGCGATGATCCACATCCAGAAGATGGCGCCGGGGCCGCCGGTCAGAATGGCGCCGGACGCACCGACGATGTTGCCGGTGCCGACCTGCGCGGCAATGGCGGTGGCGAGCGCCTGAAAGGAACTCATGCCGCTCTCGTGCTTTTCGCCGCGGAGCGTGAGATTGCCGAACACGCGGCGCATCCCCTCGCCGAAGCAGCGAACCTGCACAAAGCGCGTGCGGATCGAGTACCAGAGCCCGACGGCGATGAGCAGAAAGACGAGAACATAGTTGGAAAGGTATGCATTGAGATCGCATACCACGGGATAGAGCGCGTTTTCGATGGCGGTGAACATGTGCGGGATCCTCCTTAGATAAATAGAAAAAGCTGCCGGTTTTTCGGCAGCTCCGGAGAGAATATGCAGTTTCGGAAATACCCCGTACATTTTCGCGGTCTATCACGATTCTGCCCTGTCCTTTTGCCTGAGAGTTTCGGCCCGGCATGCGAGCCTTGCACCTTCGGCACCCGATCAAACGGGATTCTCCAGAGTGTCCTCCACTTTCAGTCTCTCCAATCGATCCTGAAAGCTTCTATGGAATTCGAGTGTTACCTTACCATAGTTTCGCCGTGCTGTCAACAAAAAAGTTTTTCTCTTGCGGACATTTTTCTTTATATCAAAAACTCTCTGCCAAAAGCGGCAGAGAGTTTTTGTTCATTTCGTTGCCATGGCGATCTGCTCCGGCGTGATGGGAAGCTCATAAAACTGCTTCCCGGTGGCGTTGTACACCGCGTCGGCGATCGCCGGGAGGGGCGTGTTGATGACGACCTCGCCGATGGACTTTGCGCCGTACGGCCCGGTCTCCTCGTAGCTTGACTCGAACGCGACGGAGATATGGCCGATGTCCTGCCGCGTCGGGATCTTGTACTGCATGAGGGAGTTTTCCACCGGCATGCCGCGGCGGTCGTAGGTGACGTTTTCCGTGAGCGCCATGCCGATACCCTGCAATATGCCGCCCTCGGCCTGTACGCGGGCGAGATTCGGGTTGATGGGCGTGCCGCAGTCCACGGCGGCGACGAAGTTCACGACCTGCGTCTCTCCGGTCTCGCGGTCGAGCTCGATCTCGGCCGCGCCCACCATGAACGGCGGGGGCGAGATCGATGAGGTGTGCGTCACGATCGCTTCGAGCGCGACCGTTCCGCCGCATTGCGAGGCGAGCGCGAGTTCCTCAAGCGTGATGGACTTCTCCCCGTCCGCAGTCTCGGCGCAGCTGCCGGTGAGGATCACGTCAGCCACATCGCAGCCAAGCTTTTGCGCGGCAAACGCCGCGATCTTTTCGCGCAGCGCGAGCGCGCATTCCTCCACGGCCTTGCCGGTAACATACGTCGTGCTGGAAGCGTAGGAGCCGGAGTCGTAGGGTGAGGAATCCGTGTCCGCGCCGAGAACGGAGATGTTCTCCAGCGGGCAGTCGAGCGCTTCGGCGGCGATCTGCGCAAGAATGGTATCGCAGCCGGTGCCCATGTCCGCCGCGCCGATGGAGAGGGTGTACCCGCCGCCGTCGTTCAGCCGGAGCGCGGCACTGCCGACGTCCACATTGTTGATGCCGGAGCCCTGCATCGCCATACCCATGCCGACGGCGCGCACTTTGCCCCCGCCCATATCGCGGCAGGGGTATTTTTCGTCCCAGCCGATGCGCTGCCGCACGCTTTCCAGGCACGCCTCAAGCGCGCAGCTCGTGTTCTCCTGCCCGTAATAGGCGGGCATCACCTCGCCCTCGCGGGGGATGTTGCGCTTTCGTATCTCAAAGGGATCGATGCCGAGGCGCGCAGCCAGCTCATTCACGGCAGACTCCACGGCGAAGAGCCCCTGCGTCGCGCCGTAGCCGCGGTATGCCCCCGAGGACATATGGTTGGTGTATACCACGTCGTACACGAACCGGTACGCCTCGGCCTTGGCGTAAAGCGGGATGGATTTGTGGCCGGAGAGGCCGACGGTCGTGGGGCCATGCTCGCCGTAAGCGCCGGTGTTCGAGAGCGTATAGAGATCGATGCCGCGCACAATGCCGTTCTTGTCCGCGCCGAGACGGACGTGCATTTCCATCTCGTGCCGCGGGCTGCCCGCGATCATGCACTCGCGGCGGTCGAAAAGGATCATGCTCGGCTTTTTCGTCATCCACGTGACGAACGCCGGGTAAACGGCGCTCACCGCCGTCTGCTTCGCGCCGAACCCGCCGCCGACGCGCGGCTTGGTCACGCGGATCTTCGAGCGCGGGATGTGCAGGGCGTTCGCCACGATGCGGCGCGTGTGGAACACGATCTGCGTGGAGCTCACGATGTGCAGCCGCCCGTAGGTATCGATCGTGCAGAACGTGCGGAACGTCTCCATCGGCGTCTGCTGGCAGGCCTTCGTGTGGTATACGCGGTCGATGACGATATCACAGTCGCGGAGCACGGCGTCAATGTCACCCTTAGCATCGGCCTCATGCGCACAGAGATTGCGCCGGTTGTCCGCGCCGACGGGGCATTGCGCCTCCCAGTTTTCCTCCGGGTGGACGAGAACAGAGTTATCGAGCGCGGTGTGGAAATCGAGCACCGGCTCGAGCACGTCGTATTCGACCTTTACGAGCTTCATCGCCTTATCAACGCACGCCTCATCCTGTCCGGCGAGAATCGCAACAACATCGCCCGCAAAGCGGACGTGGCGGTCGATCACGAGCCGGTCGAGCGGACTCGGCTCGGGCGCGGTCTGCCCGGCCTGCGTATAGCGCCGGGCATTTTGCGGCACGTCCTTCCACGTGAAGACAGCCTCCATGCCGGGTACGCGCATAGCGCGAGAGGTGTCGATCTCGCGAACGATGGCGTTTGCGTGCGGCGAGCGGAGGAGCTTTACTACGAGGCAGTTTTCGGGCGCGATGTCCTCGGTATAGACCGGCTGGCCGGTCACGAGCTGCATGGCGTCTATCTTGCGCACGCCATGATTTACGGTGTTCATTCGCTTGCCTCCTTCGCCTTTTTCCACGCGAGGAAGCTCTGTATGGCGCGCAGCTGGCCTTCATAGCCGGAGCAGCGGCAGAGATTGCCCGCCAGATATTCTTTGATCTCGTCCTCGTCCGGGTCGGGATTATCGCGCAGGAGTGCGAGCGCATTCATAATAAAGCCGCTGTTGCAGAAGCCGCATTGCTCCGCGCCCTGATCGGCAAGGAATGCGCCGAATTCCGCGGCTTCCTCCTGCAGCCCCTCGAGCGTCGTGACGCTCCGCCCCTGCACACGCGCGGCAAGCGTCGCGCAGGAGAGGACGGGCGTGCCGTCCAGATACACGGTGCAGAGCCCGCAGTTGCCGGTGCCGCAGCCGCGCTTGACGCTTTTGCAGCCGAGATGCCGCACGAGATCGAGCAGCAGCGTGTCCGGCGCGATATCCGCGGACACGCTCTTTTCGTTGAGTGTGAAGGTAAGCTTCATTTCGCGCCTCCTTCCAGCGTTTCCACGGCGCGGCGGACGAGCACGCGGGCGAGATGCTTCCGGTATTCGGCGCTGCCGCGAAGGTTGGAGCCGGTCACAAGCTGCGCACAGACGAGCTCCGGCAGTTCCTCCGGCGTTCCCTGCGGCGCGAGCACGACCGCTTTCCCGGGCCGCGCGCCGATGGCGAAGCGGTATTCCCCGCTCTCCAGGCGCGCCGCGGCGCAGGTGAGCGATGGAAAATCCGTCCTTGTCGGGCGCACGGACTCGTAGAAAAAGGCGGTGTTTTCCTTTGGGATATGCACGCGCACAAGGATATCCCGGTCAAACGGCATTTCGGCAAACCGCGCCAGCGGGATGATGCCGCCCTTATAGAGCTCGACCGAGGCATTCAGTGCAAGGAGCAGCGTGAGCACATCCGAAAAGCCGAACCGGCCATAGACGCTCCCGCCGAGCGTTGCGGTATTCCGAAACTGCACGCCGACGATGTGGCGCAGCGCCTCGCGCACCGCGCCATTCGTGTAGGCATTGAGCGCCGCGTTCGTTTCGAGCGCGCGCAGCGAGACCATCGCGCCGGCGGTGAATTCTTCCGGCGTCTCCTCGATCGTGTCAAGGCCGAGACCGGAAAGGTCGATCGCCGTGCCGACGGCGGCGTGCTGCATTTTGAGCCAGAGCATCCCGCCGAGAACGCGGCTCGTACGCTTCTGGTTGAGCGCCCACGCCTCTTCAAGCGTGGCGGGGCGAACGTATTCGCGAATGGTGATCATGGGTATAGATTCTCCGTAAAGAATAATTGTCGAAAAACGGCGGAAAGCCGCCGAAGCGGCTTTCCATATTCGTATATATGATTTGCGGCAGGCGCACGAACCCCTCAGTCACGGCGCTTTGCGCCGTGCCAGCTCCCCTATTAGGGGAGCCAAGCCGGTTTACCGCGATCTCACTTGCCTCCCCTAACAGGGGAGGTGGGTTTTGCCGCAGGCAAAAGCCGGAGGGGTTCCCGTACTGCGTTTTACTTCTTCAGAATGCCGAGCAGGCCGCGCTTGAGCATCTGGCCGCCGGCGGAGATGAGCTGCGTTTCGATCTTGGAGCGGATACGCTCGGCTTTGCGCTTCTCCTCGGCTTCCTTCTTCTCCTTTTCGCGCTCTGCCTTGCGGCGCGCCTCGTCCTCCAGCTTCTGGGCGCGGCGGCGCTCCTCATCCTCGAGCTTCTGCGCGCGGCGGCGCTCTTCATCCTCGAGCTTCTGGGCGCGCTTTTCGTCCGCCTCGGCCTGCTTCTGGCGCTGCTTTTCCTCTTCAGCGGCGCGCTTCTTCTCTTCCAGCCGCTCCTGCTCCTGCGCGAGCGCGTCCTCCGCGGCCTTCACCTCGTCGGCGAGCACTTCGTAGGCGGAGACGTTATCCACCGCTTCATCGTATTTGTCCATGCCGTCGCGGAGGATCGCCTTGGCGCGCATCATCGCTTCCGGCGCACCCATCAGGCTCTGCGGGCAGATGATCTTCGTGCGCTGCACCATGGCGGGGATGCCGTCCTCGCCGAGGAACGACGTGAGCGCTTCGCCCACACCCAGCTCCATGATCGCCTCTTCGGCGTTGAACGCGGGATTTTCGCGGAAGGACTGCGCCGCCACGCGCACCGCCTTGAGTTCGGTGGGCGTATAGGCGCGCAGCGCGTGCTGCACGCGGTTGGAAAGCTGCGCGAGCACGGTGTTCGGCACATCCGCCGGGCTCTGCGTCACGAAGAACACGCCGATGCCGCGCGAGCGGATCAGCTTCACGGTCTGCTCGATCTTCTGCACGAGCACGGCCGGGGCGTCGCGGAAGAGCATATGCGCCTCGTCAAAGAAGAACACGAGCTTCGGCTTTTCCTGATCGCCGACCTCCGGCATCGTCTCGAAGAGCTCCGAGAGCAGCCAGAGAAGGAAGCTCGCGTAGAGCGTCGGGTTCTGCACAAGCTTGACGCAGTCGAGCACATTGATCATACCGCGGCCGTTGGAATCGGTGCGGATCCAGTCGTTCACGTCGAGCGCAGGATTGCCGAAGAACAGCTCGCCGCCCTCTTTTTCCAGCGGCAGCAGCGCGCGGAGGATCGCTGCGACGGACTGCGTGGTAATGTTGCCATATTTCATGCGGTAATCTTCGCGGTGATCGTTTGCGTAGTTGAGCAGCGCGCGGAGATCCTTGAGATCGTCCAGCAGCAGCCCGCGGTCATCCGCGATGCGGAAAACGATCTGCAGAACACCCTCCTGCGCCTCGCTCAGGCCGAGAATGCGGGAGAGAAGCTCAGGACCCATTTCGCTCACGGTGGCGCGCACGGCGTGGCCGCCGGTCTGGTAGATGTCCCAGAACGTGGTGGGATAGCCCTGGTAGGCGAATTTTCCGGCGAGGCCGAAGCGCTCGATGCGTTTCTGCATATCCTCGCTGTCTGTGCCGGGGGCGCAGATGCCGGCAACGTCGCCCTTTACGTCGCACAGAAACACGGGCACGCCCGCATCGGAGAGGGATTCCGCCAGCACCTTCATCGTGACGGTTTTGCCGGTGCCGGTCGCACCGGCAATCAGGCCGTGCCGGTTGCACATGGAAAGGGGGAGCTCCACCCGATCCTCGCCGGAGAGACCGAGATAGATTTTGCCGTTATCGTACATATTCGCGCCAACCTCCGTATATATATGTTTTTGTTGTTTGCTGACTTTTATTATAACCGCCGATTTGCCGCTGTGCAACAGAAAAAGCTCCCATCCCGGAGGATGAGAGCTTTTTTGTCGATAAAAAACCGAAATCAGTCGGTCACGTAAGGCAGGATAGCGACCTGACGGGCACGCTTGATCGCCTCGGTGAGCAGACGCTGATGGTAGGCGCAGGCGCCGGTGGTGCGGCGGGGCAGGATCTTGCTGCGCTCGGACAGGTACTTGCGCAGCTTGACGGTGTCCTTGTAGTCGATATACTCGGCCTTATCCACACAGAACTGGCAGACCTTTCTGCGCTTGCGGTTCTTCTGCGGGGCAGCGGACTTATCAAAAGCCATGGTTCAAAAACTCCTTTCGTGAGTGTCAAAACGGCAGCTGGCCGTCGTCATCGTCGATCGTCTGGAACGATCCGGCCTGCGCTTTCGCGCTGTTAAAGCCCTCGTTGGAGGGGGTGCGGGGTGCGTACTCCTGACGGGGCGCGTACTCCTGCCGCGGGGCGCCGTCTTCCCGGCGTTTGCTTTCGCCGAAATAGACGTTGTCCGCCACGACCTCCGCCGCGGTACGGCGGTTGCCGTCGCGGTCGGTGTAGTCACGGATCTGCAGCCGACCGGAAACCACGATCATGCTGCCCTTCGTGAAGTACTTGGAGACGAATTCCCCGGTCTGACGCCAGGCGGACACGTTGATGAAATCGGTCTGCTTTTCACCGTTTTCACCGCGGCCGAAATCCCGGTCAACAGCAATGGAGAAGGACGCGACGGGGACGTTGGAGCCGGTATAGCGCAGCTCCGGATCCCGCGTCAGGCGGCCCATAAGAACGATATGATTCAGCATATCATTCCCTCCGCTTATTCGTAGCGCAGAGTGACAAGAGAGCGGATCACGCCGTCGGTGATGCCGAGGATACGATCCAGCTCGGCGGGAAGCTCGGGCCCGGAGGTGAACTTCACCAGCACATAGTAGCCCTCGGTGAGGTAGTTGATCTCGTAGGCGAGCTTGCGCTTGCCCCACTCTTCCATCTCATCGACGGTGCCGTTCTGCTCGATCAGAGTCTTGAACTTTTCCACGATGGCCTGGGTCTCTTCCTCGGTGAGGTTGGGGTTGAGAACGTACAGGACCTCGTATTTTTCGGTGGTCTTAGCCATTAGTTGTCCTCCTTCTGGACTGTGGCCCCCTGCTCAGACAGGGAGCAAGGTGGATGGGATAAATCTTACTTGAGTTCGACTTTCGCGCCGACGGCCTCGAGCTTGGACTTGATCTCCTCGCCCTCTTCCTTGGAGACGGCTTCCTTCAGCTTGGCGGGGACGGCTTCGACGAGAGCCTTCGCCTCGGCAAGGCCCAGACCCAGCAGGCCGCGGACTTCCTTGATGACCTTGATCTTCTCAGCGCCGAACTCGGTCATGACAACGTCAAACTCGGTCTTCTCTTCGACCGGGGCAGCAGCGGCGGCAGCGGCGGGAGCAGCGGCGGCAGCGGCGGAAACGCCGAAGGTCTCCTCAAGGGCGTGGACGAGCTCAGCCAGCTCCAGCACGGAGAGAGCCTTGACTTCTTCGATCATAGCGGTAACTTTTTCGCTAGCCATTTGTAATTTTCCTCCTAAAATTGAATTGTGTCTGCCAAATTATTCGGCAGCGGCTTCGGCGGTCTCGAGAGAGCCGCCCTTCTGCTCCAGGATCTGGCCAAGAACGACGGCCAGGCTGGTGATGGGTGCGAGCATGGTGCCGAGGACCTTGGAGTACAGGGCATCCTTGCTGGGAAGCTGAGCGATCTCGTCGATCTCGGCCATCGGAAGGACTTTTCCTTCCATGAAGCCGCCCTTGACCTCGAACTTGCCGTTCATCTTCTTGGCGAACTCGCTGACGATGCGGATGGGCGCGATGGGGTCGCCCTCGGTGGTGGCCAGAGAGGTGGTGCCGTTGAGCACGGAGTCAAACTCGTTGAGATTGCACTTGTCAACCGCGAAGCGGAGCAGAGTGTTCTTCACAACGGTGTACTCAATGCCGGCAGCACGCAGCTCACGGCGCAGAGCGGTATCCTCCAGAACGGTGATGCCCTTGTAGTCTACAAGGACGCCCGCCGTGGCGTTACCGATACGCTTGGTGAGTTCCTCGACGATGGCCTGTTTCTCGCTGAGTACTTTCGCGTTAGGCAATGATTTCACCTCCGGGGTAAATTTCTGCGCCCGAAAGAAAAACTCCCTCTGCCGAAAGACAGGGGGAGACACAATACAAGTATCGTGCTTTCCTCGGCAGGATTTACGGCAAACGCCACCTGCTGTCTTTGGAGCGCCATGACATAATACCATAAATCCCAGGAAAGTCAATACTTTTTTCGTATTTTTATAGGGGAAAAGGCCCCCTTGTGTAAAGGGGGCTGGCAGCCGAAGGCTGACTGGGGGATTGCCGTTTTTCGGGAAGCCCGGTAGTCTACAATCCCTCCGCCTTTTGCCGTTGGCAAAAGGCACCTCCCTTTGCACAAGGGAGGCTTACCGCCGCAGCAGCGCCTCTAGCGCGGAAAGGTCGGAGAAGTCCGGCAGATACACCGCCGCACCGGCGCGGATCGTTTCCGTATACTCCTTCATGCTCTCGTCGTATACGCCGACGCCGGCGACGCCGAGCGATTCCGCCGCGGCAAGATTGCGCGGCGCGTCCTCCACGAGGAGCATCTTCTCATACGGCACGCCCAGCTTCTCCCGGAAAAAGGCATAGGGCGCTTCGGTGCGCTTGGAGCCGGTCTCTTCCTCGGCGTAAACGCCGTCCACGAGCGGCGCAACGCCGAGCCGTTCGATGGCCGCATCGAGCAGCGCGTGGCGCGTCGCCGAGAGAATGTATACGTGAAGCCCCGCCGCGCGAAGCGTCTGCAAGAGCTCCTTCGCCCCCGGCTTGAGAGGAATGTCGTGCGCATAGTGCTCCGCCATCTCCGCGCTCCAGCGCTCACCGAGCGGCGTTTCCGCTTCGAGCTGCGGGTACCGCTTCCCCACTTCCCGCGCGATCTCCCAGATCGGCACGGCACGGATAAAGTCCGCAAAGCCCTCCGGCTGCATCAGGTTTGCCTCGCGGAGCGTATCCACCGGCAGACGCAGCCAGTACGGCATCGAATCGGCCAGCGTGCCGTCAAAATCCACGAGCGCCAGAGAGAAGGCCATAAGCGTTACCTCCGATTTTTCAAAAAATTAACCATTCGCAATCGAACAACCTATATTATATGTTCCGCGGCGACAGGATGCAATTGCTTTTTTCCCGCAGATACGGTATTATGAAAAATACATGTCGATTTCCGTCGGAAGGGAGGCAGGAGGCCAGTGAAAAAGAATACGGCGCAGCGGCGCGCCCGGTGGTGGGCGATCGCGATCCCGGCGGGGATCCTCCTTTTGCTGCTGCTCGCGGCGTTCATTGTCGGCAACGGCGGCACCTCCGCTTTCCGGGACGATGTGGACGCGATCCTTGCCGCGCCGCATAGCGGGGAACTCGGCGAGCTCTCCTTTGCCGACGACGGCAGCGCCGTTGTCCGCCTTTATAAAAACGATCTTTACCTTCTCGCCGACGAGAGCGGCGTTCTCCCCGGTCTCCGGCGGCAGATGCGCGAGCGGTTCGGCGATCTTGATTTCGGTATCCGCCTGAGCGACGGAAAAATGCGCGTGTGCATCTCGCAGCGTGTGCTCGGTCTCGTGCCGGTATCGATGCAGGTCGTTGCCTCCGTTTTGTGGGACGGCACCGGCGTCGTGATCCACGCCGAGAGCGTTCTGCTCGGCAGCCGGACGGCGCTGCCGGAATCTCTGTGGCCGGACAGTGTCCGGGAGGATTTCCGCGTTGATCTCGCCGGAACGGGGCGCACGCAGGAGATCGCAGACGTATATCTCGACGGCAGCGCCGCCGTGGTGGAGACCGTGCCGCTGCGCCTTCCGGCGAGCGACAGCCTGCACCCCGACACGCAGCTTTTGGAGGAGATCCGCTTCTTCGGCGCGGACGACAAAACCGAGAGCGCTGCGGCGCTTCTCGACCGGCTCGCCGCCGGGGATATTCCCTCGGAGGACGAGCTGCCCGCCGGGAGCCGCGCCGAGCTGCTCGCGTGGCTGCTCGCATTGCAGACCGACAACGGCGAGGACGCCATGTTCTCCACCTTCTTCTCCCATCGCAGCGAGCGCATCCGTGAGGACATTGAAGAATCCCTCGCCTCGGCGGAGGATAAATATGCAAAGCTTCTGACCTCCGTGCGCGAGCTTTACAAAAGCCGGGCGCTGCGCATAGAAGCGAGCGGCTTTTACGTCATATCCACGAACCAGCCGTACGATCCCTTTGCCGCCTCCGAGCTCTCCGCCACGGTGACCGATTCGCGCGTTGTGCTGCTCACGAGCGGCAGCGGCGCGCCGGAGGTCAGCCAGGCGGACATGCCGGTGATCAAGAGCGTGGAACGGCGCGGCAGCAAGGCGCTGGACGGGCTCGACCCCGAACACGCCTACGACGTCGGCGTCATCCTCACGACGGACGGCGGTGTTCCGGCCCTGCTGTACCGGCGCTCCAACGGCGAGATCGTCGTGCGTGAGCTCGCTGCGGAGCAGTATGTGGACATTCTCGTCTCCGGCGGGCGGCCGCTCATCAACGTGGACACCCTCCCGGACGCAGCGGAGGAGCTCGCCGGCTCCAACTGTCGGGTGCTTCCTCTGGCGTAAAAAATATACAAAAGCAGGAGCCAGCAACAAATGTCGTTGGCTCCTGCTTTTTTATTGCATCGGCTGCGCGCCGAGGGATTCTATGCTGTTTCCGAGCGCGCCGATACGGCGCAGATAGGCCGCGAGCGACGCGAGGTCGCTGTAGCGGCGCACGGTCCGTTCCGCCGCCGGCGTGCTCTCCGGCAGCGCAGGCTGCGGCGCGCCGCTGGCCTCCGCCTCCTGCGCGGCGATAGGAGCGCTTTGGTAAAAATGATCCCGCGCCATGTGCTCCAGCTCATGGCGCAGCGTTTCACGCCGCGCCGCGTCGCCGAGGCGGGCATTGATGTATACGGAAAATGTGCCGTCGTCGTTCGGGAGCGTCGCGCCGAGCACCGTCGGCGGCAGCTCCACGAGCCGGACATAATAATCAGGTACTCTCATGCTTGCTGCGCAGCGCTTCGAGGATCGTCACAGCGGTCTCCACATCCTCGCGCGTGGCATTTTTCGAAAGGCGGAACAGCGCGCGCATCTCCGGCCGGTCGCGCAGCGCCTCCAGATATGCCGTGAGCTCCGGGTCGTTGTTCACCAGCGGCTCCGCGCGGCCGAGAAGAACGTTCATGTCCACCTGAAAACAATCCGCCATCTTTTCCAGCAGATCAAATTCCGGCTCGCGGTTGCCACATTCGTACATGCTCACCGAGCTTTTGGATATGCCGAGCTTTTTTGCCAGCTCTGCCTGCGTCAGCCCCGCGCCCTTGCGCAGCGCCGACAGTCTTTCGCCGAAAGCGGACATTATTATCACCTCACCGTAACATTAACACGCGGCGTGAAAAATGTCAAGAGGAATTCCACGAAATGTGTTGACAAATCGTTTTCCTGGTGCTATAACATAATCGCACGAAGCGTGGAATACATAAGTTCAATTTCATCCTTCCTTTCTTTTTTGCTCATCTATTTCACGCTTCGTGTCTTGTATTATCAACACTATGGGGGTATGGCCGATGGGCTATCGGATCGGTCCCTGCGGCCGGACGGCGGCGGAGCTGCGGTACATTCAGGCATCACTTGATGTATTCGCGCAGCTTCCGCCGGAGCGGCAGGAGGCAGTGCGCGCAATGATCGCGCGCGTTGCGGCAACGCCGGAGGAGGGTATGGCGCTTTTCCGCGTGCTCGTGCAGAAGAAAACGCTCTCGGCCACGGCGGAGGCGACGGGCATTTCGCTCGGGCGGCTCGGGCGGCTGCGGCGGGATTTTTTTGCTCACATGCCCCTTTGACCGCGAAGGAGGAAAAAATGAAGGACAAAACGGCGCTCACGGCGCGGCAGAAGCGCTTTGTGGAGGAATATCTCGCCGGCGGCGATGCAGCCGGGGCCGCCATCGCCGCCGGATACAGCCCTGCCACGGCGGAGGAGCGCGCCCGCGAGCTGCTGCGCGATCCGGCCATACAGCGTTACCGCCGGGAGACCGAACAGCGGCTTTTCGACGCGATGGGCATTTCGAGCGCGTGGATCGGGCGGCGGCTCGTGGAGATCGTCGACCGGTGCATGCAGGCCACGCCGCATCTCACGCGAAACCCCGAAACGAAGCAGCGTGAGCCGGACGGCACCTGGGAATTTGATCCCGCGGGCGCGATGCGCGCACTGCATGAGCTCGACGAGCATCTCCGCTCTCTCCGCGAGGAGGAGGCCGCGGAGGGCGGCGCGCTCTCGTTTGAGGAATGGCTCGCGCGGCAGGAGGGGGCGAGCGCGCTGTGAATCCGTGCGTGGCAAAGGAGTATATCGAATCGTGCCTGAAGATCCGCACGAAGAGCGGCGCGGTCGTGCCGTTTCGCCTCAACGCCGCGCAGCAAAAGCTCTACGCTGTCGCCAAGCGTCAGCAGGACGCGGGCAAGCCCGTTCGGCTCATCATTTTAAAGGCGCGGCAGCTCGGCTTTTCCACACTCACGGAGGCGCTGCTCTTCCACGCCTGCGCCACGCGCGAAAATGTAAATGCGCTCGTTGTGGCGCACCGGGAGGACGCCACGGCCAATCTTTTCCGCATGAGCAAGCTTTTTTATGACGAGCTGCCCGCGCCGGTCAAGCCGATGCTCCGCACCTCGAACGCGCAGGAGCTGGTGTTTGAAAACCCGTCGCGCGCCTCGCGCGGCGCTCTGCCGGGGCTTCGGTCGCGCTTTCGCTGCGCGACCGCGGGCGGGCGCGGCATCGGGCGGTCGGACACACTCCAATGCGTGCATCTTTCGGAATACGCCTTTTGGCCGGAGGGCGGCGAGAGCAAGGCCGCAACGCTTGCAGGTATTTTGCAGGCCGTGCCGTCCGCCCCGGGGACGATGGTGATCATCGAGAGCACCGCCAACGGCTGCGAGGATTTCAAGGAACGCTGGGACGCCGCCGTCGCCGGGGAGAACGATTTTGAGCCGGTGTTTTTCGCGTGGTTTGAAAACCCGGACTACGTCATGCGCGTTGAGCCGGGCATCGAATGGACGGCGGAGGAGCGCGAGGTGCGTGAGCGGTATTCCCTCTCGTGGGAGCAGGTGCGCTGGCGGCGCTGGTGCATCGCGAACAACTGCGGCGGCAGCCGGGACATGTTCCGGCAGGAATACCCCGCGAACCCGGACGAGGCGTTTCTCCACAGCGGCTCGGGCGTTTTCGATAACGGCCTCGTGATCCGCCGCCGCGAGGAAGCGCCCGCTCCCGTGCGCCGCGGACGGTTCGTCCCCGGCGAGGGTGACGGCAAGAGCGTCTGGCAGAACGACGACGCGGGCGAGATCTGCATCTACCGCGAGTGTGAGCCGGGGCATCCGTACGTGCTCGGCGGCGACACTGCGGGCGAGGGCTCGGACTGGTTCACCGCGCACGTCATCGACAACAGCACCGGCGAGCAGGCCGCGTGCCTCCGGCGGCGGTTTTCTGAGCCGGAGTACGTCCGGCAGGTGTACGCGCTCGGGAAACACTATAACGACGCGCTCGTTGCACTCGAAACGAACTTTTCGACGTATCCCGTGATGAAGCTCGCCGAGCTCGGCTACCCGAACCAGTACCGCCGCGAGCGCGAGGATACGTACACGCACCGGCTGCGCGAGAGCTTCGGCTTTCGCACCGACCGGCAGACGCGCCCGCGCGCGATCGCAAATCTTGTGGAGGTGTTTTCCGCGCACCCGGAGTGGTTTTCCGACCGCGAACTGCTCGGCGAGATGCTGACATTCTGCTATAACGAGGATCACCGCCCCGAGGCGCTCGCCGGAAAGCACGACGATCTCGTCATGGCCGCGGCGATCTGCTATGCCGCGCGCCACCAGCAGCGCATGACCGCGGCCTCCCCCGGCGAGAGCCGGGAGGAAGCCGCACAGCGGCGCGAACGCCAGCGCCGCATCCGCCGCGGGCGGATATGAAACAGGACGGGCATTTCTGACGATCTTGTGTCAGAAATGTCCGTCCTCGTTTTATGGTATGGCTCACCCTTCCCCGCCGGTCTCCGGCGGCATGGCGAGAAACGCCTCCATAGCGCGGGTCTTGTACCGGTCTCGCTTCCAGAAGAGGCGGATATCGCGGCAGCTCTCCGGCTCCGGCAGGCGGTAATAGCAGATACCGGGGTTCGGCGACAGGCGCGATACGAGCACGCTGCTCACGAACGTGATCCCCGCGCCGGAGCACCCGGCGAGATAGGCCGTCATCTGCTGGTCAAACTCCATCGCCGCCTCCGGCACGAAGCCGCCGAGACGGCAGAGCGCGTCCGCGCGGGCGCGGGTGTCGTTCTCCGGCTTCAAGAGCACAAACCGCTCGCCGCGCAGAAGCTCCATCGGGACACTCGGCCCGGCGCTTCGCGCCGCGGCGCCGATCTGCTCCGGCTCGATGCGGTAGGGCGCGAGCCGCGCATTGACCGCCGCGGCGCGCGGCACGGCGAGAATGAGCGCGTCCTCCCGGATGGTCGCGGCGTCGTAATGCTCCATGTTCGGGATCGTATAGTCCACCACGAGATCGACCGTCCCCTGCCGCAGCATCTCCTCGAGGCGGGCAGTCGTCTCCTCCGCGAGCGTGAGCGTGATGCCCGGGTATTTTTCCCGGAAGGCCGCCATCATCGGCGGCAGCAGCAGCGAGGAAAAAAGGCTGCTCCCCCCGACCACGAGCTTCCCGCGGCGCAGCCCCTCCCAGTCGTTCACATACTCCGTAAAGCCACGCTCCATGGCAAGGATTTTCTCGGCGCAGGCGATGTACGCCTCCCCGCACTCGGTGAGCGCGAGCGGCTTCCGGCTGCGGTCGAACAGCCGGCTCCCGACACGCTCCTCCACGCGGCGCACCGACGCGCTCACCGACGGCTGCGAAACGAACAGCTTTTCCGCCGCCTTCTGAAAGCTCCCCTCCCGGTATACGGCATACACGTATTCCATGCCGTCAAACACTCTCTGCTTCACTCCATCGCCCTCTTTCGCACCAATTATATAACTTTTAAGTTATGGATACAAGAACAGACTTTATATTTGACTATATTATATCCCGCTCTATAATCAAGTTGAAAATTCCATTACAGGAGAAAAAGAGAAATGGAAAACCGCGTATCCGATTACCGCGTAGAAAAAGACTCCATCGGCACGAAGGACGTGCCGGCGAATGTATATTACGGTGTGCAGTCGCTGCGCGCCGCGGAGAATTTCCCCATTACGGGGCTGCGGATGCACCCGGAGCTCATCCGCAGCCTTGCCTACATCAAAAAGGCGGCGGCGCTCACCAACCGCGAGGCCGGGCTGCTCGACGAGTCTATTGCGGACGCGATCGTGCGCGCCTGCGACGAGATCCTCGCCGGGAAGCTCTTTGAGCAGTTCATCGTCGACCCCGTGCAGGGCGGCGCGGGCACATCCATCAATATGAACGCCAACGAGGTCATTGCCAACCGCGCCATTGAGCTGCTCGGCGGCGTGAAGGGGGACTATTCACTCGTCAACCCGAACGACCATGTCAACTGCGGCCAGTCCACCAACGACGTGATCCCCACCGCCGGGAAGATGACGACGCTGCGCCTTCTGAAAAAGCTGGAGGCCGAGCTCAACCGGCTGCGCGCCGCCTTTGAGGACAAGTCCCGCGAGTTTGACCACGTGATCAAAATGGGCCGCACCCAGATGCAGGACGCGGTGCCCATCCGGCTGGGGCAGGAATTTCACGCCTACGCCGACGCCGTGCGGCGCGACACCGTGCGTATGGGCAAGGCCATGGACGAGATGCGCTCGCTCAACATGGGCGGCACGGCCATCGGCACCGGCATCAACGCGGACGAAACGTATCTCCGGCGCATCGTCCCCGTGCTGAGCGAGGTATCCGGCATGGAGCTCACGCAGGCAGGCGATCTCATCGACTCCACGCAGAACCCCGATCCGTTCGTGGCGGTGTCGGGCGCCGTCAAGACGTGCGCGGTGACGCTCTCGAAGATCGCGAACGACCTTCGGCTCATGTCATCCGGGCCGCGCACCGGCTTCGGCGAGATCAATCTCCCCGCGCGGCAGAACGGTTCGTCCATCATGCCGGGCAAGGTGAACCCCGTCATCCCGGAGGTCATCAATCAGGTGGCGTTCCTCATCATCGGCAACGACATGACCGTCACCATGGCCGCCGAGGGCGGACAACTCGAGCTCAACGCCTTTGAGCCGATCATCTTCTACTGCCTGTTCCAGTCGATCGGCACGCTGACCTACGCTGTCCACACATTCGTGGACAACTGTGTCACCGGCATCACGGCCAACGAGGAGCGCTGCCGGGAGCTCGTCGAGAGCAGCGTCGGCGTCATCACGGCGCTCACGCCGCACATCGGCTACCAGCACGCCGCGGACATCGCCAAGCGCGCCATCGTCACCGGGCAGAGCGTCCGTACGCTCATATTGCAGGAAAAGCTTCTCACCGAGGATGAGATCGACACGATCCTCGACCCCATGAATCTCACCAGGCCGGGCATCCCCGGCAAGGAGCTTCTCGCGCACAAATAAGCAACATACGGCAGAGCCGCCGGTCGAAGTGACCGGCGGCTCTTTTTACCAGAACGACGGAAAAATGTGCGTCTCCCGCCCGACGGCGGCGCGGTGGTCCTCGCCCCGCTCCCATACGGCGTCATTCAGCAAGACCTTGAACCGGAGCTCTCCGTCCTTCGGCCGCTCCGTTTCAAAGACCCAGGTGTCCGCGTTTTTGTTTTCGCAGCGCTGGCCGAAGTCCCAGTGCAGCGGAGCCGTGTCGCCGCGGATGGTGAGCCTGTTCCCGAAGCCCGCGTCGAAATGGACAACGATCCTCGTCTTTTCCGGCAGCGCGGGAACATACTCCCCCGCCGTCTCCGGCGAAAGGAGAAGCGCGGCATAGGCGGGCAGGAACAGCGTCAGTTCCCCGCCGTCGGACACGTAATGCTGCCGCGTATCCAGAAGATCGACATACTCGACCCGCCCCGGCTCGCCGATAGAGACCGTCCGCGTCTGCGCGGCGGCGGACTTATTGAATATGCAGAGGATGTGCCGCCCGTCGACAGCGTCCCGCCGGAAGGCGTACACGCTGTCGCCCGGTCGGAAATAAACCTCGCGCTGTGTCCCCTGGGCGAGGATCGCAGCGAGGTCTCTCCGGATACCGTTCAGCCGCCGGAGGAGAGCGGCCGTCCGGTTTTCCGGAGAAAAGGCGGGCATCATTTCGCGGTTCGTGTCGTTGAGCATCTGCTCAGTGAAGCGGAAATCGCCCGCCATGTGCTGCTCCGTTCCGTAATAGACCACCGGGATGCCGCGCAGCGCATAGAGCAGCGCCAGCGCCAGATGGAGCAGCGAAACGTTGTCGGCGCAGTTTGTGAGAAACCGTGCCCGGTCGTGATTGTCAAGAAACGTGAAGAGACAGCGGGGATCGCGGTACAGGCCGTCCTTCTGGAGCAGGCGGCTCACGCCGCCCCAGTCCTCGCCGCGGCAGAGCGCGTTGTGCAGCTGGAAATAGAGCGGGTAGTCCAGCATGCCCCAGATGTATTGCTGGAAGGCGGCATTTTCCTCCGCCGAGCCGGTAAACGCCTCCCCGAAGCTGTGCTTGCCCGTGTGCTTTTCAAAGCGTTCCAGATACTCCGGCGGGATCTCTACAACGGCGTCGAGTCGGGAGCCCGAAAAACCGTAGGAAAACCACCCCGTGCCGGTCTCCGGGTTCCAATAGGCGTCCATGAGTGCCCGCCAGCAGGCGGGATTTTCCTGTGCGAGATCGTCCAGCCCGCCGAGACTGTAATTTTGCGCTTCCTGCGGGTCATCGAAATTCAGTATGTTCGGCGTGTTGTGATACCATGCGGGGTTATCAAACGGCGGCGCCGGACGGTATTCCGGCGGGTCGTACTGCCGCGAAGGGTATGCAAGATAGTCCGCCGTGTGGTTGAGCTGGACATCCAGGATCATTTTAATGCCCAGCCGCTCTGCCTCGCGAAGCAGCGCCCGGAGCTCCTCCGCGGTTCCGAAGTGCGGGTTGGGGCTGTTGAAATCCCGCGTATAGTAGCCGTGATAGCCCGCCTCGTCCCCGGTGCGGCTGTATAGCTCGTTGTCCTGCGGCGGGGACATCCACACGGCGGAAAACCCGAGTTCCTTGATATACGGCAGCTTCCGCCGCAGTCCCGCCCAGTCTCCACCCTGATAAAAGTGCAGATTTCCCGGCTGATACTCCGCGCCGGGTGTGCCGTTGTTGGAGGGATCGCCGTCGAAAAAACGATCCGTCATCACCATGTACACCGTGTCGGCTGCTTCGATATTTTCTCTGGAATACATCGCTCACCCCTTTACCGCCCCGGCGGCGATCCCGTTGATGATGTATTTCTGCATGAACAGGAAAAAGATCACCACGGGGACGGTGGACACCACGAAGCCCGCCATGATGAGGTGCCATTGCTGGTTGTACTGGCCATAGAAATACATCTGGCTGAGCGGGATCGTGATGGGCTTTCCGAGGATCAGGTATGGAAGGAGATAGTCGTTCC
Organism: bacterium; assembly: GCA_963618015.1. Lineage (GTDB taxonomy): Bacteria > Bacillota > Clostridia > Oscillospirales > Oscillospiraceae > Apopatocola. The sequence goes on along the minus strand of CAVEQS010000006.1, from coordinate 10,091 downwards.
AGATCCAGAGCACGTTCAAAACGGCGACCGTTGCAAGGATCGGCTTGAGCATCGGCAGCACGACGGAGAAGAACATGCGCACCGTACCGCAGCCATCGATCATCGCCGCCTCCTCCAGCTCCCGCGGAACGGAGCGGACGAAGCCCTTGATGAGAAAGATCGGGATCGGGCATTGCAGGCCGCAGTAGATGAGGATCAGCCCGCCGATGCTCCCCGTAAGCTTCATATCGCGCGCCGTGGTGAGCAGCGCGATCATGATCGTGTGGAACGGAACGAACATGGAGGAGAGGAACACCAGCGTGATGACATCCGCCCACTTGCTCTTCCAGCGCGAGAGCGCATACCCCGCCAGTGCGCTCACTGAGAGATTGAGCGCGATTCCTCCGGCCGTTACGAGACAGGAGTTGAGAAACGCGCGCGGGAAGTTCGCCGTTTTTATGACGGCGGCATAGTTTTCCCATGTCGGCGATACCGGCAGAGCGAGCGCGGAGTTCAGTATCTCCCCCTGTGTCTTGAAAGAATTTACTACCGCGATCAGAACAGGAAAGAAGAACGCGAGCGCGACAACCGCGGCAAAAATCGTGATGCCGGCGCCCTTCTTTTTTGCTTTCATTCCTCCTCCCCCTTTCTTTGCAGCCGGAACGTCAGTGCCGTGAGCAAGCTGATGATGAGGAACAATATCACGGACTGCGCCGTGGCATATCCCGTCCGGCTGGAGCGGAAGGCTGTGTTGTATATCTGTAAAGCGATGGTCGTCGTTGCACCCGCCGGGCCGCCGGACGTCATCGCCATGGGGATATCGAACGTTTTGAAGCAGGATATCATCAGCAGCACCGTGTTCATGGCGATCACCGGCGATAGCATCGGCAGCTTGATATGCCATATCATCGCCCACGGCCCTGCGCCGTCCATCGCCGCGGCTTCGGTCAGCGACGCGCCGATGTTCTGCAGTCCGGCAATGTAGATGAGCATGTAATACCCCGCGCACTGCCAGATGGCCGTAAAGCCCATGGAATAGAGCGCCTGCCGCCGGTTGCCGAGCCAGCTGATCTGCCAGGCCTCCGGGATATTCAGCAGCGCAACCGCCGAACGGTACACGCTGCCGTAGAGGAACACCCATACAAAGCTGACGATAACCAGACTCATCAGATTCGGCAGGAAAAAGACGGCGCGGAAAAGCTTTTTGCAGTGCACGTTCCCGTCGAGCAGCAGCGCGAGAGCGAGCGCCGTCAGATTGGCTCCCAGCGTGACGAAAACCGTATACTTTACCGTTACCCAGAGCGCGCTGCGAAAGGCCGGGTTGGTCAGCGCCTCCCGGTAGTTCCGCAGCCCCACAAAGTGCTGCTCCGGGTTGTAGCCGTAAGCGTCGGTGAACGAAAGCCACAGGCTTTCAGCGAACGGGACGATGAAAAACGCCGTGAAAAACGCGGCGGCGGGAAGAATAAAGCCGATATATACGGCGTTTTGCCGGCGTCGCCATTGCTGCATGGTATTCTCCCTTCTGCGGAAAAGGGGCAAGAAAACTTTCGTTTTTCCTGCCCCTTTCGCTCTGTTTATTCGGTTTACGCCTGTCCGGCCGCCTTGGCCGCCGCCCAGGCGTCATCCAGTGTTTTCATGGCGTCCTCGAGAGAGACAAGATCCAGAATGTAGCTGGACAGTGTGCTTTCATACTCCGAGCCGAACGCCGTGGGCCAGCCGCGGTCGACCTGCGTGCAGACCATACCGGCATCGATGTAGGCGTTGACATCCTCCGCGAGCGGGTCAAAATCAACCGACACGCCCTTGACGGCGGAGAAGAGCTTCGACGTGCTGCACCAGAGCTCGGCGATCTCCGGGCGGGTCAGGAACTCCAGGAAGAGCTTGCATTCCTCCGGGTGCGCCGTGGACGCGGAGACGGAAAGGCCGAAGTCCGGGAACTGGAAGAGCTTGGTATCCGCGGCATTCTCCGTCGCCGGCATCGCCATCATGCCGAGATTGACATCCGGGTTGATCTGCCGGATCGGTTCGAGCGCCCAGAGACCGTTGATCATCATGGCAGCTTCGCCGTTGGCCATCATGGCGCATGCGCCGTTATAGTCGGTGTCAAAGGCGGTGCGGGTGTTGCCGTGCATATACACCATGCGCGTCAGCTCAAACGTGGTGCTCCAGCCCTCGGTACCGGCAAAGCTCGCTTCCCCGCTGTTCTTTTTGGCGTCCCAGGTGATGTCCTTGCCGTAAATGGCGGAGGACGCCGCCACAAGAGAGACCGGCTTGATCGTCCAGGCGTCCTTGAAGCCCATGGCAAACGGCGTAACGCCGTTTTCTTCCAGCGTCCGGATCACCGTTTCCAGCTCGCTGAGCGTTGTGGGAACGGCCAGATCGTATTTGGCGAAAATGTCTTTGTTGTAGAAAATGCCCTCGCAGCTGCCATCCACCGGCATGGCCCAGGTGTGGCCGTCTGCGTCGGTGAAGGAGGACGCGCTGCGCGCCTCATCGGTGATGTTGTTCAGGAACGGCTCGCCGGTCAGCTCCATGATGTAGCCGCCCTGCGCAATGTCCATGGTGTCGTTGGCGCCCTGGAAAATATCGGGCACCTCTCCCGTCGCGATGCGGGCTTTCAAAATGGCCGCAGGGTCGTTTGTGACGATCTCCTGCTCCACGGTGATATAGGGATACTCGGCATGGAACGCGTCAATGATCTGCGCGAAGGCCTCCTGCGCCTCCTGTTTCTGGTGGAAAAGATGCAGCGTGACGTCCTGCTGCGCCGGGGTCTCCGCCGCGGTCTCCGTCGGGGCAGGCGCGGCCGTCTCTGCAGGGGTCTCTGTTCCGGCGGTGCCGGAATCGCCGCACGCTGTAAGTACGGACAGCATCATAACGACGCAAAGCAGAACAGCAAAGATTCTTTTCATTTGCCTTGTCTCCAATCCTTCATTTTTGCGGAACACGCTCGGCGCTCTCCGGTGGCCACTCCAGACTGCGCCGCTTTCTCCGGACCGGTCAAGCCGATTATAGCACCCCCATTTTTCCCTGCGCAACGAAACGGTTTAGCCTGTTTTTGAAATCAATTAGTTTTTTTCTCATCCGGTCTTCATGCCCCGGCCTTTTCTGGTATAATGAACGCGGGTGATGCCGTATGTTCAAAAACCTTCGTTCGCTCCGGGAAAAGCTGATGATAACCGTGCTGCTGCTGCTCGCCGTTCCCATGGGGATCGTTGTGCTGATCGCGCAGGTGCGCTCGCAGGCAGTCATCCGCTCGCAGGCGCTCACGCTGAGCACCAAGCTCGTGACGGCCGGTGCGGAGCGGCTGGAAACCTCGTGCGAACGCATGGACGACATTTACCGTTCCATCTATCTTAACGAGGGCTTCCGCGCCTTTCTGCGCGGCGCCGGGCGGGAGAAGAGCACGGCGGAGAGACACGGGGAAACCGAACAGCTCCAAAGCGTTTTCCTCTCCGCGCTCAGCAGCCGCTCCGACATTTTCAGCGTGATCTATGTGACGCCGGACGGGCGGCTCGTCTACGCCGCGCGCAGCGAGGCAGGCTCTTACGACGATTACCGCGCCGCCGCGCTTCCCGATGCGTATCTCGCTCTCGTTTCCGATGGCACGCTCTCCTCCGACAGCGCCGTGCTCCTGCCGACCGGCGTGCACATGCCGCTGCGCCACGCGCCGCAGGGCGGCGCCGAGCCGGTGTACGCCGTTGTCCGGCGGATCGTGAACACCGAGGGGCATTTTGAAGATGCAGGAACAATGTTCATCACGGTCGATCTTTCGGACTTTGAAAAGCTGACAGAGCTGATCCGGCCGGGCGATGACTCCCGCGTCTGCGTGTGCGACGAAACGGGACGGCTGGTCTTTGATTCCTCCGGTGCGGCCTCCGGTGAGACGCTGCCGGAAGAGATGCTGTGCTTTGCCGACGGTGCGCCGCAGCACGAGCTGACGACCGGCGGCGTTTCCTACGCCATGGCGTCGGCAAGGGCGGAAAAGGCGGGCTGGTACGTGCTGATGCTGACACCGCAGTCGGAATTTTCCGCGGGCGCGATGAGCGTGTCGAGCGCGATCCTCACCGCCGCCGTGGCCGCTCTGATTTTGATCGCCGTCGTGACAGCGATCGCCTCGCGCGTCATCAGCCAACCGGTAAAAGAGCTCGCAGATGCCATGGACGAAACGCAGCTGCGCGATCTTTCTTATCGTGTGACGGTCTCCGGCGCCGACGAGATCGCGCGGCTCGGAAACAGCTTCAATGCGCTGATGGACAAGCTCGAGCGCTCGCTTGCGGGAGAATATGAGGCTGCGCTCCAGCAGCAAAAGGCAGAGATCCGTGCGCTGCAGGCGCAGATGAACCCCCACTTTCTCTACAACGTTCTGCAATCGATGGCATCCATGGCGGCCGTCCGCCATATGAGCGATCTTGCGAGCATGGCAACGGCGCTCGGCAGCACGATGCGCTACACCATTTCCGGCAGCGAGCCGCTTGTATCGCTGCGCGAGGAGCTGTCCTATGTAGAAAACTATCTCACGATACAGAAGCTTCGCTTCGGCGAGCGGCTGCACGCGGAGATCGATGTGCCGGAATACGTTATGAGCTGCGCCGTGCCGCGCGTGAGTATCCAGCCGCTCGTGGAAAACGCCATTCTCCACGGTCTGGAGCAGAGGGAAAAGCCGGGGACCATCCGCATCAGCGCGTGGACGGCCGGAGACCGGCTGACGATTGAGGTCACGGACGACGGCCAGGGCATGACCGAAGAGGAGCTCGCGCAGCTCCGTTCGGCACTTTACGCGCCCTCCCCGGCAGAGGAAAGGCGCGGGATCGGGCTGCGGAATCTCTATATGCGCCTGCGCCTTCTCTACGACGAAACGGCGCAGCTCACGCTCGACAGCGAGGAAGGCATCGGCACGGTCGTCCAGATTGTGATCCCCATGGAAAGGAGATGCGGCCCATGATCCGCGTTATGATCGCCGAGGATGAAGCCGCCATCCGCCGGGGACTCATCCACTGCATCCGCTGGGACGAGCTGGGTCTCGAATTAGCTGCGGAGGCGGAAAACGGCCGTCAGGCGCTGGACTTTCTCATCACCTCGCCGGTGGATATCCTCATCACCGACATGCGCATGCCCGAGTGCGACGGGCGGCAGCTCCTCCGCGAGATCGAGGAGCGTGCGCTCAACTGCGAGATCCTCGTGCTGAGCGAATACACCGACTTTTCCTACATGCAGCAGGCGATCCACGCGCATGTTTTCGATTACCTGCTCAAGCCGGTCGATCCGGAGCATTTAAATGCGCTGCTTGCACAGGTCAAGGAAAAGATCCAGCGCCGCTCAAGCTCCGGCGACGCGCTCTCCGCGCTGCTCGGCGCGGCAATGCTCACCGGCGGCCGGGCAGACGCCGCGCTTGGCACGTATCTCTCCTCGCACCGCGACAGCGCTTTTCTTCTCGGCGAAGTACTCTCACGCGAGGCCGCGCCGGCGGCGGAGTTTTGGAAAAGCGCGCCGTTTGAGAGCCGCTTTCTTCCCCTGCCGCAGGAGCGGCGGTTCGCCGTGCTGTCTCTGCTTCCCGGGGAAAGCGGTATGCGCGAAGCGCACCGCTGGCGGACGTGGTTTCTCTCGCGGCTCGAAGCGATGGATGGTGTTTCCCGGGCGGGCGTGAGCGGCGGAAGTTCGCTCGCCGGGCTTTCGCGTGCGCACACGGAAGCCGCCGCCGCGCTGGACTATGTCCACCGCTCCCAGCCGGTGCTCGCCTATACCGACATCCGCGAGCTGGGGCAGCCGGCGCTTTCCCTGCCGTTTCATGACCGGCAGCTCACCGAGCTGATTCGCTCCGGGCGCGATGTCCGCAGTGAGCTGCAAAAGGGCCTTTCTCTGGAACTGGGGCGCGCCGTCTGTCTCCATATGCCTTCCCTTCGGCGGGCGCTGACGGAGTTTACCTTCTCTCTGGAGCGGAGCTGTCAGGAGGCCGGACGGGGCATCAACATCTCCACGCTGATCGGCGGGAATTACATTGACCGCATCCAGACCGTTGAGTGGCCGTCCGATCTGGAAGCGCTCTTCCGCGAGATCACGGACAAGACCTTTGATGCGCTCGCCGCGCAGGAGACCGGCAGCACCGAGGGTGTGCTCCGCCGCGTGCTGCATGCAGTGCAGACGCGATATATGGAGGATCTCAGCCTGATCGCCTTTGCGCAGGAATACCACATCAATTACATCTACCTGAGCCGAAAATTCAAGGAAATGACCGGGGAGACGTTCACCGACGCGCTCATGCGCGTGCGCATGGAAAAGGCGCGGCAGCTCATCGAGCGGGACGGCTTTTCCGAGCGGGACACCGCGCCGCTTGTCGGCTACACGAACCCCTACTATTTTACCGGCTGCTACCGGAAATACTTTGGTCTGGAGGACGGGAAGAATGAACACTGAATGGTGGAAGGATGCGATCGTATACCAGATCTACCCGCGCAGCTTTCAGGACACCAACGGCGACGGGATCGGCGATCTGAACGGGATCACGATGCATCTGGATTACATCCGCGATCTCGGCGCGGACACGGTGTGGCTCTGCCCGGTCTATGCCTCCCCCGGCGACGACAACGGCTACGATATCAGCGACTATTACGCCATCAACCCGGAGTTCGGCACGATGGAGGATTTTGACCGTCTGCTCGCCGCAGCGCACGAGCGGGGCATCCGTATTATCATGGATCTCGTCGTCAACCACACCTCCGACGAGCACGCGTGGTTCCGCGCGAGCCGTGCGAGCCGCGACAACCCCTTCCGGGACTATTACATCTGGCGTGATACGCCGCCCAACCGCTGGCAGTCGTGGTTCGGCGGCCCGGCCTGGGAGTATGACGCGGCGACAAACTCGCACTATCTCCACATTTTCTCCCGCAAGCAGCCCGATCTCAACTGGGCCAACGCTGCGCTGCGCGAGGACATTTACCGGATGATGCGCTGGTGGCTCGATAAGGGCGTAGACGGCTTCCGCATGGATGTCATCAGCCTCATCGCGAAGCCCGAGCCCATTCCGTACAGCGGCGAGACCGATCTTTCCCCCGCCTGCAACCACAGGGAAAAAGTTCACGCCTATCTCCGCGAGATGAACGAGCAGGTTCTCTCGCACTATGACATTCTGACTGTCGGCGAATGCCCGAATGTCACCGTGGAGGAGGCGAAGCGCTACGCCGGCAGCGACCGGCACGAGCTCGGCATGGTTTTCCAATTTGAGCACACCGGTCTGACGGATGGCCGGTACGGCAAGTGGACGGATCAAAAGCCCTCGCTCACCGCGCTCAAGCAGGTATTCGCCCGCTGGCAGGCGGGACTGCACGGCATTTCCTGGAACAGCCTTTTCTGGAGCAATCACGATCAGCCGCGCGCCGTGTCCCGCTTCGGGTGCGATCTGCCGGAGTACCGGGACGTGTCCGCCAAAATGCTCTGCCTGTGCCTGTATCTGATGCAGGGGACGCCGTTCATCTATCAGGGCGAAGAGCTGGGCATGGCGAACGCCGGGTTTTTCGATCTTTCGCAGTACCGCGATCTCGAAAGTCTCCGCGCGTACCGCGATCTTGTAAACGGCGGCACGCTGGACCAGCGGACAATGCTCCGGTATCTCGCCTGTATCAGCCGCGATAACGCCCGGACGCCCATGCAGTGGAGCGACGCGCTGTACGGCGGCTTTTCCACCGCCGCGCCATGGATCGGGATGGGATGCAACTGGCGCGCGGCCAACGCCGAGCGGGAAGAGAGCGATTCCGGTTCCGTTCTTTCCTTCTATAAACAGGTCCTCGCTTTCCGCAAAAACAACCCGCTCATCCGCGACGGCTCCTTCCGTCTGCTCTGGCCGGAGGATGAGCATCTCTTCGCCTATGAGCGGCGGCTGGACGGAGAAGCCCTTCTGGTTCTGTGCAATTTCAGCAAGAAGGCCGTTTCTCTGCCGGAGACGATCGCGTACACACCGCTGGATCTTCTCCTTTCCAATCTCCCGGAGCACACGCCGAATGTGCTGCGCCCCTACGAGGCCGTCGCAATACGGCGGTAAATGCGTGAAATACGGCAAACGGGCGGGTCCTTCTTCGAGGGCCCGCCCGTTTTCCTGCATATTTCAAAAGGTGATCGTTGGCTTCGGCGCTTCCTTGCTGTAGAGGATCACGGTATCGCCCTCGGCGAGGACGAGCTTGCCGTAAGGCACGATCAGCTTCTTCCCGCGCCGCACCATGACGATGAACGACTGGCGGGAGATATCGATATCCTTGATGGCAACGCCGTTCCAGTCGTGGTTTTTGCGCAGCGTGATCTCGCGCAGGTTGACCGGCCTGTCGCCCTTCATGTGCTCGGCGCCGATGACGAGCTTGTCCCCGGCTTTGAGCGCCACGTCGCCGCGGGGAATGATCGTATCGCCGCCGCGCTGGATGACCGCGAGGATCATTCCCTGCGGCAGATGCAGCTCGCGCACCGTTTTGCCCACCCAGAGATCGCCGCGGTGGAGCTCGGTTTTGATGAAGTGCAGATCTTCCTCCTCGGCATAGTCGCCGAGACGCTTGAGGCGCGTATACTGCTCGACGAAGCCGGCGGAGATGATACCGGTCGGGATCGCCACCATGCCGACGCCGAGGAATGTGATGAATATGCCCATCGCCTTTCCGGCGGGCGTGATGGGGTAAATGTCGCCGTAGCCGATGGTGAGCAGCGTTGAGACCGACCACCACACGCCGGAAAAGGCATTCTTGAACACCTCCGGCTGCGCCTCGTGCTCGAGCGAGTACATACAAAGGCTCGAGCCGAGCATCAGCACAAGGATGATGAACACCGACGACAAAAGCTGCTGCTTTTTGCCGACGATGACCTCGGTGATGACGTTGAGCGAATCGTAATAGGCGTTAATGCGGAACAGCCGGAAAATGCGCGCCACGCGGAAAAGCCGGAACGCCGCTGCGCCGGACGGGAAAAAGACCGGCAGATAAAACGGCAGGAACGAGAGCATATCAACGATGCCCCCGGCGGAAAGCACATATTTGGCGAGAGCGCGTCCCTCGGTGAGCTGCGGGTATAGGCACTTCGCCGTAACGAGCCGGAGCGCGTAGTCGAGCGCGAAGAAGGCGACCGTGATCTCCTCGGTGAGATCGAGCAGCGGTGCGTACTGCGCGCGGACGCCGTCGAACGTGTTGGCGAACGCCCCGACGAGGTTCACGATCAGCACCAGCGTGCTGATGATGTCGTACCCCTGGTTGATCGGGTCGTCCACCACGCCCACCGACACCATTTTAAACAGGCGCGCCCGAAGTTCATTCCATTTCTTTCCCTGCTCGGCCTGCATCGTCTCTCTCCCTCCGTTCGACACCGCTTGACAAAATATTTTATCATGCTCTGCCCGCCGGCGGCGTTAAGAACGCGTTAAAGAAAGAGAGACCCGTCCCGCGGCATTGCCGCGGAGCGGAGCTCTCTTATCTTTTATGTATTTATTTTTCCTGCACTTCCTTGCCGCTGATGTGCTCGATATCGATCACATACATCTGCGCGGCTTTCCCGGCATCGGCGATCTCGGCATCCACCATGCTCTCCTCGGGATAGTACTTCATAGCGAAGCGCTTGAGAAGCGCCATGCTCTCCTCGCCGTACTCCGGCAGGCGGCAGCGGCCAAATACGACCGCGCTTTGCATATACGGCGCCCAGGCCTCGTCCCGGATGGTCTCGTTGCCGTACACGGTGAAGCAGACCTTGTCGCACGCGCGGATCGAATCGATCTTGTGCCCGGCGCGGGCGCCGTGGAAATAGATCTGGTTGGCTTCCTCGTCATAGAAGAAGTTGACCGGGATGGCGTAGGGGTAGCCGTCGTCGCCGTTCACCGCGAAAACGCCGCGGCGCTCGGTGTGCAGCAGCTTTTTTGCCGCTTCCGCGCTGATCTCGTTTTTCTTTTTTCGAACGGGTCGGAACATGGTTTTTCCTCCTTGTAAATTCGAAAAGTTCTCGCGGGGTTTGCCTGAATCTCAGTTAAGGAAGTCGCGGAGCTTCTTGCTGCGGCTGGGATGGCGGAGCTTGCGCAGCGCCTTTGCCTCGATCTGGCGGATACGCTCGCGCGTGACGTTGAACTCCTTGCCGACCTCCTCGAGCGTGCGGGTGCG
>CAVEQS010000005.1:0-89943 GCA_963618015.1 bacterium | reverse complement strand
CGGCGCAGATCGTGTCGCCGATGGTAACATCGCCGATGCCGCTCATGGCGATGATATTGCCCGCCGTGGCCTCCGTCACAGGGACCTTGGCAAGGCCGCTGAACTCATAGAGCGAGACGGCCTTTGCCTTGCGGGGCGCGGCGTCCGGCGAATGGTAGTTGCAAACGGCGATCTCCTCGTTCTGGCGGATCGTGCCGCGCTCAATGCGCCCGATGGCGATGCGGCCGACAAACTCGTTATAGTCGAGCGAGGAAACGAGCATCTGGAAGGGCGCGGCGGTATCCTGCGCCGGTTCGGGGATATACTCGAGAATCGTGTCGAAAAGGGGCTGAAGGTCAGTGCCCGGCACATCCGGCGAATAGGACGCCGTGCCCTGGCGGCCCGAGCAGAACAGCATCGGGGAGTCGAGCTGCTCGTCCGTGGCGTTCAGATCCATCAGCAGCTCCAGCACCTCGTCCACGACCTCGTGCACGCGCTGATCGGGGCGGTCGATCTTGTTGACGACGACGATCACGCGGTGGCCGAGCTCCAGCGCACGGCCAAGCACGAAGCGGGTCTGCGGCATGGGGCCTTCGGCGGCGTCTACGAGCAGGATGACGCCGTTGACCATTTTGAGCACGCGCTCCACCTCGCCGCCGAAGTCGGCATGGCCCGGCGTGTCGACGATGTTGATCTTGACGCCCTTATAGGTGACAGCGGTGTTCTTCGCGAGAATGGTGATGCCGCGCTCGCGTTCGAGATCGCCGGAGTCCATCACGCGCTCCACAACTTCCTGATTTTCGCGGTACACGCCCGACTGCTTGAGCATTTCGTCCACGAGCGTCGTCTTGCCGTGGTCAACGTGGGCAATGATTGCGATATTGCGTAGTTCCATAATATCCATCTCCAAATGTAAATCCGATTCAAATCCAGCGCGGTATTATACCACAGTCTGTCCCGTATGAAAAGAGATTTTCCTTATTTTTTCATTGTTTTCCAACGGCTGCCGTCGAAAAAAGGCCTCGCCAGAGTTTGCTCCCGCAGGAGCAAACAAGGTTCCAAACATTTTTGCCGGCGACATGTGCGTCGGCAAAAATACTTCTCGGCCCGCAAACGTGCTCTCGGAGCGAGTGCGCTGCGGCGGGCCGCATCTCTCTCAAACAAACCCCTCAACGGAGTGGGGTTTGTTTGAAGTTTTTCAACAGAAAGGAGGATCGCCCCCGCCCTGTTGGGGTCGATCCTCCGAGGAGAAAAGTATTGGCCCTCCGCGCTGCTGTGCTGGGCAGACGAAGGTCGGAGATGGTGGTAATTATTGAAAGCCCAACTTCCCCGCCATTATGATATTAGCGCAATCATCCTCTTCTGTCAAGGAATAATTTAAAAATTAAATATTCTCCCTCATGCGCCGCGGAGCAGCTTCCAGATCTCCTCCGCCTCGTCGCTCTGGATATCGCCGGAAGCGAGACGCGAGGCGATATACTCCACGGCGGCGTCCGTGCCGCGTTCGGCATTGAGAAGAAGCGATTCGGAAAGCGTGTCGGCCAGGCGCGAGCCGGAAGAGCCGGAGGCGCTGCCGCCGTTCCATGCGCGGCGCACCGACGCCACCTTGCTGTTTCGTCCCATCCAGATCTCTGCGAGATAGTCCGCCTGCTCCTGCGTGAGCCCCATTCCGACATAGCCGGAATAGTCGCCCGCCGCAGCGAGCAGCGCGGCGGCCTTGGCGGCATCCTCGCGGCGCTGCTTTTCCACCTCCTGCCAGAGCTTGGCGAGACTCTCACCATGCGCCTTTTTTGCCGCGGCATCGGCGCGCTCCTGCTCGGCCTTTGCCGCGGCAAGACGCGCGTCGCGCGCAGAGTAGGTCTGCGCTTCCTCGGCAAGACGGGCCCTCTCGTTTTCGGCAAGCCCTTCGCCGTAGGAGTTGGCGAGACACACCTGCGACGATTCCGTGAGCCCCCCGGTGATGCCCTGCGCGGCAAGGCGCTGCGGCAGCGTGCGGGTGTTCTCCATATACTCGCGGTAGAGCTGGCGGTCGGTGCTCTTATAGCCGCCGCGGATGCGATCCAGCGCCTCCTGCGCGTCGCGCTCGGCGGCATCCGCCTCGGCCTCGGCCGTGCGCTTGTTCCCGGCGAGTGCATCGGCATACTGCCCGGCGTAGTATTTCTGCATGATCTCGCTGTAGGTTGGGCCGTTCCACGCCGTTCCGGCACTCGCCGAACCGTTCCCGCCGCCGCTCGCAGCGCTCTCCGCGGCGCCAGTGCCGTTCCATGCTGCCGCGCTCTCGTTTTTCTTCTTTTTACGCGATCCGTCCGGGAGCGTGTCGGAAACGGTCTTCGGCTTCAGATCGTCAATACGTTTGATCTTCATATTTTCTTCTCCTTATCGTATTTGATGCATTTCGGGTTGCGGCACACCCATTGCGCCGCGGTTTTTCGCAGCATTTCAATGCCGCAGTACGGGCACTTCATGCGAGCGTCACCGCCTCCCCGCTCTCAAGGCTCCCTTGTGTAAAGGGAGTTGTCGCCGGAGGCGACTGAGGGATTGTATTCTCTGCAGAAGGCTCAAATCTCTTCTCCCACTCGCCGATGATCTCCTGCCGGTCGGGAATGTCGAGAATTTCGAGCTCGGCAGCGAAGATGCGCCAGTTTTCCGCCGTGATGTTCGCGCGCGTCAGGCTGTCGAGCGCCTGCAGCGTCGTCTGCCGGTCGCGCCGCGCACCGTCGGCGGCCTGCACGGTGATATCCACCCGCGGGAAAAACTCCCGAAGCGGCCGCACCACCTCGCCCGTGAGCGAGCGCACCTCCGGCATCGTGCGGGCAAAGTCGGCACTGTTGTAGACCATGCGCTGCCCCGGCGCCTGCTTCCCCTCCGGCGCGCCGAGATAGAGCATTCGATCATCGTCGAAAAATTCCAGCGAGAGCCAGTCGAGCAGCTCATAGAGCCGCTCAAACCCGGCGTTGCGGTCGGCGCGCTTGATGTCCGACTGCTCGCGCCCGTCGGCGCGGAGCATCGAAAGCCCCGAGGCGGTCGTGACCCGCGCCGTCTCCTTGCCGGTGCCGATATCATAGCTGCGGCTGGCGCGCTCAATCTGCTCCTTGAACCAGGTGATATCCATGGCCGCCTTGCCGACCGACTGCAATCCGCCGAGGCGCTGCACCGCACCCATGCGCCCCTGCTTGAGATGCACGATCGCGCCCGGCTCGTTCGTGAGCTCCTCGCCGTCAGCGAGAGCGCCGTCCTCCACGAGCAGAATGTCGTTCGATAGGAAGCTGTCGTTCAAAAGCGCCGCGGCAAGCTTGCGGTCGGCCGCATCCACGAGATCGAGCACCGGCGTGAGCTCGCTTTTGTTCCAGAATTGGTTTTCGTTTTGAATGCGCCAGTAATGCACGAACGGAAAAAGCGTGTTCTGCGCGCCTGTGCGCCGCCAGTAATTGGGGATATACCGCAGCTCGTGGCCGCCCGCCTGGACGGAACACGCCACCGCCCCGGCGGGGATCGTCTCGCCGTCCATGGTCGTTTCGACCGGCTGGCGAAACCAGTGCTCGAGCACCTGCACGGTGTCGTCCGTGTCGCAAAGCGCGCTCGTCATGTCAAAAATTTCGGTACGCGGCACATAATCCTCGCCGAGCGCTTCCTCCGCCGTGATGCCGAGCTCTTCGAGATCGGCGCGGAACACCTGCGCAAAACGCACCTTGTGGATGCGGTAGACATAGTCGAGATACTGACCGTCCTGTATGCTGCCGCCGCGCACCGCGGGGTCGGGAAATATTGCCTCCACGGGGATATCGCTCACGCGAATGTCGCCCTGCGCCTCGCCGCAGCGCATGTCCTCGTCCCAGTACGCCTTCCAGAAGGCGTCACCGAGCTTCAAAAGACGGCGCTCGTTGCGGGTATTCATGTCGGAGAGGCGGTTGTTCTCGGCGATGTACCGCACGGCAAATTCGCGCCGCTTGGCCATGGCGCTGTCGAGATCGTCGTCGCGCCCACGGAATTCCGGCTGCGGTACGGTCGGCTCGATCTGGCTCTCGACGAGGATATACGGATCGGGAATGCTTGCCGGGAGCCATGGGATATCGTTCTCGCGGCAGAACTCGGTCAGGGAGCGCGTCACGTCATGGATGCCGTTATAATAGTCGTTGCACTTCTCCCACTCGATCTCCACCGCGGTGCGGGCGTTCTTGGCGCGCTGGAAAAGCGCGTATACCGTCCGCTCGCGGGCCTCCCGGTCGGAATAATCGTAGCCGGAAACGGTCTCCGGCTGCGGCTGTTTCTTTCGTAATTTCATCTCACACCCCCAGCATTCGGTTCACTTCGCCCTGCACGAGATCATAAAACCACGTGCCGAGCTTCTGCTTTCGTTCCTCGCCGTTGCCCCACTTTCCGTCGAGCACCTCCCGCGCCATCTCCGTCGCGTTCACCATCACGTCCTCCGGCTGCGCCGGGCTGGGGCTTTCTGCGCCGTCAAAGTAGCTCAGCGGCACGTACATCACATCGAGATCGAGCGGCGAGCCGCGGTACTGGTGGATGACGCATTTCCCGGAGAGGTCGGGGTAATGCTCCCCGTCGTTCCAGCCCCATGCGGCGATCCACTTATCGTATCCGGTCTCCCCGATGTGCGTATCAAACCAGCTCAGCGAGGCGTACACACCGGTCTTGTTTCCGGCCTCGGCCATGGCCGCGCAGAATATCCTGCACATGGCCGTAATCACCGCGTCCGACGGGAAGCCGTTCTTCTCCTTGTAGTTGTCGGCGTCCTCCATGTCGTACCACACGCCGAGCCGGGGCTTTCGTCCGCCGAGGAATCGGAGGCAAGCCTCCGCCTCCTGCCGTGCCTGCGCCTCGTTGAGCGCATAGCTGTACCAGTAGAGCCCCCACGGAATACCGAGCGCATCGCATTTGCTGATGTTCCGCTCCGCCCATGGGTCAACGCTCGTCCAGAACCCGCCGCGGATGATGACAAAGCCGTCCTTGTAGGGCGTCAGGTCAATGTCGCCCTGCCATTGGGAAATGTCGATACCGTTCATACGTCCGCCTCCAACAGTCTTTCCACCTCGGCCCGCAGCCGGGCCGGCACATCCTCGAGCGTCTTCAATCCCTTTCGTATCAGTGCAGCATAGATCTTAGCCATCGTTCATTCCTCCGATCAGCATTTCATAAACTTCGGCCAGAGCCATCTGCAAGTCCGTAAAGGTGTCGTCCATCGCTTCGAGCCGTTTTTCCTCCGCAGACTTCTGCCCGAGCACGATCCACGAGCAGCCGTCCCGGACGATGTTGCTCAAAAGTACGCCGTCCTCGATCTGCTCGGTGCTGCCGCTTTCCGTATCGGTGATGGTGACGGTAGCCATGTTGTCAGCAAAAACAGCGTCGTTCACCGCCGTTTGGGCAATGAAGTTGTTGCCGTTGAGCACGAGATTTTCCAGCGTCGTGCCATCGGCCAACGTAATTTTGTACATTGTCGTGTCCTCCTTTATTTGATGCAGAAATACGGTCTGACGCCGCCATCATAAGATGCGGCAGCATAGCCCGACGAGGCTTTATTGGAACCGGCAAAACAGATATCCGACACAATGTCGCGAAGCCAGTACCACGATAGACTTGCCAGATACGGGTTAAGCGCAAAAAGCGGGAACTGTGTTCTATCTTTGGTGTTGAGCGCCGGAACAGTAGAAGAACCCCACGCGCACGCGCCAAAAATCGGGGAGCCGTAGACCTGACGCTCGCTCATGAGCTCAACCGTGCATTCGTAGACAGAGATACCGCTCGGCGCCCCGCTGCTGACGGCATTAACCAGCCCTTGCGAATATGTCAGAATATGATCTGAGCCAAACGCACTGTTGATGGTGGTTTTTGCTTGCGCCAGATTCGTCGAGCGCATTTGCGAACCGGCATAGCCGCCGCTGGCGGTGGCCGATGCGTTCATTTTCGCGGTGTAAAGGCTCGTGTCGGGGACGATCACCGCATGGTGGGTCGTGTCTGTGCCCGTCAAATAGTAGTCAAACGCCGCAATGCGCCAGTTGACGCCGTTGATCTCCCAGTAGTCGCCGATGAAAAGATCCTCAAACGTTCCGGCCTCGATCGCCGCCCACTGTGCGGCGGTCACCGCCGAGCCAAGATTCTTCCCGCGGTAGACCGCGTTGTGCGCTCCCGCGTTATCGGCGAGTGTAAAGGCGTCTATGGCCATTTTCTCGCGTGTGACCGCCTTTTCGGCAAGCTTCTGCGCCGTCACCGCGCCCTGCGCGAGATGCGTCGCGAGCACCGCGAGCGCCGCGAGCTTTTCGCCCGTGACTGCCGCCGGGGCAAGCTGCTCCGTCCCCACGCTTCCCGCCCCCAGCTTCGCGCTGTCCAGCACCGGGATGCGCGCCGCGTCCAGCACGCCGGAATCGATATCTCCCGCGCCGTGGGTGTGGCTCGCCGCCGCGCCGCCGAGAGCCATGGCCGTCACCTCCGCGGCGAGCTTGGCGAGACCGATGCTTCCATCCGCCACGCTGCCCTGCGTGATCTCCTGCATCGATGTCACGATCTGCTCGAGCGCCGCCTGGATGTTCCCCGCCGAAAAGCCGGGGATCGTCGTGATGCCGAGCTGCCCCGCAGCCGCCGCGCCCGTCAGCTCATCAAGGAGGGCGTTAAAGTGCTCCCTCACCACCGCCGTCACGAGATTATCAAATACCTTTTTGTTCTGCGCCGCCGTGCCGGTCAGTTTGTCCGGCTGGCTCTGCACGCCGTTTGCGGCGATCGCGGCCGGCGTGATTTTCTGATCCTGTATGCTCATTTCTTCACCTCTTGGCGTAATTGCCCGTTACATAGTGCTTTGTTATCTGGAAAATGCCGAAGCCCTCGTTGGGCTCCTGGTTTCGGACGATGATCTGCAAACGCTTGTAGTTCTTCACCTTGCGGTTGAGGAAGATCTCCTGTGGGCTCGCGTCCGTGCTGAACGTGATGCGCTCAAAGTCGATGTCCGAAAAGTCCAGAATGTCCATCGGCTTGGCGGCGATCTTCTTTTCGTGGCCGCCGGTGCGGTCGGCACGGATATACACCTCGGCGCTCGATCGCGTGTACGGCTGGATCGTCACGCAGCAGCCGCGCTTCAAAAGCGTCTTGAGAATGGCGGGCGTGCCGTCATCGTCGTATTTCGTCGCCCACACCGCGGCGATCGCCGCGCCGTTGTCGCTGTAGCGGCTCATGTCCTCGATGTCCGTATTGAATTTGCAGATTTTGCCGTCCGCGGTGCCGAAGTACAGCTCCTCATCCGTACCGGAGCGCTTCACATACCAGCATTTCGCCGGGACATTTTCCCAGTAGAACCCCTCGTATACGAAATCGGCGAGTGATGTGCTGCGGAAGGTCTTGGTCTGGCGGCCGTTGAGGATATAAACGTGTCCCTCCGGCAGCGAGAGCAGGTACATTCCCTGCCACACCGCAGCCTCCGCCTCCGGCAGAGACAGCTCGTTCGTGAGCTGTGCATTGAGATACAAGCTGCGGTTCTGGATGATCTTCTCGCCGGTCAGACTGCTGCTCGTGATCGCCGCAACGCCGGAGCGCGAGAGGAAGAGCGGATCGTCAAAGAGCGAGGCAAAGCTCCCCGGCGCGAGCGCGCCGACGCCCGCGATCGTCTGCTGCAGGGTGAACATGGCCTCCCCGTCCTCGGAGAGAGCAGCGGAGCGGAGAAACACGGTGCTGTCGCTCCCGTCGTCCGCCTTTACGATACCGAGCGAGTTTCCGATGCGGCAGTAGCCGCGGATCGGCGTCGCCTCGCCGCCGACGGCGGCGTAGCCGAGATCGGGCATATACGTCGGGTCGTTCAGCCCACTCGTCCAGTCGAGATTCGGGCTGTCGGGGTTGCCGGAGACCACCACGCGGTCGTTAGAGCCGACGCCGTAGGTCGTAATGACCGTGCATTTGTCGATCCGGTCGGCATATCCCTCCACGGTATGCGGGAACTCCACGACCAGCCCGTCGGACGCACCCGCGTCCGGCGCGGCGGGCGCGGAGGTAAATGTGACCGTGCCCGCCGTGCGGTCGAGCGCAAAGTCCGTGACCTCCTCGCCCCAGACCCAGGCGCGCACCGTGCCGGTCTCGTCGATCTCGCCGTCGAGCGTAAACGTCACGCTCTCGCCGTCGGTCTGGAAGGCGTTTTTCCGATATGGCGTGAGCAGGTTGACCGCCTCATGGGATACACCGCCGCCGGAGGGGCTGCGCGTGATCGTCGTCGTGGGGACGTAGGCCCCTGCGGCGGATACGCGCTTTGCCTCCGTCCCATCATAGGAATAAAACCCGCCGCCGGTGACGATCCAGAGCTTTCCGGCGAGGAAAACCGCCCGGCTCTTGTGCCGGGGAAGACCGGAAAGCAGTTCTGCAGGCGTTCCGGTCTCATCCCAGACATAGAGCTTTGTTCCGGCATGGGCGATGCGCTTGAGCGTCCCGCCAAATTCCGCGCCGAAAAGGCCGTATATCGTGTCCCCCAGATCCTGCACCGTGCGGTAGCCGAGCCTCTTTCGCGGCGTGCCGCCCGCGTCGGAGACGATGTTCGTGCACAGCGGGCTGCGGCAGCTCTCCACGAGCGACGGATCGGTCGAAAAGTCTGCGCCGCGAAAGGCGGCGTACTGCGCGCGGGTAATCCCCGCGCCGCGCTTCTTTCCCATGGTCTCACCTCCGGAACAGGCTCTGCGCAACGCGCCGGTTCCCGCCGGGCAGCGCGGTGCAGAGCTGCGCCGCCGCGCGGTCGTACATCGTGAGCATTGAGCCATAGTCCAGCACAAGATCGGGCAGCAGCTGCTGCGCCGCCACATAGTACGGCATGCACTCGCACGCATCCGGCGCAAGCTCAAATTCGTAGCTGTCGGGCGCGTTCTCCGGGATCGTCTCCGGCACGGCGAAATACTCCACCGTCATCTCGGCGGCGTACCCCTCCGGGACGAGGAGCTTTCCGGCGCGCCAGCGGAGCGAGCGCGTGATGCGCCCGTCCGCCCACACGCGGTAAGGCGCGGAAAAGTCCGGCGGCATATCGTAGGCGGTCTTGCCCGCTTCGAGCGGCAGCACATATTCGCGCACAATGCGCCTGATCTGCGCGAGCATTTTCTGCGCAGTGTCGAAAAAGGCGGTCATTTTCTTTTCGATGTCCTCGTCATGCTCCACCTCGCCGCCCGCGCTGTGCTCGTCGAGCAGCATATAAACCTTGTTTTTTGCTTCTCCCAGCGTCATGGCGCGCCGCTCCTCTCAGAGCTCGTCGAGCAGCAGCACGCGCACGTCCGTCCCGGCGGCGGAGGCGACGAGCGAAAGGTCGAGCGCCGTGAACGGCACCGCGGTGCGCTCGCCGGGCGCGAGACGCCAGGCGTTATCGGCGGTAGCGTCCTCACCGTCGGCGCGGCGCTCCTTCATGTACACGCTGGCGGATTCACTGTTGTTCTGCACCATGCAGGCAAGTCCGCTCACGCGAACGGTCTGCGCGCTCGTACCGAGCGTGAGCGTACAGACGGAATCGATCTTTTTCATGATGTCTCCTTTCAGTTATAGAGAATGCGCAGCACGGCGGCGAGCACCGCCGCGCCGATGCCGGAGAGGATGCCGATGAGCCAGTTGAGCTTGGTGTTGATCGTCGCCATCGAAACGTCCCCGGCGGCAAGGCGCTTCACCGTGTCGTCCTGAAAGCGGGTGAAGCGCTTCTGGAGCTCCGTGAGCTCATGGCAGGGCTGGTTCTGGCAGTTGGGGTCCATAAAGCGTCACTCCCCTCCCAGCCGCGGGCGGACAACGCCGTTGTATACGGCGCTGAACCCCGCGGCCACCGCACCGACGGCGAGCGAGAGCAGGATCTGCTTGCCCGTGCTCCAATCGGTCAGCGCCTGCTGCAATACGGCGGCGTCCGCCAGCAGATACGCCAGCGCCGCTTGCCAGAACGTCTTTCCGGCGCGGATCAGAATGTCTTTCATATTTTCGTTCATGATATTTCTCCTTTCGATTAATCCTTACGACTGCAAGTCCAACTTTTCTCTCCCCCAGTCAGCGGCTTAAAGCCGCTGACAGCCCCCTCGTCAGATGGGGCCAAGAAAGTTTACCGCAAACCCACTTGCCTCCCACTCTGGGGGAGGTGGCGCGGCGCGCAGCGCCGTGACGGAGAGGGCGTTCCCCCGTCCCCTTGCCTCCCTCTGACGAGGGAGGTGGCAAAAGCGCAGCTTTTGACGGAGGGAGAGAAACTTTCTTTTAAGAGGGATTTCCAAAAATGATCTGCCGCGCGTCGCCCCAGCCGACGCCGAAGTCGGCATACGCGGTGTAAAGATCCTTCAGCGGGTTATCCTGCGGGGACTGCATCACCGTCGGACGCGTGTTGTAAACGATGTTCACGAGCTCCTTCATCAGTCGGCGGTCGCACACCGCCCACTGCTTGCTCGTGAAGCCGTCCGCACCGCCGCCCATGACGATGTAGCGCATGCCGTACACGGGGTTTGCAGCGTTGTAGGCGCTCTCGGGATCGGCGGTAGGCATCAGGCGGGCGTTCTCGCCAAACATCTTCTTCGCCTTCTCCTCCAGCTCGGGTGCGATCAGGACGGTGTCAAAATCGCACAGGAACGGCATACCGTCGGGCGTAAGAAAGCGATTGGCGCGCGCCTGCGCCGCCGTGATGGCGGATACGGAAAAAGCGTCCGTGGAGATGTTGGAGTAAGTACCGGCATCGGCGTCGGCAACGAACGTTCTCCCCGAGGAGCCGCGGGAGGCGACCGGGTGCGCGGCGTTGGCCCAGCTCACGCCGTCGCCGCCGTTGTGCTTGCCGTCGGTGTTCCAGGCGTTGGCGAACATACGCAGCACGTGCAGATACACCGTGAGCGCCATGCTGTCGCCGAGCTTCGTGCCGACCTTTTTGGTCTCGCCCATCTTGTCCACCTTGGCCTCCTTGTAGCCTACGGGGATGGAGAGCGTATACTCGACCGGCGTGATCACGGTCTTGAAGCCGCGCTTCAGGCTGCCCTCGTTGAGATTCTCGCCGTCGTAGCGGGGCGCCTCGCCGTAGCCGCCGGAGCCGGTCAGCTCGTAGTCGATACTCTTGGCGTTCACCTCGCCGACAACGGGCGAGAGCTTGTTGAGGCGGTCGGCGTAAGCAAAGTCGAACGCCTTGCCGACGAACGCATAATTGTCGCTCGTCCAGTTTTTAAAGTTGCTGCTCATAATTCATGGTTCTCCTTTTCTGATTTGTTGGTTTTTAAGATTTCGCGGCGAGCGTGTGCGCCGCAGCAATGCAGCGGATCGTGTGACGCTCGTAGTCGTGGCCGATGCAGCGCACCGCCGTAGCACCGGTCGCGCTCACAAGAAGCGCGGTGGCCTTGGCGTTGAGCGCGCACACGGCACTGCCGAGCGCGGGGTAGAGCTCGTACTCGTCCCCGGCGGCGGCCGTGCCGCCGGTCTCCACGGTGAGCACTGTGCCGCTCTTCGTATAATCCGTCACGGCGCGGCGCGTACCGGGCACATCGGTGTTCGTGCTGCCCGCGGCCTTGCTTTTGAGCACGAGCACCGCGGCGTTGTAGGTGTCGTCCGCAGCCGTCGCGTCAATGCCGCCTGTGGCGGGGACGATCGTTGTGGCGCTGCCGGATGCTGCCTTGAGCGTCGGCACCGGGCATTCAAAGATCAGTCCCGGATTGTCGCAGACGAGGATCTCGTCGCCGTTGGCGCGGGGATTGAGCATATCCGCCGTACCGGGGTGATCTTCCGCGGCGATGCCGAGGATCGCGCCGGTCTGTGCGGCGACGGCCGGGGTGACCTTACCGGCGCTCAGCTGCACCACCTGTCCGGCGGTGATCGCGGTGGCGCTTGCCACCGGGTAGCTGCGGGCGTGGATGATCTCCTCGCCGCCCGCATTCTGGATGGGTCTCATGTTTTGTGTCTCCTTTCACATTCACTTGTTTCGGCTCAGATACTCGCGAGCCGACATTTTCATCTGCGGAAACGCCCGGTTCCAGGCGTCCAGCTCCGACTGCTGCCGGGCGTTGAGCGCCTCGTAGGAACCGCTGCCGCCGCTGCCGGTAGACCGTGCAGCCCGGCTTGCCCCTCTTGCCTGCGCGGCCCGCAGCGCGCCGCCGGCAACCTCCAGATAATCTGCGTACAGCTCACTCAGCGGTTCTCTGCCGTAGCGGCTGCCGCAGAAGCGGCGAAAGCTCTCCGAGGCATCCAGCCCCGCGAGATCCGCCTCCGGGAACCGGCGGGCAAACTCGCGCGCGTCGTCGGCAATGAAGCGCATCTGCGCCTCCTCCTGCGAGCGCCGTTCGCTCTCGCGCCCGGCCAGCTCGCGCATCGCCCGTTCATACCCGGCGCGCTCGCCCCCCAGTCTCGCCGCCTGGAAACGGCGATTGTCCTCGTGGCTCTGCGGCGCGGAAACGCTCTCGCGCTGCTCCGCCGAGCCGTCCTCCTCGGGAGTCACGACCTCCCCGACCTCCTCCGGTCTTTCGTTTTCGTCCATCTCGGACTCCTTTCCGCCGGTGTTCGCCCCGGCTCGCGTATTCCCTTACGGTGGTTATATCGTAACATAAAAACACGCTATGTGTTCATCGACTTTTTCGTCGATTTTCACGAATCGTGTATCCGTTGCGTATAAAGGGCTTTTAATGCGAATAATGCGTCCAGCCGGCATTTCCTGCACCTGATATGCGCACGTTCCGTGATAATGACGAACGCAAAAACGCCGCCGGGGGGGCTCCCCGGCGGCGCCGTGCTTATTCAGTTTTCTTCACCTGTTCCGAAATCTTCATAGCATGCGTTAAGGACTGTTCGCATCCCATTCGCCAGAAATTCTGGCCGATCGAGGCAAAAGAATGCATCAATGCCGATATGGATAAGTGCGTTGATATTAATGTTGCACTCCGGATTCTTCTTACTCGCGCTTTTATACAAATACTCTGTCAAGTCAATGCTCTGCTCGGCTTCCATTTCGAGAACTACGTTGGCAATCGCACCCATCATCCCATTTATAACTATCAGGTCACAATCTCCCAACTCTTCAATTGACATTGCTGACAGCATCCCATAGATCATAGCCGCCATACTCTCTCTGGTAACCGGATTATATTCTGACGGTTTCTGTCCGCTTGCCGCAACCATCTTGCGGGCGTTTTCCAACGCCTCTTGGGGAATGCGGGAATACACTTCCTTCTTTTCTTCCATAGACATATTTCGTTTGCGTTCGTATCGTTCCTCGTCCTGCCGGTCCTGTTCCGTTTCCTCGTAGCGATCATTGTATGCTTTCTGCATCGTTCGCATCCTCCTGAAACTTTTTCTCGTTTCATGGCAACACCGTTTAATTTGGCAACGGCACTCCTCCACCCTTTTTCTAATTTACTATACCATCTTATACCTAGAAAATCACGGGCTTTTTCACTATGCAAAAACGCCGCCGGGGGGACTCCCCGGCGGCGCAAGCATTATTCGATTAACCCGTCTCTTCGCGCTTTTTCAAACGCTTCGTGTACTTCGGCGAAAAAAGCCTTTATTTTTCGTGACATCACCTCCGGCTTGTCCAGCAGGAAATACGCATCAATTCCATTGTGCCTCAGATTGTACAAATTCTCATTTTCCTTCGCACTGGAATGAAAAACCAGTTGATTGGCGATTCTTACAGACATCCGCACCGAATAATGCAGTTTCTGATAAGCGATGGCCGTAATCGTTCCGTTAAACCAGCCCAGGCTCGCAAAATCATTCTCATATGCAAGTGCACATAACTCCCCGAAAATCAACCCGGCCATCGTCGCGCGGTCTATATCGTCGTATTCCTCCACCGGTTTCCCGTATGCCGCGATCGTTTGATCCGCTATTGCAAAAGCCTTCGGCGAGAGCTCATTCATTTTTGCCTCCACTTCCGGCGATAGCTTCGACGCAGCTTCTTTCTGCTGACCAGACGCTATGTTTTTCTTCTTATCAATTTCCATCATTGAACTCCTCCAATCAATTCAGATGCATTGACCCGGGTATTCTCGGAAGCAAATCGTCCTTCCTTTAAGAATACTGTACCATACTCTGCCGCGAAAATCACGGCATTTCCCTACATGCAAAACGCCGCCGGGGTGTCCCCCGGCGGCGCAGCGCTTATTCAGTTTTCTTCGCCGGTTCCAAACGCTCTGTAGCACGCCTGAAGAATCGCCTGAACGGCTTTTTCCAGTCTTTCCGGCTGATCGAAAAGATAGTACAAATCTATCCCGTAGTGGATGAGCTGGTTAATGTTCTCGTTCAAATCCGGATTCTGCTTTTTGCTTGAATTCTCAAAAAGGAAATTGGACAGCTGTGCACCCTCCTCTGGCTCCATTCCCAAAAGAGCGACAGCAATCAAAGCCATCTCCATTCCCGTCCAGCGCCATTCATGGTACCCCAGTTTTTCCGTAGAAAAAGCGCCAAGCATCCCGTAAATCAGTGCCGCCATGCATTCCCGCGTCAGCGGAGAATAATTCCTGGGGTCTTGTCCGCTGGCTTCGATCAGTTTCTGCGCCGCTTTTGGTGCCATTTCGGACATCTTCGCCGCAATTTCTGTGGTTTCGTCTTTTGTCCGTTCTCCCGCAGGAAGTCCGTGCCTTGCGTCTTGCAAATGATTATTCTCCATAGTCCGCTATTTCCTCCGCTTACTCATAGTCTACGGAACACTGCCCCTCTTCCAATTATACCGTACCATATCCCGTTTGGAAAAGCACGCTATTTTCAAATACAAACGTAAAAACGCCGCCGGGGTGTCCCCCGGCGGCGCTGTATGCGGCAAGTTACTTACCTCCAAACAAGCCTTTGAAGGGATTCTTTTTGTCTTTCTTTTCAAACATCCCTTTATAGGGATCCGGAATTTCTCCCGTGCCACCAGCCGCTGCGTCTTCCTGTGCAAACCATGCTAAATCAACTTTCAGTGGAAAACCACCCTTTTCTTTAGACCACACCGGCTCATACTGTATCCGAACATCCGGTCTTCCTGTTGCTACGTCGTAGACCATCCGAATCTCTGTCGGCACGGGTCTTTTGTTTTGACGGAACAAATTCACGATCTTGCCCCAGTCTTCGCGTAGTATATCGCACAACCGGCGCTGTACATCATCCTTCTCGTCATACGGCAACTCTCCCGGCTGAAGCGCTGTACTCAATTTTCCGCGCCTAACAACTCGCCCGTTGATTTTATAAAAGCATCCGCAGTATTGTATTTGGGCTTCATTCGACAGATAAACATAGATTTTTTCAGCGCGCCCCTCCACATATTCATAGCAGACGCCGAGGATATCGCTGATCAACTCAGAAAACTGATTTTCAAAAGCGTATTTAGTATCCATTTTTTGCTCCTTTCAAAAAACTATTGTATGTTGGAGAAGAAGATTGGAACCGCTTCGCCATCTATTTTGATTTCAATAGAAATACCCTCTGGTCGTAAATCGGTTTCATTATAGATGATTCTTCCCTCCATTTCA
The DNA here is from genome assembly GCA_963618015.1 of bacterium. Classification (GTDB taxonomy): domain Bacteria; phylum Bacillota; class Clostridia; order Oscillospirales; family Oscillospiraceae; genus Apopatocola. Next base: position 74,557 of record CAVEQS010000005.1, on the reverse strand, counting down.
ACCGTTCCGCCGTTTTGAATGATAGATTCCAGATGATCCTCCATTACGCGATAATCGCCTCTGTTCACGTTTCGCAGCTGCGAAATAAGATTGGCGATCGTAGCTGCACCGCCAAAGCGGTCACCGATGAGATGTCCTGCATCGTCGTATTCCATTTTTCCCGGCGTGTTCGGGTCATGCCTCAGGCGCTTATCGCGTGCTGTCAGCTGCAATTTCTCTGCGAAAAACCGGCATATTCTTCCGAGCGAATCGGTTTCATACAAGTAATTGTATTCACCTGCATAATACTTCACGTTGGATTTCAATTTGTTTTTCCCGCAGAACGGATTCTCGACGAGTTCTTTGTTCGCGCTATTCTCTTCAACCGACATTTCCGACCGTTCTCTGATTTCCGTTTCGGATGCCTGTTTTTTTGTTCTCTCCTCCTGCATCTTTGCGGATTCCTCTCTGAGCTTCTCGATATAGTTCTGGATTTTCTGGCTATTTCGAGGACTCTGGTCGGATAATGTGCCATCTCCATCTGCGTTTTCCTTGAGATCAAACTTTCCCTCAAGATAATCCTTATAAAGCGTTTTCTTTTCGGATGAAGAAGCTTCTTTTTTCGGCTCTCCGCCAACGTCATCAAAAATTTCGGATGATTCGCCGCTTCGCTTCTGCCGAACACGCTCGGCAGTATCGCGGAGCGTGCCGTCTTTCTGGAAACGCTCGGTGAGCGCATCCTTCGCCATATCCTTGAGCGCCGCCACGTTGGAGTCGCGGATGGTCTCCCGCGTCGTCCTGACATCATCCGCATCGGCGAGCCCCAGCGCTTCCGCCGCTTCCGCGATCACCGCCTCCGTCATGCGCTCCACGCTCTCGTCGGTCAGGAAGTCCGTCCGGCTGCTGTAGCTCTCGCCCCGCTTCACGGCGTCGGCCACGGCGCCCGTCACCGCTTCCGTCAGTCTTGCGGCGTCGGAGGCATCCATTCCGGCAAGCGCTTCCGCGAGCCGCTTTCCCGACGCCGAATTTTCAAACGCCTCGTTGAACCGCACCAGATCGCGTGCCGGCAGCTTCTGTCGGAGACTGTCGGCGACGCGGGCGGCGGTCTCCGAAATGCTGACCGCCGATCCGCTTCTATTGTTCGTGCCCTCCCGCCGCGGCGCGTCGTTCTGCGTCATTGCCTCATCAATGCCTGCCTCGATAGCATCTTGCGGCGGAACGCCATATTGGAGGAGCGATGTTGCGTTCAGGAGGCCGGAGATGAATGCGCCGTCGCGAAAGGCTTCCAGCGAGTCACGCCAAACTTCTCTGCCCGTGCGGGCATCATAACCGCCGAGGAGCTTCTGCGCGGCATAGTTGCCCCATTCGGACATAAATTCCTCGAAGCCTTCTCCAAGAATACTGCTTGCCGTAACAAGCGCTTTCTGTACATTGGGGTCGCTCGTCACTTTTCCGACAAGCGTTTCCATTACCCCGTCCGTCACACCGCCCACGCCAAGCTTTCTCCCGGCGAAGGAACCGAGACCGGAACTGATTGCCTCCGTGCCAAGCTCTATGGCGCCTGCGGCGGTGGCGAGCCGCATGGCCGTTTCCGGGTCTATGCCATTGGCAATTGCCGCTTCGTACGCGCTGCCGGAGGCAGAGGCGAACGTTATTGAGCCGGAAAGCACCTTTCCGACCGTTGCTGCCGCACGGGCTGATTCATAGGCAGCACCGCCTAAGGTCAGAGCACCCCCAACCACATTGCCCGCCGCGGACATTGCAAGCGTCGGCGCCATAGCGCCAAGAGCACGGTAGAGTTCGCCGTCTCTTCGCACATAGTCGTTGAAGCCTTCCTCGTCCGCGATACGCGCGGTCTCGGCGTTATATGCCTCGCCCCAATTCACGGCCTGCATCGGGACAAAGTCGCTCGTTTCCTCCCGATACTTTGCGAGGTAATACCGGTACAGTTCCTCGTAATCTCCCTTGCCGTTCGCCGCATCCCGTACCGCATCGTTTTCCGCCAGCTGCTCGGCGCGTCCGGCCTGCATGCGGTAATTGAAATCGTTTACAGTGTTCCGCGACACATCCAGAACTCCGCCGATCATGTTTCTCCATTGGTAATCGGCGACCTTTCGGTATCCTGCGGCATCCTTCACGCCGTTCCTTCTCCACTCCGCTTGAACCATGTCGTCGATCTCTCCGGTGTAGCCTCCGCGCTGACCCATGTGTTCCGCTGCGGCTTCATCATCGGCGTACAACTCGCGGTACAGCCGCGCCCGTTCCTCCTGCGCTTTTCGCTTCGCTTCCTGCTCGGCAAAGAACTTTTTCTGATACTCGGTAGTGCTGCTCACACCGTTCTGCCGCAGAAAATCATCGGCGATATCCTGCGCCTCGCCGGTATACGAGTTCACACCCATGATCTCGTTCATGTCGGCAAGATCGGCGGCGCTGGCGTACGAAAAACGGTAGGGCGGTTTCTCCGTTGTCTTAGTCGTTTCGGTTGGTTTCGTCGCCGTGGTTGGCTTTGTCGTTCCGGCCGGTTTGGCCGCTCCAATCGTCCCGGTCGTGCCGGTCGTCTGGTTTCCTTTGCTGGAATTCTGCTGTGCCCCGGTGTTCTGTGTCGGACGCCCCTTTGTCGGGGACGTATAGTTTTGCCGGGCATTCTCACCCCGGTGCGAAACGCTGCTTCCCCGTCCCGTTGTCTGGCTCGTCTGCCCCTGCGGGACGCCCACGGTGGGGTTCGTCGTGGAGCGCCCCTGCGAGGACTTCACCGGCGGTATGGGGTTTGTTTTGGTGTTGGACGGATAGATGCCCGTTGGATCAACTCTCTTGCTCATATCCTGCCTTTCCGATTCATACAGATTTAAAACACGCTTTGTGTTTCATGCCTATATAGTACCAGAAAAGCACGTTCCGTGTTCATCGACTTTTCCGTCGGATTTCACGAATCGTATAGCCATTGATATTGCAGGACTTTTTTGGCGTTAAAAGCGTTTAAGCACTGATCCATGCATCTGATTTGTACACATTTCGTGATATTGACGGGCATAAAAAACTGCCGGAACCGTAACGGTTCCGGCAGTTTTCCGGATAGGAAATCATCGGGGAGAATTACTCAACAACAACGATGCCGAGCTTCTTCGCGGCCTCCTGCGCCTTCTCGAGAGAGGGCGTGGCGTTGCGCAGCACGAGACGGCCGCCGCCGCGGTTGAGCGTATCGACCATGACGCTGTTGCCCTTATCGGTGACGAGGGTGACCTTCTGGATCTGGTACTCCTCGCCGCGGACGATGTTCACCTTGACGCCGTCGGCCTTGACGCGCTCCACGGCGACCTCGTAGGTCTGGTAATCGGAGGTGGAGCAGCCGTACACCGCGCCCATGAGCACGCCGGGCACGTTGATCGTGCGGCGGGCAAAGAGTTCGGGGTAAAGCTCGATGGTGATCTCGGTGACCTTCTCGCCCTCGTTCAGGAGCTCGTGGGCGATGCGGCCGCAGTTCGTCGGGCTGCCGACGGCCTGCGAAGAACCGCCGACAACGGCGTCGCCGAGCGTCTTGATGATCGGGGCAGAGCCGTCTGCCATCTTCTTGGCGATCTCCTTGGCCTTCTCGAGCGTCTCTTCGATGCGCTCCTTGTCGGCCTTGTGGACTTCCTCGGAGACGAGGGATTCGACCTCGGCGGTGCGCTGGAAGAAGGGCTCCATATACTCCACGACGGTGGGCACGATGTGGTGCGCGCTCTCCTTGTGGACGAGGGACGCCATGGCGAACATGACGTCAAACGGAACGTTGACGGTCATCTCCACGGTCGTGCAGAGGCGGCCGGCGTACATGCCGCCGAGGATCGCGCCGCCGACGTGGGCGGTGCAGAGCGCCGGGACGAGCACGCGCGGCGTGCAGGGGACGCCGATCGTCGGAGACATGGCGAGAACCATGGCCTTCTCCATCTGCTCGGGCGTGCCGTTCTTCAGGTGAACGGTCGCGGCGGCGATGGCGGCAGAGCCCGCGCCGTAGCCCTCCAGATTGCAGCCGGTGGTGACCTTCGCCACGCGGAACAGGCTGCCGACCTTGAGCATGAGGCAGGCGACCTCGGCGAGAGTGGTCTCGTCGGTGCCGACGTCCATCAGCGCGCGCAGGAAGCCGGTGTAGGGGCAGGGGTCGCCCGTACCGGCGCACGGACGCACGCCGATGCAGTGGTTGCCGACCTCGGCGGCCACGGTGTACATGAGCGCCTTATCGAGCAGCACATCCTGGAAAATGGTGCCGGGGCCCATTTCCTTGAGCTGGGTGGGAACGGTGCCGAGCAGGAAGCTGTTTCCGCCGGAAACGCCGATCTCCACGGCCTTGAGGTTGTGCGCATACTCTTCCATGACGGCCTTGAGCACGCCTTCGCGGTCAAGACCGGTGCGAAGCTCGCTCTCCGTGAGGACAACATCCACCACGCGGACGCCATATTCCTTCGCGAGGGCGATGGTCTCGCCCATCGTCAGCGGAAGCTTCTCCGCAACAATGCTTTTCAGATCTGCCATCTTTTCTCTCTCCTGTCTGCGCTCAGCGGCCGGTGGAGGAGGCGTAGGTGTGCTCGATGTCGCGGATCTTCTGCAGACCCATCAGCTCGTTGAACTGGGCAAACGGGACCATCTTGTCGAGCTGGGTGATGGTGGTGCCGTCGCGCTTCAGGCCTTCCCACAGGTCGATCATGGCCTTGGTGGTGACGTAGGTGGAGGCGGTGGGGTAGATAACGAGGTTGTAGCCGAAGCTCTCGAGCTCGTCGTTCTTGAAGATCGGGGTACGGCCGCCCTCGACCATGTTGGCGAGCGTCAGACCGGGGATCTCCTTGTTGATGAGCATCATCTCTTCCTTGGACTCGGGGGACTCGATGAAGATGATGTCCGCGCCGGCTTCCTTGTAGGCAAGACCGCGCTTGATGGCCTCTTCGATGCCGTAAACGGTACGGGCGTCGGTACGGGCCATGATCATCATGTCGCCCTGGCGGGCGTCGACGGCGGCCTTGACCTTGCCGACCATCTCTTCCATGGGGACGACCTGACGGCCGGTCATGTGGCCGCACTTCTTGGGCATGACCTGGTCCTCGAGCTGGATGACGGCGACGCCGGCCTTCTCATACTCGCGGATGGTGCGCTGCACGTTGACGGCGTTGCCGAAGCCGGTGTCGGCGTCGGCGACGACGAGGGCGTTGCCCGCGGCCTCGACGGTGTTGGAGGCGCGCATGACCATTTCGCTCATGGTCATCAGGCCAACGTCGGGCTGGCCGAGGTGGGAAGCGCTCTGGCCGTAGCCGGTCATGTAGACGGCGTCAAAGCCGAGATAGGAAATGATCTTCGCGGTGAGAGCGTCGTGGCAGCCGGGGGCGACGACGAGCTTTTTCTCTTCAAAGAGCTTGCGCATTTTCTGTCCGTTGGTCATGGGAATCAGTCTCCTTAATAAGTATTTAGGTATTTAAGATGGTTATTTCTTTATCACGTGTTCTTTCATATACGAAAGAACTTCTTCGGGATAATGCTGCGCCAGAACGCCCATGGCATAGAGGATATAATCCTCGTCAAACCAGATGTCGGGATCGTTCAGCGGCAGCAGCGAGATGCCGGGGTTATCAAACGTGCGGCGCACGATATTCTCGCGCTCCTTGCCGTGGCAGTGGAGGAAGATACCGCCCACGCACAGCACCTGGCGCACGTTGCGAAGATCGCGCCCCATCGGGGCACCGGCCATGATGCCCATGACGGGATCGGCCTCCTTCGCGTAATATCCGGCGTGACGGCGGATGGCAACGTCCGCGGCACAGGCGGCAAGCGCCCGGTCGAGACAGGCCTCCTTCTCGTCGGAGGGGATGTGGTCGTTGTGCGCTTCGAGCAGATCGACGTAGTTTTCCACATCCTCCGGCGTCAGACCGTAATCGTGATCCATGGCACGGAGAATGGCCTTATCGCCCACGGCCTCGGGAATGCCGGTCGCGCTCACGCGCAGGCCGAGATTGCCCTCCACGGTGCGGTAGGAAAACTGCTTTTCGTTGCTCACAACGAGACCGCGCTCTTCGATGTTCATGTCGATGAGCTCGGGCAGCGCGGAGTGGATATCGGTCGTTGCGCCGCCGATGTCCACAAGGATCACGCCGCCGACGCCCTCCTGCTCATAGCTTCCCTTGGCGAGAAGCTCGCTCGCGAGCAGCACGGCGCCCGGCGTCGGGATGACGGTCTGATCCGCGAGCGTGTCGCGGAACTCCTTCAGGCCCTTGGCGTGGGTGATCTGGTTGATGAACTGCTCGTGGATCGCGATGCGCGCGGGCTTCACGTTCAGTTCGTGGATGGTCGGCAGAATGTTCGGCACGCGGATGCACTCGATGCCCGCGGCGCGGAATTTCTCCGCCGCCTCGCGCTGGGCGAATTTGTTGCAGCCGAGAATGACCGTGCCCTCACCGTGCACCTTGCAGATGATGTCCGCGTTTTCGAGCACGTTCGCCATATCGCCGCCGTCCGTACCGCCGGAAAGCAGGATGATGTCGGGCTTGATCTCGCGCAGGACTTCCTCGCGAAACTCGGGCGGCTCGTCCGCGGAGACGACCTCCATGACGCGCGCACCGGCGGTCATGGCGACTTCCTTCGCGGCCTTCGCGGTCACGCGGGGCATAAAGCCCATCGCGACCATGCGCAGTCCGCCCGCGGCGCTGCACGAGCTGAAGCGCACCATGTCGGGCGCGAACTCCACGCCCTTGGCGCGGATCTCCGCCTCGGCGCCGCGTGCGCCGTCGCTGATATTCTCGAGCGTCGTCGGATGCTGGCCGCGGGCAAGGAACGTCAGCTTGCCGTCCGCAAGAGCGAATGCCGCGCCCTTTGTATACGTGCTGCCGACATCGTAGACAAGAATGTTTGCTTTCATCGCTTTGACTCCTTAACCGCCATCCGGGAGACCCGGATGGCGGACATGGGCGCTCTTACTTCTTACGGGGGTCCTTGCTCTTCTCGAGCAGGGCGTAGCCTTCCATGAGACGGCGGGCGGTGCGCTCGATGGCGGCCTTCTTCACGGTCAGGTCGGGCGTGACCTCGGAGTAGCAGTTGATGACGCCGGCGGGGTGGCCGATGCGCACGAGCTCTTCCGGGTTCTCCTTGCCGATGACCTGGTTGACGATGGTGCCGGGGATCTTCGCGGCAACGCCGGTGCAGACCGTGGCGGTACCGGCATAGGTCTTATGCAGCACCTGCATGAACATCAAGCGGGAAACGAGGTCGACCTCTTCCTTCTTGATGGTCTTCTTCTCGGGGGGATAGTAGTAATCCTGCGCCTCGGTGATGAAAGCGACCATCGGGAACGCCGGGGAGTTCTTGGTGGCGTCGGCGAGATCCTTCGCCATGCCGCACTTGACGCACGCGATGCCGCGGATCTCTTCGAGATACTTGAGCAACTCCTTGTTGCCGTCGATCTCTACCTGATCCTCGGTGCCCTTCATGCCGACGCTCTCGGCGCGCACGAAGATGACGGGGTTGGCGCAGTCAACGATGGAGGCCTCGATGGGGCCGCGGCTCGTCTCGATGACGTCGACGGCGTTGCCGGTCGGCAGAAGTTTGCCGGTGGCGGCGCCGGCGGTGCCGGACATGTCCATCTGGATGAGAGCGCCGGTGCCGGGCACGCCCGCGATGGCGACGTCGCCGGTGACCTTCGCCTTGCCGTCCTCGACGAGGACGTAGGACTTCATGACCTTCTGGGTGTTGACCTGCCAGATGGTGACCTCGTTGAGACCCTCGTGGCACTTGACGATGGACTCGTCAATCGCGAAGGGCGCAACGCCGGAGGAGATGTTGCCGCAGTTGCCGTTCCAGTCAACGACGGCGTCGGTGATGGAGACCTGCGCGAACGTGTAGTCCACGTCGCAGCCGGGCTGCTTGCTCGGGCCGATGACGGCGAGCTTGCTCGTCAGGGGATCGGCGCCGGCCAGACCGTTGATCTGGCGCTTATCGGGGGAGCCGAAGATCTGCAGGATCATGGCGTCGCGCTCGGGGCCGGGGGCGGGCAGATCGTTTTCCTTGAGGAAAATGCCCTTGCTGGTACCGGCGCGCATGATAACGCAGGGAATTCTGTACTGATCCATGGTGTTCTCTTTCCTTCCTGAATTACTTGTTTTCTTCCTTCTCGGCGAGCTCTTTCTCCTTCGCCTCGATGAGTTCGGTGATCTTGGTCACGCACTGCTCCGGCGTGGACTCAGGGCCGAAGAACGCGTCAACGCCCATGAAGCCCGTGCCTTCCTCGGCGATCTTCTTCTCGTAGTAGGCGTGCTCCTCTTCCTTCTCGGCAATGCGGCCGCCCGCCCAGACGACGGTCTTGTCGCGCAGTCCGAGCTCTTCGAGACGCTTGCCGACGCGCGGGAACAGCGTAACACCAAGGCCGAGCAGGTTGCTCACGCCGATGGCGTTCGCCTTCGCCTCCGCCGCGACCTCGGCCACGGTCTCGGGCAGGTTCATGCCGCGCAGGAAGATGATCTCATAACCGGCGTCCTGGAACGCCTCGCGGATGGTGTTGATGCCGTTGACGTGCGCGTCGGCGCCGACGGTCGCGAGGACGATCTTCTCCTTGCGTGTAGGCGGCTTCTCGATGTGCACGGTGACATGCTCCTTGGTGATCGGGCAGCGGGAAGGATCAACGCCCAGCGGGGTGTAGCCTTCGACGTAGCGGGTGATGCCGTCGGGATCGCGGTTCGTCTTGACAAAGCGCTTGAGATCCCAGCCGCCGGCGCGCGGGGTGTCCATCTTGCCGGACTTGCCGCCGTCAACGATGAGGTCGATGAGCTCTTCGTCCGTCCACTGCTTCCAGAACTCTTCGGTCAGGCAGCCCTGATGCAGGCTGTGCGCAGGGAGCTTGAGAACGGCTTCGAGAACGGCGAACGCCTCATCCATCATCATGTTCTCGTATTCGTCGATCTTCGGGGACTCGATGCCGGGGTTGTAGGTGTGCTGGAACACGTCGAGGGTAGCCCAGCAGGCCTGGCCCATGGAGTCGCCAGTCGGGATGCCGACGCTCTCGGCCGCCTTCGGGCGGTAGAAGTTGGCGCCGCCGAGCTTGGCGGAAATGGCCATGCGGGCAAAGTGCGCCTGCTCCGCGATCAGGTTCGCGGGCGGATGCTGGAACGTTTCGGGAACAACGATCAGGCTCTTGGAAAGCATGTTGTGGCGGAACGCGCGCATAATGGCGAGATCGCGGTACAGGTTGTTGCCGCCGACGTTCATCTGGATGCCGGAGAGCTCCCAGGGAAGACCGGCGTGGGTGGCGATGCCTTCGGAGAGGAGGCACATCGCGATGGCCATGCCGTCGGTGCCGCCGATGTTGTTGATGTGCTTGTGGGTATCGAGCTGGGCGAAGATCTTGTTCTCCGCGCAGACGATGCAGGACTTGTAGCCGTTGACGACCTTCGTGCGGAAGTCATGGATGCCGCGGCCGCCGAAGTGAACGTGGATGACCGGGCCGATGTCGGTGCCGTCAAAGCCCGCGATTAGGGCATTGAGGATGTTGATGTGCGCGGTGTCGCCGGTGGCGTTGATACGCACGGGGTGCTTCGCGCCGCCGCCCATCTGGATGAACTCGCGCTCGCCCTTCGGGGTGATGCCGCCCTTGCCGCGGGACTGGTCAATAAGCTCGCGGCCCTTGAGCGGGTCGATGTGGCGGGTCGCCTCGGAATGGACGAACTGGAACACGGTCTGGCCGAACTTCTCGGCGTACTTGTAGATGTCGTTAGATTCCTTCCAGGTCTCCTCGGCGCTGTTGCGGCCAAGGATCGGGTTCAGGCAGGGCATGCCGGTCTCGAGTGCCTTCTGGCCGAGCTCGTAGATGCGGTAGCCGCTGCGGACAACACCGGCGACCTCGCGGGGGTACGGCGCGGGCAGACCGACGACCTCGCCGTTCTCGTCGAGATCGGGCATCTCAACGTCAAACGCGTCGGCATAGGCGCGGATGGTCTCGATGTCGTCTTTGATGATCTGTTTTGTCCTTGCCTGAGGGTCTTTCATAGCCATAGCTTTTCTCCTCTAATATTCCGTTAAAAATACTTACTGACGCTTTATTCGGTGATGCCGAGCTCGGCACGCACGCGGGGGATCAGTCCGCCGTACTCGAGCGTTTTGAGCACGCTCTCGGAGAGCGGCGCGGATTCGATCACACCGCAGGGAGCGGTGATCGTTCCCTTTTCGAGATCGACTTCGATGATCTCGCCGGTGTGGAGCTTCTTCACGGCGTCGGCAACGAACACCGGCATGCCGATGTTGATGCAGTTGCGGCGGAAGATGCGGGCGAAGCCCTGCGCCACGACGAGCGCGACCTGCGCCTGTTTGAGGGCGATGGGGGCCTGCTCACGGGAGGAGCCGCAGCCAAAGTTGCGTCCCGCCACGAGAATGCAGCCGGGCTCGCGGTTGAGCTTGAAGTCCTCCGTCGGGAGACCGGCCATGGCGTACTTGCCGATCTCCTCATACGGCTCGCTCATCGCGTAGCCGGGGAGGATCTGGTCGGTATCGACGTCGTCGCCGAGAATGATAACTTTACCTCTGATCTTTTCCATTTGTGCTTACACCTCCGGAACGGTGATAACGCCCGTGAGGGCGGTGGCCGCCGCGGTAGCCGGGCTCGCCAGATAGATCTGGCCGACCTTGCTGCCCATACGGCCGGGGAAGTTGCGGTTCGTCGTGGAAACGCACACGTCGCGCGGGGTGATAAGTCCCTCGTGCGCGCCGAAGCACGAGCCGCAGCCGGGGTTGAGAATGGTGGCGCCGGCGTCGCGGATGATCTTCGTCCAGCCGCGCTCTTCCATCTGACCGAGGATCTCGCGCGAGGCAGGAACGATGAGCACGTTGACGTCGGGGTTGACCTTCTTGCCCTCAAACGCCTTGGCAACCTGCTCCATGTCGTTCAGGCGGCCGTTCGTGCAGCTGCCGACGACTACCTGCGTGACCTTGATGCCGGCCTTCTCGCGCACCGGAACAACGTTCGCGGGGCTGAAGGGGCAGGAGATCTGCGGCTCGAGCGTGGAAAGGTCGATCTCGTAGGTCTCGAAGCAGTCGGTCTCCTTCTCTTCGGTGCCGAAGATGGTGATCATGCTGCCGATCTCGATGCCCATGTTGCACACGGTCATGCGCTCGGCGATGGAGAGCTCGTCGATGCCGGGGCCGGTGAAGAGAAGACCGCGGTCCACGAGATAGTCGGAGCCGAACTTGCTGCCGAGATACAGGATAAGGTCTTTGCCGAACACGTTGGAGGGAAGTTTGCCGGTGAGATATATCTGCACAACCTGAGGCACCTCAAGATCGAGCGTGCCGGTCGCCATGGCCGCGGCCAGCTCCGTGGAGCCGACGCCGATGCCGATCTGACCGTAACCGCCGCAGGTGCCGGTGTGGGAGTCAGCAATACAAACGATATCGCCGGGGTTCTGCTTGTGCTTTTCAAACATCAGCTGGTGGATAACGCCCTCGCCGCGCTGATACAGGGGAACGCCGAATTCCTTGGAGAAATCGTCCATCGCCCAAACGTTGGCGCGGGCCTTCTCCGTAGCGGCGGGGTACACATGGTCAACGATCAGCGCCACGCGGCTCGGATCGAAAACCTTCTTCACGCCGATCTCGCGGAACATGCGGATGGCGATGGGGGCCGTCACATCGTGGGCGGCGACAAAGCTCACCTTGCAGGTGAGATCCTGGCCGGGGGCGACATGATCCTTGCCAGCCGCTTTTGCCAGATACTTTTCAATAAGGTTCATTTATTCTGTCCTCCAGGCCTTTTCTCCCGCAGTTAGTCTGCGGTAATGCTCTTGAAAATAGCCCCCTTGTTGCCAAGGGGGCTATTGTTAAACGCGGGGAAGAATTAGTGCATGCCGTCCTCGCACTTGGCTTCGGACTTCTGCAGACCACCGATACGGCCGGCGCCGTTGACGATGGCGTGGGGACGACCGGCGTCAGCCAGGACGACCGCCATGACGATCTCGTCGTTCTTCGGGGCATCGGGAATACGGACCGCGAAGGAGCCGTAGTGGGTGCGCACGAAGGCAGCATCTTTGAAGTGCAGGGAGATGTCCAGCTCGGAACCGGCAGGGCCGACCTTCTCGTTGGAAGGAATGATGGACTTGCCGCCGCCGATAGCAGCGCGGATGGTCTTGCCGGACTTCGGGTGCAGCATAGCGGAGGAGTGCTCCAGCTCGCCGTCGAGACCGACGATGCAGCCCTTGCCGTAGGTTTCAACGTTCTCGGCGCCGAGCAACTCGGCACCCTTCTTGGTGAGCAGATCGCCCAGGTACTCGCCGTACTCGGTCAGCTCAGACAGGTCTTCGACCCACTGGCCGGCGTACGGATTCTTGATAACGGCAGCCACGGACACAGTCTTGATGGACTTGCGGCCGGAGTTGGTCTCCACGGGCATTTCAGCGCCGCCCTCGTAGAACACTTCTTCGAGGTTGGTAACGATCTTGCGGATCTTGGGCTCTTTCATTGGTATATCCTCCTATTAAAAATTAATAGCTAAAGCTAAGTAGTTGGGCTTCTGTGCGAGCTAAGCTCAGCAGGGCTTTCTCGACGCAGGAGGAGTGTTGCTGGACTTCTTGACGTTGATCTTGCCGTCGATGATGACATAGCTGAGGCCCGGAATATCGCCAGCGGCGAAAGCTTCCATGGCGTCCTTGCCGACGGAACCCATCGGGGTGTCCATGATCAGCAGGTCAGCTTCCTTGCCCGGGGCGATGACGCCGCGGTTGAGCTTCGTGTAGACCTTCGCCGGGTTGCCGGTCGCCATGGCGACGCAGACTTCGGGGGCGATATCGGTCATGGAAGCGGCGAAGCTGATGTTGCGCATGATGCCCAGAGGAATGATGCCGGTGCCGGACGGAGCGTCGTTGCCGAAGATCACGCGGCCGAGCTGTCCCTTTTCGGCAGCGCGGTTGAGGACGTACTGCGCGGTCTTGGGGTTGCCGCACTGCACGATCTCCATCGCGAACTCGGTCTCGTCCATGATGCGGTCAACCTCGTGCAGAGGAATGGAGGTCGGGCCGCCATTGATGTGGGAGACAACGTCGGGCTTCGTCTTGATGACGTCGTCCGCGGTAACGGTGGAGGAGCCGGGGATGGAGGTGCCGCCGGTGTGCATCTGCACCTTGAAGCCGTACTTGTGCGCCCACTCGACCATGGGAGCGGCAGTTTCGGGGTTGTTGACGGTGCCGAGGCCGATCTCGCCGACGACCCAGACGCCTTCCTTGGCGAGGTCTTCGAAGTCCTTCTCGACCAGACCCTTCTCGAGGATCAGTCCGCCGCCTTCGACCTTCACGCCGGAAACGCCCTTAGCAAAGCACTTGTGGCCGACAATGGCCTGCGCCTTGGTGTAGACGGGGTCTCCCTTGGGATGGCCGGGGATATGGCATTCGCCGGCGGAGATCATAGTGGTCACGCCGCCGTTTTTCGCACTCTCAATGAAGCCGAAGGTCTTCTGACGGGTGCCGTAGCCGTCCGCGGTGGAAACGTGGACGTGGGTGTCCCAGAGACCCGGGGTGACGGTGGTGCCGTTGGCATCAACGACCGTCGCGTCGCCGATGTTGGCGAGGAGTTCCTCTCCGCCGATCGCCTCGATGAGGTTCTCGTTGATGACGATGACGCTGCCCTCAAGAACGGGGTGGTCAATGTCACCGGAAACGATCTTACCGATGTTCTTAATTACCAGAGTAGCCATGGTAAACTCCCTTCTGCTGCTGCGCGCAGCAAATAAAATGTGTGTTTGCCCAACTCCCCCGACGTTGCGCAGTTCTCCGCCGGGAGCGTTTTGCCAGAGTACACGCGGACATTCCGCCGCCATCCGCGAAAATCATGGTATGGCAGCAGCCCTGTCCAAGGGGTTTTTCTGTCGCGGCAGGGGTGTGCCCGGTGGAGCCGCAGCCCCGCCGTGCAGAAAACCCCTGGTTCCCCGGTCAAACAGTGGCTGGGGAGCCGACTTTGTTTCCCTAAGCTTGTCCGCTCAATTCCCGGCGCACGAAGCGCCGGGAACCGGCGAATATTTAATAACTCAACGCCTTTTTTAAAAAAACCGCGCACGAGCTGTGCTTACCTCGGAGCTGCAGCTTGCTCCGGGAGTAAGTAAGTTTGTGCCTGCTTGGATTACAGATCCAGCGCGTAGTCGCCTTCCTTGATCCAGCCCTTCTTGCGCATGAACTCGCTGACGAGCAGAGTCACAACGACAGGAACGACGAAGGAGCAGACGATAAGGCCGATCCAGTTGAGAGCCGGGTTGGCCGTCGCGGCGGCGAAGTCAACGCCGAGAGCGGCGTTCTCTTCGCACATGGGGGCCGCCCAACCGGTGATGAGGCCGATCTGGCCGCAGAGGCCGGAGGTGCCCATGCCGGAGTTGATGGCAGCGCCGTTCATCTGGAGCTTGAAGATGCAGGTAGCGATCGGGCCGTTCACGATGGAAGCGACCACGGGGGGCAGCCAGAGAATGGGCTTGCGGACCAGGTTGGGAACCTGGAGCATGGAGGTGCCGAGGCCCTGAGAAAGGAGACCCTGGACGCCGTTCTCACGGTAGGACGCAACAGCGAAGCCGACCATGTGAGCAGAGCAGCCAGCAACGCAGGCGCCGCCGGCGAGACCGACCAGACCAAGACCGGCGCAGATAGCGGCGGAGGAGATGGGGAGGGTCAGGATGATGCCCATGAGAGCGGAGACGAGGATGCCCATCCAGAAGGGCTGAAGAGCAGTCGCTCTCATGACGAGGTCGCCGAGAGCAACGGCGAGCTTGCCGATCGGGGGAGCGATCAGGAACGCAGCCATGACGCCGATGACAATCGTCACGAACGGGGTGATGATGATGTCGATCGGGGTGCGCTTGGAGACCAGCTTGCCAGCGAACACGGCAATGACGACGACGAAGAACACGGCGAGAGGGCCGCCCTGCGCGCCGAGGGCGTTGGCAGCGTAGCCAACGGCCAGCGTGGAGTACATGACGAACGGGGGAGCCTTCATGCTGTACGCGATGGCAGCGGCCATAGCGGCGCCCTGCACGGCGTAAGCAGCGGTCTTGGAAGCGATCAGCAGGTTAGCGCCCGCGAGAGCTTCGGAACCCCAGGGGTTGACGACGATGTCCTTCAGCAGGGGGACGTACATGCCGATGGTGTTGATGATGCAGCCGATCAGCAGGGACGCGAACAGACCGTGAGCCATGCCGCCCAGGCCGTCGATGAAAATGCGCTTCGTGGAGAACTCAATGTTCTGCTCTTTGCAGTACTTGGCCCATCCCTTAAGCTCGGTGTTGTTGTTAGCCATTAATTAAAGTGCCTCCCTTAATTTAATGTTGATTGCAACATTCGTTGAGCGTTTACTTGTGTACGGGTTTCGGGCAGCTGCGAATTGCCCGAAGAGGGACGTGCGCGGTTCCTTTTTTGCCTGGTGAGCTGGCCGCGCCGCGAACGACGCGGCCGATGAGTTATTGTCAAAAAGTACCTTAGGGGAGTACCTTCAACCTTAGTTGGCGGCAGCCTCCGCTGCCTGCTTGTCCTTCCACGCCTTCACAATGTCGGCGGCGAGAACGGGGGTGTGGTAGAACTTGACGCCCAGGGCGTTGCCGATGGCGGCCATCGTCGCGGGGATGCTCGGGATGAGCGCCGGCTCGCCGATGCCCTTGGCACCGTACGGAGCGGCATCACCGTCGCTGCACACAACGATCGGATACACCTCGGGAACGTCCATGCTGGACTCGATGATGTACTTGCTCAGCGAGGGGTTCTTGATCGCGCAGGTCTTGGGGTCGATCTCGATCTTCTCGCTGATGACGAAGCCGGTACCCATGGCGGTGCCGCCCTCGATCTGGCCCTCGCACATCTTCACGCCGACCGGCGTACCGACGTCGTGCGCGGAAACGCACTTGAGCAGGCGGACCTCGCCCGTGTCGGTGTCGACCTCGACCTCGATGATGCAGGTGGCGTAGGAATAGACCTCATACGGAATACCGGACATGTCGGCCGGATTCAGGTAGGTGGTCTTGGGGTTGTAGTAGCCCGCGCCGACGGCCAGACGGCCGTTCTTGCCCATCGCGCCCATGAGCTCGGGATAGGTCATCTTCTTGGACTCATCCTTGGAGCTGTAAATCTCGCGGTGACGGAAGATCAGATCCTCCTGCGGGACGTTCAGAAACTCGGAAGCGGTGCGCTTGAGCTCGCCCATCGCGTTGGTGCAGGCATTCTTCACGGCGTTGCCGGTGATGAACGTCTGGCGGGACGCGGAGGTCGCGCCGCCTTCGGGGGCGATCATGGTGTCCGCCCAGGTGACATGGATGTTTTCAAACTCGAGACCGAGCGTTTCGGCGGCGATAGCCGCGGCGACGCTCGCGACGCCCTGGCCGATGTCGGCCGCGCCGATGGTGACGTTAACGCTCGTGTCGGGCAGAACCTCGCAGAACGCGGCGGCCGGGTTGGGAAGACCGGTGTTGCCGACGCCGTAGAACATGCTGCCGACGCCTGTTCCTCTCAATTTCATATCTGCGGCCTCCAATCCGGGTCGAGACGCTCCAGAGCGTCCGGCATGACTTCCTCGGCCTTCTTGATCGCCTCGGCGAGCGTATCCTGATAGCCGACGCTCTCGGTGAGGGTCTGGCCGGTCGGGATCGTCGAGCCAATGTGGTGGCCGTTGATGCGGCGGATCTCCAGCGGGCTCATGTGCAGAGCCGCAGCCAGAGCGTCCATCTGTCCCTCGTGGACAACGGCGGCCTGCGGCACGCCGAATCCGCGGAACGCGCCGCACATCGGGTTGTTGGTGTAAGCAAATACGGCGTCCAGGCGGACGTTCGGGCAGTCGTAGGGGCCAACGGCGTGCACCGGGAAACGACCGATAACGGCGGGGCCGTAGGAGCCGTAGGCACCGGCGTCGCAGGTCAGCTCATACTGCGCGGCCACAAGCTTGCCGTCCTTCGTCGCGCCGGTCTTGACGTGGGTCGTGATCGGGTGACGCTTGGAGGAGATCATCGTAGACTCAACGCGGGAGCGGACGATCTTCACGGGGCGCTTGGTGTAGTGCGCGAGCAGCGCGCAGTGGAGCTGCACGCCGATGTCGAGCTTGCCGCCGAAGCCGCCGCCCGTGGTGGGCTGGATGCAGCGAACGTGGTTTTGAGGCACACCGAGCATACCGGCAACCTCGTTGCGGTCGTAGTGCGGGTTCTGCGTGGAGGCGATGACCGTCATGATGCCCTTCTCGTCATAGTAGGCGATGCCGGCGTCCGGCTCGATGAACATATGGGAGAGGACGTGGGTGGAGTAGGTGTTCTCGATGATGATATCGCACTTGCTCCAGGCTTCGTCCACATTGCCGAACTCCATGTGCTTCTTGGCATGGACGTTCGTGGTGCCGTGAACGCAGACAGCGCCCTCCGCCATCGCGCTCTCGAAGGAGTTGATGACGGGCAGCTCTTCGTATTCGACCTCGATGAGCTGCATGGCTTCCTGCACGATCTCCGGGGTCTCCGCCGCGACGACGGCGATGGCGTCACCGTAGCGGCGCACCTTGTCGTCCACGAGGCAGGGCTCATCCTTCACAATGATGCCGAAGCGGTTCTTGCCGGGGATGGCGGTGTGGTCGAGAACGGCGGCGACGCCGGGCAGCGCGCGGGCCTTCTCGAGATTCAGCTTTTTGATGTACGCGTGGGGAACCTTGCTGCGGAACACGCCGCCGTAGAGCATGTCGGGCATGTAGTAGTCCGCGGCGAACTTCGCGCGGCCGAGCACCTTGTCGAGCGAGTCGACCTTGATATGGTCACGGCCGAGAATGGCTACGTCTCTCATGCTTCGGCCTCCTCTCCGCGCATTCTGGCAGCGGCCAGAAGCACAGCGTCGTTGATCTTGGCATAGCCGGTGCAGCGGCAGAGGTTGCCGCTGATGGCAAGCTTGACCTCGTCGCGCGTCGGGTTGGGGTTCTTCTTGAGAAGAGCCTCGGCGGTAAGGATCATGCCGGGGATGCAGAAGCCGCACTGCACGGCGCCGGCGTCCATGAACGCCTGCTGCACCACGTCGGGCTGGCCGTTCTTGCTGATGCCCTCGAGCGTGATGATGTCCGCGCCGTCGGCCTGTCCGGCCAGAATGCAGCAGCTCGTCACGGGCTCGCCGTTGTAGATCACGGTGCAGGCGCCGCACTCGCCCTCGCTGCAGCCTTCCTTGACGCTCGTAAGGCCAAGGTTGTTGCGCAGCACGTCGAGCAGGCGGTGGTTCGGCTCGACCTCGACGGTCACCGGCTCGTGGTTAACGGTGAAATGAATGGTGATCTTTTTCAAAATCCCTGCACCTCCTCGATATTCAGCTTGCGGAGCACATCGGCAAACAGGTGCTTGTAAACACCCTGGATGCTCTCCTTCTTATAGAACACGGAGGCACGGGTCTTGTTCGCTTCGTAAACCTGGTCGTGCATGATCGGCAGGCACTCAAGCATGGTCTCCCAGCTGAGCTTCTTGCCGACGAGATACTCCTCGCAGCCCTTGTAGCGCTGCGGATAACGCGCCATGGCGCCCGCCCGCATGGAGCAGTAGGTGCACACGCCGTTATCATCGACCGTCACGACCATGCCGCCGCCGATGACGCTGATGGCGAGCGCGCGGCGCTTGCCCAGCTTGTAGAACGCGGTAGCGGTGTGCTTCGTATCGGGCAGCGGGAACGACACCTCGGTCATGAGCTCGTCCGGCTGCAGGATGTTCTTTTTCCGGTCGGGAGAGGAAAGGAATTCGTTGATGTTGATCGTGCGCTCGCCGCGGACGCTCTTGATGGTAACGTCGGCGTTGAGCGTAACGCACGCGGCCAGACCGTCACCGGCGACGGACGACTGGCAGATGTTGCCGCCGATCGTGCCGAGATTGCGGATCTGGGGCGAGCCCACCTGGCGGCAGGCGTCGTAGAGAATATGGACATTCTCACGGATGATGTCGTTGGCCGCTATCTCTGCGTGCGGTGTAATGGCGCCGATCCGGACGATGCCGTCCTCGACCTTGATGTAATCGAGCTCCTTGAGCTTCTTCAGGTCGATAACGACAGCCGGCTTTGCCTTCCACTCGTTGAGCTCCAGCGTAAGGTCGGTGCCGCCGGCAATGCAGGCGACGCTGTCCTTATACTGGTCCAGCAGAGTGAGCGCCTCGACCACGGTAGTAGGTGCGTAGAAATCAAATGGTCTCATGCGCGGTTTCCCCCTTTTAAATTGTGCTGCTGCTTTGCTGCTTATCCTCCCCGGTACGGGCGGCGGTCTGCCGCCCGTACCGGTTTGGAATACTTTATTTTACTCCAGTTCGCCGCGGATTTCAACACCCATCAGCTTTTCCCAGAGCTTGATGACGGCGGACATATCCTCCATGCCGTAGCCGGCGGCGCGGGCCTGCTCGTAAACGGCGGTGCAGGTGGCGCTCATCGGGATGGGCATCTTGACGCCGCGGGCGGCTTCCTGCGCAAGAGTGAGATCCTTATACTGCACGTCCATCGCGAAGCCCGGCTCAAACTTGTCGGGCATGATGAACTTCTTCATCTTCGCATCGACAACGTAGCTGTTGCCGGAGGAGGTGGAGATAACGTCGTACATGGTCTTGTTGTCCAGACCGAGCTTCGCGCCGAGCACGAGAGCTTCGGCGAGAGAAGCCATGTTCGCGCCGAGCAGCATGTTGTTGACGATCTTCATCGCGTCGCCCATGCCGGTGCCGCCGATGCGCATGATGCGCTTGCCGATGGCTTCGAGAACGGGCTTGGCCTTCTCAAAGGTCTCCTCGTCCGCGCCGCACATAATGGTCAGCGTGCCCTTCTGCGCGCCGATGGTGCCGCCGGAAACCGGAGCGTCCATGTACTTCACGCCGTGCTCGGCGGCGATCTTCGCCATCTTCTGGGTGGTGCCGGGAGCGACGGAGGACATGTCAACGATGATCGTGCCGGGCTTGCAGTGCGCCAGGACGCCCTTGGGGCCGCACATAACGGCCTCGACGATCGCGCCGTTGGGGAGCATGGTGAAGCCGATGTCCATGTTGGCGGCGACTTCGAGGTTGTCCTTGCAGCCGATGGCGCCTTCGGCGACCTTCTGCTCAACAAGCGCGGGGACGAGGTCGCTCACGTAGGTCTCAAAACCAGCCTTGATAACGTTGCTGCACATATGGCCGCCCATACGGCCCAGTCCGATAAAACCGACTTTCATTGGAATAGATCTCCTTTAAAATATTTGCAAGATAGTATTGCCGAATGTTACTGCGCGTTCCGCTCAAAGGTAAGGCGTTCGCCCTGAATGTCCGCGTACACGCGGAGGAGGTTGCCGTTTTTCCACTGGCGCTCCGTCTCCTCGTACACCTGCATAAGGCCGCGCTTTTTCTCCTCCGGGAGAAGCGGCTCCACCGCCGTGACGATGCGGAGATCCGCAATGTCGCTCTCCGGCTCAATGTCTCCGGCGAGACAGGTAAATACCCGCGGAGATTCGATATACGAGCAGTTTGCGATGTGCGTGGCGCAGGCGTCCGCGAGAGCGCACCGCCGCGAAAAGACCGTGACGCCTCCGGCGATGCCGCGCGTCAGACTGCGGCCGCCGAGACCGCTCGTACACACGCCGCCGATGCCGTCCTCCGCGCGGATCTCCACGACCTCTGTAACGTAGCCGTTGAGATCGGGCAGTATGCCCATGCGGATGGAGCGTCCCTCGCCGAGCCGCAGCGCCACGTCGCCGCCGTTATTCACGGCCACGAGATCCGCGCCGCGGGCGAAGAGCCAGTCCGCCATGGCGTCCGCCACCGTTCCGGCGACCGCCGCCATGGGCGTGAGCGTGGGCTCTCCCGTTGCAAGGACGGATTCCGCCATGACGCGGGGCAGCCCGGTCAGCTCGGAATAATCCATGCCGTCCGGGTACTGCCGCAGTATGGGCAGCGCCTCGGCGATCTCGGCGAGCGATTCGCGCAGAAACGGGAAAGCCGACGCCGCCAGATCGCTGAGATCTTCGTCTCCGTGCCGGGCGGTCACCACCATGGACGCCGGGCCGTAATCAAAGAATACGCGCCCGTCATCCAGGATGCGGAAGGCTTCGTCCATCAGTGCTTCTGGTACTCGGGGAAGTCCTCGACGTTCTTGATGTGGTTCATGTGGCCGCCGATCTTCTCGTAATCTTCCTTCGTCATGGTGTACTCCACGGGGGCGACGGTCGCCGGGGTGGGCACCCAGGTGAAGGCGTGGTTGACGACCTTCGCGGTATCAACGATGAAGTTGATGCCGCCGCCGGGGTAAACGTAAGCGGGAGCGCCGCCGATGGTCAGGTGCGCCTTGCCGGCGTGCACGGCCTCGGTGATGGCGATCGGGTGGTGGCAGACGCCGCCGCGGGCGGAGCCGCCGGTGCCGCCGCAGTACATAACGCTCGTGTTGGAGCTCTGGCAGTTGCTCTTGATGGCGTCGACAACGCACTGCGCCTTCTCGGTCATCGGGATCTCCTTCACGTCGCCGTCGGCCTGAACCTCGAAGAGGGCGCCGACTTCGCCGGTGGTGTTGGTGACGAGAATGGTCATGCCGGCGTGGGCAAGGCTCATGTCAACGCTCTTGATGGCGTCGCGCGGCGTCTGGAGAACGGTGCCTCCGATGCCGTCGCCGTGGCCGCCGAAGTAACGGCCGACGGTGCTCTTGGTGGCGTTGGGGACAACGCCGGACCAGGTCTTGCCGACTTCCTTGCCGGCGAGATGCTCGCTGAAGAGGCCGGTGACGTGGTGGTCGATGACGATGCACTCGTCCACGCACTTCTTCATGACGTCGGCGAGCAGGCCGATCGTGGCGCTGCCGCAGCCGATACGCATCGTGGTCTCCTGGGTGCCGTTGATGATGGGAGCGACGCCCTGCTGGCAGACGATCTTGATCATCTTGGGCTTGCCGGTCTCGTGGTCAGCGGTCTTGACGGTCAGCTCGACCTTCTCGCCGTTGGCAAGAGCGACAATGGTGCGGGCGGTGGCAAAGCCGCCGTCCTTCGCGGTCAGGCGGTTCGCGCCGCCGACGTAGATCATCTTGGAGCCGTACTCCTCGGTATGTACGAGACCGACGGGCTTGCCTTCGCAGTAAACGGTGTCGCCCTCTTCGCCGATGTAGGTGTTGGTGTCAAGCTTGACGAGAACGCCGGAGTAGCTCAGAGGAGCCTCGGTCACGGTGGTGATAACGTCAACGCCGTCGCGCTTCTCGCAGACGATGTGCGGAGCCGGACGGATGCAGGGGTAGTTGGTGCCGGCGCCCACGGCGGTGATGACGGGCTTGACGATCTTCGGGTCGATCTCGAGCTGGGGCTTGCCCTCCACGACGAGAGCGCGGTTGCGGACGAGACGGCCGCCCTCGTTGGTGTAGCGCTTGCAGGCGCCGGTGGAACCAACGGGAACCTTGCACTGGATGGAGCAGGAATGGCACTGCACCATGCCCTCGGTCTTCTCGGCGCCGTCGATGGCTCCGAACGGGCAGACGCGGCGGCAGACGTTGCACTCAACGCACATGTCCGTGATGGTGACGACTTTCTTGCCGTCCGCACCCGGCTCGACGGTGATCGCACCGATGGGGCAGTTCTTTGCGCAAATCTGGCACTTCTTGCATTTTTCCTGATTGATTTTCAGCATGTCACGCTCTCCTTTTAATAATGTATACCTATCCCATGCGCTGGATAATCTCTCATATATATTAATATCGCAAACCCCTATTTTTTTCAAATACATAATTTGTAGGCATTTTGCGGTATTCATATGCAAACTATAACGAAGGGACTAATGTTCGCTGAAAATCGCATCTTGTTTTTGTGCACATTGAACATTCGGTAAAGCCGTTTTGACAACTCTTGCAATTTGTCGTCTTTTTTTGCATAATACTTATACAGTTTGTATGCCGTTGGAAACGGCGTTTTACCCGGAAAGAGGGAGAAAATGGATACTGTCATGGATAAACGCACGGTCTCGTGCGTGCTTCTGGCCGCGGGAGCGGGCTCGCGCTTCGGCGGCGGAAAGCTTCTCGCGGAATTTGACGGCAAGCGGCTTTTTGAGCGCGCGATGAACGCTCTGCCAACGGAGCTTTTCGCGCGCGTCGCGGTCGTGTCCGGCTGCGAGGATATCCTCGCCGAGAGCGAGCGCCGCGGCTTTCTCGCCGTGCGGAACGATGCGCCGGAGCAGGGCGTTTCCCTCTCCATCCGGCTGGGGCTTGCAGCCGCAAAGCCTTGCAGCGCCGCACTTTTTCTCGTCGGTGACCAGCCGCTGCTCCAAAAGGAGAGCGTGCGCCGCATCCTTGAAGCCGGCGCGGCGCACCCCGAAAAGATCATCGCGCCGGAAGCGCCGGACGGGCGGCTCGGCAACCCCTGCCTCTTCCCTGCCGCGTTTTTCCCGGAGCTTTCCGCGCTCGAGGGAGACCGCGGCGGAAAGCGCGTCATCCGCGCCCACCCGGAGGCGCTTTTCACCGTTCCGCTACCGGAAGAAGAGCTCTTCGATACCGACACAAAAGAGGAACTTCAGCGGCTGAAAAAAGCATAGTTTTCTTAAATAGAACGTCAGAGCGTAACAAAACCGCCGGTACGACATGTCGTACCGGCGGCTTGAATTTTATCGGATATTACACAATACCCTGATGCAGCATCGCATCCGCGATCTTGAGGAAGCTCGCGATATTCGCGCCGACAACGAGGTTTCCGGGCTGACCGGCCTCGACGGAGGCGTCGTACGCGGCCTTATAGATGCCGCGCATGATGTTGTGCAGGCGCTCGTCCACTTCCTCGAACGTCCAGCTCAGGCGCATGCTGTTCTGGGTCATTTCGAGCGCGGAGGTCGAAACGCCGCCGGCGTTCGCCGCCTTGGCCGGGCTGACGGGGATGCCCGCCGCCTGCAGCATGGCGACTGCTTCGAGCGTGCAGGGCATGTTTGCGCCCTCGGTGAGGATCATGGCGCCGCCGTCGATGATCTTCTTCGCCTCGGCCACGTCCACCTCGTTCTGCGTCGCGCACGGGAGCGCCACATCGCACGGCACATCCCAGATGTTGCGGCAGCCTTCGTGATAGGTAGCGCCCGGCACCTCGTCGGCGTAAACCTTGATGCGCGCGCGGCGGTTCTGCTTGATGTCTTTGATGACGTCGAGCTTGATGCCGTCGGGATCGTGGACATAGCCGTTGGAGTCGGACATGCACACAACCTTGCCGCCGAGCTGCATGGCCTTTTCCGCGGCGTAGGTCGCCACGTTGCCGCTGCCGGAGACGATAACGGTCTTGCCCTCGAAGGAGGTGTTGAGCTGGTGGTGGAGCACTTCATCGGTGAAGTAGCAAATGCCGTAGCCGGTCGCCTCGGTGCGCACGAGCGAGCCGCCGTAGGAGAGGTGCTTGCCGGTGAGCGTCGCAGCGTCGAACTGGTTGGTAATGCGCTTCATCTGGCCGAACATGTAGCCGATCTCGCGGCTGCCGACGCCGATATCACCGGCGGGGCCGTCGGTAAACTGGCCGATGTGGCGGTAGAGCTCGGTGATGAACGCCTGGCAGAAGCGCATGATCTCGCCCTCGCTCTTGCCGTGGGGGTCGAAGTCCGAGCCGCCCTTGCCGCCGCCGATGGGCAGCGTCGTGAGGCCGTTTTTCAGATTCATCTCAAAGCCGAGGAACTTCATGACCGAGAGGTTGACCGACGGATGGAAGCGCAGTCCGCCCTTGTAGGGGCCGATGGCGGAGTTGTACTGCACGCGGTAGCCGCGGTTGACCTGCACCTTTCCGGCGTCGTCTACCCACGTGACGCGGAACGTGATGATCCGGTCGGGCTCAACAAAGCGCTCAAGAATGGCATTTTTCTCCCACTCGGGATGCTTATCCACGATGCCTTCCAGGCTCTCGAGGAACTCCCGGATGCACTGGTGGAACTCGGGTGCGTTGGGATCGCGGGCAAGCACCTGATCGTATACCCGCTGTAGGTAAGCGTTTTTCAGCATAAATTATGTTCTTCCTTTCGGTTTCTTTTATTAAAAATTACTTGCGGCAGAATACAACGAGCTGCTCGGCGGAGGTGACGCCGTTCGCCGCGTATTCCTCGTTGAGCCACGCGGCCTCGGCCGCAAGGAAGGCGTGCGCCGGGTTGCTCTCGTACTTCTTGAGATTTTCCGGCACGGCGGCAATGCGCTCGCGCAGCTTGGCAACGACCTTGGGATCGTCGATGAGATCGCACAGCGTCTTTTCCACCGTGAGCCCCGCGTTGCGCGCGAGCCAGAGGATCTCGCTCTTCGAGTACGTCGGGTGGTGGTAAATGCCGTCGATGGTGTGCATCGTGCAGTCGATGTCGTGGAGGATCCAGTGCGTGAGGCTCGCCTTGGGCTGGCCGTCGTTGTACATCTCGCTGAGGATGATAAGCCCGCCGGGCTTTACAACGCGCTTCATCTCCGAAAGCAGTGCCGCAAGATCGGGGATGTGGTGCAGGGAGTTGCCGATGGCGACAACGTCAAAGGTGTTGTCCTCGAAATCCATATGGCACGCATCGCCGAGAACAAAGCTCACCGGCATCCCGGCGCACTTCTCTCTTCCCTTTTCGAACATCTTGTCGGAGCGGTCGAGCGCGGTGATCTCCCGGCAGCTGCCGAAGCCGGCGTACATCTCCTTGGCGAACGCGCCGTCGCGCGTGGCGACGTCCAGCGCCTTTTCCACGTGGAGCGAAGAAAGCTCCTGCCGCAGTTTATCCATGAGGGGTTCCTCCTGTTACTTCCATGATTTATAGATAGAGTCGATTGGCCGGTCTCCCGAAAGAGCCGGTACATTTCATTATACCGGCGCAGCACTATTTTTGCAAGCAAGAACTCGGGAAATTGCGTTTTTCGCCCATTTCACCGATTTGCGCGGCGCATATTGACGGATTCGTGCATCATTTCCCGCAATTTTCAAATGCATCCGCACCGTTTCATTCTTTTTTAAAAAGGGCTTGCATTTTGGGGGCATGTGTGTTATATTATTTTCTGCAAAGAATAATTCTTGTTAGAGAATATAATTCGTTGCTGCTTTTCTCCCTCCCGTCTTATGTCAGATCGGAGCGAACCGGGATCCCCCTTCCGGCTCGCTCCGGTCTGCTTTTTGCATTTTTTGCATATTTTCCGCAAAGAAACCGTTAAATTTGCGCCTATTTGAAACGTTTCCTCACATTTGTCATCTTGACGCGGCAGAACGGCATCCGATACAATTTAAATTGTAATCAATGTTGAAAAGGAGAACGACGACAATGTGGATCACGACAGCCGCGCAGCTTGCGGAAAAGCTGCCCATGACAGCCGAAGAGCTTGCCGCCGTACAGGCGGTGGCGGACCGCTACCCCATGTGCATCACGCCCTATTATCTGGGGCTGATCGACCCGAACGACCCGGACGATCCGATCCGGAAAATGGCGGTGCCCGCGCCGATCGAAGAGGAGGAGGGCGGCTCGTTTGATACGAGCGGCGAGCAGTCCAACACGCGCGTCCCCGGCCTCCAGCAAAAATACCTGCAAACCGCCATGGTGCTCACAACGAACCGGTGCGCCATGTACTGCCGCCATTGCTTCCGAAAGCGCCTCGTCGGCCTGACGGACGAGGAGATCGCGGCGAACTTTGAGCGCGTGACCGGATACATCCGCGAGCACGGGGAGATCACGAACGTGCTCCTCTCCGGCGGCGATTCGTTCCTCAACAGCAACGAGACGATCGCGCGCTATCTTGACGCGCTCACGCCCATCGGTCATCTGAACTACGTCCGCTTCGGCACGCGCACGCCCGTCACCTGGCCGGAGCGGATCGACGAAGCGCTCTGCGAAACGCTCGCGCGCTATACGGCAAGGAAAACGATCTTCGTTGTAACGCAGTTCAACCACCCGCGGGAGATCACCCCGGAAGCGGCCGCCGCGGTCGCCGCGCTGCGCCGCGCCGGGTGCATCGTGCGCAACCAGACCGTGCTGCTGCGCGGCGTAAACGATGATCCGGCGGTGCTCGGCGAATTGCTCGCCTCACTCACCGCCATTGGGTGCCTGCCGTACTACATTTTCCAATGCCGTCCCGTGACGGGCGTGAAAAACATGTTCCAGGTGCCGATGGAGCAGGGCATCGAAATTGTTGAGAACGCCAAGCGGCTCATCAGCGGCATGGACAAGGCCGTCAAGTACTGCCTGTCCCACCCGGCGGGCAAGCTGGAAATCCTCACAAAAACCGGCGAGGGCGAGCTGCTTTTCCGGTTCCACGAGGCAAAGGACCCCGCCCGCTGCGGGCAGGTATTCCGCCATAAAACGCTCCCCGACGGCTGCTGGCTGCCGGACGAGCTGACGATCGATTGAGATATCGCATAACCAGGCCCGCCGGAGGATGTCCCCCGGCGGGCTTTTCCCTGCTGTCCTTCCAATAAAACGCCGAAGAATTGACTTCTCCTCTCCCGTCAAGTAGAATAAAAAAATTCTTGTTTAAAAGCCGAGGTATCGTCATGCAGGATCTTTTGCTGGAACAGCTGCAGGCCCGAAAGGAACGGAAAAATTACGCCATCGTCACCATCGTGGATTCCTTTGGCTCCACGCCGCGCACGAACGGCAAGATGCTGGTATATGAAAACGGGCTCTCCAAGGGCACCGTAGGCGGCGGCTTCCACGAGCAGATGGCAAAGCGCGACGCCGTGGCATGCATCGCCAGCGGGCAAAATGCCCTGAAGCGCTACGAGATCAAAGCCCCCGCCGCAGAGAGCGGCGCCGTCTGCACCGGCGGCATCACCGTGTTCATCGAGGTCTTCCGCGCCGCGCCGCTGCTGGTGGTGTGCGGCGGCGGCCACGTGGGGCGCAGCCTTATCCGCATCGCCAAGGAAGTAGGCTTTGATGTGCTGCTGGTGGACACCCGCGATGCGGAGATCATCGCCGAATCCGTCGCCATGGCAGACCGTTTCGAACAGGTGCCGGATTTTGAGTCAGGGCTTCGGGCGCTGGATATCGACTCCACCGCCTATTACGTTCTCTGCTCCTACAGCCATGCTACCGACTGCGCCTCTCTTCATGCGGTGCTCGACAAGGAATGGAGCTACGCCGGCATGGTCGGGAGCCGCGCCAAAATTGGAGCGATCTTCTCGCAGATGCGCCAGTTTGGCTATTCCGACGCCCGGCTCGCCGAGATCCATACGCCCATCGGTCTCCCGCTCGGCGGGGAAACCCCGGCGGAGATCGCCGTTGCCATCATGGCCGAGATCATCGCCGTGCAGCACGGGAAGATACAAAACTTTTCCTGACTCGGGAATTTTCCTCCAAAAGCCGCACGAAAGGAGGCTTTGCCAACATGGCAATGCTGGCACTTTATTGGGCAATTCTATTTGCCGCTTATCTCACCGCTTCCAGACTCCGGCAGCACCGGGAGAAGCTCTCCTTTCTGCCGTATATCACGATGGGCATCGTATACGCCATCGTTCTTCTCATGGGTCTGCGCATGGGCGTGAACCGTGAGATCGTCGGGCAACTCCGGAATATCGGTTTGCAGTCTCTTGTTCTCTCCGCGGCGTGCGTCGGCGGCAGCATGGCCGCCATTACGGCGGCGCGAAAGCTCATCGGCATGGATCGCTTCGGCAATCTGCGCCGGAGCACGGCGGCCGCGGTGCCGGAAGAGCACGCGGCCGCGCCCAAGGCCGTCTCGGCCTCGGGGCTGAAAGACACGCTCATCATTCTCGGTTTTGTCATTTTCGGCATACTGCTCGGCGCGTTAGTGTTTCAGCGTCTGCCCGCCGCTTTCCTTGCCTCGTTCGATCGCTTCGGCAGCACGGCGACGGACGTTCTGCTCTGCGGCCTGATCGCGCTCGTCGGCTTCGATCTCGGTCTCTCCGGCCGCGTCGCCGAATATCTGCGCGCGGTCGGCCTGCGCGCGTTCACTTTCCCGCTCGCCGCCGTTCTCGGCACGCTCGCGGCGGGCGCGCTTGCCGGGCGTCTTCTCGGCTTCTCTCTGCGCGAAGCGCTTGCCATCAGCGCGGGCTTCGGCTGGTATACCTATGCCCCCGCGGTGATCGCGAATGCCGGGCCGCAGTACGCTGCGGCGAGCGCCGTTTCGTTCCTGCATAATATGATCCGCGAAACGGCGTCCATCGTGCTCATCCCCGTCGCTGCCCGGCGCATCGGGTATCTGGAAGCTGCGTCCATGCCGGGCATTTCCTCCATGGACATCTGCATGCCCGTGATCGAAAGCTCCTGCCGTCAGGACACGGCGGTATATGCCTTCCTGATCGGCTTTACCATGAATATCGTCACATCCATCGGCGTGCCGCTCATCATGCAGCTCTGAGCGCCGCCATAGAAAGCCGCCCCTGCCAAGCTCTCCGGCAGGGGCGGTTTTCTAGTTTATCGGACAACATCGTCAAACGCGAACTCGTCGCCGCAGTTCGGGCAGTGTTTCGGCAGGCGCTTTCCGTCCTCCGGCTCCCAACCGCATTTGTCGCAGCGGAACCGCGGCGCGGCCTTTGCCGCTTTCATCCTTTTGCGGAGCAGCACAGCGGCAATAATGCCGCCGGTCACAAGCACTGCGATGATAACAAGGAGTACGATCACGAGCGCACTCCCGCCCTTCTTCTCCGTCTTTTCCGGTTCCGGCGTCGGTGTCGGCTCCGTCGTCGGTGTGGCGCTGGGATCGACGACCGTTACGATCACGTCGAAGGGAAACAACAAAATCCTCCCTCCGGGCGGGAGTCCTTACAGGCGCGGCACAATAACGCCTCTCGGCTCCTCCGCCGTGAGCGTGAACGCTCCACCGCCCAGGAAGTGCACTTCCCCTGCGGCGAAAAGCGCGATGAATGCGTCAAGCGCGCCGATCTCGTCAAAGCCGAAGCCCTCGCCCCGGTAGTGCATCGGCACGATGCATCGCGGCGCGATCCGCTCCGCAATGGCAAAGGCCTCTTCCGCGTCCACGGTATAATACCCGCCGATGGGCAGCAGCAGCGCGTCGCACCCATGCAGCGCGGCAAGGGTGCTCTCCTCCGGCATACAGCCGGTGTCGCCCATGTGGACAACGCGCAGCGTCCCGAACCGGAACTGCCGGATCGTGTTCATCCCGCGCCGCGTCCCGCCGTGGTGGTCGTGCGGAATGGCAAATTCCTGCACAGAGAGATCGGGCGGAGCTTTCTCCCGGGTCTGCTTCACGCACGCCGCGGCGTTATGGTCGCCGTGGCCGTGCGAGCAGTATACGGCGGACGCGCTCACGCAAAGCGGCGCAAGCCCGGGGACATACCCGTCCTCATAAGGGTCGGTCACGAGAGCAAAACCTCGATACTCCATGCGGAAGCACGAGTGGCCGAGCCATTGGATCATTACCTCATTCATGTTCCTGTATCTCCTTTCGCGCCGCGGCGAGCAGCGCTTCCTTTTCGTTCGGCAGTTCCTCATCCAGCACGCGCTCGAGCAGCCGCGAGAGCGTCTCCCCCACCGCCGCGCCCGGCTTCAGGCCGAGCGCCAAAAGGTCGTTCCCGCTCACGGCAAGGTCTTTCACCTGCAGGCAGCCGTGTTCGGCGACGATTTCGTTCAACAGCCGCTCGTCCTCGTCGGCGAGCGCTGTAAGCCGCGCGGCAGCCTCCGGCGCGTGCGCCGCGGCGTCCGCGCGCCGGACAAGCAGCAGATCGCGCATATTCTCCTCGCCGATCTTCGCAAGCAGGCGGCGCAGATCCTTTTTGCCGTGGCCGGTGCGCATCTCGTGGTTTTCCACGAGCGTGATCACTCGCTCGCGTGTGGCATTGTCGCAGCGAAGGCGCCGCAGCGCCGCATCCGCGATCCGCGCACTCCCCCCGGGGTGCCCGGGGAAGCGGCCAAACCCAGCCTGTGCGTCAAACCGGAATGTCTCCGGCTTGCCGCTGTCGTGAAAGAGCATCGCGAGCCGGAGGACGGGCTCTGCCGCGATCGCGTCCACGGCGTGCGCCGTATGGCCCCACACATCCCAGCAATGGTTCTGCGGGCGGCGCGTATCAAAGCCCTGCATCGGCGCGAGCTCCGGGAGGAACACAAAAAACACCTCCGGAAACGTGAGCAGCATCTCTCCCGCGCCGCGCGCGCAGAGGATGCCCTTGAGCTCCGAAAAAATGCGTTCCGGCGAAACATGGCACAGCAGCGCGCGGTTTTCCCGCAGCGCCGCGGCGGTTTTCTCCTCAATGGCGAGGCCAAACCGCGCCGCGAAGCGCAGCGCGCGCAGCAATCGCAGCGCGTCCTCCCGGAAGCGCTCGCCGGGGTCGCCGACGCAGCGGAGGACGCCGTTTTTCAGATCCTCCTGCCCGCCGAAATCGTCCCGCAGGCCGCGCGTAGGGCTGTACGCCATAGCGTTCACCGTAAAATCGCGCCGTGCAAGATCGGCGTGGATATCGCGCACGAAGGCTACGCTGTCCGGGTGGCGGCCGTCGGAATAGCCGCTCTCCGTGCGAAACGTCGTGATCTCCATAGGGCCGGACGGCGCGAGCAGCGTGAGCGTGCCGTGCTTGAGTCCGGTTTCGAGCACGCGCTCCCCGGCAAAGACCTTTTTCATCTCCTCCGGCGGCGCGGCGGTGCAGAGATCCCAGTCGTGCGGCTCGATGCCGAGGAGCGAATCACGCACGCACCCGCCAACAGCATAGCTCTCCCACCCGGCGCTCTCCAGCATTTCGAGCGCGCGGGCGGCGTCCTGCGGCAGCTTCACGGCCATCCCTCCCTTTCCTTTTTTTGCAGTATACCACACGCCGCGCCCCGCCGAAAGGGGGCAACATTGACGCGCAGCAAAAAATCGGGTATATTGTTTGTATATTCTTTATAAATGAAAGGCTCTGCCTATGAAAAACCGAGGCATCCGCACCCTTGCCGCGGCGCTGCTCGCGGCGCTCCTTCTCGGCGCTCTCCCGGCGCTCGCCGCCGACGGAGACGATAGCGCCGCGAAAACCGGCACGATCGACTTTCTCTCCTACGAGGAAGCGGTGACGTATTTCGATTTCGACACCGCCGCAAGCAACTGGTGCACGAATTTCGGCATGGACCCCACCGCATCGCTTGAAGAGGCGAAAGCCGCCATCCTCCACGGCACCGACCGCGAGCTTGTCATCCGGCTCGCGACATTCGCGCGCGACGTCGGCTACGGCGAGGAAAAGCTCGTCGTAACGAACGCCTTCCGTCCGGCGTGCTATCAGGAGGTCATCGGTCTGCATGACTCCAACGCCAACACCGGCCCCTTCCGCCGCGCGCTCCTCTGGAACGGGCGGAGCGTTACAAATTTCTGGTGGGACGCTGAGTCCGCCCCCGGCTGGCCGGAGGAATACTCCATCGATCTTTCTGCCTATGACATCCAGACGCTCGACCTCCGCTACTATTACCGCGCCGCGCTGCGGCTGTGGGACAACACCTGGGTGAACGGCTACTATGCCCGCCCCGGATGCAGCGGCCACAACTCCGGCAACGCGATGGATATATCGAACTACTGGCTCGGCGCAAACTTCGCCACGAGCTATACGAACCCGAAAACCGGCGTCGTATACCACATGGCGGACTACGGGCTCTATAAGCCGCTCCAGCCCTCGGCGACGACCGCGGGCGAAACCTGGCACATCACATCCTCGCAGGAGGTGCTCGCGCTCGCCAATTACGACAACGCCCTCCTCTCCGGCTACGAGATCGTGTACGCGCTCTATTATAACCCGTCGCTGCGCGGCTGGTCGATGGCGGACGGGCGCGGCGTGTACATCGGCGCGGGCGTCACGGTGCTGCAGATCGAGCTCTGCCGCCGCGGCCTGCTCGAGGAAAAATACATCACCGGCTACTTCTGCTCCAAAACCGATGAGGCCGTGCGCGCCTTCCAGTCGCAGCAGGGTCTCGTCTCGGACGGCATTGCGGGCAGCGGCACGGTCAATGCGCTGCTCAGCGAGGAAGCGCGCACCGGCGACACGGCCGCACCTGAGCTGACCGCCTCGAGCATCGGCCCGGCGACCTCCAAGGGCTTTTCGCTCTTCCTCTCCGGCACGGACGAAAAGGGTCTCAACGCCTTTCGCGTCGATACGCGCGCCGAGGGCGATGATGTGTGGGTCACGCGCTACTATAATGCCCCCGCCTCCGGCTCCGGCACGCTTGACGTGGACATCTGGCGGCAGGGCACTTACGAGGTGCGCGCCGCCGCGTGCGACACAGACGGCAACGAAAGCCCGCTCGCCGATGTCGGCACGGTGTTCATCGATACGACGAGCCCCATCATCCGCTCGCTCACGATCACCGATATCACCGAATCCGGCTTCTCGCTGCACTATCGCGTCACGGATAACGACCGGCTCGCGGGGCTGACCGTCACGCTCACGCCGGACACGGGCGATGCGCGCAGCATGTTCCTCGTCACCGGCGGCGAGAGCGATTTCCCGTGGGCGGCAGAAAACCTGACCGAAGGTGTGTGGACGATCTCCGTCACGGCGACCGACGCCGCCGGAAACGAGAGCAGCTATACGTTCGACTGGAAATACACCGCCGGGCAGGCGCGTCCCGGTCT
This sequence comes from bacterium, assembly GCA_963618015.1. Lineage (GTDB taxonomy): Bacteria > Bacillota > Clostridia > Oscillospirales > Oscillospiraceae > Apopatocola. Next base: position 41,180 of record CAVEQS010000005.1, on the reverse strand, counting down.
CACCGTCGCCCGCCTCGGTACGCCGTAACACCGCGGGACAAAAAGCCAAAAATGTATAAAACGACCTCCTCTGCGGAAACACTAACGTTTGCCAGAGGAGGTTTTGCTGTATATGCAGGGAAAGGTAGAGATTTGCGGCGTCAACACCTCGAAGCTCGCCGTGCTCGACAGCGCTACCACGCGAAAATTGCTGCTGCGCGTCCGGCAGGGCGACAAGGCCGCCCGCGAAGAACTGATCGCGGGCAATCTGCGGCTCGTGCTGTCCGTCATCCAGCGCTTTTCCTCCCGCGGGGAGAACATTGACGACCTCTTTCAGGTCGGCTGCATCGGCCTCATCAAGGCCATCGACAACTTCGATGCCGAGGCGCACGACGTGCGCTTCTCCACCTATGGCGTGCCGATGATCGCCGGGGAGATCCGCCGGTATCTGCGCGATAACAGCGCCGTGCGCGTTTCGCGCAGCATGCGCGACACCGCGTATAAGATCCTGCAGGCGCGCGAAAAGCTCACCGCCGAGACCGGCCGCGAGCCGACTGAGGAGGAGATAGCAAACGCTCTCGGCATCCCCCGCGCCGAAATCGCCCTCGCGCTCGATGCGATCAGTGACCCAGTAAGCCTCTCCGACCCGGTCTTTTCCGACGGCAGCGAGAGCCTCACGGTCATGGATCAGGTGCGCGACTCGCGCAACACGGACGAGAGCTGGATCGAATGCATGGCGCTCGACGATGCCATGCGCAGTCTGACCGGGCGGGAAAAGCGCATTCTCTCGCTGCGCTTTTACGACGGCAAAACGCAGATGGAGGTCGCCTCGATGGTCGGCATATCGCAGGCACAGGTCTCCCGGCTGGAGAAAAACGCCATCCGGCAGATCAAAAAGGCCATTTTCGTATCCTAAGCGCGGCGGTGCCCTGTCATAGGACAACGCCCCGCCCCCATAGGCTCTATGGGGGTGGTACATCATGGAAGTACGGCTTACCGAGCTGCGCTATCGCGAAGTCATCAACATTTCCGACGGCACGCGCCTCGGCTTTGTGAGCGACGCGATCCTCGATCTCACATCGGGGCGGGTATTGGCGCTCATCGTGCCGGGGCCGGCGCGGTTTTTCGGGCTCTTCGGCCGCGAGAGCGACTACATTCTCCCGTGGGAATCCATTGCCCGCATCGGCGGGGACATCGTTCTCATCGAGGGCGCCGCGGAGATCCGGCGCGACCGGCAGCCCCGGCGGGGCGTCTGGGGATAAAAATCGAAATATTTTTTCAAAAGAAAGCAAAAAGCGCTTGCAGAGTGCGCGGGCATTTGGTATAATACCCGCGCATTACGCACGGGGTGCGGACCGGCGACCATGTGGCGCAAGCCTGGTCGCGCCGGGATGAGGCCCCCGGAGGTAATAACAAAATAAAGGAGGAACCCCCAACATGGCAGTAGTATCCATGAAGCAGCTGCTGGAAGCCGGTGTCCACTTTGGTCACCAGACCCGCCGCTGGAACCCCAAGATGGCCGAATACATCTATATGGAGCGTAACGGCATCTACATCATCGACCTCGCGAAGACCGTCAAGAAGCTCGAGGAAGCTTATGACTTTGTCCGCACTCTCTCCGAGAACGGCCAGAGCATTCTCTTCGTCGGCACGAAGAAGCAGGCGCAGGAAGCCGTCAAGGAAGAGGCGGAGCGCGTCGGCATGTACTACGTGAACGCCCGCTGGCTCGGCGGCATGCTCACCAACTTCAAGACCATGCGCACCCGTGTGGAGCGTCTGGCTCAGCTCAAGAAGATGCAGGAAGACGGCACCTTCGACATGCTTCCCAAGAAGGAAGTCATGAAGCTCATGGGCGACATGGAAAAGCTCGAGAAGTACCTCGGCGGCGTGAAGGACATGAAGAAGCTCCCCGGCGCTCTGTTCGTCATCGACCCGCGCAAGGAGCACAACGCCATCGCCGAGGCCCGCAAGCTGCACATCCCCATCGTTGCGATCGTCGACACCAACTGCGATCCCGACGAGGTTGACTACGTTATCCCCGGCAACGACGACGCCATCCGCGCCATCCGCCTCATCAGCCAGACCATGGCCAACGCCGTGCTCGAAGGCCGTCAGGGCGAGGACGCCGAGACCGTCGAGGCTGCCGAGACCGCGAAGGAGGAAGAATAATGGCTGCTATTACCGCTGCTGCTGTTAACGAGCTGCGCCAGGCCACCGGCTGCGGCCTGATGGACTGCAAGAAGGCGCTCGTCGAGAACGAGGGCGATTTCGAGAAGGCCGTTGTTTATCTGCGTGAAAAGGGTCTGGCTTCCCAGGCCAAGAAGGCGACCCGCGTCGCCGCCGAGGGCATGGCTTACGCCGATGTGATCGACGGTGTCGGCGTCATCGTCGAAGTCAACTGCGAGTCCGACTTCGTCGCGGGCGGCCCGCTGTTCGCCGAGTTCGTCTCCGGCGTGGCGAAGGTCGTCGCGAAGGAGAACCCCGCCGATGTCGACGCGCTCATGGCGTGCCCCTGGTACACCGGCAAGGGCACCGTGGACGATGCGAAGAACGAGCTCTTCCTCTCCGTCCGCGAGAACATGAAGGTTCGCCGCTTTGCCCGCATCGAGGGCAAGTGCGTTCCCTATGTCCACATGAAGGGCAAGGTCGCCGTGCTCGTCGAGCTGGAGACCGAAGCTTCCCTCGAGTCCGTCAACGAGCTCGGCCGCGACGTCGCCATGCAGATCTGCGCGCTCAACCCGCAGTATCTCGACGAGAGCAACGTCCCCGCCGCCGACGTTGACAAGGAAAAGGAGATCCGCATCGCCACCGCGAAGCAGGATCCGAAGAACGCGAAGAAGCCCGACGCCATCATCGAGAAGATCGTTGTCGGCGGCCTGGGCAAGTGGTTCAAGGAGATCTGCCTGCTCCAGATGCCGTTCGTGAAGGACGACAAGGTCAGCGTCGAGCAGCACGTCGCCGCCACCGCCAAGGAGCTTGGCACCCCCATCACCGTCAAGAGCTTCGTCCGCTTTGAGAAGGGCGAAGGTATCGAGAAGCGTCAGGACGACCTCGCCGCCGAGGTCGCCAAGATGGTCAACGGCTGATAAATTTCATAAGCACGACCGCCGGGACAGGCTCTGTCCCGGCGGTTTTTTGCTGCAATGGCTTCCTCATCAGAGAGGGTGCCATTTTTTTAGTTGCTCAAATCGATCCACATGGCGGGGCGCACAGAGCAGCTGATGTATAGAGCACTGCCTATATAATTGATGCCGCCGTCATATGTGCCGCCGGCTGCACGGGGCATATCGAGATATCCGGGAGATCGCAGCCACCACCATGTGTTGCCGTTGTCAGCATGGTACGCTCCTTGAGCAACAGCATATGCCGTTGGCGCGCATCCCATGGGGATTTTCTTATTAAAGAAGGTCTTTGCCTCTGAAATACTTAGCAGAAATATCTTATCTTGCGTATCGCTGCCGGGATCAGCCATTTCATATTCGGGATTATTCTGTGCCGGTACGGTGGTTTCAGAGATGATTTCCTGCATGATTGAGCTCGAAAAGGCTTCATTTATAAAGTTTTCATTCAGCCAACTGCGCAGTGCGCTTGTTTCCCAGGTAGCATGGACCCCTTCCGCGGCATACGGCTGGCAGTCCAGAGCATAGCGACTGACAGCAAGGAGTTTGTTATCTTTTTTTGTAAGAACGATCCATTCAATATTCTCTTTGCCGTTGGACGTGTTGTTGTCCTGCTCATACGAACCGAAGAAAAATGTGCCTCCAATGCCCGCTGCGACAATGGAATCGTAATCGTAATACTCGGCTCTTATTTTCTTCCATTGTTCTTCGCTGTCTTCATAGTTTATCTCTTTGAAGAGCTTATAGGCACCATCGTAGTTCTTCTCATCCAGCAGCGTCATTGCCCACTTGTACTTGTTCTCTTCAGTGAAATCGCCCACCTTCCCGATCTCCATGAGCAAATTAAATGCCGTTTCGTACTCCCCTTCGGCGATATGGCTCATTGCGCGGTCATGTTTGCTCTGTACGATTTTCTCCGGCTTTCCAATATCTTCCAAAATTGCATACGCTGCTTCGTATTCTCCAGCGTCGATCAGGCCCATGGCTTTGTTGTATTTCTGCTTGGGGACGATCACTTGCGTCAGAAGGAGCACAAATGCAGTACAAACGCAGGCTATTGGAATTACGATCATCGCAGTTTTCTTCGCTTTCTGTGCAGCTTTCTTTGCCTTCGCTGCTTTTTCTGCCGCAGCAGCTTTGGCTTGCTCCTCGGCTCTCCGGCGCTCGTCGGCTTCCTTTTGCAGACGGGCGTCTTTTTCCGCTTTCAGTGCTTCTGCGTCAAACGGGAGAAGGGTTGCAAGTCGGCTGCCGCAGACATGGCAGACCTCTTCGTCCGTGCGGTTGAGCGCGCCGCAGGCGCAGAACCAGAGATCCTTATGCTTTTGCGGAAAGACCTTTGCTCTTGTGCCGTATTTCAGCCGGTACTGTTTGACGAGCTCTTCATCGCCAAGCGCTTCACTAAGAGAGTCCAGCTTCGGCAGCGCAGAGAGCATCTCCCCAGAGGCGTTCCAGACCGTGTTGTCCGAAAAAGCGACCCACGTTACCGAAGTGGAGAAGGAACGGGCCGAAGCGTCCGGCAGAGAAAGGAGAGCCTTCTGTCCAAATTCCGCACCGCACCCGGCGTCGAGATCGAGATATTCCTTTTCGACCACGCCTTCCAGCGGCTTGCCCAGCGTATCAAAGCACATGATGCGAACCGCAGCGGCCTTGATTCTTCTATCGCCGATGTTCCTGATTTTGAGCTGCGCAAACACCGCTCCGGTCTGGTTGTCCTTGAGTAAAGCGCCCGCAGAAATAACGACCGGCGAGCCTTCAGAATACAGGTTTCCTTCCAGCGCGAAGAGGCGCGTATATCTCTCGCTCATATCCGCACCTCAAATTTCCGGAATTTCGTCGTCGCGCACCGGCAGAGCGGTAAGCGACGCGCCATTTCCTCCGCGGCGGTTGGGCAGCGCGATGACCATCGGGATGCCGACAAGCCCGGCAAGAAACGTCCACCAGAAGTACTTCTTATCGGCATACCCTTTATCTTTTGCGATAAGCTCAAACTCCTTTGCTGCGAAATATGCCACGGCAATCTCCACGATAACGGCAATGACAATAGCTGCTTCCATAGATATAATCTTTCCTTTCTTTTTTGTCGATTTATAAATTTCTTTTGAAATTTTTCGACCACACCCCAATGATAACATATATTTTTAGTTGTTTCAATGTATTTTGACAAAGATTTGTTTACTGCCAAATCGCTCCTTGTCGGTATTATCTATGTGAGGTGATACCAATGACGGAGGAATTTGTCCGAAACCGCATTACCGAGCTGCGGCTGCGCAAGGGTATTTCGGAATATCAGATGAGCTACGACTTAGGGCACAGCCGCGGGTATGTATACAACATTTCCTCCGGCAAGGCGCTGCCGCCGATGAAGGAGTTTCTCGCGATCTGCGATTATTTCGGCATCACGCCGCAGCAGTTTTTCAACGACGAGGAATCCCATCCCGAGTTGATCCAGAAAGCGCTCGCCGGTATGCGACAGCTGGACGAGGACGACATGCTCATGCTGCTCGGCTTCATCAACCGGCTTTTGAAAAAGTAAAGCTGTTCCTTAACGATAGAAAGGACGCGCAGCATCCGGCTGCGCGTCCTTTGCGTTCTGCTGCCTCCCTCGCTGAGGGCAGACTCTCCCCGGCGGGGAGAGATGTCGCCGCAGGCGACAGAGAGGGGGGCGGGGGTGGCTCGCCGAAGGCGAGACGGAAGGAGTTGACTCCCTCAGTCTCGCTCCGCTCGACAGCTCCCTCAAAGAGGGAGCCAAGTGGGCTTGCGGTATACTTTCTTGCCTCCCCTAATAGGGGAGGTGGCAAAAACGCAGTTTTTGACGGAGGGTTTTCCCTCGTCCCGGCGGTTTCTTGCGTTTGAACAAAAACTGTGGTTTAATGGGCTCAAAACCAAACCGCCCGTTGGGAGAACCGCTATGAACGAAACCATCCTCGTCGTAGACGATGAGCGCGAGATCGCCGACCTTCTGGAAATCTATCTCAAAAACGACGGCTACACCGTCCATACATGCGCCACCGGCGCAGAGGCGCTGCGCTGCGTGGAATCGCAGCACATCGACCTTGCGCTGCTCGACGTGATGCTGCCGGACACCGACGGCTTTTCGCTCTGCCGGAAAATCCGGGAGAGCCGCTTCTTTCCCATCCTGATGCTGACCGCGCGCGTGGCTGACAGCGACAAGATCCTCGGCCTGACGATCGGCGCAGACGACTATATCACCAAGCCGTTCAACCCCTTGGAGGTCGTCGCGCGCGTAAAGACGCAGCTTCGCCGCGCCGGGCGCTACAACCAGAGCGCCGCCGCGCCGGAGGAAGCAGTCGAGTTCGATATCCGCGGCCTTACGATCCAGCGCGAAAGCCACAAATGCACGCTCTACGGCCGGGAGCTTATGCTCACGCCGATCGAATTTTCGATCCTCTGGTATCTGTGCTCGCGGCAGGGGCGCGTCGTTCCGTCCGAGGAGCTGTTCGAGGCCGTGTGGAAGGAGAAATACCTGCAAAACAGCAACAACACCGTCATGGCGCATATCGCCCGGCTGCGTGAAAAGATGAACGAGCCGCCGCGGAATCCAAAATTCATCAAGACCGTCTGGGGGGTAGGGTATGAGATCGAATAAACGCCCGAACCGCTTCTCCCCGCTCGCATCGCGTCTCTTCACGCGCTATCTTCTCTCGATCGCGGCGCTCTTCGCCGTGGTCGTCGGCGGGTATTTCTTTGCCGCGTTCGCCTGCTCCCGTCTCACATGGAGCGAGAATGATCCGCTCTACTATCTCCTCAAGGGCGTGGAACGTCTCTCCCCGGTGCTCATCGTTCTGCTTCTGCTCGCGGGCTTTATCTGGTTCACCGTCCGCGCGCTGCGCCAACCGCTCGGCTATCTGGACGACGTGATCGCCGCGGCCAAATCGCTCTCTGACCCCGCCGCGCCGCCCATTGAGCTGCCGAAGGAGCTCTCCGATGTGGAAAACGAGCTCAATCTCGCGCGGTCGCGCTCGCAGGAAAATCTCCGGGCGCGGCGCGAAGCCGAGCAGCGGAAAAACGATCTCATCATGTATCTTGCGCATGATCTTAAAACGCCGCTCTCGTCCGTGATCGGGTATTTGACGCTGCTGCACGACGAGGGCGAGATTGCCCCGGCGCTGCGGGAGAAATATCTCTCCATCGCGCTCGACAAGGCCAACCGTCTCGAAGATCTCATCAACGAATTTTTCGAGATCACGCGCTTCAATCTCTCCGCCATCGAGCTGCAATACGGCGCCGCCGATCTCTCCCGCCTGCTCGAGCAGCTCACGTTTGAGTTTCAGCCGATGCTCCGCGAGAAGAATCTCACCTGCGCGCTCTCCGCGCCCGAAACGTTTCCCATCCGGTGCGATGCGAACAAATTGCAGCGCGTCTTTGATAACCTTTTGCGCAACGCCGTGCTCTACTGCTACCCGGGCACGGAGATCACCGTTACGGCGGAGCGTGTCGGCAATTTTACCGTTGTCCGCTTCCGGAATCGCGGCGACACGATCCCGCCGGAAAAGCTCTCGCGCATCTTTGAACAGTTTTACCGGCTGGACGCGGCGCGCTCCTCCACCGGCGGCGCGGGGCTGGGTCTCGCCATCGCCCGGCAGATCACCGAGCTCCACGGCGGCACGCTCACCGGCGAGAGCCGGGACGATACCGTGACGTTCACCGTCACGCTGCCCATCGAAAAACCGCCCGTTGGAAAATCGTAAGACTTTCCGCAGAAAAACATAAGACGCCCGTTGGGGCTTGGGAAAACATTTTGCTCCCGTTTCCGATACGATATCCGTATCGGAAACGGGAGCTTTTTTATTTCCCCGCTTCTTCAAAGGAGAAAACCATGGCAAGAAAACGGCTCACGGAGCGCTTTCCGTTTCTGCTGCCGCTGCGGCGCTGGCAGAGAAAGCGCTGCTTTTATCTCAAAATGCGCTTTGACGGCAACCGCTATGCCGCCGCGCGGACAAAAACATCGCTCGAACACACGCTTTTCCGCGCCAACGTCGCCATGCGCAACGCGCACAGCGGCTTTCCGATGGAGTATCAGCAAAACAAGGTGCACAACCTCCGGCTTGCCGCCGCCACAATGGACGGCGTGCTGCTCGCGCCGGGCGAGACGTTCTCCTTCTGGCGTCTTGCGCGCCACGCCGACCGGGATACGCCCTATAAGGATGGGCTCGTGCTCGTAAACGGCAGCGTCCGCCCGGCCTACGGCGGAGGGCTGTGCATGCTGAGCGATCTTCTCTACTGGTGCTTTTTGCACACGCCCCTCACGATCACCGAGCGGCACGGCCACGCCGTGGAGCAGTTCCCCGCCGCGGAGGCCGAGCGCTTCCCGCGCGGCGCGGACGCGACCGTGAGCGAGGGCTGGTGCGATCTCCGCGTGCGAAACGACACCAGCGCAGTCTTCCGCGTCGCCATCGATTTTTCTGACACCGACCTTTTTGTCCAAATCGAGTCCGATCGTCCCCCGGCGCGGGAATACCGCGTGTGCAACGGCGCTGTCTCCTATGTGCAGCGCGGCGGCAAAATCTACGAGCGCGCCGAGGTATTCCGCGAGGAGACCGACGCCGAGGCCAAAATCATGGAGCGGCGGCTTTTGTACACAAACGAATGTGCGATCGCGTACCCGCTGCCGGAGGGCACGTCCATACGAAAGGAATAAAACCATGACCACCAAAAAGAAAACGCTCGCCGTGCTCTTCGGCGGCCATTCGAGCGAATACGAAGTCTCTCTCCAGTCCGCCGCCGCGGTGCTGGAGGCCGTTGACACAGAGCGGTTTGATCCTCTGCCCATCGGCATCACGAAAGACGGCGACTGGTATCACTATCTCGGCACCTACAGCGCCATTTCCGCCGGAACGTGGGCGGATGACCGTTCGCTCCTTCGCCCCGCTGCCTTCTCGCCGAGCCGCGGTGCGCCCGGGTTTTGGGAACTCCACAATGGCGCGTGGGTACTGCGGCGCATCGATCTTGCCTTCCCTGTGCTGCACGGGAAAAACGGCGAGGACGGCACGGTGCAGGGCCTTTTCGAGCTTGCCGGTATCCCGCTTGTCGGATGCGGAACACTCGCCTCGGCGCTCTGCATGGACAAGGACCGCGCGCACAAGCTCGTCTCACTCGCCGGGATCGCGGTGCCGAAGTCGGTCGTTCTCGAAGAGAACACGGCGGCGCGGCAGAAAATTCTAAATACGCTCGCCTTTCCGGTGTTCGTAAAGCCCGTGCGCGCGGGCTCGTCCTTCGGCGTAACGCGCGTGGAAGCAGTCGCGGCGCTGGATGCCGCCATCGATACGGCGTTCCGGTACGACCGTTCCGTCATCGTTGAGGAAGCCGTGCCGGGCTTTGAGGTCGGCTGCGCCGTGCTCGGCACGGATACGCTGACCGTCGGCCGCGCCGACGAGATCGAGCTCTCCGGCGGCTTTTTCGATTTTGCGGAGAAATACACGCTCAAAACCTCCCGCATCCATATGCCCGCGCGTGTGGATGCCGAGACGGAGCGGCGCATTCAGGAGGCCGCCAGGACGGTCTACCGTGCTCTCGGCTGCTCGGGGTTCGCGCGCGTCGATCTCTTCCTCACGCCCTCCGGCGAGCTGGTGTTCAACGAGGTGAACACGATCCCCGGCCTCACTTCGCACAGCCGCTACCCGAATATGATGAAAGGAATCGGCCTGTCGTTTCCGCAGATGATCGGCCGGCTGCTGGGGCTGTACGTATGAGTATCCGGGAAAAGATCATCGACTATTCGCGCGGGAACGATCTCTCGCGCTTCTGGCGGCTCTACCGGCGGCAGCAGCGCGCAAAGCCCGGCCTTTGGCGAGACATACTGACATTCTTCATGAGCCGGTGTGCCGCGCGGCACGGCGGCTACATCGGCCCGGACACGGTGATCCGGGGCGTGCCGTCGCTCCCGCACGGGCTGCACGGCGTATTCATCTCGCGGTATGCCGTTGTCGGGGCAAACTGCCGGATTTACCAGAATGTGACCATCGGCGAGATCGCCGGAAAAGCGCCGGAGATCGGCGAGGGCTGCCTCATCGGTGCCGGCGCGGTGCTCGTCGGCGGCATCCATGTTGGGTCTGGCGCGAGGATCGGCGCGGGTGCCGTTGTCCACACGGACGTGCCGGCAGGCGCCACGGTCGTGTCGCCTGGTGCGCGCATCATCGAAAGGCGCGAGCCATGACCGCCTGTACCGAGCGCGCGTGGCGGGAGATCGACACCGCGGCGCTCGCGCAAAACGTTTCCGCGCTGCGCGGCGCGCTGCCGCCGGGGTGTGAGCTAATGGCGGTCGTAAAGGCGGACGCCTACGGCCACGGCGCTGCCGCCATCGTGCCGCAGCTTTTGTCGCTCGGCGTGCGCGCGTTTGCCGTGGCGACGCTCGATGAGGGCGCACAGCTCCGCGCGCTCGGCGCGGACGGAACGGTGCTCATTCTCGGCTATACGCCGCCGGAGCGCGCCGGGGAGCTCGCCCGTCTCGGCCTTACGCAGACCGTCGCCGACCTTTCCCACGCAAAAGCGCTCAGCGCGCAGGGCGTGCCGCTGCGCGTACACTTGAAGATTGACACCGGGATGCACCGCCTCGGCATCGCGTGGGACGCGCCGGAGGAAGCTCTTGCGGTGTTTTGCATGGAAAATCTCACGGTGGACGGAGTATTTTCCCATCTCTGCTGCGCCGACAGCCTCGCGCCGGACGATGTTGCGTTCACCCGCGAACAGATCCGGCGTTTCTCCTCCCTGACATCGGCGCTCGCCGCGCGCGGCGTCGTGCTGCCGAAGCTGCATCTCCAGAGCAGCTTCGGTCTCCTCCACTACCCGGAGCTGCGCTTCGATTATGCACGCATCGGGCTTGCTCTCTACGGCGCGGCAGAGGGCGCCGCGGCGCGCTCGCTCGGTCTGCGCCCCGTCCTCGCGCTCAAAGCGCGCGTCGCCGCCGTTCGGACGGTGGCCAAAGGCGAGAGCGTCGGGTACGACCGCGCGTTCACCGCGCGGCGGGCGACACGCATCGCCATTCTGCCCATCGGCTATGCCGACGGCTACCCCCGCGCGCTCTCCAATACCGGGCTCGTCCGCCTCCGCGGACACCTCGCGCCGGTCGCGGGGCGCGTGTGCATGGATCAGCTCGCCGTGGATGTGACGGACATCCCCGAAGCCGCCGTTGGCGACGTTGCGGAACTCATCGGCGACGCTTCGCCGCTGCGCGCCGGGGAAGTCGCCGCGCGCTGCGGCACGATCCCCAACGAGCTCCTGAGCCGTCTCGGCACAAGGCTGCCGGTAATAGTCAAATAGTGCAAGACCTCCCGGGACAGCCGTCCCGGGAGGTCTTGCCAATATTGCGGTATATAAACTCCTTCAGTCAGCGTCTTTGCCGCTGACAGCTCCCTCAAAGAGGGAGCCTTTTTTCATGGTATTCCGGCGCAGCCGGAACTCTTTATTGTGCCTCCCTCACCGAGGGAGGTGGCTCGCCGTAGGCGAGACGAAGGGAGTGCCCCGCCGCAGCGGTTTTTTAGTCTACCAGCTGCTCCATCTCGTCGATGAGCTCGCCGAAGAGGCTGAGCGCATCGTTCACGGGCTTCGGCGTGCTCATATCGACGCCCGCGATCTTGAGAAGGCTGATCGGATCGGCGCTGCCGCCGGAGGAGAGGAACTTCTTATAATCGGCAACGGCGCTCTCGCCCTCGGCGAGAATGCGGTTCGCGATCGCCACGGCGGCGGAGAAGCCGGTGGCGTACTGGAACACATAGTAGTTATAGAAGAAGTGCGGGATGCGCGCCCACTCGAGCGCGATGCCGTCGTCGGAGACCATGTCGGGGCCGAAGTACAGCTTGTTGAGCGCAAGATACTTTTCATTCAGCGCATCCGCCGTAAGGGCCTCGCCCGCGCCGTTCATCTCGCCCATGATCTTTTCAAACTCGGCAAACATCGTCTGGCGGTACACCGTGCCCTTGAACTGGTCAAGGAAGTGGTTGATGAGATAGGCGCGCTGCTTCTTGTCCGTCGTCTTGCCGAGCAGATGGCGCATGAGCAACACCTCGTTGCAGGTGGAGGCGACCTCGGCCACGAAAATAACATACCCGGCGGTGTTCACCGGCTGGTACTTGCAGCTGTGGTAGCTGTGCAGCGCGTGACCCATTTCGTGGGCGAGCGTGAACATGCTGTCAAGATTGTCTTTATGGTTGAGCAGGACATAGGGGTGCGGGTAGCTGTTGCCGGAGGAGTATGCGCCGCCGCGCTTGCCGACGTTTTCGTAAACGTCGATCCAGCGGTTGGCAAAGCCCTCCTTCAGCAGGTCGGTGTAGTCCTCGCCGAGCACCGCGAGCGCTTCGAGCACCGTGGCCTTGGCTTCCTCGTAGGTGATGGCGCTGTCGGCATCCGCCACGATGGGGGTGTACACATCGTACATGTGCAGCTCGTCCACGCCGAGCAGCTTCTTGCGCAGCGCCACATAGCGGTACATCTTATCCATGTTCGCATGGACAGCCTCGATGAGATTGTCGTAAACCTCTTCCGGCACCTCCGTGCCGTCGAGCGCGGCGGCGCGCGTCGAGGGATAATGCCGCGCGTCCGAGAAGAACTTGAGCGAGCGGAACTGTCCGTCAAGCGACGCAGCGACGGTGTTTTTAAATTCACCGAGGCGGTTATAGTAGGCTTCAAAGGCGTTCTTGCGCAGCACGCGGTCGCTGCCCATGAGCAGGGGAACGAATGTCCCGCTCGTGAGAACGTGGGAATGCCCCTCGCCGTCGGTCACGTCCGGGAACGTGAGATCGGCATCGCGGAAGACGCTCGCAATATTCTCCGGCGCGTTCGCCATCTCTCCGGCGACGGAGAGGAGCTTTTCCTCCTCCGGGGAGAGGATGTGCGCCTTGCGGCGGCGGATCTTATAAATGTTGCGGCGGTAGGTCTCGAGCTCCGGCTGCGCGGCGTAGAAGAGGTTGATGGTGTCCTCGTCGAGCGCCATGATCTCCGGCGTCTCAAACGCTGCGGCTGCATCAATGGCGACAAGCGTTGCGAGCGCCTTGGAACGCATGCCCTGATAGAAGCCGTTGCCGGTGTCCTCGTCACCCTTGCAGCTTGCGTAGCCGTAGAGCTTTTCAAGCCGCACGGAGAGCGCGTCGCTCAGGCGGAACCAGCTGAGCAGCGTCTCCGCGCTCTCGCCGAGCTTGCCGCGAAACGCCTCAATCTGCTCCGGCATGGTCTTGAGCGCTTCATACTCCGCCTGCCAGGCCTCGTCGCTTTCAAATACGTCCTTGAGATTCCAGGTCGATTCCTCCGGCACTTCGCTGCGCGCCGGGATGGGTCTGTCTGCCATTCGGTATATCCTCCTAATGAAAATCAGAATTTCTTTTTCGGGAGCTTGTGCTCCTTGCCGTCCGCGCCGATGATGTAGACGTTTTCCAGCGTTTCGAGCGTCCCGCGCCGCCAGTCGGCCAGATATTCCTCGCGCAGGGCAAGGCGCTCCGCCGTTTCCTCCGGCGTGAGCGCGCGCTCGCGCGAGATGCGCGTCAGCTCGCTGATACGGTTTTTCTTTTCTTCGGTCATGATCCCATTGTCCCCAATTCGTCCAGATTCTTTTCAAACGCGCCGAGGCAGTGCTCCATAAACCAGTCCGCCTCGGGCAAATGCATCTCCTCGATCGAGCGGCGCGTCTGCTCCTCGGCGGAGAGAAATTCGCGGTTGCCCGCCTTGCGCTCTTCGATGCACTGACGCAGTGCCGAGAGCTTATCCGCCGCTTTGACGAGCTTTTCCTCGTCCTCCGACGCCGTAAACGCGCTCTCATATGCCCCGCGCAGCTCCTCCGGCAGCATGGCAAGCAGCCGCTCGTCGGCCGCGCGCTCCACCTTTTTGTAAGCATCGCGGATCGTGCGGTCGTGGTACTTGATCGGCGTCGGAAGATCGCCGGTCAATATCTCGCTCGCATCGTGGTAAATGGCGAGCACCGCAAGACGCTCTGCGTCGCACTCTTTCCCAAATATCTCGCGCCGGATGATGCCGAGCGCATGCGCGTACACCGCCGTTTCGTGGCTGTGCTCCTGCACGTTTTCCGGGATGCTGCTGCGCATGAGCCCCCAGCGGGAGATATACCGCATGCGCGATAAAAGGGCATAAAACCCCGTTTCCTTCACCATTTGTTGCTCACCTTCTCCGCAAAGCCGGGGAAGTCCGCAAACTCCACGACCGTACCGTTATCCAAAACCGCCTTGCCGGTAAACCTTCCGAACACCTGGTGCTGGTCGGACTTGATGAGCTTCACATCCGTGCAGCTCGCCCGGTCGAGCACCGGCACGAAATCGGCCTCAAACCGCCCGTCGTCGGACGTAAATTTCCAGGGCTCCGTAAAGCGCTCCTTGCCCTCATCCTCCCCGGGGATCTCAAATTTAATGCCGCCGATCTTGTGCGCGGTACCGGCGTGAAAGAGCATATTTTCGCTTGCGGCGCTCGTATCGCCGAAGCCGTAGCCGAGATTCCAGCCGAACGGCGTCCCGCTCGGCAGCACATACGCCGCGCTGCTCCAATACCACGTATTTTCATACGTCCAAACACCGCGTCCCCAGTCGAGCACGGCAAAGCTGTCGCTCGGCTCGAAGGTGTACGTCTTGCCGTTATAGGTTACATACCCGCTCGCGCGAAAGCCGCCGATCTTCTGGTTATAGTAGAAGTGACCGGGCTTATCGAAGGGCGTGGCGATGACGAGCGAATCCTCCGGGCATTCGGTGAGCTCGATGCGCGCGGAGAGGGCGCTGTCGCCAAACTTATTCATGTACGCGATGAGAACGCGCTTCTCCCCTTCGTGGATGAAGTGGAGACCGTAACCGCGCGCGGCGGAATGCACATCGCCGGTCACGCTCGTCTCCGGCAGATGCTTTTTGCCGAGCGGCATAAACGACATCGGGCTTTTCGTGATCTCCCAGCCCTCCTCGAAATCGAGAAGGCTCACGGAGTCAAGCCCCATGTAGCCGTTGTCCGCCACGGTGAGCGCGAGAGCGAATTTCCCGTTGTTGACGAGATAGTAGTCCCATTCCTTGATGCGCAGGGGCGAGACCTTCACGTCCGCGCGGCGGTATTCCTGCACAAGCGCGCGGGAAAAGCCGGGGCGGGCGAGATTGCCTTTTTCGTTGAGCAGCGCGCCGGGGGTCGTGATCTCGGTCTGTCGATCCATTCAAATGCCCTCCTTACGCTGGGCGCGGATATCCCGCCCCAGAAATTCCAGCCATTCGTATTCCCCGGCGAGCCGCGAGGCGAGCGCCGCGCCGTAGCGCGTTTCGATGCCGGCTCGGTCCAGGTTCGTGGAGACGATCGTTTTCTTTCCGGCGCGCAGGCGACCGTCGAGCAGGGCGTAAAGCGCGCTCTGCGTAAACGCCGTCGGCATCTCGGTGCCGAGATCGTCCAGAATGAGAAGATCGCAGCTCATGAGCTGGCGCACGCGCGAGGCGGCGTCCGATACCTCGTCCGTGTCGCGCGAAAACTTTTCGCGCTCAAACGAGGCGAGAAGCCCGCTCGCCGTATCGTACGCCACGCCGCAGCCCTTTGCGGCCACAACGCGCGCGATGGCGGCAGAAAGGAACGTTTTCCCGAGTCCCGGCTCGCCGGTGAACAGGAGATTCGGCGACTGCGCGCCGAAGCTCTCGGCATAGGCGCGGCAGATGCGCAGCACGCGCTCCATCTGCGCGCGGGGCGAGGCGCCGGACGCGGGGGCAACGGGGCTATAGTAATCCAGCCGGAAGTTTTCAAATGTCTCATCGCCCTGTTTCAGAAGCGGGGCGAGCTCCGCGGTCTGCTCGGCGCGGTAGAGCTTTTGGAGGCAATTGCAGATCTTCCCGTCTGCCCAACCGGTATCCCGGCAGCGCGGGCAAGCGTAGATCGGGTCAAGATAGTCCTTCGGATATCCATGCTGCACGAGAAGCGCCGAACGTTTTTCCTGCAAAGCGAGGCTTTCCGTTTCCAGTTCCTGCGCCGTGCGGGTGCTCTGGCGCATGGCAACGCGTACCATCTCGCTCAGATTGGCGCGGAGTGCGGTGTCGATGCGTCCGATCTCCGGTATCTTCGACCCAATTTCGCGGCGGCGGCGATCCTCCTCCGCACGGTTGGCGGCGCGCAGCGTCTCCTGCTTGGCGCGGGCGCGTGCTAAAAGCCGTCCTTCCATATCCTCTTACCCCCCGATGTTCTTCAATATGCCCTCGAGCCGTGCGAGATCGTCCCCGCCGGTGCGCCGCGGCGCGCCCTCCGCGGAGGGCTTGGCGCGCGAGGACGCGCGGCTGTCGCCCTTTTCGATCTGCTCGGCGGTGAAGAGCTTCTTTTCATACCAGCTCTTCACGATCTTGTCCATATACGCCCAGGCGAGCTTGCCCGTGCCGACAACGGTGCGGTCGTAGGCGATGGCGAGCGCCTCCGCGCCGTAGCCCATCGAGAGCCAGCTTTCGATATACTTGCGCTCCGTGGGCGTCAGGTCGCGCCCCGTGAGCGAGAGCGCGTGACGGACTTTTTCCATCTCCTCGTCGCGCCGGGCAAGCGCAGCGAGATATTCCTCCGCCTGCGGCGCGGTAAGAATTTCGCGGTTGGCCCAGTAAAACGCCTCCTTCTCGATGGCGCGCATCGTCGGGAGCCGCCCCTCGCCGTAGCGGCGGCGGAGCTTATCCGCGCAATGGTGGATGAGCAGCAATATCGTCTCCGCCGTCATGCCGAGACGGTCGTAAATGCCGAAAAGCGTGTTGAGATCGGCGCTCGAGAGCGTGTGGCCGAGCACGCGCTGGCACTCGCCGAGCAGCGCGCGAAATGCCCCATCGTCGGCGCTGCGGCGCAAGATGTCCTCCGTGCGGTACACCGGCAGCTCGTCCGGCCCCGGCAGGGGCACGTCCCCGGCGGTGAGAAGGCCAGCACCGGAGAGCCGCCGCGCGGCCGCGCTTATCTGCTCTCCCGTGCGGGAGAGAGCGCGCGCCGCCGCCGCGGTATCGAGTACGCCGCCGGAGCGCAGAATATAAAGATACAGCAGCGCGCACTCCCCGTCGCCGAGCACTAGGAGCTTTTCGGCGTCCTCCGCCGGGAGAGAGAGCGTGTTCGCGCCCTGGATGCGATAGCGTTTTCCGTCCATGTTCGTCCTTTTTGGGCATAGTACCCCATGCTGTGATATTCTTTGATATTATATCATAATGTTTCTACTTGAAGCAAGGGTGTTCGTTGTGTTATAATCTTAATTTGAAGAAGTACCGTTTCCCGGTACCGTGTTTACGAGGAAGAAATTATGGTCGAACTGCTCGCTCCCGCCGGATCGCCGGAGGCCGTCACCGCCGCCGTGCAAAGCGGCGCGGACGCCGTATATCTGAGCTTTGAAGATTTGACCGGCTGCCGCCGGACGGAGAACATCCCGAACAGCGAATTTGAGTCGGTCGTGCGCTACTGCCGCATCCGCGGCTGCCGCGCGTATCTTGCGCTCAACATCCCCGTCCGCGAGGACGAGCTGAACAAAGCCGCGGGGCTCGCTCTGCGCGCGCAGCGCTGCGGCGTGGACGCGATCATCGTCCGCGATCTCGGCCTTTTCCGCATTCTCCGCTCGCTCTTGCCAGAGATGCCGCTCTTTGCCGACGCGCATCTCGGCTTTTATACGCCGGAGAGCGCGGCCATCGCGCAGCGGCTCGGCTTCCGGCGCATTTTTCTCCCGCCCGACCTTCCGCTCGAGGATATCCGCCGCATGGCGCAGTGCCCGATCGAGACCGCCGTCTGGGTGCAGACGCCGCTTTGCGCCGCCGCATGCGGCACGTGCCGCATGAGCGCCTTTGCCGGACGCGAGAGCGCCGAGCGCGGCCTTTGCAGCGAGCTCTGCCGCGAGCGGTACACGCTCGGCGGCCGCTGGGACACAACGCCTCTGAGCTGGAAGGATCGCTGCATGCTTCCGGAGTGCCGGGAGCTCATCGATGCGGGCGTAACCTGCCTCGCCATCGGCAGCCGGGAGCGCCGGAGCGAGTATGCCGCGGCGTTCACGGACGTGTGGGCAACCGCCATCCGCGAAAGCCAGCTTCCCGCCGAACCGGAGCTTGAACGTCTCGAGCGCGTTTTCCTCCCCTGGGGCGCGGCAAAAAAAGATCTTTACGAAACCGCCGAAGCGCCGGAGAAGATCCCCGGCGAGACGGAGTCCGTCTGCGCGGAGCTGCGGCGGAAATATACGTCCGGCGAGGCGCGCCGCGTGGCGGTGAGCTTTGCCGCCGCGGCAAAGAGCGCAAGCGCGAGCGTCATTCTCGGCGCGCAGGACATGGACAAGAACATCGCCGCGATCGAAGGCCCCGTGCCGGACGACACCGGCGACGTGGAGCTCACGGAGGACGGCCTGCGCGAGGCGATGTACCGCACCGCCGGAACGCCGTTTCGCTGCGCTGAAGTCCGCGTGCAGTCTCCCGCGGGAGAAAAACTCCGCGTGTCCGGCATCGAACTGGACGAGGCCCGCCGCCGTCTTTTGTATAAGCTCTCCGAGGAGCGCGCCAAGCTGCCCGACCGCAAAGAGGGCGATTTCCCCGAGCCGCCGCGCAGCGTCCTCATCTCCCACCTGCCCGCGATCAACTTCTCGTTCCAGACCGCCGCGCAGATGACGCCGGAGCTCGCCGCGCTCTGCCCGGAGTGCGTATATGTCCCGCTCGAGCTGCTCGCGGAAAAGCCCGGCGTCGCCGACATCTTCCGCGAAAACGGCGCGGAGATCGTCGCCGCGCTCCCCTCCGCGGCGTTCGGCGAGAAGGAAGAGGACGAGCTGCGCTCTCTCCTTGCGAAGGTACACGAGAGCGGCGTCACGCAGGCGCTCACCGGAAATCTCGGTCTGGCCATGATGGCGGGGCAGGAAGGTTTCCGCATCCGCGGCGACTTTGATCTCGCCGTGATGAACAGCTACACGCTCTCCGGCATGGCGTCGGCGGGCTTCCTTTCGGCGATGCTCTCGCCGGAGCTCACGTTTGCCGATATTCGCGAAATACCGAAGTGCATGGATACCGAGCTCGCCATATATGGCCGTCTCCCCGTCATGGTGACGCAAAATTGCCTTTTGAAGGCAAGCGCCGGACGGTGCACCTGCACCACGCCCGGCCAGATGGCCGACACGCACGGCGGCGTATGGCCGGTGACGAAGCATTTCGGCTGCCGCAACACCGTTTGGGCGGCGCGCAAGCTCTGGCTTGGCGACGTGACGCAGGAATGGATCGATCTCGGTCTCTGGGCGGTGCGGCTGTGCTTCTCCACGGAGAGCGCGCGCGAATGCCTTGAAGTCGCCGAGAGCTATATCCAGGGCACGCACTATAAACCCAATGGCATAACGAGAGGACTGTATTACCGTGGCGTACTGTAATAAACGGCTGATCCTCGCCTCCGGCTCGCCCCGGCGGCGGGAGCTGCTCGATAAATTCGGCATAGCTTATGAAATTCTCCCCGCGCAGGGCGAGGAGAGTGCGCCGCCGGAGCTCGCACCCGGTGAGCGGGTCAAGGCGCTCGCCGCGCAGAAGGCGGCCGAGGTGGCGCAGCGCGTGAACGACCCCGCCGCCGTGATCCTCGCCGCCGACACGCTCGTGGAGCTCGACGGCACCGTGCTCGGAAAGCCCGGCACGCCAGAGCGCGCCCGCAGCATGCTCCGCGCCCTCTCCGGACGGGCGCACCGCGTGTGGAGCGGCGTGTGCATCCGTGAGGGCGAAAAGATCCTTGCGGAGAGTGAATGCACGAGCGTGCACTTTCGCGCTCTTACCGATGCGGAGATCGAAGCCTACATCGCCACCGGCGAACCGCTCGACAAGGCGGGCGCTTACGGCTATCAGGGGCTTGCAAGTCTCTTTGTAGAACGCATCGAGGGCGATTTCTTCAATGTGATGGGGCTTCCGGTATGCCGTATGGGGCAGATGCTCCGCGAATTTGACATTTCTCTTCTTTGATCTTTCTACTTGCGCCCGGGGCGTTCCCGGGAGAACAGGGGGTTGAGCCTTGAAAAAGTATCTCAAGCAATACGGCGTGCGCATGGCGATCATCATCGTTGTGGCGGCGCTTCTCATAGGACTTGCCTCGCGCCCGAAGGCCGACGGCAGCTCCGGCGCGGTGCCGGAGGCGGCAAACGCCCTGCGCATCCCCATTCAGGGCGCGGTCGGCTCGGTCGTGGAGTGGATGCGCGGCATTTACGGATATATTTACCGCTACGACAAGCTCCTCGCGGAAAACGAATCGCTCCGCCGCCAGCTTGCCGAGGCGCAGGAGCAGGTGCGCTCCAGCCAGGACGCGCTTGAGGAGAACACCCGCCTGCGCACGATGCTCGGCTATTTGGAGAAGAACACGACCTTCCAGACGGAAGCGGCCATGATCACCTCGTGGGACGCCTCCAACTGGACGAGCGCTTTCACGATCTCCAAGGGCACGGACAATGGCATCGAGCAGGGCGACTGCGTCATCACCGAATCCGGCATGCTCGTCGGGCAGGTATACGAGGTTGGAAATAACTACGCCTCCGTGCGCACCGTGATCGATGTGAACATGGACGCGGGCGTGCTCGTGGGCGAATCGTCCATCGCCGCGATGATCGTCGGCGACTACGCGCTCATGAAGGAGGGCTGCTGCAAGCTCAGCTACTTCACCGACGACGTAACGCTCTTCACCGGCGACAGCGTCGTCACCTCCGGCCGCGGCGGCGCGTTCCCGTCCGGCATCGTCGTCGGCACCGTTACGGAGCTGCGCAGCGAGGCGGGCGGCCAGTCGTACTACGCGGTCGTCAAGCCCTCGGTCGATCTTTCCGTGCTGTCGCAGGTGTTCATCATCAAGGATTTTGAGGTCATCGAGTGAAACGAAAGAAGATCCATTTCCAGCTTTCCGATATAAAGCTGGACGAGTTCTGGCTCAAGACCCGGCGCGGTGTTTTGTACGCGCTGTATCTTTTCGCCGCGCTGCTCGTGCAAAACGTAATATTGAGCCACGTTGCGCTCTTTGGCGTGCGGGCCATGTTTCTGCCCGCGCTCGTCGTGGCGGCGGGGCTTTTTGAAGGCGGCTGGGGCGGCGGACTGTTCGGGCTGGCCGCGGGCATCCTCTCCGATCTCTTTTTCGGCTCGCAGAGCGTACTGTTCACCGTGCTCTTCCCCGTGATGGGGTTTGTCTCCGGCTTTCTCGGCGATTTTTATCTCAACAAGCGCCTTTTCACTTACTGCATCATGGGGGCGGCGGCGCTCTTTCTCGCCGCGTTCGCGCAGATGTTCAGCCTGCTCTTCTATAAGGGACAGAGCAGCCCGGCGCTTTGGGTAACGGCGCTTTTGCAGACGCTCTGGAGTTTGCCGTTCCTCTTCCCGTCGTACTATCTCTGCAAGAACTTCCCGTGGCGCTCATCGCGGGAAGCGCCCACGCCGTACAAGTAACCCCCCGCATTTTGAAAGGAATATTCCATGCAGAAAATGGTCAAACCCATCCGGCTCGTTGTACTCGCCGTCGCATTTGTGCTGCTGCTCGGCATTTACTTTGTCGCGCTCTATAAGCTGCAGATCGTCGGCGGCCGCGAATACTATGCCGTGGGGGAAACAGAGACAAAAGAGGACATCACCATTCCCGCCGCGCGAGGAAACATTCTCGACCGCTACGGGCGTCTGCTCGTGTCCAACTCTCTCTGCAACAACCTCTCCATCAACGTAACGGAGCTCTTCAGCCAGGACGATCCGAACGCGATCATCTTGGAGCTCTGCAACGCCGTGGAGCGCTTCGGTGATACCTATACCGACACTCTGCCGATCACAAAGGCCCCGCCCTTCGAGTTCACCGAGATGGACACGCTCCAGAAGAGCATGCTCGATGCCTGGCTCAAGGCCAACGACATGCCGCTCGACTCCAACGCCGTCGAGATTCTCGCGGCAATGCGCACGCGCTACAGCGTCGGCAGCGAGTATAACGCCGAGGATGCCCGGCGCATCGTCGGCGTCCGGTATGAGATCAACGACCGCTTCAACATCAACACCACGCCCTACGTTTTCGCCGAGGACGTTTCGATGCCGCTGCTCACCTATCTCATGGAGCAGGACATTCCGGGCTTTGAGGTCTCCTCGTCCTACGTGCGCGAATACAAAACGCAGTACGCCGCCCACCTTCTCGGCTACACCGGCAAGCTGACGGCGGAGGAGTGGGAGACCTACGCCGACAAGGACTACTCGCTCGATGCCTACGTCGGCAAGGACGGCGTGGAATACGCCTTCGAAAACTACCTCCACGGCGTGGACGGCGAGGCGGAGGTCTACTCCAATCTCGACGGCGTCACGCTCCGCACCAAATACACCAAAGAGCCGCAGCCCGGCGGGCACGTTTATCTGACGCTCGATATCGGCCTGCAGGAGGTGTGCGAGGAAGCGCTCGCCTCCCACATTGAAGAGATCAACGTCGAGCGCGCCCGCATCATTGAGGAAGCCGAAATGTACGGCACGGACAGCACCGAAATGATCTCCGGCGGCGCGCTGTGCGTCGTGAAGGTCGATACCGGCGAGCCGCTTGCGCTCGTGAGCTACCCGACCTACGACGCCGCCACGATGCTCGATAACTATGAAGAGCTCGTCGCGGACGAAAATGCCCCGCTTTATAACCGCGCGCTCATGGGCGTTTACGCCCCCGGCTCCACGTTCAAGCCCTGCACCGCCACGGCGCTGCTGGCCGAGGGCATCGTATCGCCGACGCTCACGCTGAAAACCGAAGGCCAGTTCACCAAGTACATCGACGACGGCTACGCCCCCGAATGCTGGATCTACTCGACCTACAAATATACCCACGGCGAGATCAACGTCGTGCAGGCCATCACCTACTCCTGCAACTATTTCTTCTACTACTACGGCGACGAGCTCGGCATCGATAAAATGGCGTATTACGCCAAGCTCTACGGTCTCGGCGAGCACACCGGCATCGAGCTCCCGGAGGTTACCGGCCAGATGTCCACGCAGAGCTTCAAGGAACAGTACACCGGTATCTCCTGGTATAACGGCGATACGCTGCAGAGCGCCATCGGCCAGTCGTTCACGGAGTTCACGCCGCTGCAGATGGCGGAATACTGCGCGGCTCTCGCCAACGGCGGCACGCGCTACAGCGCCTCTCTTCTCAAGGAAGTGCGCAGCTATGATTACTCCAAAACGCTCTTCCAGCGCGAGACCGAGGTGCTCAGCAAGCTTGATATCGATCCCGAGATCTTCGGCTACATCCAATACGGCATGTGGGGCGTGCTCTATGATGCCGCGAGCACCCTCAAGGAGCACTGGCTCGACAGCAACATCGTCGCCGCCGCCAAAACCGGAACGGCGCAGCGCGGCGAGGGACTTGTGAACAACGCCATGTTCATCCTCTACGCGCCCTACGGCGACAACCCGGAGATCGCCATCGCCATCGCCGTGGAAAAGGGCGGCGCGGGCGCCACGCTCTCGCCGGTCGCGCGAAAGATCGTGGATTACTACTTCACGTTCCAGTCCAACGCCAACACCGTGGAAAATGCGTATTCTCTGCTGAAATAATCCGAATTTTTCGTTGCAAAGCGCGCTTTTTGCGGTTATAATTCTAAAGACAGCGTTTATTAAATTCATTCATATACGGAGGTGCCAAAGCATGAATATCGCTCTTCTCGCCCATGACGGCAAAAAGGAGCTTATGGTCCAGTTCTGCATTGCCTACTGCGGCATTCTCTCCGGTCACGACATCTGCGCCACGAACACCACGGGCAAGCTCGTCTCGGAGGCCACGGGGCTGCCGGTCACGCTGTATCTTCCCTGCACGCAGGGCGGCGCACAGCAGATCGGCGCACGCATTGCCTACAACGAGATCGACCTTGTTCTCTTCTTCTGCGACCCCAAGGCCAACACGAAGGATGTAGACGCCATCGCCCGCCTGTGCGACCAGCACAGCATCCCCTTCGCTTCCAACGTTGCCACCGCCGAAGTGCTCGTGCAGGGTCTCCGCCGGGGCGATCTGGACTGGCGCGATATCGTCAACCCGAAGAAAAAATAATAACCCCCACAATTTTTCCGAGGAATGGATAGCCGGCAGCGGCCAGCTATCCATTCTCTATTCAAAGGAGGATTCCCCCTATGGCTCAGATCCGACCGCACACTCTCTCCGGCTTCATGGAGCTTCTGCCGGAGGACCAGAAGAAAATGCAGCGCGTCATGGCAACGCTGCGCGAGAGCTACGCTCTCTACGGCTTCACGCCGCTCGATACGCCCGTCATCGAGAGTGCCGACGTGCTCCTCGCCAAGGGCGGCGGCGAGACCGAAAAACAGATCTACCGCTTCTCGAAGGGCGACAGCGACCTCGCCCTCCGCTTTGATCTCACCGTGCCGCTCGCAAAGTACGTTGCGCTCCACGCCAACGAGCTGACGTTCCCCTTCCGCCGCTACCAGATCGGCAAGGTCTACCGCGGCGAGCGCGCGCAGCGCGGCCGCTTCCGCGAGTTTTATCAGGCGGATATCGACATCATCGGCGACGGTAAGCTCGACATCATGAACGAGGCCGAGATCCCCGCCGTCATTTACCGCACGTTCAACGCCCTCGGTCTCAAAAACTTCCGCATCCGCGTCAATAACCGCAAGGTGCTCAACGGCTTTTTCGCCCTGCTCGGGCTGACGGAAAAATCCGGCGACGTGATGCGTACCATCGATAAGCTCGACAAGATCGGCCCCGAGAAGGTCCGCGCCGTGCTCGTGGAGGAGTTCGCCGTTGCGCCGGAGACCGCCGATAAGGTTCTCGAATTCATCTCCGTCCCCGGGACGAGCGCGGATAAGCTTGCCTTCCTGCGCCGGTACGAGGGGCAGAACGAGACGTTCGATCTCGGATTGCACGAGCTCGCCACCGTCGTGGAGTACGTCGGCTCGTTCGGCGTCCCGGCAGAGAACTTTGAGATCGATCTCACGATCGCCCGCGGCCTGGACTACTACACCGGCACTGTGTACGAAACCGTGATGACCGACCACCCGGAGATCGGCTCGGTCTGCTCCGGCGGCCGGTACGACAATCTCGCCGGGTACTATACCGACCGCACGCTCCCCGGCGTCGGCATTTCCATCGGCGTGACGCGCCTTTTCTATGTGCTGCAGGAGCAGGACATGCTCTCCAGGGACATTCTCACCGCGCCTGCCGAAGCCGTCGTTATCCCGATGGACCCCGACTGCATGGCGTTTGCCGTGGAAACCGCCACAGCGCTGCGCGCTGCGGGCGTCAAGACGCAGATCTATTTTGAAAACCGCAAGTTCAAGCAGAAGATCGGCTTTGCGGATAAGTCTGGCATCCCGTTCGCGCTCATCATCGGCGGCGACGAGGCTGCCGCGGGCGTCGTATCGCTCAAGGACATGGCGGCCGGGACGCAGGAAAAGCTCACGCCCGCGGACGCCGCGGCGAAGATCAACGCCGCGCTCGCGCCGCGCCGCAAGGCACAGGCCATCCGCGGCTGAGACTCTCTGAAATTCTGATTTTGGAAAGGCGGCGGGAACATGGTGGCAAAAATACGCTCGCTCGGCCTGCAGGGCATCGGCGGCTACGAGGTCTCGGCGGAGATCTTTCTCTCCGGCGGGCTGCCGCAGTTTGACATTGTCGGCCTGCCCGACGCCGCCGTAAAGGAGGCGCGCGAGCGCGTGCGCGCCTCGGTGAAGAGCTGCGGACTCGATTTTCCCGTCAGCCGCGTCACCGTAAACCTCGCGCCCGCCGACCGGAAAAAGGCCGGCACCGTGTACGATCTCCCGATCCTGCTCGGCATCCTCATCGCCACCGGGCAGGCAAAGCCCCTTGCGCCGGACGCCGCCGTGATCGGCGAGCTCTCGCTCTCCGGCGAGGTACGCGCGGTGCGCGGTGCACTGCCCATGGCGCTCGCCGCCGAAAAGGCGGGCATCCGCGAGCTGTACGTCCCTGCCGGCAATGCGCGCGAGGCCGCCTACGCCGACCATCTCACCGTCTACCCGGTACATACCGTCCCGGAGCTTTTGGCGCATCTCGCAGGCGAGAAGAAAATCATCCCCGCCGAGCCGCCCGTGCCGAGCGAGGAGGAGCTCATCTTCCCTGACTATGCCGAGGTCAAGGGACAGGAAAACGTCAAGCGTGCGCTCGAAGTCGCCGCCGCGGGCGGGCATAATGTCCTCATGGTCGGCCCGCCGGGCTCCGGCAAGTCGATGCTCGCCAAGCGCCTTCCCGGCATACTGCCGGACATGAGCCGCGAGGAGACGATGGAGTCCACCGGCATTTGGAGCGTCTGCGGTCTCACAAACGAAAAGCGCCCCATCCTCCGCCAGCGCCCGTTCCGCGCGCCGCACCACACGCTCTCCGCCGCCGCGATGGCGGGCGGAGCGCAACTCCAGCCGGGCGAGGTATCGCTCGCACATAACGGCGTGCTGTTTCTCGACGAGCTGCCCGAATACCACCGGGATGTGCTCGAAGTCATGCGCCAGCCGCTCGAGGACGGCGTTGTGACGGTCTCCCGCGCCGCCGGAACGGCGGTGTACCCCAGCCGGTTTATGCTCGTTTGTGCCATGAACCCCTGCAAATGCGGCTGGTATGGACAGCCGGGCGGCCGCTGCCGGTGCAGCGAAAAGTCCGTCCGTGCCTACCACGCCAAGCTCTCCGGCCCGCTCATGGACCGGATCGACATCATTGTAGAAGTCCCCGCACTCGCCTACGACGAGCTGCGCCGCCGTCCGGACGGCGAGAGCTCCGAAACCATCCGCCAGCGCGTCAACCGCGCGCGGGAGGTGCAGCGCAAGCGCTTTTCCTCCGGCACGGAATGCAATGCCAGCATGTCCCCGCGCGACATGGAGCGTTACTGCTCTCTCACGAGCGAGGGCGACGCGCTCATGAAGGACGCTTTCCACGCGCTCGGTCTCACGGCGCGAAGCTATGACCGCATACTGCGCGTCGCGCGCACGATCGCCGATCTCGCCGGGGCGAAGGACATTGCGCCCGAGCACATCGCCGAGGCCGTGCAGTACCGCACCTACGATTTTCTCATCTCCCCCTCTCAGGAGGCTGCGCCATGAACCGATTCGATGCCGTATTGTTTGATCTGGACGGCACGCTTTTATATACGCTTGCCGACATTGCCGAGGCCGTCAACGGCGCGCTGCGCGAAATGCACCGCCCGGAACGGACGACAGCGCAAGTGCGCTCCATGGTCGGCAACGGCGCAAAAATGCTCATCACCCGCGCGCTCGGTTCAGGACAGGAAGCGCTCGTTGACGAAACGCTCGATATATACGCCAAGCTCTATGCCGCCCACGCGCAGGAGCACGTGACGCCCTACGAGGGCATCCCGGAGCTTTTGGATGCGCTGCACCGGCGCGGCATCCGCACCGCGTGCGTCACGAACAAGGATCACACCGACGCCGTGCCGATGCTGCATAAGTTCCTCGGGGATAAAATTTCCCATGTGGAAGGCCGAAAGCCCGGCCGCCCCACAAAGCCCGCGCCGGACGCGGTGTACGATGCGCTCAAAGCGCTCGGCGTTGATGCCTCCCGCGCGCTCTACGTCGGTGACTCCGGCGTGGACAGTGAAACGGCAAAAAACGCCTCTCTCCCCTGCGTCCTCTGTGACTGGGGCTACTGGGACCGCAAAAAGCTCGAAAACTGCGCCGCGCTGGGGATCATAAGCACCCCGGCAGAGCTATTACAATATGTGTGAGGTCAATATGCAGGACATCATTCTTCTCAAGCAGGGCGAGATCGTCCTCAAGGGTCTGAACAAGAAATACTTTGAGCAGAAGCTCATTTCCAACGTAAAGCGCCGTCTGCGCTCGCTCGGCGAGTTTGACGTAACGTGCACGCAGTCCACGATCTATGTTGAGCCGAAATCGGACGATATCGACATGGACGAAACGCAGCAGGCCATGACGAAGGTGTTCGGCATCGCCGCCGTGGTGCGCGCCGCCGCGTGCGACAAAACGCCCGAGGCCATGGCGTGCAAAGCCATTGAGTACATGGCCGAGGCCATGCGCGAAGCGAAGAGCTTCAAGGTGGAAACGCGCCGCGCGGACAAGGCCTTCCCGATGACATCCATCGAGGTCAGCCAGTACGTCGGCGGCGAGCTTGCCGAGGCGTTCCCGGAGACCGCCGTGGACGTCCACAACCCGGAGCTCACCGTGCATGTTGAGGTGCGCGAGCGCGCCGCCTACATCCACCGTCCCCCGCTGCCCGGCGCGGGCGGTCTGCCCGTCGGCTGCGGCGGCACGGCGGTAACGCTGCTCTCCGGCGGCATCGATTCGCCGGTATCGACGTATATGATCGCCAAGCGCGGCGTACATATGATCCCGGTGCATTTCTTCTCGTTCCCGTACACCTCGGAGCTGGCCAAGCAGAAGGTGCTCGATCTTGCCAAGGAGCTCACCGCCTATTGCGGGCGGCTCACCGTGGAGGTCGTGCCGTTCACGCACATCCAGACCGAGATCCGCGACAAATGCCCGGAGGAATACTTCACGCTCATCATGCGCCGGTTTATGATGCGCATTGCGCAGGAGGTCGCCGACCGCAACGGCGCCAAGGCGCTCGTCACGGGCGAAAACCTCGGTCAGGTCGCCTCGCAGACGATGGAGGCGCTCGGCTGCACCGAGGCCGTCACGCGCCTGCCCGTGCTGCGCCCGCTCATCGGCTTTGACAAGGAAGAGATCGTCCGTCTCTCCCGCAAGATCGGCACGTTCGAGCTCTCCACCCTTCCCTATGAGGACTGCTGCACGGTGTTCACACCGCGCCACCCCCGCACGCGGCCGCGTATTGATGCGGTGGAGGAAGCGGAGTCGGTGCTCGATATTGAAGGCCTCGTCGCCGAGGCGATGGCCGGCATCGAGCGCATGCGCTTCGACCCCTGATTTTCTGATGTAAGGAGGCGTTATATGAACGCCGAAATTCTCTCCGTCGGGACGGAGCTTCTGCTCGGCGGCACGGTCAACACCGACGCGCGGGACATTTCTCTCGCGCTCGCGGAGCTGGGCGTGAACGTCTACTGGCACACCGTCGTCGGCGACAACCCCGCCCGTCTCACCGAGTGCATTTACCGCGCGCGAAACCGCGCCGATCTCATCATCACGACCGGCGGTCTCGGCCCCACGTGCGACGATCTCACCAAGCAGACACTCGCGCGCGCCTTTGACCGGAAGCTCTATCTCAACGAGGACGCGCTCGCGGACATCCGCGAATATTTTGCCGAGCGCGGCCGGAGCTTTACCGACAACAACCTTCAGCAGGCCTATCTCCCCGAGGGGAGCATCATGCTGCCGAACGACTGCGGCACCGCCCCGGGATGCATCATTGAGGACGGCCCCGTGCGCGTCGTCATGCTGCCCGGCCCGCCGAGAGAGTGCGTCACGATGCTGCGGAATTACGTTATGCCGTATCTCCAAAAGCTCTCCGGCGCGGTGATCCGCTCGCACATGATCCGCTTTTTCGGCATCGGCGAGAGCGCCATGGAAACGCGCCTGCGCCCCTTTATGGACGGGGCAAACCCCACCGTCGCGCCGTATTCGCGCGAGGGCGAATGCTGGGTGCGCGTCACCGCCAAGGGCGCAGACGAGGCGGAGTGCGAAGCACTCATGGAGCCGGTGATCGAGGATATCTGCGATAAGATGGGCGATCTCGTTTACGGTATCGACTGCGCCTCGCTCGAAGAGCGCGTATTGCAGCTTTTACAGGAGAAAAACACGTCGCTCGCCGTGGCGGAGAGCTGCACGGGCGGTCTGCTCGCGCAGCGCATCACCGATATCCCCGGCGCGAGCGCGCACTTCCTCGGCGGCGTCGTCACATATACCGAGGATGCCAAGGTGCGTCTGCTCGACATGGACGAAGACCTTATCGCCGAAAACGGCGTCGTGAGCATGCCGGTCGCGGCCAAGATGGCCAAGCGTGTGCGCAAGGCGCTCGGCAGCGACATCGGCATCGGCATCACCGGCTGGGCAGGGCCCGATGGGGACGACGTAGGGCTTGTATTCGTAGCGCTCGCCGCGAGGAGCGGCTGCTTCGTCCGCCGTCTGCAATGCGGCCACGCGCCGCGGCCGCGCATCCGGCTCATCGCAGCCAGCAACGCTTTGGATATGATCCGGCGGTATCTCACCGGATTGGATGTATAAATTTAAAAGGAGACAACAACAATGATGACCTACACCATGGATATCGCCGGCCTCAAGCGCGATCTGCCGCTCTGCCCGGTGAGCGATGATCTCTACATCGGCGCTTTCGTCATGTTCGGCGATGTGGAGATGACCATCCACGCCGCCAAGGAGCTTTTGAAGCGCGCCCCGGAGTTTGACTACATCATCGCGCCGGAAGCCAAGGCGATCCCTCTCGCGTACGAAATGTCCCGCCAGTGCGGCATCCCCTATCTGCTCGCCCGCAAGAAGGCCAAGGCGTACATGACCGGCATTTTCGAAGTGCACGTCCACTCCATCACCACCGGCGGCACGCAGACGCTCATCATCGACACCGCCGACGCCGAGCGTATGAAGGGCAAGCGCATCCTTATCGTGGACGACGTGATCTCCACCGGCGAGAGCCTGCGCGCCATGGAAGAGCTCGTGAAGAAGGCCGGCGGCAACATCGTCGGCAAAATGGCGGTGCTCGCCGAGGGCGGCGCGATCGAGCGGCACGACATCACGGTGCTCGCCCCCCTGCCCCTCTTCAATCCGGACGGGACGCTCAAGAACTGAGAAAAGCAAAAACGGGAGCTGTTCTTACAGCTCCCGTTTCCCGCGGAAG
This sequence comes from bacterium, assembly GCA_963618015.1. Taxonomy (GTDB): domain Bacteria; phylum Bacillota; class Clostridia; order Oscillospirales; family Oscillospiraceae; genus Apopatocola. The sequence goes on along the minus strand of CAVEQS010000005.1, from coordinate 10,425 downwards.
TAAACCCCTCAGTCAGCTTCGCTGACAGCTCCCCTATCGAGAGGAGCCAAGCCGGTTTGCCGCAAGCTTACTTGCCTCCCCTAACAGGGGAGGTGGCTCGGCGCTTCGCGCCGAGACGGAGGGGTTTACCCTTTCTCCCGCATCCGCAAAAAGAAATTCCGCAGCAGCGCGGCGCATTCGTCCTTTAATATCCCGCCGTACACGCGCGGCTGAAACCCGTAATTTTCAAAAAACAGGTCGATCACGCTGCCGCACGAGCCGCTTTTTGCCTCCCGCGCGCCATACACCACCGTAGGGATACGCGCGTTTAAGATCGCCCCGGCGCACATGGGGCACGGCTCCAGCGTTACATACAGCGTACATCCGTCGAGCCGCCACGTGCCAAGCGCGCGGCAGGCCTCGCGGATCGCCTCGATCTCGGCGTGGGCGGTCGCGTCCGCACCCTCCTCGCGCCGGTTTCTCCCCCGTCCGATCACGTTCCCCGCGCCGTCGGTGATCACACAGCCGACCGGTATTTCCCCCGCGGCGGCGGCCTCGCGCGCAAGCGCGAGCGCGGCGGCCATATTCTTTTCTTGTGCGGAGGTTCCCATGATTTCTGTTATACTCATCGGCATTTCCCTTTCCATGGATGCATTTGCGGTATCCGTCACGAACGGCCTCGCCATGCGCCCGTTCAAAACGAGCTACGCGCTCTGGCACGGGCTGTATTTCGGCGCGTTCCAGTTTCTCATGCCGCTTGCGGGCTACATTCTCGGCAGCACGGTGTCCGGCTATGTCACGGCCATCGGCCCGTATGTGAGCTTCGCGCTGCTCGCGTTCATCGGCGGCAAAATGATCCTCGAGGCGGTGCGCGGCGGCGAGGAAGGCTCCGGCGGCATGGCGGTTTTGTCCCACAAGCGGCTGCTCGCGCTCGCCGTGGCAACGAGCATCGATGCTCTCGCCGTCGGCGTAAGCTTCGCATTCTCGCCCCCGGGCCCCGGCGTGGTGCTCTCGTGCGCCGTCATCGGCTGCACAACGTTCCTCATCGCCTTCGGCGGCGCCATGGCCGCAAGCCGCATCCCCGGCATCCACCCGAAAAAAGCGGAAATCGCCGGCGGCATCGTCCTTGTCGGCATTGGCGTCAAGCTTCTGCTCGAAGGTCTTCTCAAATAAGATTATATCCTGTTTTCCCGCGTTGGTAAAGAGAAAAGCGCCGGTCGTTCGTGAAAGAACGACCGGCGCTTTCGCGCTCATTCGGACAGATTAAGTTGGCGGATCCTTTCCCGCAGCGGCAAGATGGCCGGGATGCTCACCGAAAGCTCGTCCACGCCCATGCGGAGGAATGCTTCGATCAGGCCGGGATCGGCGCCGAGCTCTCCGCAGATCCCCACCTTGCAGCCGTTCGCGTGCGCATCCTCCACGGTCATGCGGATGAGCCGCAGCAGCGCCGTTCGGGCGGGATCGATATAATCGTGCAGCGCGGCGTTCTGTCGGTCCACGGCGTAGGTATACTGCGTGAGATCGTTTGTTCCAATGGAGAAGAAATCGCACTCGCGCGCCAGCTCCGCGGCGGAGAGCGCGGCGGCGGGCGTTTCGATCATCACGCCGATCTCATAGCGGCCAACAGCATGCCCCTCGGCACGGACGGCCGCCTCACACTCCGCTAGGAGCTTTTTGCAGGCGAGAAGATCACTGACATTTGCTATCATCGGAAACATGATGCCGAGCTTGCCGCAGGCCGAGGCGCGGAGCAGCGCACGAAGCTGCGTTTTGAAGAGCTCCGGCCGGCAGAGGCCGAGCCGGATGGCCCGCAGTCCGAGCGCGGGATTTTCCTCCGGCGGCATGGGAATATATTCCACGGTCTTATCCGCGCCGATATCAAAGGTTCGGATGATGACCCGTCTCGGTGCCATCTGCTCAAGCGCCGAGCGGTAAGCGCAAAGCTGCTCCTCCTCGCCCGGCGCGTCCGGGCGGCCCAGATACAAAAACTCTGAGCGGAAAAGACCCACGCCCTCCGCGCCGTTTTCAAGCGCGGCCGGGAGCTCTGCGGGGCTTCCGATGTTGGCATAAAGCTCTATGGCGTGCCCGTCCGCCGTAACGGAGCGGCTGTCCGCCAAAAGCCGCAACTCCTCGCGCCGCTGCGTCTGCTGCGCCAGAAGCTGCTCATAGCGCAAAATCTCCTCCGGCAGCGGCTCGGACACGAGCTTTCCGTTCTCCGCATCCAGCACCGCCTGCGCGCCGGAGCGCAGGGCATTGAGATCGCCGCACTGCATCAGCATGGGGAGGCCGAGACTGCGCGCGAGGATCGCCGTGTGGCCGTTGGCAGAGCCCGCCGAGAGCACAACGCCCCGCAGTCCCTTCCCGTTCAACTGGAGCATTTCGCTGGGAGAAAAGTCCTCCGCGGCAAGGATGAACGGCTCGTCGCCGAGCAGCTGGGGCGCCGCCGCGTCGGACAGCACCGAGATAAGCTCCTGCGTGATCTCCCGCGCGTCCTCGGCACGGGATCGCATGTACGCATCGTCCATGCCGGCCAGTTCCTTTTCCAGGCTCTCTCCGGCCTTGGCGACGGCGTATTCCGCGCACGCCCGCTCCTGCCGGATGACATCTTCCGCCGCGCCGAGCAGGGCGGGATCCTGGATCATCATAGCGTGGATCGCAAAGATCTCCGCCGTGGCCGCGTCCGTCTGGTGCAGTGCGTTTTCATAGAGCTCGTTCTGCCGCGCTGCGGCACGCTCCGCGGCGTGGCGCAGCCGGGCAAGCTCGGCAGCGGTGTCCGCGATCTCCCGGCGCTCTGCCGCGGGGCCCTTTTTCCCCCACCGGCACACGCGACCGATGGCGATGCCGGGCTGCACACACTGTCCGTATATGGTGTTCATAAGCAGAAATGACCTCCGTATTCCGCCGCGGCTTTTTTCACGGCTGTACCTGCCGGAGCGCCGCCGCGATCAAATCGCCGGTACGCGCAACAAATTCGCGCATCATGGCCTCTCCCTTTTCCGCGCTCGCGACCGTCGCGTCGCCGTAGACGCCGCTGGCGCTGATCTCGCCGATGGAGGAATTGTCCGTTCCGTAAAGTGCCGGCTTTTCGGGATATTCCCGCACCGCTTTATCCATCTGCACAAGCGAGCTCCGGCGGGACGCGAGCATCAGGGAGGTTTCAAACTCGTCGGCATGGAACATGCCGCCCCACGTGGGCGACTCCATGTTTTTCGCATATACCTCTCCGAGCCCGGGGTAGAACGCCCCCAGCACCTTGACCCGGACATCGTCCTGAATGCCGCGGATAGCGTACTTCATGGCGCTGCCGTTGGCCTCATGCCCGTTTAAAAACACCAGCACCTTCACTCCATACCGTTTAACCGACCGGACAAGTGCCTGAAGGACCTCCTCCAGCAGCTTTTCGGGCAGCCAGAGCGTGCCGGGGATATCGCGCCACCCCCAGGAGTAGCCGAAATTGAGCGACGGCATGACCATGGCGCCGGTCGCGTCCGAGACGCGGTATGCGAGCTCCTCCGCCAGATATATGTCGGTACCGAGCGGGAGGTGCGGCCCATGCTGCTCCGTTGAGCCGATCGGGATGATGCCCACGGGCATCTCCCGCAGCCGGGCGGCCGCTTCGGGCCGGGTCATTTTCTGAAGAACAAATGCCATGGAACGACCTCCGATCCCTTAAAACACCGCCAGCCAGCGCTGCGGATTTTCGTAAAAGATCTTGTGGATATCCTGCTCGCTCACGCCCTCGTCCAGCAGACGGGAAATGAACTTCGTGGCAATGAACCGGAAGCCCGGCCCGCCGCCGTAGGCCTCCAGATACGAGGCGCGTCCCATATCGCCGGAAATGAGCATCTGGTCGATATGACCGTGGGCAATGAGCGACTTGATGAGCGCCACGCGAACGCTGTCCGGGTAATACTTCACCTTGCCGGGGCCGTCGAACTGCACATAGATGCCGCGCTCGGCAAGCTTGAGAAGGTAATACTCGTCCGGGTTGCGGTCAAGATGTCCGAGGCACACATGGGAAAAATCCGCCCCCTCGCGCTCGAGAATGTCGAGGACCTCCATGCCCATCGTTCCGGCCTCGGTATGGCCCCAGATCGGAGCGCCGCATTTCTTGTGCGCAATGGCTGCCGCAACGGTGGTTTTCTCTTCGAGCGGGTGAATGAGATTATAGTAAGTCCCGATCTTGAGGAAGCCGGCCTTGGCCGTGCCGCCGTCGCCGCCGACCGTCACGTCCCGCACCAGCATGTCGGAGATCTCTTCCGCGCTCTTTTCCGCGACCCAGTCCGGGTAATAGATGTGCTTGTTGAACCCGGTCGTGCCGACGACATGAACGCCGGTCTCGATGCTCATGCGCTGCAGGGCGTTGAGATCCCGCCCGTAGTCGAGCGTTGATGCCTCAACGAGCGTGCAGCCGCCGACGGACTTGAAGTTGAGCAGCTCCTTCACGCTGTTTTCGTAGCTGCTGAGCTCCAGATCTCTGTCCTTCTGCTGCGGGGGCGGAACGGCATGGAGATGCTCATGCGGATACGTAAAGCCCATTTCAGCGGCGGGAATATCGCCGGTCACGGTTCTTACCATTTTCATAGCGAATGATCTCCTTTGTTTAGCGTTTTTTATAAGCTGAGCTGCCGCAGGCGCCCGCTCAGCTTCCGGTTGTCGAGAAAACCTCGCAGAGTTTGCGCCCGCAGGCGCAAATAGAGTTTCGATCATTTTTTCCGGCGACATGTGCGTCGGAAAAAATACCTTTCGGCTCGCAAACGTGCGAGCGAAGCGAGTGCGCTGCGGCGAGCCGCAGCCCCTTCAAACGAGAGCCCAACGCAGTGGGTCTCGTTTGAGAGCGTGTCAAAAATCCTTTTTTGACACGCGCAAGCTGAGCCGCCGCAAGCGGCTGCTCAGCTTACCGTGAATATCGTCAGACGGGGATGCCGAAGAGCAGGCCGACCAGCTTCATGATGACCGACACGATGATCGCATCCGTCGAAGCAAACCACAGGCCGTCCACGCCGTAGCGCGTGACGTCGATGAGCGGGTACGCAAGAGCCACGATGATCGTGAACAGGAAGCCGAGGGAGAGACCCGCGACCACCGCGCCGCGCTTGCCGCCGAGCTTATCGCCGAACACGCCGGCCGCACCGCCCATGAAGAACAGTCCGATAACGCCGGGCAGGACACAGACGCTCATGCTCGCGCTGATGAAGGTGGCGATCAGTCCGCCGACCATCGCGCACAGGAAGCCAACGGTCGTTGCAACGGGGCCGACCGAGTAGAAGATGGGGATGTCAAGCGCGGGACGCGCACCGGGAACGAGCTTTTCGCTGATGCCCTTGAACGCGGGGACGATCTCGCCGAGGAACATACGCACGCCCTGAAGCAGCACAAGGATGCCCGCGGTGAACGTGAGACCCTGAAGGATCGCAAAGATCACGCTGTTGGTGCCGCCGGTGACCGCCGCCATGGTCTCTTTTCCGGCAAAGATCGTAGTTACAAGGAATACCACGATCATCACGATGCTCATAAGAACGGACATATCCTTGAGGCAGGAAATGCTCTTGGGAACATTCACGTTCTCCCAGGTGTCGTTCTCGTCGCGGTTCTTCTTGCCGACAAGCTTGCCGAACCAGCCGCACAGGCAGACCAGGCTGGAGCCCCAGAAGCCGAACGCGACGTCATCGGTCTTGAGCACCTTGCGGACGAAGGGCTGCGCGATCGCCGGGAAGATGACCATGCAGGCACCCTCGATGAGAGAGCCGATCGCGATCGCCGCCCAGCCGTGCACGCCGAGCTGATCGAGCACGATCGCCATCGTTCCGGCGAAGGAGAACATCATGTGGCCGGTGAGGAATATGTACTTGAACGGGGTAACGCGCGCGAGGATGATGTTGATGAGAAAGCTGAAGAGCATGATCATCGGCGTCTCAAAGCCGAGAACGGTCTGCACCGCGGCAACCAGGCTGTTATCCTCGGGGACAACGCCGGAGATGCCGAACGCCGCATTGAACATGGTGTTGAAGTTTGCCAGCGCACCGCAGATAACGGTGGAACCGGCGCTGAGGACAAGGAAGCCCAGGATCGTTTTCAGCGTGCCGGTGATAACGTCGGACGCGCTGTTGCGCATCGCGACAAGTCCGATAAGGGCCACCAGACCCATCACGATGCTGGGAGTGCTCAGAAACTCGACCAGGAATTTAACCATTTGTTTTTCCTCCTTTTTTGTTTCCTTTCTTATTTCTCGCTTATAAATCTGCCCGCGGGCTTATTTGGGAAAGTACGGAAGGATCGCCTCTTCGATTGCCGCCTTGCTGATGATGTTGCTGATGGCTACCACGGGGATGCCTGCGCCGTCTATCTGCTTGGCGATCTCGGCGGAAGCGGCAATAAAGTCGCACTTCTTCCCTTTGTACGAGCCGAGATCCACAGCCTCTCCGTCGATATCGACGCCGTGCTTTTTCCCGATCTCCTTGATGCTCATAAGCAGCATCAGACTGGTCCCAAAGCCCATTCCGCAAACTGTGACTACTTTCATGGCATACACTCCTCTCTCTTTATTTCAGCAATGCTTCCAAATCTTCGTACGAAGATGCTGATTCCAACTGCTTGAGCTTTTCCGGATCACCGGCCACCTCGCCGATCGTCTGCAATACCTCGAGATGGCTCCCGTGCTCCGTTCCGGCCAGCGCAAGAATGAGACGAACCGGATCGTTTTCCGCGCTGCCGAACGGGATCGGCTCTTTGAGCGTAACGAGCGCGACGCAGTTTTCCAGCACGTCGCCGCCGTCGGGATTCGCGTGCGGCATGGCGATCCCCGGTGCGAGCACAATGTACGGGCCAAGCGTCCGCAGCGCCTCCACCATCTTTTCGGTATACGTCGGCAAAATCTTCCCGGCGCGCTCCATCAGCGAACCGGCAAGCCGTATCGCCTCCTCCGGCGTATGCACTCCCCCGGCATTGAGCGATACAAGCTCCGGGGTCAAAAAACCGTTCAGCATTTCATTCTCCTCTTTTCGTAGTTACTGTCCCATGCACTCCATCAGAGCTTCCCAGCTCTCGCAGTCCAGCGCGCGGTCGACCAGACGGTCGTTTTGTATGAACGTGATCAGCTGCTCTATGGCGCCGCGCATTTTCAGATCGCCCTCGTGCATTCCCGCAATGACCATGAGCCGTATGTCGCTCTTGCCCCAGGGCAGCGGCGTCCGCAGCAGGACAAACGCAAAAAAGCTTCGGCCGGACACCATGCAGTGCGGCATGGCGACCTTGGCGGCGATCTCCGTAGACACCAGCTTTTCCCGTTCAAAGAGATTTTCCGCCTCGGTCTCGGTGAGGATCCCCTGCCGGCAGAGGCGCTCACACACGGAACGAAGGACGTTATCCTTCCCGCGGGGCTTATCGATAATGAAAAACCGGTCCGCTCCGCTGAGTGAGCGGATCGAAGCGCTGGGGTTCAGCCGGTGCAGAACGGCGTTCAGCTTCTGCCGGTCCTCCTCGTTCAGAAACGGGCTCAGCTGCACCACGGGTATCCCGCCGGTCGAAAAGCGATGCGGGGAAACGCTGGAAACGATCAGATCAATGTCATCGGCGGTGAGGTTTTCAACGTTCAGCCAGCTGCACGTCTGTTTCACACGGATGTTTTCATAGAGCATTTCGAGCTTTGTTTTCAGCAGCACCGCCGTGCCGAAGCCGTTTTCGCACACGACCGCAACGCGCCAGCTCTGCTCGTGGTTCAGCCGCTCCTGCGCCGCGGCGAAAAACAACGTGATAAAGCCCGTTGCCTCGGGCGAGAGCACGCGGCCGGTGCTCTGCGATATGCACGCAGCCAACTGCTGCGAGTAGTAATACGAAGAGGGGTACGTGCGGCGCAGCTCGCTCAAAAGCGGGTTATCTGTCCGGAGCCCCAGAAGATAGCCGTCGTAGTTGGCGGCAACATGCCGCGTCAGCTCGCGGATGAGCGTCTGGTCACGGAAGAAATTGACGTGATAGTTGCTCCGCACCTGCTCCAGCGCCGCGGTCACCAGCTTCTCCGCTATGGACAGCGTATAAGGATCACACCGTTTCTCCTCGTTGCCGTCCGGCAGGCATTGGCTCAGCACCAGACCCAGATACAGCATCTCATCGTCCGATGCCAAAAGTGCCCCCGCCTGCGGCACGGCGTCTTCGAGAAAGCTTCGCACAGCATCCATATTGCGCGATACCCGCTCGTGCTCCGCAAGCGCCGGGAGAGACCCGAGCTCTGCGCCGTTTCCGCCCCGGGCTCGCCGGAGCGCGACCATAAGATAGGCCAAAAACCGCCGATCCATGGCAGCGGCGTTTCCATATCCCAGCGCATCCAGCCGGGATATCAGCTTTTCCTGCATCGATCCGAGCGTCTTTGCCTCGGCGTACCCGGACGAGCGCGGTGCGCCCGAGGCGTCAAAGTCCAGCGCATAGATGCAGTTGCGGATCGATACCTCGTCGCCGAGGAGCTCGATCCCTATATAGGGCTTTCGGGAAATGCGCAAACCGTACGGCTCCAGCAGCCTCTCGACCTCCGGCAGCAGTCTTGACACGGTGGAACGGCTGTAATGAAACTGCGCGGCCAGCTCATCGATCTTGCCGGCTTTATGGTCAAGCATCCACCGCGCAACTTCCGGCGCAACATCCTCCTCCCGCGCCGGCCGGTCGCTGTAGCGGGAAAAGAGCGCCGGGTCTGTGACCGTGAGGGAATAGCCTTCGCGCTGCCGCCGGATCACAAATCCGCCGGCCGCCGATTCGTCCTGCGCCTGCTGAATGCAGCGCAGCGCCGTGCGCACGCTGACGCCAAACCTTTCGGCGAGCTGCGTGCTGGTCAAACTGCCGCCCTGTTCCTTTTCCAGAGCTTCGATTACCTGTCTGACATTCATCCTGCTTCCCTTTCTGTCCGCCCGGCGCGGCCGGTAGAGGAATCCCGGTTGACACGCCCTGTCAAAGCGTGCTTTTGAAAAAATCCTCCAGCTTCGCCGTGGCCGTCTCTTCATCCGCGCCGCTGCAGCACACCGTCACTTCCTCGCCGGAGCGAACACCCAGCCGCATGATGCTGAACACGCTCTTGGCATCCACGGCGGAGGAGCCAGTTTTCTCGATCGTAACATTGCAGCCGCAGGCGGCGGCTTCTCTGGCCAGCTGTCCTGCCGGACGCATATGCAGTCCCTGCGCATCCTGAATCGTATACGTAAATTTCGTCATTTTATTCCTTCCCGGGTAAAAACTCTTCCTTGGACTTTTGCAGAAGGGGGACACCGTGTGCCCTGTCTGCTGCTTTCCACTCAACAATATCGGCACGGCTCGGAAATGTCCAACGCGAGTTTGACGAAAAGAACCGGACATTTGTGAAATATGCGCGTTGCACACAATTTTGTCCATGTTGTTTTGTGCGTGTTTCTCAGCCGATCTGCCGTATTTTGTCGTGTTTCATCTTTGGCGGCAATAAATGCGGCATAGGTTCTCGCTAAAAGTCGGGGAAAGCCTCCGCCCATCCAGGTCCGACCGTCTCCCACGTCCCGTTTGTTTTCCCGGAGGGGGTTTCTCTCTCCCCGGCGGATCGCCCCGCTTGCCAGGCGCGGGCCGCTGCCGTTTTCAACATTATGGAATTTCAACAAATCCCGCGGAAACCGCGCCGTTTGACTTTGCCTGACACCCGACATATAATGCGGGCAACAAAAAAACTTTCAGGAGGGCAAACCCATGCGCGAGGAAATCATCCGCAGGATCCGGGAAGAAAAGCTTATCGCCATCGTCCGCGGCGTAAAGCCCGAGCTTTGTCTCAAGGTGGCGCAGGCTCTGTACGACGGCGGCGTGCGTCTTCTGGAAATAACCTACGATCAGAAGGATCCGTCCAGCTGGCTCCAGACCGCCGAAGCGATCCAAACGGTGGCGGAAACGTTTGCGGGGCGCTTGTCCGTAGGCGCCGGTACCGTCACGAGCACGGAGCTGGTCGAGCTGACGCACCGCCACAAGGGGCAGTACATTATCTCTCCCGACGTCGATGTTGCCGTGATCCGGCGCACCCGCGAGCTGGGCATGGTGTCTCTGCCCGGTGCCATGACCCCCTCCGAGATCAGGCAGGCCTACAACGCCGGCGCCGATTTCGTCAAGCTGTTCCCGGCAGGCAGTCTGGGCGCGGGCTATCTCAGGGCCATAAAAGCGCCCTTGAACCACATTCCCATCCTTGCCGTCGGCGGGATCAGCGAAAATAATGTGCGCGAATATCTGGACGCGGGCGCCGAAGGCTTCGGCATCGGCGGCAACCTGGCAAAGAAAGCGTGGATCGACGCCGGTGAATTTTATAAGCTCACCGAGGCGGCCCGGGTGACGGTCGCCGCGATAAAGGCGGAGTAACGCCGCGAAATGGATAAAAAAAGACTGCATCCTCAAAAAAGGATTGTACTTGTCAAGTAAAAGTAGACACTAAAAAGAGAATATCTAGAGGAAGCCCAG
>CAVEQS010000004.1:0-102268 GCA_963618015.1 bacterium | reverse complement strand
CTTGAGCGGCTGCGCCATCATCACGCAGCCCCAGCCGCCGCCGTAGGGGTAATCGTCCACCTGCTGCTGCTTGTTTTCGGTATAGTCGCGGATCTGGACGGCGTGGATGTCCAGAATGCCCTTCTTCTCGGCGCGGCCGAGAATGCTGATCTTGAGCGACGCCTCCACCGCGTCGGGGAAGAGCGTCAGAATGTCGATGCGCATGGCGTCACATCCCTTCTATCAGATGAACGCGGATGAGTTTTTCGTCCGCGTCGATGTCGAGAATAAATTCCGGTACGGCGGGGATCGTGTGCTCGGTCTCGCCCTGTACAACGTAGACCTGCCCGGCGGGCATGTCGAGCACCTCGGTGAGCTTGCCGATCTCCGTGCCCTGCTCGTCCACGACCGCCGCGCCGAGAAGATCGGCGACAAAGTGCCGCCCCTTCGGCAGACGCACGTCGCCGCGGGCAAAGTACACGATCTTGTTTTTCAAAAGCATTGCGCCGTTCACATCCTCCACATCCGCGAAGCGGACGATGAGCATGCCTTTGTGGACGCGCGACGAGGCGACGGCGCGCGGCGCGCCGTCAATATAAAGCGTTTTGAGCGGCTTTAGAAACTCGGCGCTGTCGCACCAGGGGTCGAGCTTGACCTCGCCCCGCACGCCGAACGTATTGATGATCTTTCCCGCTTCGAGATACGGCTCTTTTGCCATAGGTAATCCTCCGAAAATATGGGAACCGCAGGGACGGGGCTGCGCCCCACCCCTGCGGTTTGGGTTTGGTATAACTCAGTCGAGAATTTCGACCGAGACCTTTTTTCCCTGTCGCTGGGCGACGGCCTTCATCAGCACGCGGATCTCCTTGACTACGCGGCCCTGACGGCCGATGACCTTGCCCATGTCGCCGGGGGCGACCCGCACTTCAAAAACGGTTTCGCCGCCGGTCTCGTGCTCCGTCACGGAGACCTCGTCCGGTTTCTCCACAAGACTTTGCACGATGTAGGTCAGCAGTTCTTTCATTCCGGCAGCCCTCGGAATCAGGCTTCGGCTTTCTTCAGCAGGCCGCGGACCGTGTCGGTGGGCTGGGCGCCGTTGGAGATCCAGTACTTGGCGCGCTCCATGTCGATCTTGATGGTGGCGGGCTCGGTCAGGGGATCGTAGGTGCCGATCTCTTCGATGAAGCGGCCGTCGCGGGCGAAGTGGCTGTCGGCCACGACGACGCGGTAGAACGGAGCTTTCTTGGCGCCGGCGCGGCGCAGACGGATTTTGACCATGATGTGTTTCCTCCAAAGATAAATAAATTTTTTATATTTTTATTGCTGTGCAACAAAAAGCGTTTTTAGAAGCCGAACGGCATTTTGGCGCCGCCGCGCTGGAAGCGCTTCATTTTCTTGCCGGAGAACTGGCGTGCCATCGTCTGCATCATTTCAAACTGCTTGAGCAGACGGTTGATGTCCACAACGCCGACGCCCGCGCCCGCGGCGATGCGCCGCTTGCGGCTGGAGTTTAAGATTGAGGGGTTCTCCCGCTCGGCGGGAGTCATGGAAAGGATGATTGCCTCGGTGTGCGCCATAGCCTTCTCGTCGATCTTTGCTCCGGCGAGCGCCTTGGCGTCCAGTCCCGGCACCATCCCGGCGAGCTCCTGCAGAGAACCCATGTTCTTCATGGAATTGAGCTGGTCGAGATAGTCGGTCAGCGTGAAGCGGTTCTTTTTGAGCTTTTCGGCGAGCTCAAGCGCCTTTTTCTCATCGACGGCGGCCTCCGCCTTTTCAATGAGCGTGAGCACGTCGCCCATGCCGAGAATGCGGCTTGCCATACGGTCGGGGTGGAAAACCTCGATAGCGTCAAGCTTTTCGCCGACACCGGCGAACTTGATGGGCTTGCCCGTCACGGCCTTGACGGAGAGCGCCGCGCCGCCGCGGGCGTCGCCGTCGAGCTTGGTGAGCATCACGCCGGTGATGCCGAGCGCCTCGTCAAAGGCGGCGGCGGCGTTCACGGCGTCCTGACCGGTCATCGCGTCCACGACAAGCAGAATTTCCGCCGGTTCGGTCTCGGCCTTGATGCATCGCAGCTCGTCCATGAGCGCTTCGTCGATGTGGAGCCGTCCGGCGGTATCGAGAAATACGAGATCGTTTCCGTGGCGGCGGGCATGGTCGATCGCGTGCTTTGCAATTTCCACCGGGTCGCCCTGGCCTTCCTCGTATACGGGAAGATCGAGCTTTTTGCCGACGGTTTTGAGCTGATCGATCGCGGCGGGGCGGTACACGTCGCACGCGACGAGCAGGGGGCGCTTGTTCTGGCTCTTGCGCATGAGCGCGGCGAGCTTTGCGCCGTTCGTGGTTTTACCGGCGCCCTGCAAGCCGACGAGCATCACGACGCTCGGGGACTTGGAGCCAATGTTGAGCTTCTGGCTCTGCCCGCCCATGAGCGCGCACAGCTCCTCGTTGACGATCTTAATGACCATCTGCGCGGGGGAGAGGCTCTCGAGCACGTCCGTGCCGACGGCGCGCTCGCTGACGGATTTGACAAAGTCTTTGACGACCTTGTAGCTAACGTCGGCCTCCAGCAGCGCGAGACGCACCTCGCGCATCGCTTCCTTTACGTCCGACTCCGAGAGACGGCCCTTGCCGCGGAGCTTTTTGAATACGTTATTGAGTTTGTCGGAAAGATTTTCAAATGCCATGTCCCAGCTCCTGTAATGTGGCGGCGATTTCGCGCGTTAAGGTGAGCGCGTCGCCTTCGGTCATGGTTTCGAGCCGCGCAAGCTTTTCCCGCGCCGCGGCGAGAATGTCCCGCTCGGCGGCAAAGCGCGCGACCAGCCCGGTTTTCTCTTCAAACCGGCGCATCGTCTCCTCGGCGCGGCGGATGATGTCCCACACGCTCTGCCGGGAAACGCCCTCGCTCTGCGCGATCTCGGCAAGAGAGAGGTCTTCATTATAATGCAGGTCAAAATACTCGCGCTGCTTTTCGGTGAGCAGCTCGCCGTAAGAGTCAAAGAGCATCGTGCGAAAGAGCGCTTCTTCCATACTCTCTGCCTCCTTCTGTCAAGGATTTTTCCCTGTCACCGGCACATTATACCTGTGCCGGTCAAGCCTGTCAAGGCTTTTTCGCTGACAGGGAAGAAAAAACGCATATCGCGCGGCGCTCCGGGGAAAAATGTTCCGTAAATGTCTTGTATTAAATGTTATGCTTTGGAGGCGGATGCTATGGAAACGGTCACGATAGCGCTCGCAGAGCTGGCGCATTATGCCGAGAGCACGGCGCGAACGATGCCCGTGACGGGCGTGGTGCCGCGTACCGTTGCAGAGGATCAGATCCGGTACGCGCTCCGGGCGCTTCGCGCCGCGCGGCGGCGGATGGAATCGGGTGCGGACGCGCCGGACGGCGGCGCGCGCTGGCTGCTCGATAATCTTTGGCTGTGCGAGCGGGAGGGGGCCTCCGCGCTTGCTGCGTTCCATGCCGCCGGGCGGCTTCGCACAACGTGCGAGGGGGCGCTCGTTCCGGCGCTTTGCCGGGTGCTGCTCGCCTCCGGCGGCGGGCGCGTGGACGAGGAGCGCATCGCCGTGTTTCTCGAAGGGTTTCAGCGGAAAACGCCGCTCACCGGGCGCGAGCTGGCCCTGCTCGGCGCGTCGCTGCGCGCGGCGGTGCTTGTCCGGCTCGTGCAGCTCTACCGCGGCGATACGCCGTCCGGCAGCGCAGCCGCCCTGCATTTTACGACGCTGCGGCACATCGCCTCGCTCGATCTGGATGCGGTGCTGGAGGAGGCCGACGCCGTGGAGCACATCCTCCGGCGCGACCCGGCAGGGGTGTATTCCCTCATGGATGAGCGCAGCCGCCGGGACTATCGCGCGCGCGTCGAAACGCTCTCGCGCCGGAAAAATCGGAGCGAAGCGCGCGTCGCGGAGGAGGCGCTGCGCCTTGCCGAGCGCGCCGAGGGCGTCCGGCGGCGGCACATTGGCTACTGGCTCTATGAAAACCCTCTCGGCACGGGTGTGCCGCAAAAAACGGGCGCGGCGTACATTCTCACAAACGTCCTTTTTACGCTGGCGCTCTCCGCCGCGCTCGCGCTCTGGACGCGAAGCGTTCTCGCGGCGGCGCTCTCGCTCCTGCCGGTTTCGGAGATCGTGAAGAGCGTTCTTGACCGCGCGCTGCTCCGCGCCGTGCCGCCGCGTCACGTGCCGCGGCTCGCGCTGCGGGACGGTGTCCCGGCCGAGGGGAAGACAGTCTGCGTGCTCTCCATACTGCTCACGGGGGAGAAGGCGGCGGATATCGCTCTCCGGCGGCTCGAGGAATTTCGCGCCGCCTCCCGCGAGTGCGGGGAGAACCTTCTCTTCGGCCTTTTGTGCGATTTGCCGGAGAGCGGCGAAACGCTCTCGCACGCCGACCGCACGCTGCTCGACAGCAGCGCCGCCAAAATGGACGCACTCAACGCGCGCTGCGGCGGAGGCTTTTATCTCTTCACCCGCGACCGGCTCTATAGCCGCGACAGCGGCAAATTTGCCCCCTGGGAGCGAAAGCGCGGCGCAACGCTGGAGCTGTGCCGCCTGCTCGCCGGGGAGGAGACTGGGCTTCGCGTCCGCGCCGGAGATGCATCCATGCTGCGCGGCACGCGCTATATCCTCACGCTCGACGCCGACACACGGCTCGAGCCGGAGAGCGCCCACGCGCTGATCGGCGCGGCGCTCCACCCGCTCAACCGCCCGGCGGTCGATCCGAAGCGCGGGATCGTTTTTCGCGGCCACGGCGTGCTGCACCCGCGCATTGCCGTATCCTTGGAGAGCGCGTACCGGAACGACTTTACGCGCCTCTTCGCCCCTGCGGGCGGTGGCGACCCCTACGGCTCGGACACCGGGGAGGTGTATATGGACGCCTTCCAGAGCGGCGGCTTTGCCGGAAAGGGGCTTATCCATGTGGGGGCATATCTCGCGTGCCTGGGCGAGCGCATCCCCGAAGGGCGCGTGCTGAGCCACGATGCGCTCGAGGGGGCGTTCCTCCGCGGCGGGTATGTGAGCGATGTGGAGCTGACCGACGGCTTTCCCTCCGGTGCGGTGAGCTATTTTGCCCGCGCGCACCGCTGGCGGCGCGGCGATGTGCAGAATCTGCCGTGGCTTTTCCGGCGCGGGAGGGCGCTGCCGCCCATCGAGCGCTGGCGGCTTTTTGATTCCTTCCGCCGTGCGCTGCTGCCGGTGGGGCTTTTTTTCTCGCTTGGGGCGTGGTTCCTTGCTCCCCATGCAGCCACGCGCGCCGCGGCGCTCTGCGCGCTGCTCGTTTTGGCTTTGCCGGTGCTCCGGTACTGTCTCGGCGTCCTCTTTCGCGACGGGCGGGAGGTTCGTTATAAAAGCGCGGCGCTGCATGGCCTTGGCGGCGAGCTGACGCGCGCTCTCACGCAAGCGCTCTTCCTCGCGGCGGAGGCGTGGACGAGTGCTTCGGCCATTGTCCTCGCACTCTGGCGGATGAGCGTTTCACACCGGCGGCTGCTCCAATGGCAGACTGCCGAGCAGAGCGAGCGGCGCGCTGTGGGACTTGCCGGTACGTTCGCCGCGCTGTGGCCGGTCGTATACTTTTCCGGGCTGCTGCTCGCTTTTTCGCAGACGTTCGCCGGGCGTGCTGCCGCGATCTGCTGGATCTTCACGCCGCTTTTTGCCCATCGGCTCGGACGGGAGAAAAAAGAAAAGCCGCTCGACAGCGGAGAGCGGGAATTTTTGCTGCGCCGCGCCGCGGAGATCTGGCGGTATTTTCGCGAAAACTGCACGGCGGAGTCGCACTATCTCCCGCCGGACAACGTGCAGCTCTCGCCTCCGGCCTCGGACGCCGACCGGACAAGCCCGACGAACATCGCCATGGCGCTCGCGGGCGCGCTCTCAGCGCTGGAGCTCGGCATCGCATCGGAGGCTGAGGTGCTCACGCTCTGCGAGAGGATTCTCGAAACGGTTGAGGGCCTCGGCAAATGGAAGGGCCATCTATATAACTGGTACGATACGAAAACGCTCCGCCCCCTTGATCCGGCGTATATCTCGACCGTGGATAGCGGCAATCTGGCCGCGGCGCTCGTATCCTGCGCCGCGGGGCTTACGGCGCATGGCGCGCCAACGCTCGCAAAGCGGGCGAGAGCGATTGCCGCCGCGATGGATTTTCGCGCGCTCTATGATGAGAAACGGCGGCTCTTCCGCATCGGGCTCTTGCCCGGCGAGAGCGCTGCGGCGCAGAGCTGGTACGATCTTTTGGAGAGCGAGGAGCGCCTGACGGCGTATTTCACCATCGCCTCCGGGCAGATCGAGCACCGCCATTGGCGGCAGCTCAGCCGCGCGCAGGTCGGCTATCAGGGGCGGCGCGGCATGGTGAGCTGGTCGGGGAGCCTTTTTGAATACCTGATGCCGGAGCTCTTCCTGCCGCTGTACCGCGGCTCGCATCTCTGGGAGAGCGCCCGCTTTGCCGTATATGTCCAGCGGCGTCGCACATTCGGCGCGAAAAAGCTCTGGGGCATATCCGAGAGCGCTTTCTACGCCTTTGACGCCACGGACCATTACCGATACAAGGCGCACGGCTGCGCGCCTCTTGCGCTCTGCCGCGATGGAAGCGGCGAGAGCGTTGTCTCACCCTACAGCAGCTATCTTTCGCTCTGCGCCGCGCCGCACGCGGCGGTGGAAAACCTCCGGCGCATGACGGACGCCGGACTCTCCGGCCCTTATGGGCTGTGGGAGGCGGTCGACTTTACGTCTTCCCGCACGGGCGGCGGGGCGATCTGCGTCCGGTGCGTTATGGCGCACCATCTCGGCATGAGCCTTTGCGCCATTGCGAACGCGCTGTGCGGCGGCGTGCTGCGCCGGTGGTTTCTGAGCGATCCGGCTATGGCGGCGTATACGGGGCTTTTGCAGGAGAAGATCCCCCTCGGCGGGAAGCTCTTGCGCCGCGTGCCGGCGGCCGGAGAGCGGGGAAAGCGCACCGGATATGACGCACCCCGCAGCGGCGAGGGCGCAGACCCCTTTTTCCCGGACGGCGCGGCGCTCTCGAACGGTGCGTACCGCCTGCTCGTAACGGCGAACGGCGCCTCGCGCGCCGCGTGCGGCACGCTTATCCCGTATCGGAGCGCCCGGACGCCGTGGGAGAATGCGCCCGGCATGGCGCTTTGGGCGGAGAGAGGCGGCATCTGCCGCTCGCTCCTGCCGGAACCCGGGGAGAAAAGCGCGCTGCGCTGGCATTTTACCGCCGGGGAGGCGCGCCTCTCGGGACAGAGCGGAGATATCTTCTGGGATATGCGCTGCACCGTTTCGCGCACACATCCGGGCGAGCTGCGGCGGCTTCGGCTGCGCTCCGAGAGCGCCGCGCCGGACGCCGTGATTATCGGCTTTGAGCCGGTGCTGCTCGGCGCGCGCGACTATGCCGCGCACCCGGCGTTTGCCCGGCTGGGGCTTTGCACATCGATAGAGGACGGCATGCTCATCGTGTACCGCGCGCCGCGGGGCAGCCAGAGCGCGCAGTATCTCGCACTCGCCGTCTCGCCGGAGGCGGAGTTTTCCTCCGATTTCCGGCAATTCCCCGCCCGCGGCGGCGCGGGAAAGTTCCAAGAAAATACAGGCTGGCAGAATGAGCCGTATATTGCCGCGCGCATTTCTCTGCCGGATGGGAGAGCGTGCGAGATCGCCGCTGCGCTCTGCGTCGCGGGCGATGCGGATACTGCTGCGCGGGGCGCGCGGGATATGCTCCAAGAAACCTCCGGCTTTGCCATGGCGGATGCGGCCGCCGCGATCTGGGGCATGGAGCCGGGGGAAAGTGCCGCAGCCATGGAATACCTCCGCGCGCTCACCTTCCCGCAGCTCTGCGTCGAGGGACGCGCCCTGTCGGGCGGAACGCGGGAAGCGCTCTGGCGGCTCGGCGTCTCCGGGGATCTCCCCGTTATGGTGTTCGACGGCGGGGAAAACGGCACGGAGGCCGCGCTCCGGGAGCTTCGGCGGCACGCGCTGCTCGGCGCATGCGGCGTGGAGTACGATCTCGTGTTCCTCACCGCGCCTGCCGGAGACTACCGGAACGAGCAGCGCGCGGCGATCGAGACGGCGCTGGAGGCAATGCGCCTTTCCGAAACGCTCTCCCTGCCGGGCGGGGTATACTTTGCCTCCCGCAGCGAGCGGGAAGCGCTTCTCGCCTGTGCCGCTCTTTTCGGCGACGCCGCGGGAACGTCTCTTCCGGCGGGACGGGCGCGCACTCTTCATCTTCCTGCCGCGGTGGCAGAGAAAACCGGCACGCCGGCGGTATCCTACTCCAAAGAACAGGAAGCGCACTTCCTGTCACCGCCGCGGCCGCCGCGTGTCTGGACAAACATGCTCTATGGCGGCGGACTCGGCTGTGCCGCGGCGGACAGCGGCCCGGCGGCGCTCTGGTACGAAAATGCGCGCGAGTGCCTCATCGTCCCGTGGTCGGGTGATGCGCTCGCGGCCAATGGTGCGGAACGGCTGTGGATCGAAACGGAGCACGGCACAGAAAGCCTCTTTTCCGACGGCGGCGCGTGTGAGATCACGTTCGGCTTCGGCTATGCCCGCTGGGAGAGAAATGTCGGCGGAAACCGCATCGCGGTCACGGCGTTTATCGTGCCGGAGGCCGCGCCGGTGCGCGTGCTGCTGCTCGAGAGCACCGCGCCGTGCGAGGTTTCCTATTTCGCGCCCGTGCAGCTTGCACCGGAGCGGGAGGACGCGGCTTCCGCATCCGTCTGGCACGACGGCGGTGCGATCTGCGCGGAAAACCCGCGTTGTCCGTATAAGGACGTGCGCGTGACGCTGCGGTGCAGCGCGCCGTGGATATCGGCCGGAACGGAAGCGCACTTCCTGTTCGGCGAGACGACCGACGCTCCTCGCCGCGGCTTCCCGGCGCTGGCCGGGGTGTTCCGGCTGGAAAAAGAGGCGGTATTGCTGCTCGGCACGGCGGATGTCCCGGCGCTGCTCAATATTGCGCGGGCGAGGGAAGTGCTCGCGAAGACAAAGACATGGTGGGCGCAGCGCGTGATGGGCGAGAAGTATTCCAAAGCAATGCCGGAGAGCGTGCGGCATCTCGCGCCGTGGAGCGTCTATGCCGCGCTCTGCTGCCGCATTCTGGGGCGGGGGAGCCTCTACCAGAGCGGCGGCGCGATCGGCTTCCGGGATCAATTGCAGGACCGGATCAATCTCCTGCCCGTCGATCCCGCGGGTGCGCGGGCACACATTCTCGCGTGCTGTGCTCATCAGTACGCCGAGGGTGACGTGCAGCACTGGTATCACCCGGGCGGCGGCACGGCGGATAAGGGCGTGCGCACCGATTGCAGTGACGACCTTCTCTGGCTGCCGTGGGCGGTGTGCGAGTATGTGCGATTGACCGGGGACGAGAGCATCTGCACGGAGAGCGCGCCATATCTTGCCTCGCCGCCGCTCGCACGCGGCGAGCACAGCCGGTATGAGACGCCCACTCTCTCCGGGGAAACCGGCACCGTGCTCGACCACTGCCACCGCGCCGCGGCACTCGTGCTCCGGCGGGGGATCGGGGAGCACCGGCTGCTGCTCATGGGCGGCGGCGACTGGAACGACGGCTTTGACGCCATGGGCGAGCGCGCGGAGAGCGTCTGGCTCACGTGGTTCGCCTCCGGCGTTTTCCACGATTTTTCCGCACTGCTCACGAGACTTGGCGAGCCGGGCGCGGACCGGTATGAGACTGCCGCGGCGTCGCTCGGCGCGGCGGCGAACGAGGCGTGGGATGAAGATCATTACCTGCGCGGGTATTATTCGGATGGCACGCCTCTCGGCGCGTCCGGCGCGGCGGCGTGCCGCATCGACTCCGTGGCACAGAGCTTTGCCGCCTTTTCGCCCTATGCCGGAAAAGAGCGCGTGCAGACCGCGCTCACCGCGGCACTTGCATCCCTCTGGGACAGGGAGAAACGGCTTGTCCGCATTTACGCTCCGCCGTTTCTGCCGGGGGAGCGCGCACCGGGGTATGTTTCGACCTATGGGCCGGGCTTTCGCGAAAACGGCGGGCAGTATACCCACGCGGCGGTGTGGCTTGCGCTTGCGCTGCTGCGTGCCGGACGGCGAAAGGAAGCGGCGGCGCTTGCGGAAGATATCGCGCTCTCGCTCACCTCGGACGAATACGGCGCGGAGCCGTTTGTGCTCCCGGCAGATATCGCGTATGCGCCCGGAAAGGAAGGACGCGCGGGCTGGAGCTGGTATACGGGCGCGGCGGGCTGGTATTACCGGCTGCTGCGTGAGCTGTACGGCGAAGCGCCGTGAGGAAAAAATTCACATTTGCGCTATGAACGGGCGGAAAAACGTGATATACTCAGGAAAAACAATCCCTCAGTCAGCCTTGCGGCTGACAGCCCCACCCCCCTCTCTGTCGCCTGCGGCGACATCTCTCCCCGCCGGGGAGAGTCTTCCCTTTACACAAGGGAGCCCTTGAAAATAAAAGGAAAAGAGGCGTGACCGTATGGAATACTTCCGCGAAGAACTGTTCCCCTGCGTATCGCTGACGGCGGTGCAGACCGACAAATTCAAAACCGGCTGTATGACGGCGTATCTGCTCACGCAGCTCCACCGCGAAACAGCGGCGGAAAACGCCGTGCTGCCGTATGTACTGCGGCGCGGCACAAAGTCGCTGCCGGACATGCGCCGCATTTCCGAATGGCTTGACGCGCTCTACGGCGCGGAGATCGAGCCCTCGGTGCGGAAGCTCGGCGAAATTCAGGCTGTCGGCTTCTATGCGGGCTTTGCCGAGGATGCGTATCTCCCCGGCGAGACGAACGTGCTCGGCGAGGTCGTATCTCTGCTCGGCGAGCTGTGGCTCTCCCCGGCAACGCGCGGCGGGCTGTTCCTGCCCGCGCACGTTGATTCCGAACGCGAAAAGCTCGTAGAGCGCATCGAATCGGTGAAAAATGATAAGCGCAGCTGGGCGTTCCGGCGCCTGCGGGAGAATATGTGCGCCTATGAGGACTACGCGACCGGCGCTTACGGCACCGCGGACGAGGCCGAGAGCATCCACTATGTGAAGCTCACGAAGCACTATAAAGAGCTCCTTGCCACATCGCCGATGGAGTTTTTCTACTGCGGCAGCCGTCCGGGCGAGGAAGTGGCGGATATGCTGCGCGAGGCTTTCGCGCTGCTGCCGCGCGGCGAGATCGATCTCGATCTCGGCACCGACATCCGCATGAACGCCGTGGAGGAAAAGCCCCGGTACTTCACCGAGGAGGATGAAATTTCGCAGGGCGTGCTCGCCGTCGGCTTCCGGCTCGGCGAGTGTATGGACGATCCCGACCCGGCGAAGCTCGCCGTGTTCAACGCCGTGTACGGCGCGGGCGTCACCTCGAAGCTCTTTCAGAATGTCCGCGAAAAGCTCTCGCTCTGCTATTATGTCTTTTCCAGCACCGACGCGCTCAAGGGCATCATGGCGGTGCTCTCCGGCATCGAGTTTGATAAGTACGACGAAGCGCTCAATGAGATTCTTGCCCAACTCGACGCGGTGCGCGCGGGCGACATCTCCGAAGCCGAGCTCGCCGCGGCGCGGCGCAGCGTGGCGGGCGATCTTCGCACTGGCGCGGACAGCCCGTACTATCTTGCGGACTTCTATCTGCGCGAGACCGTGCAGGGGACGGACGCCTCGCCTGACGACATTGCGGCGCTCGCCGAGACCGTTACAGCGGAGGACGTGGCCGCCATCGCGCGCGGCGTGGAGCTCGACGCCGTATACTTTCTCCGCGGAGAGGAGGCCGAGGCCGAATGAACAAGCACGAATATCCGCATCTCGGCGAAACGCTGTATGAGGAAGTCCTCCCGAACGGGCTTTCCATTCTCGTGGCGGTCAAGCCGGGCTTTTGCAAAAACGCGGCCTTTTTTGCCACGCGCTACGGCGGGGCGGATCGCCGCTTCAAGGTAAACGGAGAGTGGATCGATACGCCTGCGGGTGTCGCCCACTTTCTCGAGCACAAAATGTTTGATATGCCCGATGGGCGCAACGTCCTTTCGGACTTTGCCGCGCTCGGCGCGCGCCCCAACGCCTTCACCAGCAGCGGCCGCACGGCGTATTATTTCACCGGCTCGGAGAACTTTATGGAAAATCTCCGGCTGCTGCTCACCTACGTCTCCACGCCGTACTATACCGAGGAGAGCGTGGCGAAGGAGCAGGGCATCATCGGCCAGGAAATCTGCATGAGCGAGGATGAGCCCGGCTATGCCGGATACTACCAGCTGTTCGGCGCGCTTTACGACCACCACCCCATCCGCGAGAGCGTGGCCGGGTCGATCGAGAGCATTGCGCAGATCACGCCGGAGACGCTCTATCATTGCCACAGCGTGTTTTACCATCCCTCGAACATGGTGCTCTGCTGCGTCGGCGATGTGGACCCCGAAGCGATCGCCGCGGCGGCGCGCGAGATACTGCCGGACACTCCCGGCGAGAAGCCGGAGCGCGACTACGGCGCGCCCGAAACGCTTCTGCCCTGCAAGGCGAGCGCCGAGAAAACGATGAGCGTTTCCGCACCGCAGTTTCTGCTCGGCGTGAAGCTGCCATATCTTCCGGATGGCGCGGCGAGAGAGCGGCAGAAGCTCCTCGCGGAGCTTTCCTGCGAGTGCCTGCTCGGCACTTCCTCGGCATTTTATAACGATCTTTACGCCAAGGGACTTTTGAACCGCGACTATGCCATCGAATACGATTCCTCCGCCGGGGCGGTCACGCTGGTGCTCGGCGGCGAGAGCCGCGACCCCGACGCCGTGGCGGAAGCCGTACACGAGGCGGTCTCCGGCGTTGCGCTGCGCGGGCTGGATAAGGACGCGCTTGAGCGCTGCCGCCGCGCGAAGTACGGTCAGAGACTCGGCTCGCTCGATTCCTTTGCCGCCTATGCCATTTCGCTTGCCGAGAGCAAGCTTGACGGCTGGGACGCGCTCGACGCGTTCACGACGCTCGAAGCCATCACGCTCGCGGAGTGCGAGGCGTTCCTCTGCGAAAATCTCACGCGCGAGCGCACGGCGCTCTCCGTGATCCGTCCCAACGCCTGATTTTTCCACAGCGAAAGGAGTTTTCCCCATGCCCGAAGCATTTCCCGGCGCAATCATCACGTTTCCTATGCTCGGCGAGAGCTTTTCTCTCAACCCGAGCGGTACATACACGCTCTTCGGCCATACGCTCTACTGGTACGGCGCGATCATCGGCCTCGGCTTCGTCCTCGCCGCGCTCTACTGCTTGTGGCGCGCGCCGAAGGATTTCGGCATTTCCAAGGATACCCTGACCGACGTTGTGCTCATCGGCCTGCCCACGGCGATCATCGGCGCGCGGCTCTATTACGTTTTCTGCCATTGGTCGAACTATGTTGGCGACACCGTGTGGCAGACGCTCTGGAACTGGTGCAAGATCTGGGAGGGCGGCACGGCCATCCCCGGCGGACTGCTGCTTGCAACGCTGTGCGTGTGGCTGTACGCGAAAAAAAAGAAGATTCCCTTCGGCGCGATCATGGACTGCGTTGTGCTCGGACTGCTCATCGGGCAGATCATCGGGCGCTGGTCAAACTTCATGAACCGCGAGTATATCGGCGAGATAACGGACATTTTCTGCCGCATGGGGCTTACGACCGGCGGCACCACGTACTATGTCCATCCGCTGTTTCTCTATGAATCGCTCTGGAATCTTGTGGGCTTCATCTTCCTTGCCATCTGGACACAGAAGGGGAAACGGCAGTACGACGGACAGGCAACGCTGCTGTACTTTATCTGGTATGGCCTCATCCGCTTCCTGCTTGAGCCGCTGCGTACCTCGCCTTTGCTCATCCCCGGAACGGCGCTGCGCGCCTCGCAGGTGATCGGCGGCGGCATGTGCCTTGTCGCGCTCGTGATCCTCGTTGTGCAGAGCCGAAAGCCGCACCGCCCGGAGGATCTCTATGTGAACCGCGTCCGCGCGCAGAGCGCCGCGGCGGACAAAAAAGAAAAAACTCCGAACGAATCGGAAGATAAAACCGTCTGATAACCGAAAACAAAAATCTTGAAGGAGGAAATAGATCATGAACTTCAATCTCGATTCTCTTATGGACACCATCACCAACCTGCGCGAGCGCGGCGCGGAATACGCCAACGTCGCCATGGACAAAACGAGAGACGCTGCCCGTCTTGCCAAGCTCACCGTTGCGCTGACGAGCGAGAAGGACGCGCTCAAGAAGGCGTACATCGAGCTCGGCAAGGCGTATTATGAAGAGCACCACAGCGATGCCGAGGGGCTGTACGCGCAGCTCGTCGAGGAAGTGGACGCGGTCAACGCGCGCATCGAGGAGATGCAGTCGGAGATCGATTCGCTCAAGGGCTCGTTCCATGGAAGCGAGGACGCGAGCTTTGAGGACGTCGTTGCGCAGGACGAGGGCGACGAGGACATTTCCGTCGAGATCACGATCGAGGAAGAGCCCGATGCTCCCGCTGCGGAGACCCCGGAAGAGCCGGCGGAAGAGCACACCGAAGAGTAAAATGGCTTCCGGCGGCAGAGAATATCTCTGCCGCCGGAATTCTTTATTTTTGGTGTTGACAAATGCGATCGGATTTGCTATTATATCCCTCGCTGGATTTCCTGCTGGTATAGCTCAGCCGGTAGAGCAGCTGATTTGTAATCAGCAGGTCGGGGGTTCGAATCCGTCTACCAGCTCCACCAGTTCCACTTTTTCTCGGTGGGTCAAGTGCATATGGGGGTGTTCCCGAGTGGCCAAAGGGGACAGACTGTAAATCTGCTGGCAATGCCTACGGTGGTTCGAATCCACCCGCCCCCACCAAGAAATAAGCCTGCATCGTAAGATGCAGGCTTATTTCTTGGTATGGTTTTTTATGGAACAAAGGCTGATTGCGGGCAGAAAGGAGGCACATTCATGTATCAACTGAAAATGCCGTTGAAGGAATACGAGAAAATGAAAGAGTGCCTTTTAGCGCTGCATCCGGAAATTGATCTTGAATGTATATCCTGCGATACAGAAGCCAGAAGACAGGATGCTCGCAGGGCAATGACGTTTGATCTGTGCAACTGATAAGTTCCCGGAAGATATCGAACTCACCAAGGAGAAAATCAAAAAAATCATTTGCGACTATATTGCCGTAGCAAATCAGCGATAAAGCCAGAAAAGTGGTTTGAAATGGCTTCAGCTGAACGCCAGAAGCGTTGACATTCGTTGCCGCTAATGGTATATTTTGATTACCAACGGGGATTGTAGTTGTCGTTTCGGGCGTACTCGGCAGGGCTTGTACATTGCCGGACGAACTTCCTGTTGTAGGGAGATCCCGGCCAAACTGAGCCGGTCGGTCAGTCCCTGTGGCGGCTACGGGTTCGGTCGTTTCGGACGTAAAGGTGTTGGTCGATGCATCGGCATTCACCCCCGAATAGGTAGCCGCTTTTTCTATAGTTCTATAGGTAGTGTTATAATTCATGCGTTAAAACAAAGAAAAACCCGCAATCCCAACGGATTGCGGGTTTTCTCTTCGTGGTGACCCAGCGGGGATTCGAACCCCGGACCCACTGCTTAAAAGGCAGTTGCTCTGCCTGCTGAGCTACTGAGTCAGATCGGCGGGCCGGCAATGCCAGCCCGCATTGGCTGGGATGGCGCGGCTCGAACGCGCGAATGCAGGAGTCAAAGTCCTGTGCCTTACCACTTGGCGACATCCCAAAGTGGAAAAGACGCGAAGGACCGGGAGTTATTCCCGATCCCCCGATCAATGGGGTGGGATAAGGGGCTCGAACCCTCGACACCCGGAACCACAATCCGGTGCTCTGCCAACTGAGCTAATCCCACCATATGCATTTCTGAGTCTTTCTTTTGACGCTGGCGCGCCAGGAGGGACTCGAACCCCCGGCCTACTGCTTAGAAGGCAGTTGCTCTATCCGGCTGAGCTACTGGCGCACATTCAAGACCCTCGGAAAATGGAGCGGGTGAAGGGAATCGGACCCTCGTACCCAGCTTGGAAGGCTGGTATTCTACCATTGAATTACACCCGCAAGCTATGAGAGCATACCATTATCTGCGCCGGATGTCAAGAGCCCTTGCAAGAAAAACTTTGAAAATCCGGCGCAGACGGTAAAATTCTCGTCTCGATCAGCCGTGATAGAGCTTGTGCGTCTCGTATTTCGGCTCGCAGGTGAGGTTGATGTGCAGCTTGGAGAGCGTATTTTCGTCGGCGCGGGCGAGAATGACGGTCGCGTGCGCCTCGCTCCCGGCGAAATCGTTGAGCGCTTCCATCGCCTGCGAGGCGACGGGATCGCTCACAGCGCACACCGCAAGCGCGATAAGCGCTTCGTTCACGTGCAGGCGCGGGTTCTTGTTGCCGAGATGCTCTACCTTGAGATGCTGCAGCGGGCGGATGATCTCCGGGGAGAGGAGCAGCACGTCGTCGGGGATCCCGGCGAGCGCCTTGAGCGCGTTGAGGACGCACGCCGAGCACGCGCCGAGGAGCGAGCTCGTCTTGCCGGTGACGATGCGCCCGTCGGGCAGCTCCATCGCCATGGCGGGCTTATCACCGTTGAGCGCGGCCTTTTCCAGCGCCGGGGCGACGGCGGGGCGGTCGCTGCACGTGACGCCGAGGCGGTTCATGAGAAGCTCAAGCTTCATGAGAGCGTTCTGGCTCGCCATGCCCTTGCGCACCTCGCACGCCGTATGGTACCAGCGGCGGATGATCTCCTGCTTGGAGGCCTCGCAGCACGCCTCGTCGTCGCAGAGGCAGTACCCGGCCATGTTCACGCCCATGTCCGTGGGGCTCTTGTACGGGCTTTCGCCGAGAATGCGCGTCAGGATCGCGCTGAGCACGGGGAAGATCTCCACATCGCGGTTGTAGTTGACCGCCTTCTCACCATAGGCTTCGAGATGGAAGGGGTCGATCATGTTCACATCGTCCAGATCGGCGGTCGCCGCCTCGTAGGCCAGATTGACCGGGTGGTTGAGCGGGAGATTCCAGATCGGGAACGTCTCAAACTTCGCATACCCCGCGCGCTCGCCGCGCTGGTGGTGATGGTAGAGCTGGGAGAGGCACGTTGCCATTTTGCCGCTGCCGGGGCCGGGCGCGGTGACAACGACAAGCGGGCGGGTCGTCTCGATAAAATCGCTCTTGCCGAAGCCGTCGGGCGAGACGATCAGCGGGAGATTTGCGGGGTAGTCGGGGATGAGATAGTGGCGGTAGACCGGCACGTTGAGCGCTTCGAGCCGTTTCTGGAACTGGGACACCGCGCCCTGCTCGCGGCAGTGCGTGATGCACACGCCGCCGACATACAGCCCGCAGGCGCGGAAAGCGTCGATGAGGCGCAGCGCCTCCATATCGTACGTAATGCCGAGATCGCCGCGGCGCTTGTTGCGCTCAATGTCGTCCGCGGAGATGGCCACGATGATCTCGCTCTCCGCCTTCATCTCCATGAGCATGCGGATCTTGCTGTCCGGCTGGAAGCCCGGCAGAACGCGCGAGGCGTGGAAATCGTCAAAAAGCTTGCCGCCGAATTCCAGATAGAGCTTGCCGCCGAATTTGTTGATGCGCTGGCGGATGCGCTCCGACTGGAGCCGGACGTACTGGTCGTTGTCAAAGCCGATCTTTCTCATTTTCTATTTCTCCCCTGTCTATTACTCGCCGTAATGCACGTCGCCGTTGAGATGCGAGAGTGCCGTAAGGTATTTTACCATGCAATGGATGGTGCTGCTGCGGATGACATAGTGCGTGTCCCCGGCGCTGATGTAAAGATCCTGCGGTCCCATGAGCGACACGCCGGTGATATCGCTGACCGGGATCTCCGCCTTCGGCAGCTCCAATGTGCCGCGGAAAAGGCGCATATCGCCGCGGCCGAGCAGCTTCGTGCCGCTGCCGGATACGACCGTGTCAACGCGCACGTCGGTATCGGTGAAAATGGGCTTATCCTCTGCCTCGTCGCACAGCCGGACGATCTCGCCCTTCTGCCAGCGCGTCCAGTCGCGGAGGTTATCGAAGGGAATGTCCTCGCCGGTGAGAAAGCCGGTCGGCAGATAGCGGAACGAAAAGCCGCACTTCCAGCAGCGGACGGTATCGTCCCGGCTCTGGAGCGTGTGCATCCGCCCGCACTTCGGGCAGAGGAAGAGCAGCCGCTCCATGTGCTCGGCGAGCGCCTTGCCCTCAAAGCGCACGGGGTTTTTGCGCTGGCGCGCGTAGGCGTCCTCATAAAGGTCGGAGACGATGTGCTCGTTGATCTCCTGCGGGCTCATGGCGCGAAGCTCTTCGGGAGAGTATACGCGGACTGCCGCGCCGTGCATTTTGCCGCGGCGGATGGAGTTGCCCGCCCAGCGGGGGCTGGCAAAGTACCCGCCCGTGAGCTTATAGGTGACGAGCGACGCGCCGCTCGAGCGCGCGAGCTTGCCAATCGAGGGGAGAAACTCCGCCGTCACGCCGTCCCATGTGCGGTTGCCCTCCGGGAAAACGCACACGTTCATCCCGCGGCGGAGATAGCGCATCATCGTGAGAACGGTGCTTGCGGCGTTTCCGCTCTTCTGGCGGGGGATGGGGGCTTGCAGCCATGCCACAAGCTTTCCGCCGAGCCCTGCGCGGAGCAGGTGCTCACTCGTGACAAAGTATGTCTGCTCCGGGAAGCTGCACGCCACGAGAATGGGATCCCAGTTCGTGACATGGTTGCTCACGAGCAGGTACGGCCCTTTGACGCGCGCTTTTTCGCTCGTGAAGCCGAATTTGATCCAGCAGATGAGCTTGGCGAGCGGGCGCAGCGCCTTCCAGACGAATACGTGGCGGCGGCGTCCCTTCACGGTGCCGTGCTCCTCCATATGCAAGCCTCCTTTGCGGCAGTCCATAATATTCTATTTTACAGTATACATCATTTCCTTCCGCAGTTCAAACCCGAAGAGAGCGAAATTCCTCTTTTTTTTCGGTGGGAAATGTGGTATAGTTTAAAATAGTATAACTATCTCCGCCCCTTACGGCAGAGAAGGAAAGGCGAAACCATGGGTATTATTGATAAACTGTTCGGCACCCGCAGCGAGCGGGAAGTGAAAAGACTTCTTCCGATCGTCGACAAGATCGAGGCGCTGAGCGATGAATATGCCGCGCTGAGCGACGAGGCTCTGCGCGCCAAGACCGAGGATTTCAAAGCGCGCTACCAGGGCGGCGAAACGCTGGACGATCTGCTGCCGGAGGCGTTTGCCGCCGTGCGCGAGGCGAGCTGGCGCGTTCTGGGCATGAAGCCCTTCCGCGTGCAGCTCATCGGCGGCATCGTGCTGCATCAGGGGCGCATCGCGGAGATGAAGACCGGCGAGGGTAAAACGCTCGTTGCCGTGCTTCCGGCGTACCTGAACGCCATCACCGGCGAGGGCGTGCACATCGTCACCGTGAACGACTATCTTGCCCGGCGCGACAGCGAATGGATGGGCAAGGTGCACCGTTTCATGGGGCTGAAGGTCGGCCTCATCGTCCACGGCCTCACCGGCGCGGAGCGCCGCGCCGCCTATGCCGCGGACATCACCTACGGCACAAACAACGAGATGGGCTTTGACTATCTGCGTGACAACATGGCGCTCTATAAAGAGGACATGGTGCAGCGCGGCCACGCCTTTGCCATTGTGGACGAGGTGGACTCCATCCTCATCGACGAGGCGCGCACCCCGCTCATCATCTCCGGCCAGGGCGATGAATCCACCGACCTCTACCGCCGCGCGGACGACTTTGTCTCCCGATTGAAGAAGCTCGTCGTCGCGTCCGTGGACGAGAAGGAAGAGGAGTCCGACGATATCGACGCCGACTATATCGTCGACGAGAAGGCACGCACCGCCACACTCACCGCCCGCGGCATCGCGAAGGCGGAGGCGGCGTTCAACCTCGAAAATCTCGCCGACATGGAAAACTCCACGCTCTCGCACCACATCAATCAGGCGCTCAAGGCGCACGGCGTCATGCGGCGCGACATTGACTATGTCGTCAAGGACGGTGAGATCATCATCGTCGACGAATTTACCGGCCGCCTTATGCTCGGCCGCCGGTACTCCGAAGGCCTGCATCAGGCCATCGAGGCCAAGGAGCACGTGGACGTGCAGAAGGAGAACAAGACCCTCGCCACGATCACGTTCCAGAACTATTTCCGCCTGTACGGCAAGCTCTCCGGTATGACCGGCACCGCGCTCACCGAGCAGGAGGAGTTCCAGTCGATCTACGCGCTCGACATCGTCGAGATCCCGACGAACAAGCCCGTCATCCGCATTGACCGGAACGACGTGGTCTATAAAAACCAGGCGGGCAAGGACCGCGCCATCATCGAGCAGATCAAGGCGTGCTATGCCAAGGGGCAGCCTGCGCTCGTTGGCACGATCTCCATTGAAAAGAGCGAGTACATCTCGTCCCTGCTGCGGAAGCAGGGCGTGCCGCACAACGTGCTCAACGCCAAGCACCATGAGAAGGAAGCGGAGATCGTTGCGCAGGCGGGCAAGCTCGGCGCTGTGACGATCGCCACGAACATGGCCGGCCGCGGCACCGATATCATGCTCGGCGGCAACCCGGAATATCTGGCAAAATCCGATCTGCGCCGCGCCGGGTACGACGAGGACACGATCAGCGAGGCGACCGGCTACGCCGAGACCGAGGACGAAACGATCCTCGAAGCGCGTGCCCTCTTCCGGGAGAAGATGGCCGAGCACAAGGCCGTGACGAGCGCGGAGGCCGAAAAGGTGCGCGCCGCGGGCGGTCTTTACATCCTCGGCACCGAGCGGCACGAATCGCGCCGTATCGATAACCAGCTGCGCGGCCGCAGCGGCCGTCAGGGCGACCCTGGCGAGAGCCGCTTCTTCCTGGCGCTGACGGACGATGTTATGCGTCTTTACGGCTCCGAGCGGCTCATCAGTGTATTTGAGAGCCTTGGCGTCGACGAGGACACGCCCATCGAGCACAAAATGCTCACCGGCGCTCTCGAGCAGGCGCAGAAGACGGTCGAGAGCCGCAACTTCCAGGCGCGAAAGAGCACGCTCGAATTTGACGACGTCATGAACGTGCAGCGCAATCTCATCTACGAGCAGCGCCGCAAGGTGCTCGACGGCGAGGATATCCGCGAGAACATCCAGGGCATGGTGCGCGACACGATCGCCGAGGCGGCCGGCAACGTCCCGCCGGAGAACCAGGACGATCTGAACGAACGCATCGCGCCGCTCACCCGTCTCTTTGTACGGCCGGGCGAGGTCGTCTACCACGACGGCATGACCGTGGAAGAGCTCAACGAAACGCTCGCGGCCATCGCCGCGGACGTGTATGCCAAGCGCGAGGAGGCCTTCGGCCCCATGCCGGACGGCACGCCGCTCATGCGCGAGCTCGAGCGCGTTATCATGCTGCGCGTCGTGGACGAATACTGGATGGATCACATCGACGCCATGGACAACCTCCGCCGCGGCATCGGTCTGCGCGGCTACGGCAACATCAAGCCCATCGATGCCTACAAAAAGGAAGGCTTCGATATGTTCGAGGCGATGATCGCGGGCATCCGCGCCGAGGTTGTGCGCCGTATCTACACCGTCCGCGTCCGCAAGGAGGAGCGCGTCGAGCGCAAGAGCGTGACGAAAAACGCCGTGGCGAACGCCGGGGGCGACGCTTCCGTGCGCAAGCAGCCGGTCAAAAAGGTCAAAAAGCCCGGCCGGAACGATCCCTGCCCGTGCGGCAAGCTCCGCCCGAACGGCCTGCCGATGAAGTACAAGGACTGCTGCGGCAGAAACCAGTAAGGTTATACATTTATAAATGTGTGGGGGAAACCCCTCCGTCAAAAACTTCGTTTTTGCCACCTCCCCTGGCGAGGGGAGGCAAGTAAGATGCTGAAAAACTGACTTGGCTCCCCTAATAGGGGAGCTGGCAGCCGCGAGGCTGACTGAGGGGTTCCCCGCCGCACTCCCGAAAAGGAATCAGCTATGGCATTTACACTCTGCGAAAAAGACAACATCCAATGGGTCACATCCGATGTGCTCGGCACAAAGCATCTCTTCTCGCGGCGGCTCGGAGACGTCGGAGATTTCCCGTTCAGCTCAAAGCCCGACCCCGAGTGGGAGAGCGAGGAGCGGCAGGCGCGTGTGCACGATCTCTGGCAGCGCTTCCGCGCCGCAGCGGAGTTTCCCGCCGAGGGCTTTTGCTTCACGCGGCAGGTACACGGCACGGTGCTCCGGTATGTGACGGAGGCCGAGCGCGCTCTCCCGCCGCTGCCGCACAAGCCCGAGGACTGCGACGGGCTCATCACCGACCGGAAGGACGTGCCGCTCTGCGTGTGGACGGCCGACTGCGTGCCGGTGCTGTTCCATGACCCGGTGGCCGGCATCGTCGCTGCTGCGCACAGCGGCTGGAAGGGAACGGTCGCCGACATGATGGGCTCCGCCGTGCGCTCCATGGAGGACATGGGCGCGAGAGCGGAAAACATCCGCGCGGCCATCGGCCCGGCCATCTCGCGCTGCTGCTTTGAGACCGGCCCGGAAGTGCCGGAGGCGGTGCGCGCCCTGCTCGGGAGCGATGCCGAGGGACTCTGCCCGCCGGAAGAGGGCGTCGAGGGAAAGTTCCTTGTCGATCTCAAGGAAACGAACCGCCGGCGGCTTTTGCAGCTCGGCCTCGCGCCGGAGCACATTGACGTATCGCCGGACTGCACGATGTGCATGCAGGACGTGTACTGGTCGCACCGCGCCACGAAGGGGCGCCGCGGCACGATGGCGTCCGTTATCATGCTTTGAGGTATCGCCTTATGAAATACAAAAAGATTTTTGCGCTGCTGCTCGCCGCGGCGATGGTATTCTCGCTCGCCGCATGCGGCGGTACCGCCGCGGAGCCGGAGGCGACGCCTGACCCCGCTGCGGACGGCGCCGCGACCGTATCCGGCCAGACGCTTACCTTTGGCGACGCTGCGGACGACGTGTTCTCCCTCTCGCTCGACTATGAGGAGAGTCTCAACCCCGTCAAGACGCAGAGCACGCTCAACCAGCTTGTGGATTGTCTCGTGTACGACCGGCTCTTCGAGATCGACGAAAACTTCAACGTGACATCGCGCATCCTCTCGGACTGGTACTATTCCAAGAATGAGGACAGCGCGGGCGTATGGGTGCTCAAGGTCAAGGACGGCATCCAGATGCACGACGGCTCCACGCTCACTGCGCAGGACGTGGCATACTCTGTGTCCTGCATTTTCACGAGCGAGAAGCACAAGAATTTGCAGCAGCAGATCGGGCGCGTCTATTCAAGCGCCTTCAACGGCGAGGTGTATCTCGCCACGGAGGGCGCGGACAACGCGCAGCTCCCGCAGCGCATGAGCATCCCGGTCATCAAATCCGGCTCCGTCGGCGATGAAGTCCCCGTCGGTTCGGGGCCGTATATGTACAACGAGGACCGAACGGCGCTCGTGAAGTTCGACGGGTATGACGGAAGCGAAAATCTCCCCGTGTACGAGGTGCAGCTGCGCGCCTACCGCGGCATGGAGGAGCTGATCACCGAGTTTGAAAGCGGCCTTGTCGATCTCGTCGTGAACGACCCGACCGGCATTTACAACATGGGCTACGGCGGCAAAAATGAAAACCGCGTGATCACCACAACGAATCTCCACTTTATCGGCTTCAACAGCGAGAGCACCTTCTTCCGCTATGATGCCTACCGATACGCCATGAACTGGATCGTTGACCGTGACAAGATCGTATCGGACACGCTCGACGGCAACGCCGTGGCAACGGCGCTCCCGATCCACCCGAACAGTGCACTGTACGATACCGAGCTCGCCTCGCAGTTCAGCTATAGCCCCTCGCGCTGCCTCACCGAGCTGGAGCGCGGCGGCTGCCGCGATCTGGACGCCGACGGACAGCTCGAATTTGCCCTGTCCGGCATGAAGGTGGATATTGAGCTCAACTTCGTCGTCTGCGCGGACAACGCCGCCAAGGTGCAGGAGGCGCGCCGGATCGCCGACGATATGGAGGCGATCGGCCTGAGCGTCAATCTGCGCGAGCTCACGTGGAAGGACTATCTCGCAGCGCTTCGCACCGGCTATGTCGATTCGAGCAAGGAAGAACCCGAGATCCGCGTCGACATGTATCTTGCCGAGGTCGCGCTGACCGGCGACTGGAACATCCTCACGCTGATCTCCGGCGACTGGGAGGAGGACAATACCCTCAACTACGGCGGCTGGGACTATCAGGAACTCACGCTGCTCACCGAAAACTATCTCGGCGCGAAGGACGACGACCGCAAGCAGGCCGTGAGCGACTGGCTGCAGCTTCTCACAACGACCAGCGTGATACTGCCGGTGTGCTTTGAGACGCGCGACGTTATCTCCCATCTCGGCGTGATTTCCGGCATGTCGCCGAACCAGTACGACGTATTCAATAACATTACCGCCTGGACGATCCGCATGGATTGATCCCCGGCGGAAAAGGAGCGAACGGATATGACCGATCAGGAACTGATGGACATGGCGAAAAAGGCCGCCGAGTACGCGTATGTGCCGTACTCAAAATTCCCCGTGGGCGCGGCGCTCGAGTGCAGCGACGGTACCGTATTCACCGGCTGCAACGTGGAAAACGCCGCCTACGGCGACACGATCTGCGCCGAACGCACCGCGGCGGTGAAGGCCGTGAGCAGCGGCCACCGCGACTTTGTCCGCATCGCCATCTGGGGGAACAGCCAGGAATACTGCTATCCCTGCGGCTCATGCCGCCAGTTTCTGCAGGAGTTTTCCAAGCACATGACCGTGCTCTGCGCCAAGGGCGACGGGAGCTTCGTGAGCCACAAGCTCTCGGAAATGATGCCGTTCGTCTTTGATTTCTGACTTTTTTTAACCGACGGGACCTGCGGAGGATCAGCCTATGAGAAAGAGAATCGCAGCGGCGCTTTTATGCGTGTGCCTGCTCGTACCGATGCTCACCGCGCCGGCGTTTGCCGCCTTCCCGGACGTACCGGGGGACGAGTGGTACACGGAGTATGTCAATATCTGCACCGAAAAAGGCATCGTCAACGGCTTTGAGGACGGCACGTTCCGCCCGACGGGCTATCTCCGGCGGAGCGAGTTTATGAAAATGCTTGCCGCGAGCGCCGATCTATCGTACAAAAAGGAGCTGCCCGGCAAGCACTGGGCGGAGGAGTACTGGGCGAAGCTCTCGGAAAACGGCGTGCTCGAAGGGCTGGACATTCCCTGCACGTTTGATGCCCTGCAGGCAAAAACCACGCGCTACGAAATGGCGGTTATGATCCGCAACTTTCTTGCCAAGGTGCGCGGGGAGACCGAAGCCGTGACGAATGGCGCATCGCGCAAGATCCCGGACTGGGCGTATATCCCGGAGACGTACCGCGCCGCCGTGGCGCAGGTATACGCCAAGGGCATCATCAACGGCATGAAAAATACCGCCGGGGCGGAGGACGGCTCCTTCTGCGGCGAGCGAAAGCTCACCCGTGCGCAGGCGAGCGCCGTTATGGTGCGCCTGCTGGATCCGGAAAAGCGTTCCCCCGTCGATCTTTCCGACAGCAACCCCTACCGCCTCGCCGGCGCGCCGAACGGCATGCAGCCGTTCATGATCTGGGCGCGCGAGAACGGCTATCTCATCAATAATAACGAACCGCGCGGCGCTTTGAACAAGCTCCTCTTCGGCGACGAGAACAAAACGTACTTCGCCTCGGTCGAGGAAGCGGCGCCCTATATGCGGGATGTGACGGTGAACGTCTGGCAGCTTCAGCCGGACGGCACGAAAGCGCAAGGCACGCTCACGCTCACGGTACATAAATACCTCGCCGCGGACGTGTACGAAATTTTCCAGCGCATATTCGAGGACGAGGAGAAATTCCCGATCGCCTCCGTTGGCGGGCTGCGCTGCACGGACAAGCTGCGCCACGCCTGGGGCGCGGCCATCGACATCAATCCCGACTGGAACTGCGCTGCGGACAAGGTGAACGGCGCGGTGAAGGTCACGGCAGGGAAGGGCTGGTGGCCGCTCGGCAGCGAAAAGAGCGAATGGGCAGGTTCTCTCACCGAGGCAAGCCCGTACTCCATCGCCGCGGGCGGAAGCGTTGTGAAAGCCTTCGCCGCCTACGGCTGGGGCTGGGGCGGAACATGGCAGAACAGCCGCGATTTCATGCATTTCAGCGTCCGCACGGACGGCGGTTGAGCCAGATTTTCTGCCTTTTGAAAATTCGGAGAATTCTCCAAAAAATCTTTGACATTTTTGTATATCCCCTCTTGACAACAAGGGGGGATTTTGTTATTCTAACGGAGCGCCTGTGCGAAGAAGCAGGGCGTATTATGCGGTGAAGCGGGAGATTGCATCGTTTGACGGTGGTAACTTCCGTGGAGTATGTCCGTAAATCGGGCGGCTGAGAGTTTGCATTTCCCCGGCCAGCAAGAGGCGTATATCGCCGGAACGGGAAGAAAAACCGGCCATCAGAGAGCCGGTTCTATTTTCGGTTCGGGTCTGATACGCACGGCGCGGTGGATGAAAACTTCTCACCGTACCACTGGGTGGCAGCCACCACCTAAGTACGAAAGTTTTGGAGGAACAAACATGGCAGCAAAGAAAATGATCCGCATCCGCCTCAAGGCCTACGATCATCAGCTGATCGACAAGGCCGCCGAGACCATCGTCGAAACCGCCAAGCGTACCGACGCGAAGGTTTCCGGCCCCATCCCCCTGCCGACGCAGAAAGAGGTCATCACGATCCTTCGCGCCGTTCACAAGTATAAGGACAGCCGTGAGCAGTTCGAGCGCCGCACCCACAAGCGCCTGATCGACATCATCGCTCCCACCCAGAAGACCGTGGAAGCGCTCATGTCCCTGGAGCTTCCCGCCGGTGTTGAGATCGAAATCAAGCTCTGAGATACACCTTATATTTATTCCCCGGCATTATCCCCGCGTTCAAATCTGTATTGAACCCCGCGCCTTACGAAGGCAGGGTCAAGTCAGGAGCCTCCGGACAATATGATCCATGCGACCTGACCAATAACCTGAAAGGAGCAATCCAATGAAAAAGGCCATCATCGGCAAGAAGGTCGGCATGACGCAGATCTTCGACGAGACCGGCAAGGTCGTCCCCGTGACTGTCATCGAAGCCGGCCCGTGCAAAGTGGTCCAGAAGAAGTCCGTGGAGAAGGAAGGCTATACTTCCGTCCAGCTCGGCTTCGAGGAAATCCCCGAGCGCAAGCTCAACAAACCCGAAAAGGGTCATCTCGACAAGGCCGGCGTCGGCGCGCTGCGCGTGCTGCACGAGTTCCGCCTCGAGAATGCCAACGAGATGAACGTCGGCGACGTTGTCAAGGCTGACGCCTTCAAAGAGGGCGACAAGGTTGACGTCACCGGCATCAGCAAGGGCAAGGGCTACGCCGGCGTCATCAAGCGCTGGGGCGCCCAGCGCACCCCGATGACCCACGGCGGCGGCCCGGTCCACCGTCATGCCGGCTCCATGGGCTCCTCCACGGATCCCAGCCGCATCCTTCCCGGCAAGATCGGCGCCGGCCACATGGGCGCCGAGCAGGTCACGGTGCAGAACCTTGACGTCGTCAAGGTCGATCCCGAACTGAACATGATCGTCATCCGCGGCGCCATCCCCGGCCCGAAGGGCGGCATCGTGTTCATCAAGAACACCGCCAAGACGCTCATCGTCAAGCAGGCCAGCGTCAGCACGAGTGTCAACCCGCAGAAGGCTTCCGCGCGTACCAACCCGCAGAAGGCTTCCGCCCGCAACCGCTAAAGAGAGGAGAGTCTGATTTATGCCTAAAGCGAATCTTTACAACATGGCCGGCGAGCAGGTCGGCGAGGTTGAGCTCTCCGAAGCCGTTTTCGGCATCGAGCCCAACGAGGTCGTCCTTCATGCGGCGATCAAGAACCACCTGGCCAACTGCCGTCAGGGCACGCAGAGCGCTCTGACCAAGGGCGAGGTGTCCTACACCACCGCCAAGCCCTGGCGCCAGAAGGGCACCGGCCGCGCCCGCGCCGGTTACAAGGGCAGCCCCGTGTGGACGCACGGCGGCGTCGCCTTTGCCCCGAAGCCGCGTAGCTACCGCTACACCATGAACCGCAAGGAAAAGCGTATCGCCCTGAAGAGCGCCCTGTCTGTCAAGGCGGCCGAGAGCAAGATCTTTGTGGTGGACGGTCTCAACTTCGACGAGATCAAGACGAAGGCCTGCGTTTCTCTCCTTGAGAAGCTCGGCGCCGAGAACGCCATGATCGTCACCGAGACCGTGAACGAGAACGTCATCAAGTCCGCCCGCAACATCCCCGGCGTTGAGACGACGATCGCCACTGTTCTCTCCACCTACGATATCATGAAGGCCCGCTCTCTCGTGGTCGACAAGGCTGCCCTTGCCAAGATCGAGGAGGTGTACTGCTGATGAAGAGCGTTTATGATGTGATCATCCGCCCGGTCATCACCGAGCAGTCCATGGAAGACCTGGACATCAAGAAGTTCGCTTTCGAAGTGGCGAAGGACGCCACCAAGATCGAAGTGAAGAAGGCTGTGGAAGAGATCTTCGGCGTCACCGTCGTTAAGGTGACCACCACGACCGTCCACGGCAAGCAGAAGCGCACCGGCCGTTACCCCGCCGGTTTCGCTAAGACCTGGAAGAAAGCCGTTGTCAAGCTGAGCGAAGATTCCAAGAACATTGAGATCTTCGAAGGCATGGCCTAAGGGAGGGAAAGAGAATGTCTATTAAAACCTATCGTCCTATCACCCCCGCCCGCCGGCATATGACCGTTTCCGGCTTCGACGGAATCGACAAGCACGCCACTCCGGAGAAGTCCCTCGTTGAGGTCAAGAAGAAGAACGCCGGCCGCAACAACTACGGCCGCATCACCGTTCGTCATCACGGCGGCGGCAACCGGCAGAAGTACCGCATCATCGACTTCAAGCGCGACAAGCGCAACGTCGAGGCGAAGGTCCTCCGCCTGGAGTACGACCCCAACCGCAGCGCCTACATCGCGCTGGTCGAGTATCCCGACAGCGAGCGCCGCTACATCCTCGCTCCGGTCGGTCTCGCCGCTGGTGATGTGATCGTTGCCGGCGAGGGCGCCGACATCAAGCCGGGCAACGCTCTGCCTCTGGCGAACATCCCCGTGGGTACCGTTATCCACAACATCGAAATGTACCCGGGCAAGGGTGCGCAGCTCGTCCGCTCCGCGGGCAACGCCGCGCAGCTCATGGCGAAGGAAGGCGCTCTCGCGACCGTCCGTATGCCGTCCGGCGAAATGCGCAAGATCCGCATGAACTGCTACGCCACCATCGGCCAGGTCGGCAACATCGACCACGCCAACGTCTCTCTCGGCAAAGCCGGCCGTGTCCGTCACATGGGCTGGCGTCCGAAAGTCCGCGGCTCGGTCATGAACCCGTGCGACCACCCGCACGGCGGCGGCGAAGGCAAGTCCCCGGTCGGCCGTCCCGGCCCTGTCACCCCGTGGGGCAAGCCAACGCTGGGTTACAAGACCCGCAAGAAGAAGAACCCGACCGACAAGATGATTGTCAAGCGCCGCAACGCTAAGTAAGGAGGGAAGAAGGAAATATGAGCAGAAGCATTAAGAAAGGCCCCTTCGCAGCTCCTGAGCTGCTCAAGAGAGTCGACGAACTGAACAAAGCCGGCGAGAAGAAGGTCCTCAAGACCTGGTCCCGCAGCTCTACGATCTTCCCGTCCTTCATCGGTCACACCTTCGCTGTGCATGACGGCCGCCGTCACGTCAGCGTGTACGTCACCGAGGACATGGTCGGTCACAAGCTGGGCGAGTTCGTGCCTACCCGCACGTTCCGCGGCCACGCCGGCAGCAAGACTGCCGGAAAGTAAGGAGGAGAGATACTGATGGAAGCAAGAGCTGAACACAAATTCGCGCGTATTTCTCCCCGCAAGGTCAAGATCGTCTGCGATCTGATCCGCGACAAGGACGTCGAGCTTGCCAAGGGCATCCTGCAGAACACCCCGAACTCCGGCGCCGCTCTGCTGTACAAGGTTCTGTGCAGCGCCTGCGCGAACGCCGAGAACAACCACGAGATGAATCCCTCCAAGCTGTACGTTTCCAAGGTTATGGTCACCGGCGGCCCCACCATGAAGCGTGGCCGCGCCAGCGCCCGTGGCCGCTACGCGCGTATCCTGAAGAGAACCAGCCACATCACCGTTGTTGTGGCGGAAAAGGAGGCTTGATTTATGGGACAGAAAGTTAATCCGCACGGCCTCCGCGTCGGCGTCATCAAGGACTGGGATTCCCGTTGGTACGCCCGTCCCGACAAGGTCGGCGATCTGATCGTTGAGGACGACAAGATCCGCAAGTACCTCAAGAAGAGACTGTACGCCGCCGGCGTGCCCACCATCGAGATCGAGCGCGACAGCGCCCAGGTCCGCATCTTCATCCACTGCTCCCGTCCCGGTGTGATCATCGGCAAGGGCGGCACGGAGATCGAAAAGCTCCGCCAGGATGTTGAAAAGCTCATCGGCAAGAAGGTCGCCATCTCCATCGTTGAGGTGCGCACCCCCGATACGAACGCCCAGCTCGTCGCCGAGAACATCGCCCAGCAGCTCGAGAAGCGCATTGGCTTCCGCCGCGCGATGAAGAACTCCATCGGCCGCGCGATGCGTATGGGCGCCAAGGGCATCAAGGTCTGCTGCGCCGGCCGTCTCGGCGGCGCCGAGATCGCCCGCAGCGAAACCTACCACGAGGGCACCATCCCCCTGCAGACCCTCCGCGCCGACATCGACTACGGCTTTGCCGAGGCTGCGACCACCTACGGCCGCATCGGTGTGAAGGTCTGGATCTACAAGGGCGAGATCCTCACCACCACGCTGCGCACCACGCCGCGCGTGATGGACACCAGCAAGCCCTTCAACGAGCGCCGTCGTGACGACCGCCGCGGCGGACGTCGGGATGATCGCCGCGGTGGCTACAACCGTGACAACCGCAACAACGGTGGTCAGGGCTACAACCGCGACAACCGCGCACCCGGCCAGGGCTACGGCCAGCGTCCCGCCGGCCAGGGCTACAACCGCGCCCCGGGCCAGCGTCCTGCCAACCAGGGCTACAGCCGTCCCGCTGCCCCCAAAGAAGGAGGTAATTCCTGATGTTAATGCCTAAGAGAGTCAAATACCGCCGCCAGCAGCGCGGCCGTATGAAGGGCAAAGCCACCCGCGGCAACGTCGTCAACTACGGCGAATGGGGCCTGATGGCTACCGAGCCCTGCTGGATCACGGCCAACCAGATCGAGGCCGCCCGTGTCGCCATGACCCGCTACACCAAGCGCGGCGGCCAGGTTTGGATCAAGATCTTCCCTGACAAGCCCGTGACCCAGAAGCCCGCCGAGACCCGTATGGGTTCCGGTAAAGGCTCTCCCGAATATTGGGTTGCCGTCGTGAAGCCGGGCCGCGTTCTCTTTGAGATCGCCGGCGTTCCCGAGGATGCCGCCCGCGAGGCCATGCGCCTGGCCAGCCACAAGCTGCCCTGCAAGACGAAGATCGTCGCGCGCGAGGCCGCCGAGACCGAGAATGGTGGTGAAAACTGATGAAGGCTAATGAGATTCGTAACCTGTCCGTCGAAGAGCTCGACAAGAAGCTCGCCGACCTGAAGAAGGACCTGTTCATGCTCCGCATGCAGCATGCCACCAACCATCTCGACAACCCCATCAAGATTTCCAACGTCCGCCGCGATATCGCGAGAGTTAAAACCGTGCTTCGTCAGAAGCAGCTCGAGCAGTGAAGGAGGTAACCGAAAATGAGTGAAATTAGAACTTCTTCCCGCAAGATGCGCGTCGGCAAGGTCGTCTCCGACAAGATGGATAAGACCGTCGTTGTCACCGTGGAAGACCGCGTGGC
Organism: bacterium; assembly: GCA_963618015.1. GTDB lineage: Bacteria > Bacillota > Clostridia > Oscillospirales > Oscillospiraceae > Apopatocola. Next base: position 70,548 of record CAVEQS010000004.1, on the reverse strand, counting down.
TCACCCCACGTACAAGAAGATCATTGGCCGGACTTACCGTCTGAAGGCGCACGACGAGAACAACGAGTGCGGCATCGGCGATAGAGTCCGTGTGATGGAGACCCGCCCCCTCAGCAAGGACAAGCGTTGGCGCGTGGTCGAGATCATCGAAAAAGCGAAGTAAGGAGGCGCCGAAGAAATGATCCAGGCTGAATCTTATCTGAAGGTTGCCGACAACACCGGCGCCAAGGAGCTCAAGACCATCCGTGTTCTGGGCGGCTCCAAGCGCAAGTACGGCAACGTGGGCGACGTCGTCGTCGCCAGCGTCCGCAAGGCCACCCCGGGTGGCAGCGTTAAGAAGGGCGATGTGGTCAAGGCCGTTATCGTCCGTACCACCAAGGGCGTCCGCCGCGCGGACGGCACCTACGTCCGTTTCGACGAGAACGCTGCCGTTCTCATCAACGGCGCAGATGACCACAACCCGAAGGGCACCCGTATCTTTGGGCCCGTGGCCCGCGAGCTCCGCGACAGAGAGTACATGAAGATCCTGTCGCTGGCTCCCGAAGTCATTTGAGGAGGGCATGGGAATGAAGATTCGTAAAGACGATAAAGTCGTCGTTCTGTCCGGCCGCGACAAGGGCAAGGAAGGCAAAGTCCTCTCCGCCGACCCGAAGAACGGCAAGGTCATTGTTGAGGGTGTGCTCGTCGCCTCCCGTCATCAGAAGCCCCGCAAGCAGGGCGAAGAGGGCGGCATCATCCAGCGCGAGACCCCGATCTACGCCAGCAAGGTCATGCTGGTCTGCCCGAAGTGCGGCAAGCCTACCCGCGTGGGCCACACCGTCGCCGACGGCAAGAAGGTGCGCGCCTGCAAGAAGTGCGGCGCCGCCATTTGAGAGAGGAGAGTGACAGAATATTATGGCTTACGTTGCAAGACTGAAGAAAAAGTATAATGAGGAAGTCGCTCCCGCTCTGATGCAGAAGTTCCAGTACAAGAGCGTCATGCAGATCCCCCGCATCGACAAGATCGTTGTGTCTGTCGGCTGCGGCGACTGCAAGGACAACGCCAAGATGCTGGAATCCGTCATCAAGGACATCAGCGCCATCACCGGCCAGCATGCCGTCGCCACCGTCGCGCGCAAGAGCGTCGCGAACTTCAAGCTCCGCGAGGGCATGAAGGTCGGCGTCAAGGTCACGCTGCGTCAGGACCGCATGTGGGAGTTCATGGACCGTCTGTTCAACGTGGCTCTGCCCCGTGTCCGTGACTTCCGCGGCATCTCCGCCGATGCGTTCGACGGCCGCGGCAACTACTCCCTCGGCATCCGCGAGCAGATCATCTTCCCCGAGATCGAGTACGACAAGATCGAGAAGCTGCGCGGCATGAACATTGCCATCTGCACCACCGCCAACACCGACGAAGAGGCTCGCGAGCTCCTCAAGCTCATGGGCGCTCCGTTCACGAACGACTAAGGAGGAGAAGAAAAATGGCGAAACTTTCCATGAAGCTCAAGCAGGCCGCTCCTGCCAAGTTCTCCACCCGTCGCTACAACCGCTGCAAGATCTGCGGCCGTCCCCACGCCTATCTGCGTGACTACGGCATCTGCCGTATCTGCTTCCGCGAGCTGGCCTACAAGGGCCAGATCCCGGGCGTGAAGAAAGCCAGCTGGTAATTGCAGAAAAGCTCCGTCAAGACCTTGAAATTCAATAAAAAATTTGAATTTCAGGGCTTGGCGGACTTGCCGTGTCAGCGGATCTTTGCTATAATAGATTAGTTGGCGCGGCCAACAAATTTCGTAAAGGATAGCGAAAGGCCGCGGTCAATCATGTATTGACGCGGAACCTCGCTGCCTGAACCGGGTAACACCGGTAACTCTAATAAGGAGGATATACCCAAATGCAGATCACCGATCCCATTGCCGACATGCTCACACGTATCCGCAATGCCGGCACCGCCAAGCATGAAACCGTCGATGTCCCCGCCTCCAAGATGAAGAAGGCGATCGTCGAGATCCTGCTGAACGAGGGCTACATCAAGTCCTACCAGTTCGTTGACGACGGCACCCAGGGCATCATCCGCATCACGCTGAAGTATCTCCCCGGCAAGGAGAAGGCCATCCAGGGCCTCAAGAGAGTCTCCAAGCCCGGCCTGCGTGTCTACGCCGGCGCCGAAGAGCTGCCCCGCGTCCTGAAGGGACTGGGCATCGCCATCATTTCCACCTCCAAGGGCGTCATGACCGACAAGCAGGCTCGTGCCGAGCACGTCGGCGGTGAAGTCCTCGCGTTCGTGTGGTAAGGGAGGAGAGAGAATATGTCTAGAATCGGTAGAGCTCCCATTACCATCCCCGCCGGTGTTGAGATCACCGTCGGTGAGGGAAACCACATCACCGTTAAGGGTCCCAAGGGCACGCTGGAGCGCAAGGTCGCTCCGCAGATGCTCATTGAGATCGAGAACGGCGTCCTCCACGTCAAGCGCCCCAACGACGAAAAGCAGAACTGCGCTCTCCATGGCCTGACCCGTACGCTGGTCAACGACATGGTCGTCGGCGTCACCACCGGCTTCTCCAAGACTCTGGAGATCCAGGGTGTCGGCTACCGCGCGCAGAAGGACGGCAAGAATCTCGTGATGAACCTCGGCTACAGCCATCAGGTCATCGTTCCCGAGATCGAGGGAATCGAAATCGAAGTTCCCGATGCCAACCACATCGTCATCAAGGGCATGGACAAGCAGAAGGTCGGCCAGTTTGCTGCGGATACCCGCATGAAGCGTCCGCCGGAACCCTATAAGGGCAAGGGCATTCGCTATCAGGGCGAGGTTGTCCGTATCAAAGAAGGCAAGACCGGTGCGAAATAAGGGGAGGTGCGCCTGAATGGTTAACAGACCGAATACTGCCGCTCAGCGCAAGCAGCGCCACGCGAGAGTCCGCGGCAAGATCTCCGGCACGCCGGAGCGTCCGCGCCTGTGCGTGTTCCGGAGCGAAAGCAACATTTATGCTCAGGTCATCGACGACGTCAACGGCAACACTCTGGTGTCTGCCTCTTCCGTCGAGAAGGACTTTGAGGGCAAGGGCGGCAACGTGGAAGCCGCCAAGAAGATCGGCTCGAAGATCGCCGAGCGCGCTCTGGCGAAGGGTATTGAAGAAGTGGTCTTTGACCGCGGCGGATATATCTATCACGGACGCGTCAAGGCTCTGGCCGAAGCTGCCCGCGAGGGCGGCCTGAAATTCTAAGCGGGAGGAGGAAACGAATTATGGCATATGGTAACGATCGCCGCGACAATCGCCGCGGCCGCGAGGAAAGCTCCGAGTATATCGAGAAGCTCGTTTCCCTCAATCGCGTCAGCAAGACCGTCAAGGGCGGCCGCATTATGAAGTTCTCCGCGCTCATGGTCGTCGGCGACGGCAAGGGCAAGGTCGGCTTCGGCATGGGCAAGGCCGGCGAAGTCAGCGAAGCGATCCGCAAGGGAATTGAAGACGCCAAGAAGAACATGCACACCGTCACGCTGGTGGGCACCACGATCCCGCACGAAGTGCTCGGCGCTTTCGGCGCCGGCCGCGTGCTGCTCAAGCCCGCCGCCCCCGGTACCGGCATCATCGCCGGCGGCGCTGTGCGTGCCGTGATGGAAGCTGCCGGCATCAAGGACATCCGTGCCAAGAGCCTGCGCTCCAACAATCCCAACAACGTCGTCTCCGCTACCATGGAGGGTCTCCTGTCTCTGCGCAACGCCGAGCAGGTCGCCGTTTACCGTGGCAAGTCGGCCGACGAGCTGAAGGCGTAAGGAGGATAACGGTATGGCAACTCTGAAGATCAAGCTCGTCAAGAGCCTGAACGGCAGACTGGACAAACACATTGCCACTGCCAACTCCCTGGGTCTTTACAAGATCGGCAACGAGACGACCCAGCCTGATAACCCCCAGACCCGCGGCAAGATCGCCCAGATCGGCTATCTGCTGAAGGTCACGGAAGAATAAGGAGGCCCAACGTATGTTTATGAATGAACTTTCTCCCGCCGCCGGCAGCACCCACGTTGCCAAGCGCAAGGGAAGAGGCATCGGCACCGGCAACGGCAAGACCGGCGGCCGGGGTCACAAGGGCCAGAAAGCTCGCTCCGGCGGCGGCGTCCGCATCGGATTTGAAGGCGGCCAGATGCCTCTGGCTCGCCGCATCCCGAAGCGCGGCTTCAACAACATTTTTGCCAAGCCCCTCGAGTCCATCAACGTCTCTGCTCTCAACCACTTTGAGGACGGCGCCATTGTCGACGCCAACGTCCTTCTGGCCGAGGGCATCCTGTCCAAGTGTGTCTACGGCGTGAAGATCCTCGGCAACGGCGAGCTCACCAAGAAGCTTACCGTTAAGGCCAGTGCCTTCTCGGCCAGCGCCAAGGAGAAGATCGAAGCCGCCGGAGGAAAGGCCGAGGTGGTGTAAGGTGGTCCAGACATTCCGTAACGCATGGAAGATCCCTGAGCTGCGCCGGAAGATCCTCTTCACGCTGTTCATCGTTCTTCTCTACCGGCTCGGCAATGCCGTGCCCGTGCCTTATGTGGACACCAACATTCTTGCGACCTACTTCGCGCAGCTGAAGAACACCGTCCTCGGACTTTATAACACGATGTCCGGCGGCGCGTTCTCCATGGCTACCATCTTCGCGCTGAGCATCCAGCCCTACATCAACGCCTCCATCATCATCCAGCTGCTCTGCATCGCCATCCCGGCGCTCGAGCGGCTGAGCAAAGAGGGCGGCGAAGAGGGCAAAAAGAAGATCGCTGCCATCACCCGTTACTCCACGGTCGGCATCGGCCTTCTCCAGGGCTACGGCTACTACGTGCTCATGAGCCGCAACGGCATCATCGTGTCCGACGCTCCCGCCGTCTGGGCGGCCATCGTCATCGTGATGACCTTTACCGCGGGCTCCGCGCTCGTCATGTGGCTGGGTGAGCAGATCACCGAATTCGGCATCGGAAACGGTATCTCCATCATCCTGTTCGCGAGCATCGTCAGCCGCTTCCCGCAGAGCCTCGGCAACCTCGTCAGCAAAGCGATCAACCATCAGCTCTCCTGGGTCGCCACGATCCTCATGCTGATCGGTGCTCTCGCCATGATCGTGATGATCGTCATCGTCAACGATGCCGAGCGCCGCATCCCGGTTCAGTACGCCAAGCGCGTCGTCGGCCGGAAGATGTACGGCGGCCAGGCTACGTACCTGCCGATGAAGGTCAACATGTCCGGCGTGCTGCCGATCATCTTTGCGCAGTCCATCGCGTCCCTGCCTCCCACGATCATTCTGCTCTGCGGCGGCAGCCAGGACAGCTGGTTTATGCGCACGTTTGACAGCAACACGATCCCCTATGCGATCGTGTACTTCCTGCTGATCCTCTTCTTCGCTTACTTCTATGCGACGATCCAGTTCAATCCCGTGGAAGTTGCGAACAACCTGAAGAAGAACGGCGGATTTATCCCCGGCTACCGTCCCGGCAAGCCGACCAGCGAGTTCATTCAGAAGGTCCTGAACAAGGTCACCCTGTTCGGCGCCATCTATCTCGGTATCATCGCCTGCGTGCCCATCATCATCAGCGCCTGCTCCGAGGCCGCTGCGAACACGGGCATTTCCCTCGGCGGCACTTCGATCATCATTGTGGTCGGCGTTGCCATCGAAACGGTGCAGGCTCTCGAGAGCCAGATGCTCATGCGCCACTACAAGGGCTTCCTTGAATAAGGAGATCCTGTCATGAAGCTTACTCTGCTGGGCGCCCCCGGCGCTGGAAAGGGGACCCAGTCGGACATCCTCTCCCGTAAATTGGGTGTCCCCACCATTTCGACCGGCAATATCCTGCGCTCTGCCATCCACGATGGCACGAGCGTGGGACTCGCGGCCAAGTCGTACATCGACAAAGGTCAGCTCGTGCCGGACGACGTAATCATCGAAATCGTGCAGGAACGTCTTGCGCAGAGCGACTGTGCCAACGGATTCATTCTCGACGGCATGCCCCGTACGATCCCTCAGGCGGAAGCGCTTATCACCCACGGCATTGAGCTCGACGGCGTGCTCTCCCTCGAGGTTTCCGACGAGGACATCGTTGAGCGCATGGCGGGGCGGCGCGTCTGCCCCCGCTGCGGCGCGACGTACCACGTCCGCGTGAACCCGCCGAAGCAGGAGGGCATCTGCGATACGTGCGGCACGGCGCTCATCGTCCGCGCGGACGACGCGCCCGAGACCGTGCGCGACCGCCTGCATGTCTACCACGAACAGACCGAGCCGCTCAAGGGCTTTTATGAAAAGCTGGGGCTGCTCCGCACCGTGGAAAATGTCGGCAGCATCGAAGATGTCAGCCGCGAGATTTTCCGCTCTCTGGGGATCGGTGAATGATGATTACGATCAAATCACAGCGAGAGATCGAGCGGATGCGCGAAGCCGGAAAAATCACGGCGGTTGCCCGAAGCGTCGGGCGGCAGATGCTGCGAGACGGCGTAACCACCGAAGAGATCAACAAAGAGATCCATAAGTTCATCCTGTCCTGTGGAGCCACGCCGACATTTCTCGGCTACGGCGGCTTCCCGAAGAGCGCGTGCATTTCCGTGAACGACGAGGTCATCCACGGCATTCCCGGAAAGCGCATCGTGCGCAACGGAGACATCGTCTCCATCGACGTGGGAGCCACCTACAAGGGCTATGTGGGAGACTGCGCCGGCACCTTCCCGGTCGGGGAGGTATCGCCGGAAGCAATGGAGCTCATCCGCATCACGCGGCAGAGCTTCTTTGAAGGACTGAAGCATGCCCGTGCGGGCGGACGTCTGTACGACATCTCCGCCGCGGTGCAGCAGTACGCGGAAAGCCACGGCTGCGGCGTCGTGCGCGACTATGTCGGCCACGGCATCGGCACGAAAATGCACGAGGATCCGGAAGTCCCGAACTATGTTCCCCCGCGGGGCGATCACAGAGCCAATCCCCGGCTCCTGCCCGGCATGACGTTGGCCATTGAGCCGATGATCAACGCCGGCGGACCGGCGGTGCGCGTGCTGTCCAACGATTGGACGGTCGTCACCGTGGACGGCACTCTGTCCGCCCATTATGAGAACACCATTCTCATCACAGACGGCGAGCCGGAAATCCTGACCATCGCCGACGACATTTAAGGAGGGACTTATATGGCGAAAGACGACGTTATCGAGCTGGAGGGCACCGTTGTGGAATCCCTGCCGAACACCTCTTTCCGGGTGGACATCGGCAACGGCCACACCATTCTCGCCCATATCTCCGGCAAGCTCCGCATGAATTTCATCCGCATCCTGCCCGGCGACAAGGTCACGGTACAGATGAGTCCTTACGATCTGACCCGCGGCCGCATCACCTGGCGGTCCAAGTAATTTCGAACTCCAACAGTGCGACACGAAGGAGGATAAACCATGAAAGTGCGTCCCAGTGTGAAGCCCATGTGCGAGAAGTGCAAGATCATCAAGCGCAAGGGTAAAGTTATGTGCATCTGCGAGAACCCCAAGCACAAGCAGCGCCAGGGCTGAGATTTGCCCTACGGCGGATCAATCGCAGATAAGAAATCCGAAAGAAAGGGCATAATTCTTTACTGCCCTTTTGGGGTCGGCCTTCATTATGCCATAGGCCCGAACCACCCCCAGACATGGCATAAAATCATTGAAAGGAATGATTGCAAAACATGGCACGAATTGCCGGCGTTGACCTGCCCAGAGACAAGAGAATCGAGATCGGTCTGACCTACGTTTTCGGTATCGGCAGAACGAGCGCGAAGAGAATTCTCGAAGAGACCGGAATCAACCCTGACACCCGCGTGCGCGACCTTTCCGACGAGGAAGAAGCGCGTATCCGTGAGTGCATCGACAAAGAGTTCATCGTGGAAGGCGACCTTCGCCGCCAGGTGGCTCTGAACATCAAGAACCTGACCGAGATCGGTTCTTACCGTGGCCTGCGCCACCGCAAGGGTCTCCCCGTGCGCGGCCAGCGCAGCAAAACCAACGCTCGTACCCGCAAGGGCCCGAAGCGCACCATCGCGAACAAAAAGAAGTAAGGGAGGGAAACTGATACTATGGCTACCGCACAGAAGGGCAAGAAAGTCCGTACCCGCCGCAGAGAGCGGAAAAATATCGAGAAGGGCCAGGTGCATATCAGCTCTTCCTTCAACAACACCATGGTGACCATCACCGACACCCAGGGCAACGCCATTTCCTGGGCCTCCGCCGGCGGCATGGGCTTCCGGGGCAGCCGCAAGAGCACCCCGTTTGCCGCGCAGACCGCCGCTGAAACGGCTTCCCGCGCTGCTATGGAGCACGGCCTGAAGTCCGTGGAAGTGTTTGTCAAGGGCCCCGGTTCGGGACGCGAAGCGGCCATCCGCGCGCTCCAGACCGCCGGTCTCGAAGTGACGATGATCAAGGACGTGACCCCCATCCCCCACAACGGATGCCGTCCGCCCAAGCGTCGCCGCGTCTGATCAAAGGAGGTAAGAGTAATGGCAAGATATACTGAGGCCGTCTGCCGGCAGTGCCGCCGCGAGGGCCAGAAGCTCTTTCTGAAGGGCGACAGATGCTACACCGGCAAGTGCGCCATGGAGTGCCGCAGCGGCAACCCCGGCCAGCACGGCCAGGGCCGCAGCAAGAACTCCGAGTATGGCCTGCAGCTGCGTGAGAAGCAGAAAGCCAAGAGATACTACGGCGTGCTCGAGAAGCAGTTCCGCGGCTACTATGAGCTCGCGGAGCGCCGTCCCGGCCAGGCCGGCCAGAACCTGCTCGCCATCCTGGAGAGCCGTCTGGACAACGTGATCTACCGTCTGGGCTTTGCCATGAGCCGCGCCGAGGCGCGTCAGCTCGTGACGCACGGCCACTTCACCGTGAACGGCCGCAAGGTCAACATCCCCAGCTACCTCGTGAAGCCGGGCATGGTCATCACGCTGAAGGACAGCAGCCGCAGCCTGGAAAAGATCAAGTCCAGCGTCGAAGCCAATGCCTTCCGTCAGCCGCCGAAGTGGCTGGAGTACGATGCCAACAACATGGTTGCCAAGGTCGTCGGCGTGCCCGAGCGCGACGATATCGACCTTCCGATCGAGGAGCACCTCATCGTCGAGCTGTACTCCAAGTAATACCCCCGTCCGATTGGTAAGCTGACACATCTGCGGCGCCGATCCAACGGCGCCGACATCTAAAGGAGGGTACTACATGATCGAAATAGAAAAGCCGCGTATCGAGTGCATCGAAACTCCGGCGGAAGCATCCTACGGCAAATTCATTGTCGAACCTCTGGAGCGCGGCTATGGCACGACCTTGGGCAACTCCCTGCGGCGTGTTCTCCTCTCCTCCCTGCCCGGAACGGCGGTCACGAAGATCAAGATCGCCGGCATCCAGCATGAATTTTCCACCATCCCCGGCGTGACCGAGGATGTGACCGAGATCGTTCTCAACGTCAAGGGCATCATCGCCCGTCTGCATTGCGACACTCCCAAGACCGTCTACATCGAAGCCTCCGGCGAGGGCGAAGTCACCGCCGGCGACATCAAGACGGACGCGGAGGTTGAGATCCTCAATCCCGAGCATCACATCGCCACGCTGGGTCCGGACGGCTCTCTTTCCATGGAGCTGACCGTTGGGCACGGCCGCGGCTACGTCACGGCTGAGCACAACAAGCCGGCACAGCCCATCATCGGCACCATCCCCGTTGACTCGATCTACTCCCCCGTGCTGAAGGTCAACTACTCCGTCGAGAACACCCGCGTGGGCAACCAGGTGGACTACGACAAGCTGACCATCGAAGTATGGACGGACAAGACGATCACGGCGCGTGACGCCGTTTCGCTGGGCGCCAAGATCCTCTGCGACCACTTCACGCTCTTCACCGACCTTTCGGACGCCGCCGGCGGAACCGTCACGGTCAAGGAGCGCGAGCCGCAGCAGCAGGACAAGGTGCTGGAAATGACGATCGAGGAGCTGGACCTCTCGGTCCGCAGCTTCAACTGCCTCAAGCGCGCAAACATCAACACCGTCGAGGACCTCATCTCCAAAACTCAGGACGAGATGATCAAGGTCCGCAACCTGGGCCGCAAATCTCTCGAAGAGGTCGAGCACAAGCTCGCCATGATGGGATTGTCCCTGGCCAGCGACGACAACAACCAGTAAATAGGAGGAAATAACAATGCCTGCTAACAGAAAACTCGGTAAGACTACCGATCAGCGCATGGCAATGCTCCGCCAGCAGGTCACGGACTTCCTGGACAAGGGACGGATGGAGACCACGGTTACCCGCGCCAAGGAGATCGCTCCTCTCGCTGAGAAGATGATCACCCTCGGCAAGGAAGGCGGCCTGAGCAACTACCGCCAGGCGTGCTCCTTCATCACCCGCGAGGACATCGCCAAGCGCACCTTCGACGAGATCGCTCCCAAGTACAAGGAGCGCACCGGCGGCTACACCCGCATCACCCGCATCGGCACCCGCAAGGGCGACGCCGCGGAGATGGCGGTCATCGAGCTGGTGTAATTCCCGCACACAAACAAGAGAAACGGCGCAGCCTGATCACAAGGCTGCGCCGATTTTCGCATATGCGGGAACCAAACGGGCAGAAACACCGTCTATGCAAATAAGAGGATCCATGGTAAAATATGGGGCTAATATACCCGAAATAAAGAAAAACGAGGAGCCAGACACCATGAAAATACTCATCTGCAATGCCGGAAGCACCTCTCTCAAATTCAAGCTCTATGACATGCCTGCCGAAACGGTGCTCGCCTCCGGCGGCGTGGAACGCGTCGGGAGCACGGACGACGCGATCTATAAATACGACAACGCCTCGCGCGGCGTATCCCTGCGCGAGGAAAAGCAGTCCGTCCCGGACTATGAAACCGGCATCCGCCGCTTCCTTGCCGACCTTACCGACGGTGAGCGCGGCGCGATCGGCGCCGTGGACGAGATCGAGCGCGTCGGCTTCAAAACGGTGCTCAGCCGCGGATACTACGGCGTGCATGAACTGACCGAGCCTGTGCTGCAGGGGATGCGCGATATGTACGCCGCGGCCCCGGCACACAACGGGCCATATCTCGCGGCGATCGAGGCGCTGCGCGGCGTGCTGCCGGAGGCAATGTTCGTCGGCGCGTTCGAAACCGATTTCCACCGGACGATCCCGCTCGAGCGGTGCGTGTACGGCGTGCCGTATGAGTGGATGGAGAAATACGGCGTGCGTCGCATGGGCTATCACGGCGCGTCGCATTCGTACGTGGCATCGCTGCTGAACGAGTGGGAAGGGAAAAACTACCGCGCCGTTTCCTGTCATCTCGGCGGCAGCGGTTCGATCTGCGCCATCGAAAACGGCGAGAGCCGTGACAGCAGCTTCGGCCTGACGCTGCAAACCGGTCTCATCCACAACAACCGCGTCGGCGCGATGGATGCGGACATCGTGTACTATCTCCGCGCGCAGGGACTCTCCGATGAAGAGATCCAGCGCGGCATGACAAAGGACGGCGGACTCAAGGGCATCTCCGGCGTGAGCAGCGATCTCCGGTATGTGCTGGAGGCGGCGGAGGCCGGGAATGAGCGTGCGAAGCTCGCCGTGGACGTGTATGTCACCGGTATTGTCCGGTATATCGCCGCATTCGCCGCCGAGTTCGGCGGGCTCGACTGCCTTGCCTTCACCGGTGGCATCGGCGAAAACTCCGACGTTATCCGCAAGATGGTGTGCGGGCGGCTCGAGCACATGGGCGTGCGTCTCTCGACGCGCCGCAACACAAAAGAGAAGGGCGACCGCCGCATCTCGAAAAAGCGCTCCAGAGTGCGCGTATATGTGATCGCGGCGAACGAAGAGCTCGGCGTCGCGAGAAAGACCTATGAATGTGAGAAAAATGCGTAAAAAATTCCTGCGGAGCTTCGGCGCGGCGGTGCTCTGCCTCGCGCTGCTCCTCTCCCTGAGCGCCTGCGGCAAGCCGGTCGAGGTGTCCCGCGATCCGGAGCCGGAGAACACGGCGACGCCGCAGCCGACAGCAACGCCCCAGCCCACGGCAACACCGGAACCGACGGAAACGCCAGCCCCCACGGCGGAACAAACTCCTGCAGAGGCAGCGACGCCAGGGACGGAAAGCCCAGCGGAGACCGACGCGATCGCGCGCTATATGGATACCATGACGCTGCGCGAAAAGGTCGGCCAGCTCTTTTTCATCCGCCCGGATGCGCTGGATGCAGCGCAGTCGCCGGGGCAGATCAACTCCTCGGAGACGGAAGGCGTGAAAATGCTCACGGACGACATGCGCGCGGTGCTCGCGGCGTATCCGGTCGGCGGCGTCGCGATCTTCGGCAAGAACATCTCCGATCCCGAAACGCTCCGCGCATTCACCGCGGAGCTTCGCGATGCTGCCGCGGTGCCGATGTTCCTCGGCGTGGACGAGGAGGGCGGGCTTGTTGCGCGCCTTGCCAATAACGCCGCCTTCGGTCTTCCCAAGTACGAGAGCGCCGCTGCCGTCGGCGCGTCGGGCAATGCATCGGACGCCGAGAGTATGGGACAAACGATCGGCGCATATCTCGCGGACTATGGCTTTACCGTGGACTTCGCGCCCGTGGCGGATGTATATACGAATCCGGCCAACACCGTCATCGGCAGCCGCGCGTTCTCCACGGACGCCTACACCGCCGCGGCAATGGCCGGCGCGTGCGCGCAGGGACTCGCCTCGCAGGGCGTTCTGCCGGTGTATAAGCATTTTCCCGGCCACGGCGACACCGCCGAGGACAGCCATAACGGTCTGGCGGTGACCTATAAAACCCACGACGAGCTCGCTGCGTGCGAGTGGATCCCCTACAGCGCGAACGATCTCACCGGCTGTGCCGTCATGGTCGGGCATATCGCCGCGCCGAACGTCACCGGTGATCTCACGCCCGCGAGTCTTTCGCAGACGATGATCACCGATTACCTTCGCGGCGAGCTCGGCTTCACGGGGCTCGTGATCACCGATTCCATGGCGATGCACGGCGTAACGGATGCCTACTCGTCCGGCGCCGCCGCCGTTGCCGCCATTCTGGCAGGCGTGGACATCGTCCTCATGCCGGAGGTACTCTCCGAGGCATTCGACGCCGTCGTCGCCGCCGTGGAAAACGGCACGATATCGGAGGCGCGCCTCAACGAGAGCGTCTACCGCGTGCTGCAATACAAACAGATGTACGGCATCTTTACGCCATAAGCAGCAAATCAAAAAAGCCGTCCCCCAACAAGGGGGACGGCACGGCCGGAGCCGCTGCGGAGGAAGAGAAAAGGATGGCCAAAAAGAATAAGAGGGGGGCGGGCTCCACGGAAAAAAGCTCGCTCCTGTTCCGGAAGGCACAGGAAACAAACGGTGAAGCTGCATTTCACGTTAGTTTCCTTGGAAACAAGTACAATATAGTATATCTTTTTCCGCGTGTCAAGTAAAAAAAACGCAAATTATGTCCAAAAACCGCTTGGAAGCAGTTTCTGCTGCTTCCAAGCGGTTTTTGAATTATTCTCAAATGAAAATATGTTGACAGATGCCGTGCAATCGGATAATATCAACTTATATCCAAAGAAACAAGTTCCAAGGAAACAATCTATTGAAAACCGGAATGGATTCAATCCGCAAGAGAATGGGAAGAAGTTCTTTCGTTGAGCTCATGAATATAGGCGTTCAGGAACCGGATGGCGCCCTCGCGGTCGGCCTCCGACAGCGTGTGGAAAAAGGCGATCTCGCGCTCATGCCATTGGTTATGGCGAGCTTCGTGGGCGGCGAACAGCGCATCGCCCTTTTCGGAAAGGCGGTAATACACCTTCTGCCGGTTTCCATCGAGCCGGTAATCGGCCAGCGTTCCTTTGTCGGAAAGCTTACGGATGATCTTGCTGATGGCGCCCTTGGTCATATTCATGGCCTCGGCAATACTGGTGACATTGGGGTTCTCCATCCGTCCGATGCAGTCGAGACAGTTCAGCTCCGAGTTATCGTAGCCCGAAAGCTCCGGCACGTTGTGGACCTCGTCATTTATTTCGGCGAGGTTGGTGTATTCAAGCAACAGTTCAAGAAGCAGTTCGCAGCGATCCAACAGAAAAACCTTCCTCTCGGGAATCAATAATAAATTATTATACTCCATGCGGAACAATTTTGCAACGGGCGTTGCAGCGGATTTTCCGCAGAAAGAGAAAAAGCGATCCGGTATGTCGATGTGGCCACATCTTCATCATACAAAAAATGAAAAGAGAGGCATTGAAATGGAAGAAAAGAAATCCTTCTGGGACCGTCCCACCGCGATCATCGGCGTTACGGGCGGCATCGTATTCGGCCTTGCCGCATATGTCTATGCATTCTTTCCCGCGATCAGCAACTATCTCTGGTGCTTCTATGTCGGTTACTTTATGACCGTCGTTACCGGACAAAACCCCAAAAACTTCGGAAAATACATCGTGTGCTTTATCTGCGGCTATTTCTGGGCATGGTGCTTCTGGTACGGGCAGGATCTGTTCGTTGCGCTCGGCGTGACCAACTGGCCGATAGCCCGCGCGCTCGGCGACTTTACCGTTACGCTCATCATGCTCTATGTCCATCTGCATCTTCTGCGCAACACGGTCGCCAACACACCGCCGCTCATGTTTGCCGCCGTGGCAACGATCTTCGGCAACCACGGCTACTGGGAGCACCTGCCGCGAGCGGGCATGTCGATTTTCTGCGGCATGGCGATGGCGCTGCTCTGCGGCATGGTGAATACCGCATGGATCAACGCAAAGAAAACAAAGGAGCTTCAGGAATAAGCTCCTTTCGCAAGGAGAAATAAAAGGGGGACTACCGCGACGTGGAAAACGTAACATTCATTTTGAACGGCAAAGAGATCACGGCGGAATACGAAGGGCGCATGACGCTTTTGAAGTATCTGCGCAATGTGGAGTGCATGAAGGGCAGCAAGGAAGGCTGCTCCACCGGGCACTGCGGCGCGTGCAGCGTACTTATCAACGGTATCCTCGCCCGTTCGTGCGTAACGCTTCTCAAAACGCTCGCCGGAAAGAGCGTGGAGACGATCGAAAATCTCCCGAACGACGAGATGCTGCAGGTCATCCAGCGCTCGTTCCTCGACGCCGGCGCGGTGCAGTGCGGCTTCTGCACGCCGGGCATGGTCATAGCGGCGAAAGCGCTGCTGCTCAAGATCCGAAACCCGCTCGACGAGGACATTTATGACGGTCTGAAGCACAACTACTGCCGCTGTACCGGCTATGTAAAGATCATCGAGGGCGTGAAGCTCGCCGCAGCGCGTCTGCGCGGCGAGGACGTGCCGCTCGCCGCCGTGCAGGAGAACGACCCGACCGAGATCGTCACCGGCAAGGGGCAGATCGTCCCGGAGATCGAGGGACGCTTCGTCGGGCAGAGCGTCTGGGATGTGGACGGCCTTGCCAAAACCGGCGGAACGCTCAAATACTGCGACGATTACGAGGCTGGCGAGTTCGGCGAGGATACGATGCTCCACGGCGCGTTCGTCTTTGCCCCCGTGCCGCACGCGCGCATCAACGCGGTGGATTACACGGCGGCGGAACAAGCGCCCGGCGTGGTGCGCATCGTCACGCATAAGGACGTGCCGGGACTCAACAAGATCGGCACATGGACGCCTGACCAGCCGGTGTTCTGCCCGGACGAGGTGCGTTTCCTCGGCGATTTTGTCGCGATGGTCGTCGCCGACACGCCGGAGCACGCCCGCGCCGCGGTGAAGCTCGTGAAGATCGACTATACGGAGCTGCCCGGCATCTATACGATGGCGGAGGGCGTGAAGGCGGATAGCTATATCGTCCGCACCGGCCGCGAGACCGGCAATGTGGATGAGTGCAAGGCCGACCCGGAGATCGTAAAGGTGCGCGTTTCCAAGGACATCCAGCCGCAGGATCATGTATGCATGGAGCCGGTGAGCGCTATCGGGTATGCAAAGGACGGCAAGGTCACGGTGTACGCCTGCACACAGGCGCCCTTTGAGGTGCGCCGGATGCTCGCCAAAAACCTCGCCATGGATGAGGAGAACATCCGCGTTGTGGCGACGCCGCTCGGCGGCGGCTTCGGCAAAAAGTGCGATTCGTTCCTCGAAGCGCCCACGGCCGTCGCGGCGCTCTGCTGCGATAAGCCCGTCAAGGTCACGCTCACGCGGCATGAGGACATGATCGTCACGACCCGCCGCCACGGCTACCACACCGATTACGAGATCGGCTTCTCCAAGGACGGCAAGTTCCAGTATCTCGACAGCTTCATGTTCTCCGACGGCGGCCCCTACGAAGCGGAGAGCTACGGTACGCTTATGACCGGCTGCCTGATGTCCGGCGGGCCGTACATCATCCCGAACGTCCGCGTAGACGCCCGCTGTATCCGGGATAACAATCTGCAGGGCGGCGCGTTCCGCGGCTACGGTATCAATCAGGCTGCGATCTCCATTGAAACGGCGCTTGACGAGATGGCTGAAAAGCTCGGCATCGATCCCTTTGAGCTGCGGCGGCGCAACGCCGTGTATCCGGGCAGCTATTCCGTCGGCGGCGAGCTGCTCGAGAGCAGCATGGGTATGCACGACACGATCGACCTGTGCGAAAAGGCGGTCAAAGAGGCGCTGAAGGAATACGAGGGGCTGTACCCGAACGGCACGAAGGTCCTCGGCTGGGGCGTCGCGTCCGGGTTTAAAAACTCCGGCGTCGGCAAGGGCATATTCATCGACGACGGCGCGTGCAAGCTCACGCTCGACGGCGACGGCAAGCTCCATATGATCGTCTCCGGCACGGACATGGGACAGGGCTTCCGCACCGCCATGGTGCAGATCGCCGCGGAGACGCTCCGCATGGATATGAAGGACATCGACATCGTCATCGGCGATACGGACATCACGATCCCGACCGGCGAGAGCGTGTCCGAGCGCCAGACGCTCTGCGACGGCCGCGCGGTGTACGAGGCATGCCGCCTTTTGCAGGCGGAACTGGAAAAGAACCCGCCGCAGCCGGGCGAGAGCCGGTGCGCGGAATACTATTTCCGCGCACCGGAGTGCTTCGCCATCGGAAACTTCAAGGGCGCGGAAGAGAAGGGCGTGAAGTACCGCAACTTCCCGGCCTACGCTTATGCGACGCAGGCGGCTATCGTGGAGGTGGATACGGCCACGGGCAAGGTGAAGCTTCTCAAGGTCATCGCTGCGCACGACGTTGGCCGCGCGATCAACCCGCGCATCATCGAAGGACAGATGCAGGGCAGCGTGTCCATGGGGCAGGGGTACGCCCTCACCGAAGGCCACCCGACGAAGAACGGCTACCCGGTCAAAAAGCTCTACGGCCAGATGGGGCTTCCCAAAGCGGAGGACACGCCGCGCTATAAGCTCATCCTCATCGAGGACCCGGAACCCATCGGGCCTTACGGCGCGAAGGGCGTGAGCGAGGTCGCCACCGTGCCGATCACCCCGGCCATTCTCAACGCTGTTTCCCGTGCCATCGGCGTGCGCATCAACAAGGTCCCGGCCTCGCCGGAGGTCATTCTGGAGGCCATCCGCACCGGAAAATGCGATGTGGCGACCATGGCCGAGCAGGTTGCCGCTCTCGGCAAATGACATTTCAGGACTTTATTCACAAAAGCGTCAAGACAGGCACATGCTGCCTGTTTTGACGCTTTTTCTCTGCTATATATACCGGCGTCTGCCGAGGTGCCGGGGATGCCGCATCAAAAGAAACACCGCAGAATACGTCAATTTCTGTCATAAAGAACAGAGTTTTTAACATCAATGTAACGATTAGGGGTTGTTGAAACGGCGGATAGGGTATATAATCAATTAATTAAAATGCGGAGATTATAGGGATAAATCCCGAACGGAATACGGAGGTTTCCCCGAAACATGAAACGACTTGGAGAGAGAATCACAACGGAGGGGCATGAACGGCAGTTTGCCGTGGCACTCTTCCTGATGTATACATATCTGTTCCTTCTGCACATCAATTCCCGGCTCTGGTTTAAGCTGCTCATCGTTTATTATCCGTGCATCGTGCTTTTGCTGCTGCCGGCGCTGCTGCCGCGGTACCGCAGCGAGAAGATCGAGCTGAAGCTCATTTTGCTCTTCGCGATCTGGACAACGCTTACCCGCGTCCTTAACTGGGACGTGAGCGCATACATCGAACGCTGGCGTACGGAAGGCCCCACGTATCCGGACGATGCCATGAACATCGCGAACAGCGTGGTCATCTATATCCCGATGGCCGCCTGCCTGATCCTTCAGGGCAAGACCCGGGAGAAGTTTCTTGACGCCATTGCTATCATAACCGCTGCGTTCTCTACGATCACCACGACATTCGCTCTTTATTCGGTTTTGAATAAAACGGATATACGCGCTCCCTTCGGCGACGTTTATCTGAGCATTATTCAAAGCTCCCGTCTCTTTGTTTTCGGGAAAAACCCCAATACCTGCTGCATGTGGTATTTTCTGGGCATTTTCTTTCTGGCCTATCTGTTTTTCCGCACCAAAAACCGGCTGTGCCGGGGCTTGATGGTCATTGCGGCATTTCTCAACTATGTGATCCTGGCCATGACGTTCAGCCGCAACGGGATGCTCTCGTTCTCCCTGTGCACGGGGCTTCTGGTGCTGGTGCTGGTGCTGCGGCGCTTTTCTCCCAAAACGGTCGGGAAAAAGCTGCTCTGCACGGTGCTCGTGCTTGCGCTGATCGTCCCCCTTGCGTATAAAAGCTTCAGTCTCGTTGATGTCGGGGTGGAGAAGCTCTCCGCCGCGCTGATCCAGAAGCGGTACGACGCTCAGGCGGCGCAGATGGAAGAGGGCGGCGAAGCGGCTGCATCCGGCGAGAGCGAAGCGGCGGCTGCCCCGGAGGCGTCAGGAACGGAGGAACCGTCCTCTGCGCCGCAGGTGATGGATCGCGAAGGGATAGAGATTATATACGAAAATAATCGCGGATTGAGAGATTCCGGGCGCTTCCCAATCTATAGGACGTTTATTCCCTCCATGCAGAGAGAACCCCTGCGCCTGCTGATCGGCTGCCTGGAGAACGACTCGATGAAGTACACCAACGAGATCCTTGGAAAAGATATCATAAACTTCCACAACACCTTCCTGCAGATCCTGTGCGAGACCGGGATCATCGGGCTGGGTCTTGTGCTGGCGTTCTGCGTTCTGCTTGGCCGGCGGGTGATCCGGGTGCTGTATTCCGATGCCCCGATAACGATATCGATCCTCGCGCTGATGCTTGTGGGCATATTGTCCTACAATATGCTGGAGGTCGATCTCTTCCTTACGTCGGACATAGCCTGCTTTACTGCCTACATTGCCGCCGGAGCCGTGCTCGCGTACACCTATGAGCGCGACGAAAGCGCGAAAAGCATACAATAAAGCATTTCTAAATTTTCAACACAAAAGCGGAGAGAATGGGTATCATGAAAATTCGCGAATTGTTCAACTGGAAGACCATTTTGTATGTTCTTCTGGATATTCTCCTCATTAACGCCGCCGCGTTTTTCGCGCTGTTTGTGCGCTTTGAATTTTCCGTTTCCGAGTTCGTGCGGCAGGGCTATTGGGGCATCATCCAGAAGGTCTGGATCCCCGGAACGCTGGCCTGCATCGTTTCTCTCGGCTGCTTTCATGTTTACAGCAGCATGTGGCGCTTTGCCAGCTTCAAGGAAATGGTCGATACGGGTCTCGCGTCGGTCGTGGGCTCCGCTTTTTACATGCTGGCCTCTATTGCATTCGCGAGACGCCTTCCCTGGAGCTTTTTCTTCCTGTTCGCGCTCATATTGTTTATCTTCGTCTGCGCGTCGAGATATTTCATTCAGGGGTTCGAGGAGAAATTCCGCAGCCGGAAATTCGGCAAGCACCCCCAAAAGCGCACGATGGTTATCGGCGCGGGCGGCGGCGCGGCCATGGCGATCAAGGAGTTCAATTCCAGCGAATACTCCCGCAACAGAGTGGTCTGCGCCGTTGATGATGACGTGAGCAAGCACGGCCGTCTTGTGCGCGGCGTGCGGGTCGTCGGCGGCCGGGAGTGCATCCCCGATGCCGTTGCGAAATACGGAGTAGAGGAGATCATCTTCTGCATCCCCTCGGCCTCCATTCAGGAGCGAAACGAGATACTGGAGATCTGCAACACCACCGGCGCAAAGCTGAAGTACATGCCCTCTCTGGCGCAGCTCGCCAACGAGGACGTGCTGATCAACCAGATCAAGGACGTCAGCATCGAGGATCTTCTGGGGCGAGAGCCGGTACATACCGACAATTCCGTCATCTCCGGACGGGTCTTCGGAAAGACCGTCCTCGTTACCGGCGGCGGCGGTTCCATCGGCAGCGAGCTCTGCCGCCAGATCGCGGCGCTCAAGCCCGGAAAGCTCATCATCTTTGATATTTACGAAAATAACGCTTACGATATCCAGCAGGAGCTGATCCGCAAGTACCCCGAGCTGGATCTCGAGGTGCTCATCGGCTCCGTGCGGGAGGAGCGGCGCGTAAACGACCTCTTCGCCAAGTACCATCCCGACCTCGTGTGCCACGCCGCAGCGCATAAGCATGTCCCCCTGATGGAGGACAGCCCGGCGGAGGCCATCAAGAACAACGTTTTCGGCACATACAACGTGGCGAAGGCGGCCGGGGAATACGGCACGAAGCTCTTCATCCTCATCTCCACGGACAAGGCCGTGAACCCCACCAATGTGATGGGCGCTTCCAAGCGCCTCTGCGAGATGGTCGTGCAGTCCATGAACTCGGTATACCGTACGGAGTACATTGCCGTCCGCTTCGGCAACGTTATGGGAAGCAACGGCAGTGTCATCCCGCTTTTCAAAAAGCAGATCGCCGCAGGTGGTCCGGTGACGGTCACCGACAAGCGCGTCACCCGCTTCTTCATGACGATCCCGGAGGCCGTTTCGCTCATCCTGCAGGCCGGAGCCTTCGCCGAGGGCGGCGAGGTGTTCATTCTGGATATGGGAAAGCCCGTCAAGATCGACAATATGGCGCGCCAGCTCATCCGTCTGAGCGGCCTGGAGCCGGACGTGGACATCAAGATCGAATACATCGGCCTCCGCCCCGGCGAGAAGCTGTATGAAGAGCTGCTTTTGAAAGCGGAGGGGCTTCAGAAAACGAGCAACAATCTCATTTACATCGGGCATCAGAAAATGTACAGTCCCGAGGAGATACAGGAAAAGCTTGCAAGTCTCCGGGAGGTGCTGTATGCCCCGCAGGAGGACGTCCGGGAGCGCGTCATGGCGCTTATTCAGGAGGACGCCGATCCCAATTACCATGTGGTCGAACCGGAAGAATATGCCACGGTGTGACGGCTTTTTCGTATAAGTGCTGTAAAGGAGAAGAAAAATGTTTGACTTCCATAAGCCTTTTGAGAAATTTGACAATAAGGTCTGGCTGTCCTCGCCCACCATGCACGGGGACGAACTGAAATATGTCACGGAGGCGTATGAGACCAACTGGATGTCCACCGTCGGCAAGAACATCAACGAGGTCGAGCGTCAGATCGCGGAGAAGATCGGCGTGCGGCATGCCGTCGCCCTGTCCGCCGGATCCACGGCGCTGCATCTTGCCATGAAGCTCGCCGGCGAGGCTCTTTACGGAAAGCCCTCGCCCGGAACCGGCGCGCTCAGCGGGAAATATGTTGCGGCGAGCGACATGACGTTTGACGCGACGGTGAACCCAATCGTCTACGAGGGCGGCATCCCCGTTTTTATCGACACGGAGTACGATACCTGGAACATGGATCCGGCCGCGCTGGAAAAGGCGTTTGAGCTGTACCCGGAGATAAAGCTGGTCGTTGTGGCGCATCTTTACGGCACGCCCGGAAAGGTAGACGAGCTGCGTGAGGTCTGCGACCGCCATGGGGCCATTATCATCGAGGACGCCGCCGAATCCTTCGGCGCTTCGTATAAGGGCGTGCAGACCGGCTCCTTCGGCGCATACAATGTGATTTCGTTTAACGGCAATAAGGTCATCACCGGCTCCTCCGGCGGCATGCTGCTGACGGACAGCGAGGAAGCGGCCAATAAGGCCCGCAAATGGTCCACGCAGTCCCGCGAGAACGCGGCGTGGTATCAGCACGAGGAGCTTGGCTATAACTACCGCATGAGCAACGTCATTGCGGGCGTCGTGCGCGGACAGATCCCGTATCTGGAAACGCACATCGCGCAGAAGAAGGCCATCTATGAGCGGTACAAAAAGGGTCTGGAAGGCCTGCCCGTGCAGATGAACCCGATCGACTTTGCCGTCAGCGAGCCGAACTACTGGCTCTCCTGCATGATCCTCGATAAGGACGCCATGTGCCGGCAGGTGCGCGGAGAGCGGGACGCGCTGTACGTTCCCGAGCACGGGAAGAGCTGCCCTACGGAGATCCTGGAAGCCATTGCCAGCATCAACGCAGAGGGGCGCCCCATCTGGAAGCCCATGCACATGCAGCCGATCTTCCGCCTGAATCCGTTCGTTGTCCGCGACGGAAACGGCAGAGCCCGGACGAACGCCTATATCGCGGGCGAGGCGGCCGATGTCGGAATGGACATTTTCGACAGAGGCCTGTGCCTCCCGAGCGACAATAAAATGACCGCGGAGCAGCAGGACCGCATCATCGAAGTGATCCGCGCCTGCTTCGCATAAGCGAAGAAAGAGGATACGGTGGAATTATACGAGAATGATCCTTCGCGGATCGCCGCATGTGGCTCCGAAGCAGACCTGGATGTACGCTGCGAAAAGCTCACCGCAAGGGAATATGGCTGGAAAAACGCATGGCTCTGGAATCTTGCCACGCTGGGGAAGGTAAAGGTTTATGCGGCTTATGACGGCGAAAAGCGCATTCACGCCTCGTATGTAGTTCACGGGAACGAAAAATTCCGCTTTCTCGGCAAAAGAGACATAGAGATCGGGCCCTGTTGGACGCACACGGAATATCGAGGGCGCGGGATATATCCGGCGGTGCTGCGCTTTATCGTAAAGGAAGAGCTCGCGGATGGGGGCACGGCCTATATGCTTATCCGCGAGACCAATGAGGCCAGCCAGCGCGGCGCTGCCAAGGCGGGCTTTCGCAAAACGGGCGATAAAGTGAAAAAAGATGCTTTGAAAAGGTATAGCATAGAATGAAACATCAAAGTCTCTACCAAAGATATTTCAAACGTCTGCTGGACATCCTCTGCTCGCTGGCGGCGATCCTCGTGTTCGGGTGGCTCTATATCATTATCGCCGTTCTGGTTCGCATAAAGCTCGGCTCACCGGTGCTCTTCAAGCAGCCCCGCCCCGGCCGGATCGACCCGAAAACCGGGCGGGAGAAGATCTTCAACATGTATAAATTCCGCTCCATGTCCGACGAGCGGGACGAAAACGGAGACCTCCTGCCGGATGAACTCCGTCTGGGCAAGTTTGGCCGTGCGCTCCGGGCAACATCGCTGGACGAGCTGCCGGAGGCTTTCAACATTCTCAAAGGCGATATGAGCGTGATCGGGCCGAGACCGCAGCTCGTCCGGGACATGGTGTTTATGACCGGCGAGCAGAGACTGCGCCACACCGTCCGCCCCGGCCTTTCCGGCCTTGCCCAGACCCGCGGGCGCAACGCCCTTTCCTGGGACGGCAAGCTGTCCGCCGATCTCGAATATATCCGGAATGTAACCTTTCGGGGCGATGTGAAGATCATCTTCAATACCGTCAAGCAGGTTTTCCTTGGGCAAAAGGGACTGGAGGACAGCGATGTCGACGAGGTGGATATCACGGACGACTTCGGAGACTATCTGCTGAAAGCCGGCCGGGTCAGCAGGGAAGAATATGAACGAAAGCAGGCGGAGGCAAAAGGTCTGCTGGGGGTATAAGCAACAGAAATGGAAGGATGGCATTACTATAACCATGCGATGATCCCAAGCGTATGGCCTCATGAGAACGTGGATCTCCGGCCGATCGAGGACGGATCCATCTGGAAAGTCCGCGACGGGGGGGCGCCTTTGCTTGCCCGGTGGACAAGTGACTGGGATTGCAGGGAAGAGACGGAGTTTTACTGGTGCATAAAGGATGACGGCTTTGATATCACAAAGCTGAAGGCGAAGCTCCGGTATGAGATCAATAAAGGCAGGAAAAATTTCGAGACGAGGATCATCGACCCGAGAGAATATGTTGACGAGATATACAGCGTTTATCTCGACAGCCTGAAGGGGTATCCCGCTTCGGTCAGGCCGGAGACAAGAGAGACGATCGAATGCTTTGCCAATACCCGATGGAGCCGACAGGAGTGTCATTTTTTCGGGGTGTTTGATAAAGAAGACGGGCGGCTGTGCGGATATTCCGATGTTTACGAGCGCGGGCTGTATCTCCCAATCAGTTCACTGAAGAGCCGGGTCGAAAGCGAGAAGAAGGGCGTCAATCTTGCGCTTGTCGCGGGGATCGTCGAGTGGTTCGTTCAGCTGAACAAACCCGGAAGCTATCTGTGCGACGGCGAGAGAAACGTTGTCCATGAGACGAACTTCCAAAGCTTTTTGATAAAGTATTTCGGATTCAGAAAAGCGTACTGTAAGCTGCATATTGTGTATCGCCCTGCTATGAAGGTGCTCGTTGCGATCCTGTTCCCGTTTCGGCACCGGATTGCCAAACTGGGGAACAGCAAAATGAAAATGGTGTCTGCCGTGTTGAAGATGGAGGCCTGGAAACGCGGGCTTCCGGCATAGCGGCTGCCGGGAGTGAAGATAAGGAATGGAAAAAAAGACGGTTTTTCAGCCAATTTACCTTGAAACCAATCAGGGACACGGAAACGCAAGAAGAGCGTCACTGAGCCATTGCACAAATGAGCTGGTCGCGCTGATGGATGCGGACGATATATCGCTTCCGAACCGCTTTGCAACGCAGCTTGCCGTGTTTCAGGAGAACGAGAGCGTAGACATTGTCGGCGGACAGATCACGGAATTTATCGGAGACCCTTCCCATGTGATTGGAAAGCGTTCGGTTCCGGCACAGGATGCCGATATCAAAGCATACATGAAAAAACGATGCCCGATGAATCAGGTCTCGGTCATGTTCAAAAAGTCGTTCGTTGAAAAGGCCGGCGGGTATCAGGACTGGTTTTGCGAAGAGGATTATTATTTGTGGATCCGGATGGCGGAGGCAAACGGGGTGTTTGCCAATGTTGAGGATACGCTGGTGAATGTCCGCGTGGGCGATGAAATGAGCACGCGGCGCGGCGGCTGGAAATATTTTTCGAGCGAGGCCAGATTGCAGGGATATATGCTCAAAAAGGGCTTGATCTCCCTCCCCCGGTATCTGAACAATGTTGCCATTCGCTTTGGCGGCGAGGTTGTGATCCCCAACCGGCTCCGAACAAAGCTGTTTCGCGTGATGCGGGACAGGCCGGAGAAAGAGATCAATACCGCCCCGCAGGCGGAGGGAGCGCCGCACGATTTTCCCCCGTTCTCCGTGGCGATGTGCGTCTATGGGGGAGATAATGCCGAATGGTTCGATACGGCGCTTGACAGCATTCTCGTGCAGCAGACGGTAAAGCCGTCCGAGGTGGTGCTTGTTGTCGACGGCCCGATACCCCAGACGATCCAGACGGTGATCGACAAATATTCCCAAATTTGCGGATGACAGCCCCCGGCGGGAAATAAACAACGACAGGAAAGATCGCCATGCCCAAAATACTTCTTATAAGCCACAATCCATTGACCACCTATGAGAGCATGGGAAAGACCTTTTCTACCCTGCTGCGCTCTTTTTCCCGTGATGAGATATGCCAGCTCTATATCTATCCGACAGTCCCGAACGTGGACACATGCAGCTCCTATTTCCGGATCACGGATAAGGATGTGCTGCGCTCCTACGTCCGGTTCAGGGTTCAGGGTACAAGGATCGAGCCGGATACTTCGCAGAGCCAAATGTTTGAGAGCTCCGGCGATGAGCAGCTGTACAGAAACCCCAAGAACAAAAAACCTGTGGTCATGCTCGCGCGCGATCTGATGTGGAAATGTGCCGGGTGGTATACCGGAGAGCTTCGTGCGTGGCTGGACGAGCAGAAGCCGGACTGCATTTTTGCGGCGCCCGGAGCGGCCATGTTTTTGTATGACATGGCCATGAAGATATCCCGGGAACGGTCGATCCCGATCGTTTCGTACCTTTGCGATGAGTATTATTTCGTCGAGGAGACGGGCTCGCTCTGGCGCCGGCTCCGGCTGAAGCTGTTGAAAAGAAAAATCGAACAGTATATGAGCCGTACATCGCATGTCATAACCATCTGCGATGAGCTGAAGGAGCTGTATACCAGCCGCTTCCACCGCCCCATGACAACGATCATGACCGGCTCCAGCTTCCCGATATCCAAAGAGATACACAGCGTGGACGCTCCAACGTCTATAACGTATCTGGGAAACATCCGGTGCGATCGATACAAGTCGATTGCCGAGATGGGAAGAGCGCTGGAGGAGATAAACGGGGAAGACGGGACGGACTATCATATAAACATTTATACGGGCGAAAAGGACAAGCAGATCCTCGGCGTGCTGGAAAGCGTTAAGACCGTTCGCCTGTGCGGCTTTGTTTCCGGGGAGGAGTTCAACGCGGTTTTGCACAGCGCGGATTTTCTCCTCCATACGGAATCGTTCGATGAGGGCTTCATAGAGGTGGTCCGAAACTCCGTATCCACCAAAATTGCCGACAGTCTGGGGAGCGGCGTCCCTCTTGTTGCCTACGGGCCGGGCTGTATCGCGTCCATGGGGCATCTGCTGCGAAACGACTGCGCGATAGCGATCACGGAAAAGGAAGCGCTGAAAGAGACGCTGCGAACGGCGTTTCGCGATAAGGAGCTCCGGGATCAAAAGGCGAGAAACGGGCTGCGCGTTGCGATGCAATACCACGAGCCGCGCGCCTGCGGCGATATGGTCAAAAAGGTCTTTGAAAATATAACAGCCCGGTAATTGCGGTGCAGAATGGGCTTAAAGCTGCGGCGAAGAAATTGCAAAAGAAACCATCCCCCCCAAATTACAATGGCAGGCGGAGCTGAAAGATGGAATTTTTAAAGAACATTGGAAAAGCGTGTTTGACGTTTGGGAAAAGAGTCAAATTTCATTCACGCGGGGTCATTATAAAAAGCGGCTGCTATATTGCCGGCAAAAACACCTGTTTCGAGGGTAAGAATGTAATAAATAAAAAGACATTCTTTAAGGGCTCGATGGGATTCGGTACATACCTCGGCTCGGGATGCTCTATTAACGCCTCGATCGGACGGTTTTGCTCGATCGGCTCCTGCGTGAAAACGGTGAACGGCATTCATCCGACGAACGGGTTCGTTTCCACGCATCCGGCATTTTTCTCTACGGCCAAACAGGCGGGCTTTACCTTCACGGATAAAAAGCTCTTTCAGGAGCTCCGGTATGCTGATGAGCAGCAGCACGCCGTATCCATAGGAAACGATGTCTGGATCGGGGAAAATGTTCTGATTTTAGCTGGCGTCCATATCGGGGACGGCGCGATCATTGCGACCGGCGCCGTTGTGACGAAGGACGTGCCGCCGTATGCCATGGTCGGAGGCGTTCCGGCCAAGGTGCTGCGCATGCGTTTTGCGGAGGATACGGTGGCAAAGCTGCTGAGGCTCCGCTGGTGGGATAAGCCAGTTTCGTGGATCGAGGAGCACAGCGCGTGTTTTCAGAATGTCGATGGGCTTATAAAGATCATGGAGGCAGACAATGGTGACTGATGCGTCCAGATTCTGCATTGTCACGGTCGGATATAACCGGCCGGATGCGATGATGCGGCTTTTGCACAGCCTGCTTGAAGCGGATTATCTGGAAGAGAAAGTGGATCTGGTCGTCAGCCTGGACAAAGGGACCCGGCAGGCTGAGATCATCGAAAAGGCGGAAGAATTTGTCTGGCCGTTCGGCAATAAAACGATCCGGGCGTTTTCGGAGCGCCAGGGGCTGCGAAAGCACGTCATTCAGTGCGGGGACTATGCGCTTGCGTACGATGCCGTTATCGTCCTGGAGGACGATATCACCGTATCCAGGGGGTTTTACGCCTATGCCCGGCAGGCGGTCGCGTTTTATGGGGCAGACCCGCGCATCGGGGGAATATCCCTGTATAAGCACCATGTGAATGTGGGCGTGGATCACTTTTTTGAGCCGGAATTCAATGGCTATGACACCTTCCTGATGCAGTTTGCGCAGTCCTGGGGACAATGCTGGACGGCCGGAATGTGGAAGAGCTTCCGGGACTGGTATGAGGACAACGAGGATAAGGTGTTTTCCTCCCCGGAGTTCCAGCCGGACCGCATTCCGGAGAACATCCTGCACTGGGGCTCTCAGTCGTGGCTCAAATATTATATGGAGTATATTGTGGAGAAGGATCTTTACTATGTATATCCATACCATGCGCTGACGACAAACCATTCGGAGGTAGGCCAGCACAACAACGCGGCCAGCGCCGACTGGCAGATAGCAACGACGGACGCCGTGTTCGATTACCGGTTCCCGGCGTTTGACGAGGCCGTCCGGTACGACATCTTCTTTGAGCGGATGGACTACCCGGTCAGGGGATATGAAGACAAACGTGTGCTCCTCGATCTCTACGGGAACAGGAAAGCCTTTGACGATGCGGACATTCTGGTGTCCTCCGGCCATAGACCCTATAAGGTGCTGGAATCGTGGAAGCTGAAATACCGCCCGCAGGAAAGAAACTGCCTGCACCCGGAAAGCGGCGAGGGTCTGTATGTCTATGATCTTCATGCGCCGCAGACGGATGCATGCAGGAAAAATGATGACGGAATAAGGACCCGCTTCGATGTAAGAGCCACGCACTGGGACAGCCTGATAAAGCTGGGGATGGCCGAATTCAAAGAGAAGGCGGGCAGAAAGATCCGATCCAAGCTGAAGGGAACGTGAAGATCGTACCGGCCCGTGCGCATGCGCCGGGCATGAGGATGCTCCGGTCGGAACGGATACTGTAAATGAATCTATCGTTTTTAAAACATAAAGAGGTCAAGAACGCCGGATGGATCATAGGCGTCCGAATCGTTCAGATGCTGTGCTCCCTGCTGGTGAGCATCCTGTCGGCAAGACTGCTCGGCCCGAGCAACTACGGCCTCGTCAGCTACGGCATCACGTACACGACGTTTTTTATGTCGCTGTGCACTCTCGGGATCAATTCGGTAATAGTAAAAGATTTCGTCGATCATCCGGAGGAGAAAGGGGAGGCGTTAGGCAGCACGATCGTGCTGCGGCTTATCTCCAGCTCTCTCTCCATAGGGATCATCATCCTGATCTCCTTCTTTCTGGACAGAGGAGAGCCGGAAACGATCCTTGTCGTTGCCCTCTACGCCGTCTGCCTGCTGTTCCATGCCTTTGATACCATCGCCTGCTATTTCCAGTCCCTTTATCAGTCGAAGTATTCGTCAACGGCCTATCTTGTTGGCTATGCGGCCGCTTCCGCGTATAAGATCGTTTTGCTGCTGCTGGGCAAAAGCGTAAGATGGTTTGCTCTGGCAACCTCCGTTGACTATGCCGTGATCGCAATACTGCTTCTCTGCGTATACAAGCGCAGGAACGGGCCGCCGCTGAGCTTTTCGTGGCGGAAGGGAAAAGCGCTGCTATCCAAGAGCTATCATTACATTCTCTCCGGGGCTATGGTCGCGATATACGGGCAGGTAGACAAGCTGATGCTGAAGCATATGGTGGATCAGGCCGCCGTCGGGTATTACAGCATAGCGGTGTCCATCAGCAATATGTGGGTCTTTGTACTGACGGCGATCATCGATTCCATGTATCCCACGATCCTGCAATTGTATGAGCCGGATAAGATCCGGTTTGAAAGAAAAAACCGGCAGCTCTATGCAATGGTGTTTTATGTTTCGGTGTGCGTTTCTGCGATCCTCACGGTTTTCGGCCGGTATGCGATCCTGATCCTTTACGGAAGATCCTATCTTCCGTCAGTCGGAGCGCTGTCTGTGGTGTCGTGGTATACGGCTTTCTCCTATTTGGGTACGGCGAGAAATGCATGGATCGTATGTGAAAACAAACAGAAGTATTTGAAATACACCTACGCAGCCGCTGTGGTAATGAACATTGTTCTGAATTCCGTCATGATCCCTGTTTGGGGGATCATGGGAGCCGGACTGGCGTCTCTGATCACGCAGATATTGACAAGCATAGGCATTCCGGCGCTGATACCGGCGCTGCGGCCCAATGTAAAGCTGATGCTGCAGGCGATCGCGCTGAAAGACGTGCTTCCCCAAAGAAAGAAGAACGAAAGATAATCGGAAAGGGTTGGAAGAGAAGATGCTTAGTCCGGTACAAACAAAACTGCTGGAAATGCTCGGATGGTTTCACCGCTACTGCCATGAGCATGGATTGAGCTATTATATCGTCGGCGGGTCGATGCTGGGCGCGGTGCGCCACGGCGGGTTCATCCCCTGGGACGACGATATCGATGTCGTCCTCCCGAGACCGGACTATAACAGGCTCCTTTCCCTGTTTACGGAAAAGACGGATCATTATCTTCTGGAATCTCCGTATACCGGAAACGCGGACTACTTCTATACATACGCCAAGCTCTACGATACGGACACGACGCTGACGGAGAAAACCAAGCGGAACTGCCGGAGAGGCATCTATATCGACGTGTTCCCGCTCGACGGGGTCGGCCGGGATGAAGCCGAGATGGAGGCAAACTTCGCCAAAATCGACCGGCTGAACATGTTTCTCATGACGCGGACCTGCGCGATCCGAAAGGATCGGAGCATTTACAAGAATGCGGCGATCGCCCTTTCCCGGCTCGTCCCGTCGTTCCTCATAAAGGACAGAGAGCTTGTTGTAAAAGTGGACAAGCTCGCCGCCTCCTTCGGATACGAGGACAGCGT
The DNA here is from genome assembly GCA_963618015.1 of bacterium. Lineage (GTDB taxonomy): Bacteria > Bacillota > Clostridia > Oscillospirales > Oscillospiraceae > Apopatocola. The sequence goes on along the minus strand of CAVEQS010000004.1, from coordinate 39,790 downwards.
TTATGTGGCAAACCTTATGGGAAGCTACCGGAAAAAGGAAGTCATGGAAAAACGCATCTTCGGAAAGCCGACGGAGTATAAGTTCGAGAATATCGTGGTGGACGGCGTGGAGCACTATGACGAGTTCCTCACGCATATTTACGGGGATTGGCGAAAGCTTCCCCCGGAGGAAAAGCGGAAAACCGCTCACGAGTATGTTGAGATCGATCTGCACAAGTCCTGGATGGAGTAACGCAGCACGCTAAGAGGTGAAATGCATGACAACAGCAATTATCATCGCCGGCGGTTCCGGCGCGAGAATGGGACAGGATATCCCCAAGCAGTTTATCAATGTGTACGATAAGCCGGTGCTCATCTATACCCTGGAGGGCTTCCAGAAGCACCCGCAGATCGACGCGATCGAGGTCGTCTGCATCGACGGCTGGCACGATGTGGTCTGGGCGTATGCGAAGCAGTTTAACATCACCAAGCTGAAATGGATCGTTTCCGGCGGCAGCACCGGGCAGGAGAGCATCCGCAACGGCGTATACAATCTCGAAGGGAAAGCCGCAGACGACGATATCATCATCATCCACGACGGGATCCGTCCGCTCGTGGACGAAACGGTGCTGACCGATGTGATCGTCAAGGCAAAGCAGTACGGAAACGCGGTAACTTCTCTTCCTTACAATGAGCAGATCTTCGTGATAGACGACGAGATCAGCACAACGAAGTTTATCCCGCGCGAAACGCTCCGCCGGGTTTCAACGCCGCAGGCCTACCGCTTCGACCTTCTCGACAGCAAGTACCATGAAGCGTATGAGAAGGGGATCGGCATCTACGGCTCCCATTACACCAACACGATGATGGTGGAACTGGGCGTGCGGCTGTACTTCGCGGCGGGCTCGGACAAAAACATAAAGCTCACAACGAAGGACGATCTGGAAATGTTCAAGGCCTATCTGAAATCGGACAAGGACAACTGGCTGAAATAAGGGAACACGGATGAGCTTATACACGAACGATCTTTATATGGAGGATGTCCGCCGCACGGCGGAGCTGGCGCTTCCTTGGGAAAAGCTTGCGGGGAAGAGCGTTATGCTCTCGGGAGCAACGGGGCTGATCGGCAGCTTCCTTGTCGACGTGCTGATGGAAAAGAATGCGGCGGATGCGCTGAACTGCACGGTGTACGCGCTCGGAAGGAACGAGGAAAAAGCCAAAAGCCGGTTCAGCCGGCATGCGTCTGACCCGCATCTGGTATTTATCCCGTACGATGTGAAGCTCCCGCTTGTGAGAAATGATCTCGGCACGGTGGATTATATCCTGCATCTTGCGTCCAACACGCACCCGATGCAGTATTCCACCGACCCGATCGGCACGATAACCACGAATATCATCGGCCTGCAAAACCTGCTGGATTTCGCCGTGGAGCATCATGCCGCCCGCTTCGCCTTTGCCTCGTCCAACGAGATATACGGCGAAAACCGCGGGGACGCGGAGCTTTTCGATGAAAGCTACTGCGGCTACATCAACTCGAACACGCTGCGGGCCGGGTATCCGGAGAGCAAGCGCTGCGGCGAAGCGCTCTGTCAGGCCTATAAGGCGCAGAAGGGGCTGGATGTGGTCATTCCCCGGCTCACTCGCTCCTATGGGCCGACCATGCTGATGTCGGATACAAAGGCGATCAGCCAGTTTATCAAAAAGGGGATCGCCGGAGAGAATATCGTGCTGAAATCCGCCGGTACCCAGTATTACAGCTATCAGTATGTGGCGGACTCCGTTTCCGGCCTCCTCACCATTCTTTTGAAGGGCGGGAACGGAGAGGCCTACAACATCGCGGAGGAACACAGCGACATCATGCTGAAGGATCTCGCGGCCGTCATCGCGGAGATCAGCGGCAAAAAAGTTGTATTTGAGATCCCCGATGCCGTGGAAGCCGCCGGATACAGCACGGCGACCAAGGCGAGACTGAACGGGCAAAAGCTCCGCGCTCTCGGCTGGACGCCGGAATATGACATCAAAAGAGGCATGGAACGAACGATCCGCATTCTGAAAAGCCGGGATAAGTAAAATACGGAGGAAGCCGGAAAGTGGATAAAAGAAACTGGATGATTGCCCTCGCCTTGATTTGCATAGTCTCGCTGGGCTGCAACGTTTTGCTGCTGTCCCGGACGAGAGGCGCGGAAAATACCGCCGAAGCGATCAATACGAATGAGACAGCTGCGGAAGCTGATGAGGACGTATCAGAAGAAAGTGAAACTCCTGTTAACTGGACGCTGGAGTCCTGGCGGAGCAGTTTGAAAGCAATGGATGTGGATGCCGATGTGGCCTTTTTCGGTGACAGCATCACAAAAAACGGAGCGTGGGCAGAGGCATTCCCGGAGGTGAGCATTGTTAATCTGGGACTATCCGGCGACAGCGTCAGCGGTATGACGAACCGAGTGGACATGATCGCTTTGGTAAAGCCGGAAAAGGTATTCATTCTCGGCGGAATCAACTCGCTGAAGGGCAGCAACAGCGCCGAAATACTTGAGCAGTATCAAAAAATGCTTGAAAGTGTTCGTGAAGCGGTGCCGGAAGCACAAATCTACGTGCAGTCCATTCTGCCGATCAGCGCAGAAAAGGAAGAAGTGTGCACGGACAATTCGATCATTGTGAGTTTTAATGCTGAGATTGAGAAGCTGGCAGAAGAAGCGGGCGCGACCTACATTAATATTCACGATCTTTATGAATTGGATGGCTTGATGAATCCCGATTTGACTAAAGACGGCATCCACTTGAAGCCGGAGGCGTATGACCGGTGGTATAAAGCAATAGAAACATATATTTACGAATGAACGAACGATCCGCATCCTGAAAGATCGGGATAACTGATATACGGAGGAAAGAAAGATGGCAGAGTATTCGCCGGAAGTCCTTAAACAGCTGCAAAATGTAGAAGTTGATATGCTTGAGATATTTGTCCGCATATGCGAGAAATACGATATCAAGTATTTTGCGATTTACGGAACAGCGATCGGCTGCATTCGCCATCAGGGCTTTATCCCGTGGGATGACGATATTGATGTCGGCATGCTGTGGGAGGACTATAAAAAGCTGCGCGCCGTCCCGAAAGAGGAGTGGGGCGATTCGGTCATTTTGTGTGACCCGTCCGACGATAACGAGGATCATTATTTCCCCTATCCCCGCATTTACCGGGTAGGGACGACGCTTCTGCCCGAAGCGTTTGCCTCACTCAGAGACCGGAAAAGAAACAATACCGGGATCGCCTGCAACGGCGTCTGGGTCGATATTTTTATCTATCACCAGTTTGAGACGCTGGAGGAGATCCGGAAAGTGAAAGAGCGCTCGATCCTGCTGCGGAAGCGCTATCTCTATTCCAAGAAAGAGAAGATCGTCGGCATGGAGCATGGACTGCCGCGCAAGCTCATCGCGCTGGGACAAAATGCGTACAGCCGGTTTGTCAATCGGACGCAGAAAGCACCGGAAAAGGTGATATGGGAAAAATTCATGGCTCTCTTTGCGGAGAAGGGAGAGCTGGTCACAACGGTGGACTATCCGTACGATGACTGCCCGGAAAAAGCGGCGCTCCGAATGGACGAAATTTTCCCGCTGAAAGAGGTTCGGTTTGACCGCCTGACGGTCAAAGTGCCGAAAGAGTTCGACAAGAACCTCAGAAATATCTATGGAGATTACATGGAGCTTCCGCCCGTAGAGGCGCGCGTGAACCACGCGCCGAGGTATTTGGACTTGAACGGCTGAATCGGCTGGCAGACAGAAAAAAATCGGAGGGCATTTTGCCATGAAGGTATTACAAATCAATACGGTCTGCGGGCGAGGAAGCACGGGGCGTATTGCAACAGATCTGCTGTCCTGTTTGAAGGAAGCAGGAGAATCCGGAAAGATCGCATACGGCCGGGGAACTGTGCTGAATGCGGCGGTGGAAGATACGATCCCGGTGGGATCGAAAATCGAATACTATGTTCATAATGTGCTTTCCCGGCTCACGGATAACGAGGGCGGCTATTCTTCTCTGGCGACAAAACGGCTGATTGGGAAGATCCGGGGATTTGGCCCCGATCTGGTCCATCTTCACAACATTCACGGGCATTTTTTGAACTATGAAATGCTTTTCTCTTTTCTGAAGAAAGCGAAGATCCCCGTTGTCTGGACATTCCATGATTGCTGGGCGTTTACCGGCCACTGCACATATTTTGACAAGGCAGGGTGTGAGCAGTGGAAGGAGCAGTGCGCCTGCTGCTCCCAGCTCCGCTGCTACCCGGAGTGCTATACAAACGGGAATGTAAAGAGAAACTACGAGCGGAAAAAGGCGAGCTTCACCAGTCTGGAGGATCTTGTGATCGTTACCCCTTCGGAGTGGCTGGCAGGGCTTGTCAAAGAAAGCTTTTTTAAGGACCACCCGGTGAAGGTGATCAACAACGGGATCGATCTGACGAAATTTCAGCCCATGTCCCGGAATATCTTCCGGAGCCGATACGGTCTGGAGAATAAAACGGTGATGCTGGGCGTTGCCAGCGGATGGACGGAAAGAAAGGGCTATTCCGACTATATAAAGCTTGCAGAGGAATTATCGGAAGACCAGAAGCTTGTTCTGGTCGGCGTAAGCGAAGAACAGCTCAAAGAGCTTCCGAAGAGTATTATCGCGATCAAGAGAACAAACAGCGTCAGCGAATTGGCGGAGATCTACAGCGCAGCCGATGCCTTTTTGAATTTCACATATGAGGACAATTTCCCGACCGTGAATCTGGAAGCCATGGCCTGCGGAACGCCGGTCATTACCTATAAAACGGGCGGGAGCATCGAAAGCGTAACGCCGCAGACGGGGCGCGTGGTTTCGCAGGGCGACTACCGCGGCGCGCTGGAACAGGTCGAAGCCGTGAAAAAGCTCGATCGAACGCTCATCCGGGACATAGCCTGCAGGAAATATGCGGCACAGGATCGGTATGCCGAATACATCGACCTTTATAAATCCATGATCGACGCAAGGGATTGAAAATAAAGACGGTTTCGTGTAATATAACAGCGCATATCCTTGCATTCCAACGGCATTGGGGATAAAAAATGACAGTTTATTTTCTCATGTATGCATTGATCCTGTGTACGACCGGTCTCGTGAGCCGGACGGGCAAAACCCCGGAGCAAAGAAAAAAGCGCGCGGCGTTTTACGTTACAGCGCTTGTTGTTCTTGTGGTGGCGCTGCGGCATCCCAGCATGGGCATCGATTTGGGATATGGGAGCAGCATCGGTTATCTGGCGTCGTTTCAGTCGATTTCCGAGTATTCGTGGGGAGAGCTGTTCGCTCTCGGCGAATGGCAGAATTACGAATGGGGCTACATTGTTTTCAATAAACTGCTGGGCTGTATCTCAACGAATTACCAGTGCCTGCTGATCGCCTGCGCGATCGCGTCCATCGTCCCCATCGGGATCATGATAGGAAAATGCAGCAGGGATCCGGTGCTCGCGATCCTTGTGTTCCTGGGGCTGCCCTGCATAACGGTCCCGTTTTCCGCGTTGCGGCAGGGGATCGCCGTCGGTCTGTGCTGCCTGTCGTTCCCGCTCATTCGCGAAAAAAAGCCGGTCAAGTTTATTCTGCTGATAGTATTTGCCACGCTCTTTCACTATTCCGCGTTTATTTTCCTTATTGCCTATCCGCTGTATCACCTGAAATTGTCGAGATCCGCCCGGCTGCTTTCGATCCCGGTTTTGCCGGTGATCTATCTGGCGCGGTATCCGCTGTTTGCCGTCGGCTCCAAGCTTTTCAAGCACAATGCGGTCGCAGCGCAGGGCAGCGCGGTCACGCTGCTGCTGGTCTTTGCGCTGGTTTATGCCTTCTGCGCGGTTTTTTTGCACGACGACGAGGATGGCGGCTTTTTGAACCTCTTCTACGTTGCCTGTGTTATCCAGTGCTTTGCCGGCGTGTATTCGCTGGCCATGCGAGTCGGGTTTTATTTCATGCCGGCGCTGGTGATCGCATTGCCCAACATTATAGCCAACATGAAACGGCCGGAGAATCGGAAGATATCAAGACTGTGTGTTATGGCGGCCTTCGTGGCTTACGGACTGTATGCACTCTATACATACGGCAGCGACTGGCCGATGACATACCCGTATCACTTTTTCTGGAACAAGATCGTGTAAAGCCCCCTATAAGAAAAGATGAATGTATTTAAGAAAAATTTGAGCTGGATCATGTTTGGCAATGTGGCGCACGCCATATTGCAGTACCTGATCAACATCCTCTGCGCCAGAGCCTTCGGCACCAGCGACTATGGCCTGATAAACTATGCTGCTTCGATCATTGCGTTTTTCGTGGCGATCGGTTCTCTGGGCTTCAACAGCATTATTACAAAGCACTTCGCGGAGAACGAAGAGCTGAGCGGCGATTATCTGAAAACCGCGCTGTACTCCCGGATCGTATTTGCCGTGCTGGCGATCGTTGGTATCCAGCTGTTCCTGGTCCTTTCGGGAAACCGGGATATGGAGCTTCAGGCGGTGGTTTTCTGCCAATCCCTGCAGATCCTCTTCTGGACGGCGGATGCGTTTATCTACTGGTTCCGCTTCAAGAACAACGCGAAGTGCGTTGCCATTGCCCGGCTGGTCGCGCTTACGATCTCCGCGCTCTGGCGGCTGGCGGCAATTTATCTTTTTGACAGCGTTGTTCTGTATGTGCTGGGCGTTTCGCTCGAGACCTTTGTTTTCGGCGCTCTGCTTCTCTGGATCTACCGCCGCGATTACGCAAAGGACTATCCGGGGCGAGCCGGTATAAGCACGCTGAAAAATCTCCTGCAAAACTCCTATCCGTTCATTTTTTCGGCGGTTCTGATAACGGTCTACGGTCAGACGGATAAGATCATGCTGAAAAGCTATCTGGATAACACCGCGGTCGGACTGTATTCCGTATCTCTCACTCTGGCCGGCGCGATCTCCATTATCCCGTCGGCTATCATCGAAGGATTCCGGCCGGATATCATGAACTCCAAGGTGAGCGATCCCCAGCGGTACAGACAGCGGCTGCAGCAGGTTTACGGCCTCGTATTCTGGGTGTCGATCTGCTACTGCGTGTTCATTACGATCTTTGCCCGGCCGATCATTCAGATCCTGTATGGCTCGGCCTATCTGGGCGCCGTGCCGTCGCTCGCGCTGATCGTGTGGTATACATCGTTTTCCTACTTCGGTTCGATCAATAACCTCTATATGGTCGCGGAAGGGAAATCACGCTGGGTTCAGGTCACAACGCTGTCCGGCGCGCTGACGAACATCGTGCTCAACGCGCTGCTGATCCCGCGCTTCGAGATCGTGGGGGCGGCCGCCGCATCTCTGCTCACGCAGATCATCACAAACTTCCTTTTGCTGCTTATCATTCCTCCGCTGAGAGACACCTTTTTCCTTATTCTTGAGGGCGTTACGCTCCGGGGCTTTACCCACGTGATAAAACGAAGAAAAGAACCTTGACTCTGGCGCAATTGCAGGAAAGATCAGGTGGATTTTTTTGAAAGAGATGACCGTAGAAGAAGTAAAACGCGTTCAAGTTGAGATCCTCAAGGGAGTCGATGCGTTTTGCCGGGCGAAGGAAATTCCGTATTTTCTGGCGTATGGAACGCTTTTGGGCGCCGTGCGCCATAAGGGGTACATCCCCTGGGACGATGATATCGATCTTGTCATGCTCCGGGCGGATTATGAAAGATTCCTGAAGGAATTTAACCGGGAGAACGGCCGCCTGAAGGTCATGCATTGGAGCATTGACGGCGCATATCCCTTTGAATTTATCAAAATCGCCGATACCCGGACGCTTCTCGTGGAGGAGACGGACATCGCGTATGACGATCTGGGCATCAACATTGACTGCTTCGTGCTGGACGATCTGCCGGAGGACATGGATGGCTTCCGAAAGCTGCGGAAAAGGATCGGACGTGTTGAGCGCATCGCGGAGATCAAGCGCATGCTGCCCAACAGCCGGCGAAAAAGATCCATGGGCAAAGCCCTTATGACATCGGTTTTGAAGGCTGCGGCAAAGCCCTTTCCGATGAAATGGTGCATGCAGACCGTGGACAGGATATCGCAGTCCTGCCATGGGCTGGCCGAGAGCTCAAAGGTCGGCGATATTTGTCAGCCGCATTCCAGCGACCATGAATTTCTGGAAAGGGCATGGTTTGCCGGGAGCGTCGAGATCGAGTTTGAGGGATGCCGATTCCTCGCTCCGTGCGAGACGGACAAGGCGCTGACGGCCTGGTATGGCGATTATATGCAGCTTCCGCCCGAGGAAGAAAGAGTGACGCACCACAGCTATAAGGCCTACCGGCTGGACGAATAAAACCTACATAAACTCATGGAGAGATAGAAAATGTCTTTGTTCAAAAACAAAACCCTGATGATCACCGGCGGCACCGGCTCCTTCGGCAACGCCGTTTTGAACCGTTTTCTGGCCACCGATATCGGCGAGATCCGTATCTTCTCCCGCGATGAGAAGAAGCAGGACGACATGCGCCATGACTTCCAGGCGAGAATGCCGGAGGTGGCCGATAAGATCAAATTCTATATCGGCGATGTCCGTGATCTCCAGTCCGTAAAATCGGCGATGCCCGGGGTGGATTATATCTTCCACGCCGCGGCGCTCAAGCAGGTGCCCTCCTGCGAGTTTTTTCCCATGGAGGCCGTCCGCACCAACGTTATCGGAACGGAAAATGTGCTCACGGCGGCGATCGAGGCGGGCGTGGAGTCCGTGATCTGCCTTTCCACGGATAAGGCAGCCTACCCGATCAACGCGATGGGCATCACCAAAGCGATCGAGGAAAAGGTGGCGGTCGCAAAGTCCAGAATGTCCGGGAAAACGAAGATCTGCTGCACGCGCTACGGCAACGTCATGTGCAGCCGCGGCTCCGTGATCCCGCTCTGGATCGATCAGATCAAAAACGGCAATCCGATCACCCTGACGGAGCCCTCGATGACGCGCTTCATCATGAGTCTGGAAGAGGCGGTCGATCTCGTGCTGTTCGCCTTTGAGCACGGCGAGAACGGGGATCTCCTCATCCAGAAGGCGCCGGCCTGCACGATCCAGACGCAGGCGGAGGCGGTGTGCGAGCTGTTCGGCGGCCGGAAAGAGGATATCAAGATCATCGGCATCCGTCATGGCGAGAAAATGTACGAAACGCTTCTCACGAATGAGGAATGCGCCAAAGCGGTCGATATGGGCGATTTCTACCGCGTTCCGGCGGACAATCGCGGCCTGAATTACGACAAATATTTCAAGGACGGCGACGAAACGAGAAATACGCTGACGGAATTTAACTCCAACAACACAAAGCGGCTGACGCTGGAAGAGACGAAGGAAAAGATCGCATCTCTGGCGTACATTCAGACCGAGCTTGCGAAGATGAACCAGTAAGGACAGGAGGAACGCGCAGGATGGGCGATACGGTGCAGTGGAAGGAAAACGGAAAAATCAAGCTGATGATCATCGTCGGCACACGCCCGGAGATCATACGGCTTGCCGCCGTAATAAAGAAGTGCCGGAAGTACTTCGATACGATCCTTGTCCATACGGGACAGAACTATGATTACAACCTTAACGGCGTATTTTTCCGGGATCTCGGTCTGGCCGATCCCGAGCTGTATCTGAACGCCGTCGGCGCAGACCTTGGCGAAACGATGGGGAACATCATCAGCGCGTCCTATAAAGCCATGGCGGAGCTGAAGCCGGACGCCGTGCTGGTTCTCGGCGACACGAACTCCTGCCTGTCCGTCGTCGGCGCAAAGCGCCTGCACATCCCGATCTTCCATATGGAGGCCGGGAACCGCTGCAAGGACGAGTGCCTGCCGGAGGAGACCAACCGGCGGATCGTGGATATCATCTCCGATGTCAATCTTGCCTACTCCGAGCATGCAAGACGGTATCTTGCCGACTGCGGCCTGCCGAAGGAGCGCACCTATGTGACGGGAAGCCCGATGGCGGAGGTGCTGACGGAGAATCTGGAAGCGATCCAAAAAAGCGACATCCACGCCCGCCTCGGTCTGGAAAAGGGAAAATATATCCTGCTCTCCGCGCACCGCGAGGAGAACATCGATACGGAGAAAAACTTTACATCGCTTTTCACCGCGATCAACGAAATGGCGGAGAAATACGATATGCCGATTTTGTATTCCTGCCACCCGCGCTCCCGCAAGCGTCTCGAAGCCTCCGGCTTCCAGCTCGACCGGCGCGTGATCCGGCATGAGCCGCTCGGCTTCCACGATTATAACTGCCTGCAGATGAACGCCTTTGCCGTCGTGTCCGACAGCGGCACGCTGCCGGAGGAGAGCAGCTTCTTTACCTCCATCGGGCATCCCATCCCGGCGGTCTGCATCCGCACCTCCACGGAACGCCCCGAAGCGCTCGATAAGGGCTGCTTCATCCTGTCGGGCATCGATACGAAGGGACTGCTTCAGGCGGTCGATACGGCGGTGGAGATGGTTCGGGAGGAAAAGAACGGCGGCGCGATCCCCGTGCCGGACTACACCGATATCAATGTTTCCGACAAGGTCGTGAAGATCATCCAGTCCTATGTCGGCGTGGTCAATAAGATGGTGTGGAGGAAGGACGTTTGAAAATACTTGTCACCGGCGCGTCCGGGTTTGTCGGCCGCAACCTTGTGGAGAATTTGAAGAATCTCCGCGACGGGAAAAACAGGACGCGGCCAAACCTGCACATCGATGCCGTCTACGAATACGGCCGTTCCAACACCCCGGAGGAGCTGGAGGCATTTTGCGCGGACTGTGATTTTGTGTTTCACCTCGCGGGTGTGAACCGCCCGAAGGATCCGGCGGAGTTCCGGGCGGGCAATGTTGACTTTACGTCCGCGCTGCTCAGTACGCTGAAAAAGCATCACAACACCTGCCCCGTGATGCTCTCGTCCTCGCTGCAGGCCACGCTGGCCGGGCGGTTCGGGACCTCGGAGTACGGCCTTTCCAAGCGTGACGGGGAAGAGCTGCTTTTCCGCTATGCCGGAGAGACCGGGGCGGCGGTGTATGTCTACCGCTTCCCGAATCTCGTGGGGAAATGGGTGCGCCCAAACTACAACTCCGCGGTCGGAACGTTCTGCCACAACATCGCGAACGACCTGCCGATCACGGTGAATGATCCGAATGTTGAGCTGGAAATGCTCTTCATTGACGATCTTCTCGAGGAGATGTACGACGCGATGGAGGGAAAGCCGCATCGCGCGGAGTATCCGAAGCCGGGCGAAACGGTGGACGGCGTGACGTATGACGGCCTCACACCCATGGCGAAAGAGGACGGCCGCTATTGCTATGCGCCGGTCACGCACAAAGCCACACTGGGGAGGATCGTTGACCTTCTCCGCACGTTCCACGACCAGCCGCGCACGCTCCTCATGCCGCGCATCGCGCCGGGCTCCCTGGAAAAGAAGCTGTATTCGATGTATTTGAGCTATCTCCCCCGGGAAAAGGTCGCGTTTGATCTCAAAATGAATACGGACGCGCGGGGCAGCTTTACGGAGCTTTTGAAAACGGCCGATCACGGCCAGTTTTCCGTAAACATCTCCAGGCCGGGGATCACCAAGGGACAGCATTGGCACAACTCCAAATGGGAGTTTTTCATCGTTGTCAGCGGCCGCGGGCTGATACGGGAGCGGAAGATCGGGACCGATGAGGTGATCGAGTTCGAGGTCTCGGGGGAGCACATCCAGGCCGTGCACATGCTGCCGGGATATACGCATAACATCATCAACCTCTCCGAAACGGAGGATCTTGTGACCGTTATGTGGGCCAACGAGATCTTTGACCCAAATCATCCGGATACGTTTTTTGAAAAAGTGTAAACCCGATTGCCACCCCCAAGGAAAACGCAAAATAGGAGCAGAATACTTTCGTTAGAGAGGGAAAACAAATGAATCTTTCAAAAAAACAATTTGATATTCTCGCTGCAATGGCGGAGGCAAAGGAATCTCTTACTCAGCGCGACTTGGAAGATACTACCCGCCATTCCTCTGAAACAGTTAACAGGGTTGTAAAGGAATTGACAGCGGCAGGGCTGGTTGCCGACGGAATAATCACTAAGGCTGGTGTGAGCGCGCTGGAACCATACCGTTGCAAAAGGGCAATTTTTATTGCTGCGGGCTTTGGAAGCCGGCTTGTTCCGATTACTTTTAACACTCCGAAACCACTTGTCCGCGTTCATGGGGTGCGCATCATTGACCGTCTGATTGATGCCTGCCTGGAAGCGGGAATCGAAGAAATATACATTGTCAGAGGATATCTTGCTGAGTTGTTCGACCAGCTTCTCTATAAGTACCCGATGATCAAATTTCTTGAAAATCCTGCTTACAATGAGGCAAACAACATTTCAAGTTCTCTGGTTGCCCGATATCTGCTTTCAAATGCTTATGTCTTTGAAGCGGATTTGTTGATCTCCAATCCGAAGATTATCAAGAAGTACCATTATTCCTCCGACTTCCTTGCAATTAAGAAAGAACGAAGCGACGATTGGTGTTTCAAGGTAAAAAACGGCTTTATTCAGCAGCAGATGGTTGGCGGAGAAGGCGATGACATCTGGCAAATGGTAGGCATTTCTTATTGGAATGACGCAGATGGCCGCAAGCTCGCACAGGATATTGCTGATGTGTACGCAGCTCCCGGGGGAAAGGAACGTTACTGGGAGCAAGTTCCGCTGAATTATCGGAAGGAACACTATCGGGTGGAGGTCGTTCCGTGTGTCGATGAGGACATTGTGGAGATCGATACATTCAAAGAACTTAAGGCTATAGATAAGACATACGATGTGTGAAAAAAGGCTCAAAAAGACAAGGGAAAGGAAAGAAAACGAGTGGACAACAGGGCTCAGGCAACGGGCAACGAAGGGACACTAAAACGCCAACTGAATCCAATGCATGTTTGGGCAATCGCTTTCGGCTGCGTTATTGGATGGGGCAGCTTTATTAACCCCGGAAAAAAGTTCTTGCCAAACTCTGGCGTAGCAGGAACTGCCATAGCGATGGTTCTCGGCGCGTTGGTCATGATCATCATTGCGTTCAGCTATGCATACATGGTGCCAAAATATCCGCAGGCCGGCGGCGAGTTTACGTTTACCAAAAACTGCTTTGGGAAAAATATGGCATTTATTTGCGGTTGGTTTCTTGTTGCCGCATATCTGACAAATGTCCCAATGAACAGCACGGCCATCGGGCTGATTGTAGACGGCTTGGACGGAACTGCCGACATCCTCAAATTCGGTTTCCACTATTCCATTGCTGGATTCGATATCTATATGGGGGAGATGTTGCTGGCAACGGTGATATTGCTCATTTTTGGATATCTGAATATTATTGGCGTACATAAGGCAGCGTTCGTGCAGACTGTGCTTTCTGTGCTTCTGGTCACTTGTGTTTTTGCGCTCTCCATGGGCGCGGTGTTCAGCCCTAAGGCACAGGGAATTAATATGCAGCCTATCTGGGGGTTTGACAAGGGCGCAGCGATGACGGCTGAAGCGACAACCGCCAATATAAGCGAGTTCGCCCATACGGGGACGAAAGGCATCTTGTCGGCCATCCTTGCCACTTTTGCCATTGCTCCTTGGGCATATGTTGGTTTTGATACGATCCCCCAGGCTGCGGAAGAGTTTAATTTCTCATTTAAGAAAGTTTCCTTCATCATGTTTATTGCAATAGTGTTCGGCTGCTTTGTTTACGTCAGCAATAACACAGTTGCAGCATTGGCATTGGAAAATTGGCCGGATCGCGTTATGGCCGGTGAATGGGTTGTTCTTGTAGCTGCCACGGAGCTGCTTGGAACCTTTGGCAAGGTACTTGTTGGTGTCGGTGTGAGTTGTGCGGTGCTAAGCGGTATCATGGGATTTTACCTTGCAAGCTCCCGTTTGATGTACAGCATGTCCCGTGAGGGCTATCTTCCCTCCTGGTTTGGACATGTGGACAAAAAGTACGGAACACCCAAAAATGCCATAATTTTCTGTATAATCATTAGTTTGTCGGGGCCGATCCTCGGCCGTGAGGCGCTGGGCTGGTTTGTGGACATGAGCGCGATTGGAGCGAGCATCGGATATTTCTTTACGGCGGCAGCTACCCTTGTGACGCTGAAAAGAAATGGAGATGGATCCAATTTCCTAAAAGCTATGGCGAAGCTTGGAGTGGCATTTTCCGTTATCTTTATGGTTCTTCAACTCATTCCGATTCCTGGACTTCCCAGTGTTCATTTTTGCAGGGAAAGTTATATCATGCTGATCGCATGGATCGCTATTGGCGCGATATTCTACGCCATGCAGCGGAAGTCTTTCGACGTTGTGAGTTGAAGGTGTTCCATTAGCCGGAAGAAAAATTCCGTTTTTAGAATTATTTTACCCGAAAATCCGGCCATTGCAGGAGGAAAGCAGAATCAATGAAAATCACCGTTGCAGGCGTAGGTTATGTCGGGCTGAGTCTGGCGGTGCTGCTCGCGCAGCACCATGAGGTCACGGCCATCACGACCACAGAAGAGAAGGCCGTGAAGCTCAACCAGTTCATCAGCCCCATTCAGGACGATGAGATCGAGCGCTTCTTCGCAGAGGCGAAGGCGGGCAAGCGCACGCTGCATCTGACGACGACCACCGACAAGGCCGCCGCGTATGCCTCGGCGGAGCTCGTCATCATCGCCACGCCGACGAACTACGACAGCCAGAAGAACTACTTCGATACCTCCGCGGTCGAGGACGCCATCGAGGAGACCATGAAGGCCAACCCGGATGTGTACATGGTCATCAAGAGCACGATCCCCGTCGGCTATACGAAGTCCGTCCGGGAGAAGTACCACACGGACAAGATCATTTTCAGCCCGGAATTTCTGCGCGAATCCAAGGCGCTGTACGATAACCTCTACCCCAGCCGCATCATCGTCGGCTGCGATGAAGCCTCCCGCAAGACCGCGGAACTGCTCGCCGGCCTTCTGGTGGAGGGCGCGGCGAAGGAGAATATCGATGTCCGCTACACCGGCTTCACCGAAGCCGAGGCGATCAAGCTCTTTGCCAATACCTATCTTGCCCTGCGTGTGGCGTACTTCAACGAGCTCGACACCTACTGCGAGCTGAAGGGGCTGAGCACCGCCGAGGTCATCGACGGCGTCTGTCTCGATTCGCGGATCGGCTCGCACTATAATAACCCGTCCTTCGGCTACGGCGGCTACTGCCTGCCGAAGGACACCAAGCAGCTTCTCGCAAACTATGAGGACGTCCCGCAGAATCTGATCCACGCGATCGTGGAGGCCAACCGTACCCGGAAAGACTTCATTGCGGAGCGCGTTCTGCAAAAGGCCGGGTATTACACGGGAAGCAGCGATTGGGACGCGGCGCGGGAGCGCAAGATCACGGTCGGCGTGTTCCGCCTGACGATGAAGAGCAACAGCGACAACTTCCGTCAGTCGAGCATTCAGGGCGTCATGAAGCGTGTGAAGGCCAAGGGCGCAACGGTCATCATCTACGAGCCGACGCTCGAGGACGGACAGACGTTCTTCGGCTCGACGGTCGTGAACGATATCGAAAAGTTCAAGAGAGAGTCGGACGTCATCCTCGTCAACCGCATGAGCGACATCCTTTCTGATGTGCCGGACAAGGTCTACACGAGAGACCTCTTCCGCAGAGACTAAAAATAAAGGGAGTACTTCCATGAACGAGAACTATGTGAAAGACCCGACGGAGATCGACATTCGCTCGATCTGCACGCTGCTTTGGCGGAACATTTTTAAAATCATCCTTCCCGCGATCCTCGCGGCGGTTGTCATCTTTGCCGCGATGCCCCGCACCTCCTCCACTTCCTATTCCGCGAAGGCGGAGATGATCGGGAAGTTTGACGACATCGAAATGGCAAAAAACCAGCCGGCTACCTGCGCCGCGATGATCACGAGCGAGGCGGTTCTGGAAAGAGCAGTCCAGCGGCTCGGAGCCGATTATACCGTCTCCGATCTTTCCGGCATGGTGACGGCGCAGAACCGCAGCGGCACGTATATGATCACTCTGTCGCTGAACTCCTCGTCGAACGATGCGGAGCAGCTCCTCAATGCCGTTATGGAAGCGGCGAAGACGAAAGTACCGGAAGTTATGGACGGCGTGCAGCTGGAGCGGCTCGGGAACATCACCGTTCAGGAAAGCCATTCGTCCAGAAACGTGACCAAGTATGCGATCGTCGGCTTTGTGGCAGTGGCTTTCGTGATCGCGGCGTTCCTTGCCCTGAAAGAGTTTTTCAACAACACGGTCAAGGATCCGTATGTGGCGGCGCATTATCTCAATGCGCCGGTCATCGGCGTGCTGCCGGAGCTTTCGTCCGACCGGAAAAGCAAGACCTGCCGCCTCCATCTCCCCGGAGACGCGGCGCTGCCGGAGGATTTTGAGGAATCCGTCAAGACCATGCGCACGGAGTTTCTGTATTATTCCGAGAAGAACAACGCCAAAACCATCGTGTATACCTGCCCCGGGCAGGAGGAAGACCTTTCCAACGTGGTGCTCCATCTGGCGGCCGGCCTGGCAAAGCTGGAGAAAAAGGTTCTCGTGATCGATTGTGATCTGCGAAATGGCCGCCCGTCCGTCTTCACGGCGGGGAAAGACACCGGGCTGGCAAGCGTTCTGGAAGAGGGAAAAACGCTGGAGCAGGTGAAGGAGACCGTAAGCGGCGTGGACTGCGTCTGCGCCGGAAAACCGGCGGAGGACTCGCCGACCGCCCTCGGAAGCGCCGCTATGAAGACCTTTATCCAGAGCAGCCGCGAAAACTACGATTATGTGCTGCTGGCTGTGCCGATGGCCGCGCTGTACACCGACGCCTCCGTGCTTGCAAACCTCGCCGACGGCGTTGTGCTGGTCGTCCGTTCGCGGTTTACGAAGATCCCGGCGGCGCATCTGGCCAAGCGCAATGTGGAAGCGGTCGGCGGAAAGCTGATCGGCACCGTGGTGAGCCGGCTCGACCCCCGGAAGCTGTACGGCAGCGATGAGTACAGCTACCAGTTCTCCAAACGGAAGAAAACCGGGCGGTAAGCCGACCCATAAAAGATAATAAGACAAAATCCCGCAAGCGTCGTCTGCGACGCTTGCGGGATTTGTTTCCGGCCCCTTTGCTGTCTGCCGCGGCTTTTGATTTTTTATTCTTCCCAGGGGAGCAGCTTCCCGTCCTGAAAGTAATAGGGCTGGCGGAGTGTGGGCAGAAACTGAATGCCATTTGCGCTGGGCAGGAGGCGTTCGGGGTTCTGCGAATGCGAGGGGACAAGGATCTTTGCGTCGATCTGATCGACGTAGTACTTGACCTGACAGGGGTAGGCGTGGGAGAAGTAGTTTTTGGCAAAAAACGTGACATACTTGAAGCCGGTGAATTGCAGCACTTTCATCAGATTTTGGTATGCCGGGTCATACGCGCCGATCGGCGTGCCGCCCGCATGCAGATACGCGCCGTTCTCGGCGGGCAGATCCATCAGTTCCATGCTGTATTCATAGCTGTTTTGCAGCAGATAGTGTGCGGGAGCGGCACAGAGATCCTCGCGTGTAATGACGCGGTTCTCCTTTAAGAGCGCTTGCAGCCACGGCTTGCGCGCGATTTCCTCCGGCGTAAAGCGCGGGCTGTCCGGCATCCAGACCAGCACGGGACGCTCAAAGAACTTCCATACGACATAGGCCGTCTCCGGCTCAAAAACAAGCTCACGGCCGCAGTGCTCAGCCATGGTGCGGAAGCTCATCACGTCGGCCATTTCGCGCTGATAGAAGTTAAATACGCAAAGGCCGGTCTGCTGCGCCAGAAGCGCTTCCAGCTCCGCATCCAGCCCACATTTATCAAGCATCCCCTTGGGCAGATTGACATCCGGTTCAACCGTGACGTCGGTTCGGCCATAGACCATTTCCAGTGTGCTGTCCATGAACGTGGTGGCCTCGCAGACCAGAAGATCGGGGTGCTGCGCCTTGACGTATTCCATCTCACGCAGGACGTTGCCAAGATATTCGCCGTGCATGACGAGATCGCCGGTATAGTGAATCTTCACATCCGGTGTTTCCACATAGAATGACCAGTCCTGATAGCTCTGCGTGCACAGCAGGAACGGCAGGACCGTAATTTCACCGATGTGAACGGCTTCGCGGTCGTGCATGGGCTTTGCGGGGACGGTCCGGATGTTGTCGCTTCCAAGACCGACGGTTTCCAGCAGCGCTTCCAGCTTCTGTGCGGGCTCGCTCATATAGACGTCCACGCGGTTGTCCAGCATGCCGAAGTAAGACATATGATCCAGGTGCAGATGCGAGACAAACGCGGCGGTATGGCGCGGGTCAGCGCACGCGGGAATAGGGGAGGACAGGCCGCACAGATCCTCCCTGCGGTAAATGCCGTCGATCAGCGGCGCGTCATGCAGCCGCAGAGCGTCGAACAGGCGATGGCTCACCCGCGGCTGAACGTGGCCGTCAAAAACGTCGGCCGAGGGGATGTAGGCGGTGCCGATTTCCAGAAGCACGCGGTCATTGCCGTATTCCACGGCCATGATCACGCCGCCGATGGTGTGGATACCGGCATAAAATGTGATTTTTGTTTTCATACATGGTCTTCCTTTGCGCGGTAATATTGTGTACTGTTGCGAAGCAAAAGCGTGGGACTGACGATGGCGGGCGTTTCAAACGCTTCCCCGGTGCTCAGCGCAATGGCTTTTTTGACGGCAAGCTCTGCGATGCTGGCGATCGGCAGCGCGACGGTGGTCAGCGGCGGGGTGATCGACCCGGCAAGCGAAATGTTATTAAAGCCGGTCACCGACAGATCCTCGGGAATACGAATGCCGAGACGGTTGCACTGCTGGTATACGCCAAGCGCGGCAATATCGTCGGCGGCGCAGATGGCCGTGATCTTCTGCGGGAGCAGCGCAGACACGGTCTGTACGCCGGACTCTACGTTGAAGTTTCCGAGATAGACAAGGCTTTCATCGTATGCTACACCGTATTCCTCCAGTGCGCGCCGGTAGCCCGCGATGCGCTGCTGACTGATGCCAAGATCCAGCGGGCCTGTGCCGAGGCCGATGCGCCGGTGTCCCAGCGAGAGCAGGTGCTGCGTGGCAAGATAGCTTCCGTATTCGTGGTCGATGCCGATGTTGCACACCTGATCGGAGTGCATATAGTGGTCGAGGATCAGCACCGGAATGTGGCCGCTGCGGATCAGATGAAATAATTCCTCCGCATGCTCAGCGCGGAACGAGGTCGAGGGAATCATGATGGCTGCGTCGGTGCTGCGCGTGATGAACAGCTTCAGATATTCATAGTCACGCTGATACAGACCGTTAGAGTTGCCGAGAATAATGTTGTAGCCCAGCTTGAAACTCTGCTCCTCTACATATTTTGCAAGCTCGGAGTAAAACGGGTTGCTGATGTCCGGCACAAGCAGGCCAAGCGTCCTTGTCTTCTGGCTTTTCAGCGACACGGCGGCAAGATTTGGCGTATAATGCTGCCGCTCGGCAGTTTTCAGAATCTGCGCGCGCACGTCCTGCGAGACGCGGCAGGGACGCTCGTTGAGAACCAGAGAGACAATGGTCGTAGAGACGCCTACTTCCTGCGCGATGGTTTTCAGTGTCGCTTTCATCGGACGGATACCTCGCTTTTTGCGTGTTTTCATTATTATACTGAATCAAAACGGCAAATGCAATAGATACTCGAAAAAGATGTGCATGGTTAAAAGATAAACCAATGGGATCGCAGAACAATACAAACAAAAACAAGATAGCTGCTTTGTGAAAAATGCAAAAAATACGCGAAAAGCCCGGAGTTATCTGTTGAAATTGGCAAAAAGCTGTTGACATAGAGGAAACAGAATGCTATATTGATAACACATTGGTTAAACGTTTATTCACTAAGATGGAGATGCAGTCAAATGCAATATTTCTTCTTTGACTGTGACCCGGGGCATGATGATGTGTTAGGACTGCTTCTTGCTCTGGCCAGTCCGGAGGTTGAGATCCGCGGCATTGTAACAAGCGCCGGCAATCAGACGGCGGAAAAAACACTGCACAATACGCTGCGGCTGCTGAGCATGGTAGAGCGGACGGAAATCCCGGTGATCCAGGGACTGGACGCACCGATCCGCCGAAAGCTGACCGTTGCCGCCGACGTTCACGGCGAGACGGGGCTGGACGGCGCGGATCTGGGCGAGATCCGTATGGAGCCGAATCAGGGGAACCCCGTCGACTTCATGCTCCGCCGCATCATGTCCTCACCCGAACCGGTTACGGTTTTTATCACAGGTCCGATGACGAACACCGCCGTGCTCCTGCTCAGCCACCCGGAGGTAAAACCGCACATCAAACAGATTTCGTTTATGGGCGGCGCGTGCTTTGGCGGCAACAAAACACCGCTGGCCGAGTTCAATATCTATGTTGATCCCGAGGCGGCGGATGTGGTGTTTGCGAGCGGCATTCCGCTTGTGATGTGCGGCCTTGATGTCACGCTCAAGGCACAGATTTTCCCCGAGGAAATTGAGAACATCCGAAGCCTTGGAAATCGTACCGGCGCGGTGATCGCCGATCTGCTTGACTTCTTCGCGCAGACGACCACGCCGAATTTCCTCCATCCTGAGCGGCTGGAGGGGGCGCATATGCATGATCCGTGCGCGGTGGCCGCGGTGCTTGAACCGGAGCGCTTTGTGTTCAAGGATATGTACGGCTACGTCAGCTGCACCGACGACGCTGCGCGCGGCTGCACGGTTTTGGACTATGACGGCATTTCCGGCAAGCCTGCAAACGTCCGTGTGGCATTCGGCCTTGACCGCAAGTGGTTTATTGACCGCCTGACGAAGTCCATTGAGGTAATGCCATGAAGCAGACGCGAAAGGCAACACTTCTCGTTACGCTTTCCAACGTTATCTACGGCTGCTCGTTTCTTGCAACGACCGTGGCGCTGCGCGAGTCCGGCTCTGCCACCTATGGCATTGTGGCAATGCGGTTTTTCGTGGCGTTTGCCGTGCTGAGCCTGCTGCTGGCGTTTCGCGTGATCCATGTGGACTATCGCAGCAAGAATGTGTGGAAGCTCCTCCCGGCGGCGCTGATTTACCCGGGACTCTATTTCATCTGCGAGACGCTGGCGCTTGGCTGCACAAGTTCGGCCATGGTCGGCGTGACCATCGGCGCAGCACCGGTATTTGTGGCGCTGTTTTCGTGGGTGTTCCTCAAAAAGCGCCAGTCGCCGCTTCAGATACTCTGCATACTTGGCAGTATTGCCGGCGTGCTGCTGCTCAATGCGGAGGGCATCAGCGGACAGGCGCTGAGCCTGAGAGCCGTTGTGATGCTCCTCGGCGCTGTGGTTACAATGTCGGTATACAACGTCATGGTCAACCGCGCGGGAGAGCAGTTCACGCCGACGGAAATCACGTATTTCATGGTGACGGTCGGTATGGTGCTGTTTGCGCTGGTCGATCTGATTGTGCGTGGACCGTTTGCCGCGCTCCGTGACTGCGCGTCCGGCTCATATCTGACGGCGGTGCTGTTCCTCGGCGTATTTACCTCCGCCGGCGCAAGCTTCGCGCTCAATTATGGTCTTTGCTATCTCACGGCGGTCAAGGTTGCCGTACTGAATAACGTCACGTCTGTCGTGTCGATCCTGTGCGGCGTGCTGATACTGCGGGAGCAATTTACCGTCTACGGTGTGCTGGGCTGTGTGCTCATTCTGGCGGGCTGCATCGGCTACAGCGTGATAAAAAGTGATTCCTGATGGGAAACCGTCAAATCAATAGAAAATCTACGAGGTGAAGGAAAACAATGAAAAGCAATTTCAAAAGGTTCGCAGCGCTGGCCGTTGCGGTGCTGATGCTTGTCAGCCTGTTCGCGGGCTGTGCCGGCAGCGAAGCAAGTGACACCCCCGCAGGAAATAACACCCCGACGACCGACACGAAGACGAACGACGGCGCGTCGGCGGATAACACCGCCTCCACGGAACCCACAGAGGTTGTGGTGTGGCACTGCTTCACCGACAACCAGCTGGACGCGTTCCAGAAAATCGTTGATGACTTTAACGCCAGCCAGAGCGAGGTCGTTGTCACCGTACAGGCACAGCCGTACAACGACTGGGACACCAAGGTCATGCAGGCTGTCCGCAATGGCACGGGCCCGGACATCATCTTTGACTATCCCAGCACCGTTGCGCATTATGTAAACGACGGCTTTGTCGTGAATCTGAGCAAATACGTTGACGACGCGGAAATCGGTATCGAAGGCTTTAAGGACTCTCTGTCCGCTTCCGTCTACGCAGAGGCAACGCAGTTCGCTGACGGCGGTCTGTACTGCATGCCGGTCTGCACCACCGGTACGGTTCTGTTCTACAACAAGACCCTGTATGATGAGCTTGGCCTGAGCGTCCCCACCACGTGGGAAGAGATGGCGGAAAACTGCAAGGCGATCTATGAGGCGAAGGGCATCCCCGGCTTTGGCTATGACAGCCTGGTTGACGGTGCGCAGATCATTCTGATGCAGGCTGGCAGCCAGTATGTGGATCTTGCCGCGGGCAAGGTTGACATCAACACCGAAAGCACAGTCGCTGCTTACCAGTGGTTCGCCGATCAGGTGAACGCCGGTTACTTCAAGCTCCAGCCCGATGATTACTTCTCCACGGAGTACGGCGCCGGTGCAATTGCCTCCTTTATCGGCTCTGCGGCTGGCTACAGCTATGTGGTCGACGCCGCCGGCGATTCGTTTGAGCAGGCCTGCGCCCCGATCCCCCAGGGCAGCACCGAGTGGGCGCCCGCATGGAACCGCGGCATGATCGCCTTTACCTCTGACGAGGCGACCGAGCGTGCCTCCTATCTGTTCATGAAGTACTTCGTTACACCGGAGGTCAACAAGGAGTGGTGCGAGGCGTTCAGCGCAGTGTCGCCCTATACCGCCGTTGCATCTGACGCTGACTTCCAGAGCTATCTGAGCGAGAACCCCGCGCTGCAGGCGCTGAACGGCGAGCTTGACGCGGTTGGCTACATTCCCGCATTTGACGCGTCCTCCACGGTTCGCGACGAAATCTCCAAGGCGCTGCAGGAAGCCAGCACCGGCATCAAGACGGCTGAGGCCGCTCTGTCCGATGCCGAAGCCGTCTGCAACGCAGAAATGGCCGGCTAAGTCCGGACGCTGACAGATCCAACGTAACACGGCGCAGGGTGTCGGCAGCTGCCGTCACTCCTGCGCCGCTTTGGGAGAATTGATATGAAAGTTACGATTGATGGGCTGACCAAACAATACGAGGACAATTTCGCGGTACACAACTTCTCGGCGGAGCTGAAGGATGGCGAGCTGATTTCCCTGCTCGGACCGTCCGGCTGCGGCAAGAGCACCACGCTTTTCATGCTGGCGGGCATTACCAAACCCACGTCGGGACGCATTCTGTTCGACGGCGAGGATGTGACCAACCAGAAGCCGGAAAAGCGCGGTATTGGTCTGGTGTTCCAGAACTACGCGCTCTATCCGCATATGACGGTGCTGGAAAATATCTGCTTCCCGCTGGAGGTGCAGAAAGTTCCCAAAAAGGAGCGCATCGAGCGGGCAAAGAAGATCGCAAAGCAGGTGCATATTGACGAGCTGCTTTCGCGCCGCCCGTCCGAGCTGTCCGGCGGCCAGCAGCAGCGCGTGGCTATTGCCCGCGCGCTCATTAAGCAGCCGCGTCTGCTGCTGCTTGACGAGCCGCTGAGCAACCTTGATGCCCGGCTGCGCATTGAGATGCGCGAGGAAATTCGCCGCATCCAGCAGGAGACCGGCGTTACCACCGTATTTGTTACGCACGATCAGGAGGAGGCCATGAGCATCTCCGATCAGATCCTGCTGATGCGCAAGGGCGTTGTGATGCAGTATGACAAGCCGCAGAAGCTGTATGACGAGCCGGTGAACGACTTTGTGGCAGACTTCCTTGGCACACCGCCCATCAACAAGCTCCCGGCCACGGTAAATGGCGGCAAGCTCTGCCTGAGTGACGGACAGACGGTACACTTTCCCAATCTGCCCGCGCTGCAAGAGGGACAGAAGCTCTATCTCTCGGTGCGTGCGGAGAGCTTCTTCCTGACGGATGGCGAGCCGGCCTGCACCGGCGTTCTGCGTCAGACCTATGTTATGGGCAAGGAGCGCCTTGCACTTCTGGAGATCGGCGGACATGACTGCCGCGCCTATATCTCAGACGTTGGCGACTACCAGCCGGGACAGACGCTGCCGCTTGGCATCAAGACCTCCGGCGCATTCCTCTTTGACGCGGAAACGGGAGCGCGGCTGTAATGAAAAGGAAAAATACAGCCTCCGACCGGGGCTATACGGCGGGCGGTGCGGCCAAGGCGTATTTATATCTGCTGCCCTTTATTCTGGCAATTGCCATTTTTACCATCTACCCGGTGGTAAATGTCATCATCACCTCATTCAAACAGAATTATAACGCCTTGACGGGCGCGTATGACACCATTGGCGTGGGAAACTACGTCAAGGTTATCCAGGATCCCTATTTTTTGCAGGCGATGCGCAATACCATCATCTATGTGCTGATCGTTGTACCGATCAGCACGGTGCTGGCAATTTTCTTTGCAAACCTGTTGAACAAAAAGCTGCGCTTTAACGGCCTGTTCCAGACCTGCTATTTTCTGCCGCTTGTCACGTGCTCCACAGCCGTCGGCCTTGCGTGGAAGTGGATGTATAACGCCGACTACGGCATTATCAACTATGTGCTGGGACTGTTTGGCATAAGCCCTGTCGGATGGCTGACGGACGTGAAATGGGGCATGGCGGCGCTGGTGATCTATGGTATCTGGAGCATTCTGCCGTTTACCATTATCATCATCCTGTCCGGCATGCAGAATATTGACGAAAAGCTGAGCGTTGCCGCGCAGGTGGACGGCGCAGGCCCGCGGAAGATTTTCTTCCGCATCAAGCTGCCGCTCCTGATGCCCACGGTCAGCCTGGTGGTCGTCGTCAATATGATCAGCACGTTTAAGGTCTTTACCGAGCTGTTCCCGCTCTTTAACGGAAAGCCCGGCGTCGCTTATACGCTCTACACAGTGGTGTATTACATCTATCAGATGTTCTACTCCAAGTGGAAGCTGGACAAGGCTTGCGCCGCGGCGGTTATTTTGCTTCTGGTCATGGTGCTGTTTACAAAGCTTCAGTCCCTGATTGAGAAGAAAACCAGATACTAAGGAGGGAAGAGCATGAAAAACGAGCAAAAGGGAAGCTGGCTTGGCCGGGTGGTGGATTATATTCTGCTGGCGGCCGGCGCGTTTTTGATGGTGTTTCCCTTTATCTGGATGGTGCTGTCTGCGTTCAAGACGCCAAGTGAAATTGCATCCCGGCCGCCGGTGATTTTCCCGGCGTCGCTGAGCTTTGACAATTTCGTCTACGCATTCAAGACCGCGCCATTCCTGCGTTATTTTGTGAACTCTGTCATTGTCACGGTGTCCATCGTGATCTTGACCGTGGTGACGACCATCCTGGCGGCGTTTGCATTTTCAAAGCTGCGCTTCCCGGGGAGAAAAATCATGTTTTCCTCTCTGGTGGTGCTGATGATGGTGCCGTTTGAGCTGCTGGTCGTGACGCTGTATACGATCATCACAAAGCTTGGACTGATCGACAATATCCTGGCGCTGATCATCCCGTTTACCTCCAGTATTTTCTACACCTATATTCTGAAGAACTTCTTTGACAGCATCCCTGACGCGCTCTATCAGTCGGCGAAAACCGACGGCGCAAGTGACTGGTTCTTCCTGTGGCGTGTGCTGGTACCGATCGCAAAGCCGTCGCTGGTCTCCATCATCCTGCTCGATGCGATCAGCTGCTGGAATTCGTTCCTGTGGCCGCTGCTGGTGACAAACACGTCCAGCAACCGCACGCTTCCGCTCGGGCTGTACGCCTTTATGTCGGAGGGCGGCATTCACTATGAAAAGCTGATGGCTGCGGCCACGGTCGTGGTGCTGCCGATGATCATTCTGTTCCTGTTCCTGCGCAAAAAGATCGTCAGCGGCGTTGCCAGCGGAGGCGTCAAGGGATGAGCGAGATTAAAACCATCCTGTTTGACATGGACGGCACGCTGTATCAGGACTTCCACTTCCACCGCGATTATCTGCGCTACAGTCTTGAAAATACGCCGTATGAAGCGCGCCTGCCGGAGGCGTTGGAGCTGGTGGAGCGGACGCTTGGCGGAAACGGCCTTGCAATGAACCGCTTCTACTGCTTGCCAAAGCAGGCGCCGGCAGAGGGGGCGCTTGAGCAGACGCTTCGCGATGCGATGCAGACGGAGATGCCGTTTGCGCGCTGTTATGAAGAGGGCATGGGCGAGCTTGCGTATCTTGGCGATCCGTGGGAGGTCGTCACACTGATTGCGGCGGCCTACGGCGTTTTGGAACAGAATGGCGAGCGGGCGTTTCTCCGCGTGCGCGAGGAGATGCAGCAGTCGATCCACGCAGATCCGGCGCTGCTTTCGCTGCTGCTGCGGCTGAAAGAGCGGTATCACACGATCCTCCTGAGCAATTCCCCGGAGCAGTCGGCATCGGATTTTATCGAGAAGCTTGGATTCAAGGATGCGTTCTGCGAAAAAATCTATGATGCGCACAAGCCCTACGGTTTGCTGAAAACAGTCTATTGCTTCCATCCGGAGCTGCGCGAGCACCCGGAACAGATGCTTTCGGTCGGCGACCATGCGCTCAACGAAATTGAAAATGTCCTCCTTGCTGGAGGCAAAACGCTCTGGATGAATCCCTATGGCGAGGCACCGCAGGTGGATACGACGTGGTCGGTTCGATCGATCGCGGAGCTGATCGCATTCTTTGAAGAAAACTTTTTACATTGATTTCCACCCCGGCATGCCGTATGTGTATTGGATCTACGCGGCGTACTCCGCCCGGTTCACCGAGCAGCTCCGCCGCCGGGAGACGCCGCTCACACTCACCGCGCGCATCGCGGAAAACAATCGCGAGCGCGTCCGCGGATCAATGGAATAAGGCACCGGAGCGGCGCGTCAGGAAATGACGCGCCGCTCCAACATTTTCTTGTAAATGCAAAATAAACACGGTATTATGATAAAGGAGAGGATTTAAAAAAGATATAGGGGGAAAACGACAATGGCAAAGCTCAGACCAAAGATCGTAAAGCTGGCAAAGGTCATCGGCGGCATTTCCGGCGCTGTCGTGAAGATCGACGAGAACGCGCCCGAATACTACAGCATGGCGAACATCGTCTCGGACGACGAGGCGGATATCGCCATCGCCGCGGGGCTCCGACGAGAGCGAACGGCGGCGTATCTTGCAAAGAAGGTCGGCAAAACCGTAGCCGAAATCCAGAGCTCGCTCGACAATCTCGTCGAGTACGGCATTTTCCGCCGCACATACTCCGAGGAGTATGGCGAGGATACATACTTCATGCAGATCTTTGCGCCCGGCATTCTCGAAATGATGGTCAACAACCAGAAGCTGCTGCACGACCACCCGGAGGTCGGCCGTGCGTTTGAGGAGTATACCCGCCTGCGCATGGAGATGATGGGCCCCCTGCTGCCGGAGGGGTATGGCCTGATGCGCGTTGTTCCCGTGGAGGACGCCATCAAAGATATCCCCGGCGTGAGCCCCTACGAAAAGCTTTCGTACTATCTCGATAAATACGACACGTTCTCCGTCTCCCCGTGCTCCTGCCGCAGCTCGCGCACGAGCATCGGCGACGGCTGCGGCCATCTGGACGAGGAGATGTGCATCCAGATGGGCAAGGGCGCCGAACACTACATCCGCACCGGCCGCGCCCGGCAGATCACCCGCGAGGAGGCGCTGGAGATCATCCACCGCGCCGAGGAAAACGGCCTCATGCACGATATCCCGAACATCGAAGAGCTCGGCGACAGCGCCGCCATCTGCAACTGCTGCTCGTGCGCGTGCTTCGGTTTGCGCGCGGGGCTGATGTTCGGTGCGCGGGACGCCATCCGCTCCAACTTCGTCGCCGAGATCGACGAGGCAAAGTGCGTTGCATGCGCGCAGTGCGTGGAGACCTGCCCCGGCAACGCACTCAAGCTCGGGCAGAAGCTTTGCTCCTCCTGCGATCTCACGCCGCCGGATTACGCCAAGCTCACCACAACGCTCAACGTTCGGAAAACCTTCAATCCCGATTACCGCGAAAACTTCAAGGACACGCTCGACACCGGCACCGCCCCCTGCAAGGCGGCCTGCCCGGCGCACGTCCCCGTGCAGGGCTACCTGAAGCTCGCCGCGCAGGGACGATACACCGACGCGCTCGAGCTCATCAAAAAGGAAAATCCGTTTCCCGCGGTGTGCGGCCGCATCTGCAACAAGGCGTGCGAGAAAGAATGCACCCGCGCGAGCGTGGACGAGGCCGTCGCCATTGACGAGGTCAAGCGCTTCATCGCCGATCACGACCTGCACGAGGAAACGCGCTTTGTCCCGAAAATGGTCAACCAGATCGGACGGCCATATACGGAAAAGATCGCCGTTATCGGCGCCGGCCCCGCCGGCATGAGCTGCGCTTACTATCTCGCGAACAAGGGCTACCCCGTCACCGTGTTCGACAAAAACCCGGTGCCCGGCGGCATGCTCACGCTCGGCATCCCGTCCTTCCGGCTGGAAAAAGACGTTCTGAACGCCGAGATCGACATCCTCCGCGAAATGGGCGTGGAGTTCCGCTGCGGCGTGGAGGTCGGAAAAGATATCACCCTCGCGCAGCTTCGCGAGCAGGGCTACAAGGGCTTTTATCTTGCCATCGGCGCGCAGAAGTCCCGTCCGCTCGGCATCCCCGGCGAGGGGCTTTCGGGCGTTACCGGCGGTATCGAGTTCCTGCGCGAGGTCAATCTCGGCCATGCGCCCGCCGTCGGCAAAACGTGCGTCGTCATCGGCGGCGGCAACGTAGCGATGGACGTGTGCCGCAGCGCCGTGCGCCTTGGCGCGGAGAAAACGTACGTTGTCTACCGTCGCTCGGCGGAGGAGATGCCCGCCGACCCGGACGAGGTGCGCGAGGCAATGGCCGAGGGCGTGGAGTTCCGCTATCTGAATGCCCCTGTGGAGATCGTGGGCGATGGCGGCAAGGTGACGGCGCTCAAAGTGGAGCTCATGGAGCTCGGCGAGCCGGACGCGAGCGGGCGGAGAAAGCCTGTCGGCACCGGAAAATACGAGACCATCGCGGCGGACAGCATCATCCCCGCCGTCGGACAGGTCATCGACTGGGGTGGTCTCGACGTCGGCGCGCTCCAGACCACCGATCAGGGCACCGCCGTGGCGGACGGCCTTACGTATCAGACTGCGCAGCGCGACATTTTTGTCGGCGGCGACTGCTATACCGGCCCGAAATTCGCCATCGACGCCATCGCTGCGGGCAAGGAAGCCGCGATATCCCTCCATCGCTACGTCCATCCCGGCCAGACGCTCACCATGGGGCGCGACCGGCGCGAGTATCACGCGCTCGACAAGAGCCACGCGCTGCTGGATATCTCGCACTTCGACAGCGGCAAGCGCCAGATGCCGGGCTACAACGAGGCGAAGGCAAAAACGTTTGCCGACGAGCGCATAACGTTCACGCCCGAGCAGGTGCGAAAGGAAACCGCGCGCTGTCTCGAGTGCGGCGTGACGAAGGTAGATCCCTATCTCTGCATCGGCTGCGGCCTTTGCACCACGAAGTGCAAATTTGACGCCATCCATCTCAAAAAGGTGCGCGACTGGCACGCGGGCTCCTTTGAAACGCTGCCCATCAAGCTCGCCGAGGGGCTCGTCAAGCGCGGCGGCAGCATTGTCCGGCACGCGGTGGAGAAATAATGCACGAGCTCGGTATCTGTGATGCGCTGCGCAAAATGGTATCGCGCATTGCCGCGCAGGAAGGCGCGGACAGCGTAACGAGCATCACCGTGGAGGTGGGGACGCTCTCCGGAGTCGTCCCCCGCTTCCTCGCCGACGGCTGGGAGGCCGTCACGGACGGAACGCCGCTTGAAGGAACCGAAATGCGGATCGAAACGGTGGATGGAACGGCGGAGTGTCTTGACTGCGGCGCGGTATTCACCGCCGATCTCAACGACCTGCGCTGCCCGGAGTGCCGGGGCGCGAAGCTCACGCCGCTCACGGGGCGCGATCTCACGCTCAAGGAGATATTGCTCCCGGACTGAACGCCCCGCTTTTTGGCGGAAACGTGCCGCAAGTCCTTGACAGGGCGGGAAAATGCGCCTATTATATGGCTGAAATCAAACGAGACCCACTACGTTGGGCTCTCGTTTGAAAAGACTGCGGCTCGCCGCAGCGCACTCTCTCCGAGAGCACGTTTGCGAGCCGAGCGGTATTTTCTCCGACGTACACGCCGCCGGAGAAAATGATCAAAACTTTATTTGCGCCTGCGGGCGCAAACTCTGCGAGGCTTTTTTGACAATCTGAAGCCGCCTTCCGGCGGCTTTTTGAAAGATTTTCAGTTAGCCTTATCTAACCATGAGTTAGCGAAAGCTAACAGAAATGGAGGAAGCGCGATGAAGGTGTATTCCTTTGGGGAGGAGAACGCCCCGGCCATACTGCTCCTGCCCGGCACCTGCTGCCATTGGAAGGGCAATTTCGGCCATGTCATTCCGCTTTTGGCGCGGGAATACCGCGTGCTCTGCGTGAGCTACGACGGCTTTGACGAAACCGAACCTGCCGAGTTTCCCACCATGCTCGAGGAGACCGAAAAGATCGAAGCCTATATCCGGGAGCATTGCGGCGGGCACATCCGCGCGGCCTACGGCTGCTCGCTTGGCGGCTCGTTCGTAGGGCTGCTCGCGGCGCGGCGGAACATTCACATGGACTATGGCATTCTCGGCTCTTCCGATCTCGATCAGGCTTCGCCGTTCGCGGCCAGACTGCAGACGAACCTCCTTCTGCCGCTCATTTACCCTGTGATCCGCGACGGGGAGTTCAAAAGCCGCTTTTTGCGAAAGCGCCTCGAAAAGCGCGCGGCGGAAATGCCGGCGTACGTGGCGGCGTTTATGGAAATGCTTGGCGGTAAGCGGCCGTATGTGACGGAGCAGAGCTGCAAAAACCAGTTTTACTCCGATCTCATCACGCCGCTGCCGGAGAAGATCGCCGTCCCGGGGACAGAAATTCATGTGTTCTATGCGCTCAAAATGGGCGAGAAGTACCGCGAGCGGTACGAGCGCCACTTTGTTCACCCGGTGCTCCATGAGCAAAACTTGCAGCACGAAGAGCTGCTCGCGTGCTATCCGGAAAAGTGGGCGCAGCTCGTCAAGAGCATTATAAATTAAAAAGGGGAGAAGAACGATGAGCTTTCTTGCATCCGTGCTGCGCGCGGCGTATAAGCTCTCCGGCGCGAAGAAGTCCTTCGCGCTGCCGGAGGATAAGCTGCGCCAAGAGATTGAAAAACAAAACCGGAGCCGGGGCGTTTTTACCCCGACGGATCACAAGGTGTACTACGAGACCGTAACGGTCAACGGCTTTCCGTGCCTGATCGTGCGAAATGCTCCGCAGCCCTCGGAGCGCGCGATCCTCTACTTTTTCGGCGGCGGTATGGTGATCGGCCCGGACAAGGGCGATCTGCCCGTTATGCGAAAGCTCGCGCGGGAGACGGGGTGCGACGTGTGGTTCCCGTTTTACCCGCTCTGCACCGAGCATTGCATCACGGAGACCTACGCCATGGTCTACGAGTGCTACCGGCAGATGACCGCCCTGTACGGCGGCGGGAACGTCAGCACCTGCGGCTTCTCCTCCGGCGGCGCGCTCGCGCTCGGCATCGCGGCGCACAACAACGCGCAGCCGGAACCCCTGCCGGCGCCGCGGCACATCGTGGCCGTGTCCCCCGGCGAGGTGCCTTGGAATGAAGAGGAAAAGGCGCGCATGAAGGCGCTCAACGATAAGGACGTCGCCATTGATTATGCCTTCATGGTCACCGTGGAAGAGTTCATGCGCCACGGGCAGGACAATGTGCCGGATTACATGATCTCCGGCTCGCGGGGCGACTTTAGCGGCGTCGGCGATATCCACTTTTTCTACAGCGCCGACGAAGTGCTCTATGGCGCGCTGCCGGACTTCACCGCGGCATGCGAACGGGCAAATGTGCCGCACACGGCGTTCGCACGCCCCGGCATGGTGCATTGCTACTGCATGCTGCCGGTGTTCAAAGAGGCGAAAGAAGATTTTGCGAAGATCGTGGAAATTTTGAAGAAATAAAACGGAGAAACATCTATGAAAGACAGCGAACTGCAATTTGACCGCCGCTGCCATGTGCTTTATACCAAGGCCTGCAAAGCGCAGATCCAGGAAAAAATTGCCCGGCACTACCCGGAGCCGGAGCGGGAAGCCGTCTGGGAACGGGTACAGCGGCAGTATGTGGCGTATCTTTCCGACTGGCGCACCGATCTCGGCGGCAGCAAAAACTTCCACAACGGCGCGGGCGGCACCTACGACTGCATCGCGCTCATGGCGTATTACACCGTCTGCCGGGATGTTGCGAGCCTGGACGAGATCGAGAAGATGGAGGGAGAGCTCTTCCTGCCGTCGTTCCGCATCCTCTCCAAATTCGTGGACGTGAATAAGCCGTTTTTCAAGCGGCTGCTGCACAAAGCGTTCTGCAACGCCAAAAAGCGGTGCGACGAGTGGGGCGACTATAAAATGACCGTTGCGCCCTATGCGAAGGACAAGCCCATTTACTATGAATTTGCTGCGTGTCCCGTGGCGGAATTTGCCAAGCAGCACGATCTGCTCGACGTTATGCCGGCGCTCTGCAACCCGGACTATCTGGGCATGGAGCTCATCCACGCGCGGCTCGTGCGGCAGACCACGTGCTCGAACGGCTGCCGGTGCGACTATACCATCTGCGGCGACAAAGACCCTTATATAAACGAACACCCCGAATACCGCGACGCGGCGGGGTATAGGAGGAACAAATAACATGATCGGAAAAGTGCTTTTGGAAGGACTGGGGCTGGGCGTGCTGCTTGTGCTGGTCTGCCTGTTCGGCATCCGCAACGGCGCGGTCGGCATGGTGCATCTCTATGAAGCGGAAGTGCAGTCGCGCGTCGTTACGCTGGGACTGACGACGAAGGAGAAAATCGAGCGGAACAAGAAGCTCTTCAAGGCGGTGTGCCTCCCCGGCTATATCGCGTACGTGCTCGTGTGCGTGTATGCGATCAACGGCGCGCGGGGCTTCCTCACGCCGTTCTGGCAGCTTCTCGTCATTCTCTCGGTGATGAATCTCATCGACCGGTTTCTGATCGACGACTACTGGGTCGGTCACACCAAGGCGTGGACGATCCCCGGCACGGAGGATTTGAAACCTTACATCAACGCCGCGGCCAAACGCAAAAAGTGGCTTTTCGGCACGGTGGGCATGGTGGTCATCTCCGCGGTGCTCTCGGGGATCATGCTGCTCATCCTGCATTGAGGCAAGGCCATGCTCTTTGAAACGCTGGGCCGCAGGGACGCCCCCGCGGTGCTCTTCTTCCACGCCATGGGCGTGACCGGCGCGAGCAGCGAGCCGGTGGCGAAGCATTTGCAGGACGATTACTTCTGCATCCTGCCGACCTCCACGGTCTACTGCGCCGGACAGAAGTACGTAAGCAAGGCGGACGAAGTCCGGCAGGTGGAGGACTTTCTCCGAGCACAGGGCGTAAAGCGCCTTGCGCTCGTTGTGGCGTCGTCCATCGGCGCAGACCTTGCCATGGCATTTCTGACGTATACGGACTTGCCGGTCGACCATGTCTACTTTGACGGCGGCCAGTTCGCGCAGATTTCCCGGAGCACGCGGCGCATCATGGTGCCGTTTCTGTATCTTGCCATCCGCAGTCTCTATTGGTCGAACGGTGCGACACTCAAAAAGATCCTCTGGTGCGACGATGATGCCATCAAGCCGTATTTCATTGCCGCGGGCAAGGCGCTCACGTATGGCAATCTCCGCCGCCAGCTCGCGGACAGTCTCGAAGACCAGCCGTTCCCGGCGCTCTCGCCGGAGACGCAGCGGCGTACATACTTTGCCTTCGGCAGCGCGGAGGATCATTTCAAATACCGCGGCGCGGTGAAAGAGGCATATCCGGAAGCGCACTTTCCGGTGCTGGAAGGGTACGACCATATGCAGTATCAGATCCGTGACCCGGAGGGCTTTGCGGCCATGCTGCGCGGCGTGATGGAGCGTTCCGAACTTCGTCTGCCGCCGGAGGGGGAGAAAAGCGAATGAAGGTAGAAACGCTTGACGAAGCTGTGATCGCCGACATCGGGCACGCCTTCGGGTATTACGATTACGGCGCGGAGCAGGGGCTCGCGAGTGCCTTTCCCAGCCGGGAAGCGACGGCGGCGTTCATCCGCGGGTACGTGCGCATGGCGCTGCAAAGCGGCATGATGCACACAACGAGCGAGCGCGGCGAGGGCTTTATCGCCTATAAGCTGCCCGGCGAAAAGGTCAAAATCAAAGCGGTTCTGCCGCTTGCCAAGGCGTTTTTCGGCGCGCTGAAGGGCAAAGACCTTGTGCGCTTTCTGCGCATCATGGCCAAGGGCGGGCAGGGGCTGAACGACCGGATGGATAAGGAGAAAAAGCCCTATGTGTTCGTCGGGCTCGTCTGCGTGCGCGAGAAATATCAGGGGCAGGGATTCATGCGAAAGGTGATGGACATCGCCTTCGCCGAGGGCGACCGTCTCGGCGTGCCGGTGATCCTGGAGACCGATGCGAAATCCAAATGCGATAAATACGTCCATCTCGGCATGGAGATTGCCGGGACGCGCCGCTTCGGCGAGCACGGCGCGCTGTACGATTTGATTCGATATCCGGCAGCAATGCCGAAAAATTAGGGGGAATAAACATGAAATACGCCGGAATGCCCATGGGAATGTGGGCGCTGTTCGGTGCGTCGTTCCGGAAGCAGCTTACGGTCGTGTTCGGATACGATGCCGATACGGCCGCGGAAATCGCGAAAAAGGCGAAGCCGAAGTATAAGGAGATCATCGCCTCGCTCCCGGAATTTGAAAAGGCCGACCGCTTCAAAATGAACATCGTGAACTGCGCTCTTCTCGGCGCGTTCATCGTCTCCATGCCGGAG
This sequence comes from bacterium, assembly GCA_963618015.1. GTDB lineage: Bacteria > Bacillota > Clostridia > Oscillospirales > Oscillospiraceae > Apopatocola. Next base: position 4,824 of record CAVEQS010000004.1, on the reverse strand, counting down.
CGGCCGGATGTGGAGCGCCTTACGAAGTACTATGCCGACGCGATGATGACCGGCCCCATGCGCTGGTTCTGCCGCAAGAGCGGAAAGAAGAAATTCACGCCCCAGGACATCGAGGGCATGAAGGCCACCGCCGCGCTCCGCGCCGCCGACCGCAACCCGTATTCCTGGAATATGGAGTACTATGAGTACCCGGACGGCAGCGGCTACGAGGGACGCTTCACCCGCTGCGGCATTTGCGAGCTGATGAAGAAGCTGGGGCTTTACGATCTCACTCCGGCGCTTTGCCATCTGGACTATACGATGAGCGAAGCCGGCGGTGCGACGGATTTCGTGCGCGAATACACGCTCGCCTCCGGCGGGCCGTACTGCGACTGCGGCTATAAGAAAAAAGGCTTCGCGGCGACAAAATGAGATAAGGAAGAGAATTCAAAAGCCTCCCTCTGACGAGGGAGGTGGATTTTGCCGAAGGCAAAAGACGGAGGGAGAGATGTTCTGCGCGGAAGTATGTAGTTTTTCTCTCCCTCAGTCAGCCTAACGGCTGCCAGCTCCCTCGTCAGAGGGAGCCAAAGAGCGCACGCATCATGCTGAAATGTTAGGCGCAGGTTCCGAATACGGAACCTGCGCCTTTTTGTATGCGGCTCGGCGGAGCGGGGTTTGTTTGAAGTTAAGATGCTTCTTCGAATTGGCTGTTGTATAGATCGGCATAGAAGCCGCCGCGCTGCATGAGCTCGTCGTGCGTGCCGCTCTCGACTACGTCGCCGTCACGCATGACGAGAATTTTGTCCGCATTTTTGATCGTGGACAAACGGTGCGCGATCACAAAGCTTGTGCGGCCCTTTGTGAGCTCGTCCATGGCGCGCTGGATCAGCAGCTCCGTGCGGGTATCGACGGAGGAGGTCGCCTCGTCGAGAATCAGCATGGGCGCATTTTGCAGCATGGCGCGGGCGATGGTGAGAAGCTGCTTCTGGCCGGCGGAGATACCGGCGCTTTCGGAGAGAACGGTATCGAATCCTTCCGGCAGCGAGTGGACAAATTTGTCCAGACCGCAGGCACGGCAGACCTCTTCCAGCTGCTCGTCGGTGATGCCCTCCATGTTGTATACGAGATTCTCCCGCACCGTTCCTTCAAAGAGCCAGGTGTCCTGCAAGACCATGCTGAAGAGATCGTGCACATCCTCCCGGCGCATATCGGATACCGGCACGCCGTCGATCGTTATGCTGCCGCTGTTGATCTCGAAAAAGCGCATGAGCAGATTGACCATTGTGGTTTTGCCCGCGCCGGTCGGGCCGACGATGGCGACCTTCTGCCCGGGGAGCACCTCGGCGGAAAAGTCCCGGATGATGATCTTACCCGGGTTGTTCGGATAGCTGAAGCGGACGTGGTCAAAGCAGACCTTGCCGCGCACGCCGGTGAGCTTCGCGGTCTTTTCACTCTCGTCGGACATCTCTTCGCTTTCGAGAAAGTCGAAAATGCGGTGCGCGGAGGCGGAGGCGGTCTGCAGGTTCGTCATGCCCTGCGCCATCTGCGTCAGCGGCGAGGTGAAGAGGCGCACATAGAGAATAAAGGAGACGATCACGCCAAACTCGATCGTGCCGTTCATCGCGAGGATCGAGCCGAGAACGCACACCGCAACATAGGCGATGTTGCCGACAATGTTCATGAGCGGCTGCATCATGCCGGAGAGAAACTGCGATTTCCAGTTCGCGTTGTAAACGGCGGCGTTGAGCTTATCGAACTGCGCGCCGATCTTCCGTCCGGCGCGGCTGAGCCGCACGACCTCGTGCCCGGAATACATTTCCTCCACATAGCCGTTCAGTTCGCCGAGACTCTTCTGCCGCGCGGCGAAATATCGCTGCGATTTGGATAGAATGAGCACCGTCAGCAGCATGCCGAGGATCGTCACGCCGATGGAGACGAGCGCGAGCCGCCATTCGGTGATAAACATCATGAGGAGGCAGCCGATAAACTGCGTGGCCGCACTGATGATCGTCGGCAGGCTGTTGGTGAGTCCCTGCTGCAAGGTGGAAACGTCGTTTGTGATGCGGCTGAGAATGTCGCCCTGCGAGGTCGTGCCGAAATACTTCTGCGGCACGCGGTTGATTTTGGCCGAAAGCTCGCCGCGCATGCGGTAGGACATCTTGAGCGTGACGACGGCCATGGTGTAATGCTGGATAAAATTGAATATCGCGCTCAGCGCATAGATCACGGCGAGAAAAATGCCGACTTTCGCGATGGCCGCAAGATCGATGCTTCCGGTAAGACCGTCGGACATGAGCGTGGCGATCCGGCCAATCTGGTTTGGCCCAAGGATCGTCATCACCGCGCTGAGCGCGGCGAGGATCAAAGCCATAATAATGACGCCCATGCTCGAGCGCATATAGTCCGTAAGGCGCGGCACCGCCGAGCGGATGCCGTTAGGATTGTCTTTTCGTTTCATTTTCGGTCCCTCCTCAGGCGAGCTCCGCGGCGCTCAGCTGCGATGTGGCAATTTCGCGGTATACGCGGCAGAACTGCATAAGCTCGTCGTGCGTTCCCATGCCGGCGATCTCGCCGCGGTCAAGAACGAGAATCTTGTCGGCATGGCGGATCGTGCTGATGCGCTGGGCGACGATGATCTTTGTCGTGTTGTGCTCTTCGCGGTTCAGCCCTTCGCGCAGCTTCGCGTCCGTCCGGTAATCAAGCGCCGAGAACGAGTCGTCAAAGATCAAAATTTCCGGCTTTCTCGCCAGCGCACGGGCGATGGAGAGGCGCTGCTTCTGCCCGCCGGATACGTTGCGACCGAGCTGCGCGATTGTATAATCCGTGCCCTCCGGCAGCTTGTCCACAAACTCGCTTGCCTGGGAAAACTCGATGGCGCGGCGCAGATTATCTTCGCTCGCCCCGGCGGCGCTTTCGCCGAAGAGAACGTTGTCGCGCACCGTTCCCGAGAAGAGAACGGCCTTCTGCGTGACGTAGCCAAGCTTATCGTAGAGCGCGTCGAAGGAATAGTCCTTCACGTTCACGCCGTCAATGAGCACCTCGCCCTCCGTCGCGTCGTAAAAGCGGGGGATGAGCTGAATGAGCGTCGTTTTGCCGCTGCCGGTCGCACCGATGATTGCGAGCGTTTCGCCGCGGTTTACCTTGAAGCTGACGTTCGCCAGCGCGTCCCCGGAGGCGTGGGGATACCGGAACGATACGTTCCGAAATTCCACCGTTCCGGTCTCGGTGCCGGTTTGTACGCTGCCCTCGCGGATGGAGGCTTTGCGCTCGAGCACCTCGTTGATGCGCTCCGCGGACACCTGCGCCTGCGGCAGCAGCATGAAGATCATAGCGAGCATCATGAACGACATGACGATGTACGTTGCATACGTGCTGAATACGAGCACGTCGCTGAACATGGTGAGGCGCGCGGCCATGTCGGAGACGGCAATGTTGTTCACGAGCGCAGCGCCGACCCAGTAGATCGCGAGCGCGAGACCGTTCATCCCCAGCGACATCGCCGGCTGCACCAGCGCGAAGAGCTTCTGGTTTTTCATTTGGAGCTCCATCATGCCGCGGCTGGGGCCGTCAAACTTTTCGTTCTGGAACTCCTCGGCATTGAAGGCGTGCACCACGTTGATGCCGGTCAGGTTTTCGCGCGCCACGCGGTTGATTTTATCCGTCATCTTCTGCACAAGGCGGAAGCGGGGAATGCACGAGCTCATGATGAGCAGCACCGTTGTGAACAGAACAACGACGAACGCCGCGGTTACGGCGGAGAGCTCCCAGCTCTTGCCGAGAATTTTGATGATCGCCCACACCGCCATGATGGGGGCCTTAATCATCATCTGCAGCCCCATGGCGATGATCATTTGGATCTGCGTAATGTCGTTCGTTGTGCGGGTGATGAGACTCGGAATGGAAAAGTCCTGCATTTCCTCGCTGCCGATGTCCATCACGTGGCGGAAGAGCTTTTCGCGCACGGCAAAGCTGAATCCGGACGCGGCCTTCGCGGCCAGAAACCCGCACGCGATCGCGAGCACCGCGCTCACCGCCGTGCAGCCGAGCATTTTGAGCCCGACATTCGCGATGTCCGCCGTTGTGCCGGACGTTTTGATCAGCTTCGTAAGGTCTGTCATATAGTCCGGCAGACGCAAATCAAAATAGATCTGCACCACGACAAACACCAGACAGAGCAGCGCCATCCCTTTTTCCTTCCGGCGCATGTTTTTCAATAGCTTTATCATGATTTGCTTTCGTCCTCCGTGGAAAGTCCGTTTTTGCGTATGTCCTCTATATTGTCGCCGATCACTGCCAGGCAGTTGTGGAATACCGCGATGTCCTCTTCCGACAGCCCTGCCACCAGCTTTTGTGCGAAGCGCTTTTGTATGCCGCGCCCCCGCTCGATGATCGTGTCTGCCGCGTCCGTGCAGACGAGCCGCGTTTTCCGGCGGTCGCCGGGCACGTCCTGCCGCGAGAGAAGCCCCTCGTTCACGAGCCGGTCAACGTGGACAGACACAATGCCGGACTTGAAGCCGCGGCATTGGCAGACGTCCTTCGCCGTGCCGCTCTCGGGATTGTTGGCAAAAAACATCAGAATATCCACCGCCATCGGCGGCAGACCGGTGTCCCGGCAGAGCGGCTGCAGGGCCGCGTGGTAGGCTTCCATAAACCGGTTCGCATTGCGGAACATCTGCGAAGCGGTGAAGTTCTGCTCAACCATAAAAACCTCCAAGAATAGAAACTCTAATATTAGAATATTAGCGATTATAGTCCGCCCCACCCCGGATGTCAACCGCTGGGGCGTAAACGGTCCTGTCAAGATTTATGCGCAAATTTATTTGCAGGCTCCGGCTGAATAGAGTC
>CAVEQS010000003.1:0-106338 GCA_963618015.1 bacterium | reverse complement strand
AAGCTATGTCTTCTTTTATGCGGTTTCCAATTTGCGCAAGTTATTGTACATTATCCAAAGAACGGCCCTTTGCAAATCAAACGGGAGCCCCATACAGCGGGGCTCCCGTTTGAATGTTATTTGTTATTGCATGTTGGCGAAGCGTTCGACCGCGGTGGTGAAGCTCTCAAGCGTTTTGTCCACATCGCCGTTGGCGATACCGTCGCGGATGCAATGCTGGATGTGCCCTTCGAGCACGACCTTGCCGCAGCCGTTGAGCGCGGATTTCGCCGCGTTGATCTGGGAGAGGATGTCCTCGCAGGGGACGTCCTCGTCGATCATCCGGTCAATGGCCTGTACCTGCCCGATGATTTTTTTCAGTCGGCGGTGTAGATTGTCCGCATCCATGCATTGCCGCATCGTGTGTCGCCTGCCTTTCCTTTACCCCGGCTATTGTACCGGATGAAAGCGGCTTTGTCAAATGCTCAGCCGTTGAGACCGCGCGCCTGGCGGTCCATATCCTCGACGACAATGTCGAAGATCTCGCCGAGCGAGGCACAGTATTCGAGCACCTTCCAGGGCTCGTTGGTGTGGTAGTGGATCTTGATGAGCTCATCGTCACCGACGGCGAGCAGGCAGTCGCCCTTGAAGTTGGTGCGGAAGTAATCGTTGATGGCGTCCTCGTCCAGGCCGGTGCCTTCAATGAGGAGCTGGGTATCGTAGCGATAGTCGATCATGGGAAGTTTCCTTTCTGTGGCGATTTACCGGTGCTCGCCGAGGAAGAACAGCGCGAGCGTGCCGGGGCCGGAGTGCGCGCCGATGACCGGGCCAACGACCACGATCTCCTTGACGGAAGCGCCGTAGCGCTCCTTGAGGATCGCGGCAAGCGTGTCGGCGTCCGCGCGGCAGTCTCCGTGAGAAATAAACACCGTTCCGCCGGATTTGTCAAGAGCAAGCTCGCCGTATTTGTCGGCCATCGCGTTGAGAGACGCCTTGCGGCCGCGGACCTTGAACATATTGATGAGATGGCCGGCGTCGTCCATGTGCAGCACAGGCTTGAAGCCGAGCGCGTTGCCGACGAACGCGGTGGCGGCGCTGATGCGTCCGCCGCGCTTGAGATACACGAGATCGTCCACCGTGAACCAGTGGCAGAGGTGGAAGCGGTTGTCGAGCACGACCTTTTCGCACTCTTCGATCGTGCCGCCCTCGCGCTTTTTCTGCACGGCCATGTAGAGCAGCAGCCCGAAACCGCCGGACGCGCCGAATGTGTCAACGCAGCGGATGTCGCGCTCGGGGTACTTTTCGCGTAGCTCCTGCGCGGCGATGCACCCGGCGTGGTATGTTCCGCTCAGACCCGAAGAGAAGCCGATGTACAGAATGTCCTTGCCGTCCTGGAGGATCGGCTCAAACCCCTGCAAAAAGGCGTCCGCGTTCACGGCGCTCGTGCGTGCAACGCTGCCCTTGCGCATCTTGTCGTAAAATTCGGGGAAGGGGAGCTCATAGTTCGAGTACTGGCGCGCGTCGCCGTCGAACACGTAGGTCAGCCAGGAGTACGGCACGCCCCACTCCTTCAGCAGCTCCGGCGGGATGTCGCACGCGGAATCGGTGTAGATCACAAAGTCGTTCATGGTTTCGTCTCTCCTTTTATATGCAGGTCAAATTCCTTATTTCGACCGGACGTTCTCATCGCCGAGGAAAAAGAGCGCCAGCGCGCCGGGGCCGACGTGCGAGCCGGTCACGGGCTCGTACATCACGGTCATGATCTCCTTCGGCGGCGCAACAATGCGCAGCGCCGAGGCGAGATATTCCGCGTCCTCTGCGCAGTCGGCGTGGGCAATGCCCACGACCTGCGTTTCGGGCGAGACAACGTATTTGCGGTAGCGCTCCACGAGCGCATCAATGGACTTGCGGCGGCCGCGGATCTTGTCCACGGCGACGATCGCGCCCTCCTCGTTGCCCTTGAGCACGGGCTTGATGTGCAGCACCGAGGCGACGATCGCCTTGGCGTTGGAGAGGCGCCCGGTGCGGCGCAGGTACATGATATCATCCACGGTGAAGATCTGGTACATCCTCCAGCGCATGTCGCGCAGCGCCGCCGCCGTTTCGGAAAGCGTTGCGCCGCTCTCGCGCATCTCAATGGCGCGCAGCACGAGAATGCCCTCGCCGAGCGAGGCACCGAGCGTATCGACAAGCTGAATGTCCCGCCCGGGAAATTCCTCGCGCAGATCGTCTGCGGCGAGCTTGGCCGAGCCGAACGAGCCGCTGATACCGGACGACATGCCGACGAAGAGAATGTCTTCCCCGGCGGAGAGCAGCGGGCGCGCCGCGGAGATGAACCGGTCGGGATTCACAAGCGAGGTCGTCACGACTGTACCCTTGCGCATGGCGCCGTAGTACGCCGCGCCGTCAAACGCCTCAGTATCGAGACACATATGCTCCGCGCCGTCATAGGAATACGAAAACGGCGCTACGGTGATACCGTGCTCATGGAGAAGCGGCGTCGGCAGGTTGGCGGATGTATCAGTAAGGATAGCAAAAGACAAGATATTTGCCCTCCGAGTATCTAATATTTGATATTATTATAAATCAAGTGTAAGATTAAGTCAATGGGAAAAGACGCAATTACTGCTTGTAAAATCGGCGGGATGTGGTATAATCCTGTCTGCGAGGTGATGAAAATGGCATACGATAATGCGCTTGTAGCAGGAAAGCTGCGCCGTTGGGAGAAGTATCTGGACGATTTCCGGCTCCCGCGTTGGGAAGAGATCCCTAATTTGGGGCTGTATATGGAGCAGGTCACGGTGCTGCTGCGCGAATATCTGGACTACCTCCCGCCAGAGCTCAAGGACGAGCAGTTCATAACGGCGGCGACGATCAACAACTATGTCCGCATCAAGGTCATGCCGGAGCCGGTGAAGCGCCGGTACTACCGTGTGCACATCGCATACCTCATCATCATTCTGACGCTCAAGCAGTCGCTGAGCATTGCGCTCATCCAGAAGATCATCCCGATGGGGCTTTCGGAAGAAGAGGTGGAGCACATCTACACCGCCTACGCCTCCCGCCACCAGCAGGCGGCGCAGTACTTCATCCAGCAGATTCGCCTGGCGGCGGGGCCGATCCTCAACCATGAGGAGAGCGCGGAGATCACGACCGAGCACGCCGAGGATCTCATCATGCTCTCGGCGATCATGGGCGGGTTCACGCGGGTGTTTGCGGAAAAGCTCCTTCTGCTCGACGGGAAAGACCTTTCGAACGGCGGCAGCATAGCCCAGTCCGGCGTAAAGCGGAATGCGAAAGAGGATAAGGAAGATAAGGAATAAAAAAATCTCCGATTGAAAAATCGGAGATTTTTTTCGTATCAGGAATTTTTACCGGATGGTCTGTACTTTGACCATGTTTGTGCTGCCGTGGGTGTTGAGCGGGATGCCCGCGGTCATGACGACGGTATCGCCGGAGGTAATGTAACCGAGCTCCTTCGCCTTTTCAATGGCGCAATGGAACAGCACATCCACGCTGTCCACCGGCTGTGTGCGCAGCGGGTACACGCCCCAGACGAGCGCGAGCTGGTGATAGACCTTCTCGGACGGTGTCGCGGCGAGGATCATCTGCGCCGGGCGGTACTTCGCAACGCGGCGCGCGGCTTTGCCGGTGCTCGTGTCGGCGATGATCGCCTGTGCGTATGTCTGCTCAGCCATCGTGCAGGCGGCAGCGCTCACGGCGTTGGTGTTGTCGGAGTGATCCATCGCATGCCAGATGTTCTTGTAGATATCGGCGGCAAAGGCGTCCTGCTCGGCCTGCTCGGCGATGCGAGCCATGGTTTTCACAGCGTCCACGGGGTATTTGCCCGCGGCGGTCTCGCCGGAGAGCATCACGGCGCTGCTGCCGTCAAAGACGGCGTTGGCAACGTCGGAAATTTCCGCACGGGTCGGACGGCGGTTTTCCTCCATGCTGTCGAGCATCTGCGTGGCGGTGATGACGGTTTTGCCGGCCTGGCAGCAGGCGCGGATGAAGTGCTTCTGGATGCCGGGGAGACGCTCAAACGGAATTTCTACGCCCATGTCGCCGCGGGCGACCATGATGCCATCGGAGGCGGCGAGAATTTCGTCAAATTTTTCAACGCCCTCGGTGTTTTCGATTTTTGCAATGATGCGGATGCCCTCGCCGCCGTGGGCGTTGAGGAACGAGCGCATGTCGATGATGTCCTGCGCGCGGCGCGTAAACGAGGCCGCGACGTAGTCCACGTTCTGCTCGATGCCGAAGAGAAGATCGCTCTTGTCGCGCTCGGAAAGGAACGGCATGTTGAGCCGCGCGCCGGGGATGTTCACGCCCTTCTGGCTCTTCATCATGCCGCCGTCCACAACGGTGCAGCGGATCTCGGTATCGGTCGTTTCCTCCACGCGGAAGGAGAGCTCGCCGTCGTCCACGAGGAGCGTATCGCCGCTTTTTACATCGGCAGGCAGCTCGGCATAGTTCACATAGCAGCGCTCGGCGGTGCCGGGCGTTTCCACGGTGGAGAAGGTGTACGCCTGACCGGAAACGACCTCGACCGGCTCATCGAAGAGACCGAGACGGATTTCCGGACCCTTGGTGTCGAGCATTACGGCGGCGGGGAGATGGAGCTCGTCGCGCACCTTGCGGAAGCGCGCGATCAGTTCGGCGTGGCTCTCGTGCGTGCCGTGGGAGAAGTTCATGCGGGCGACGTTCAGCCCGGCGAGCAGGAGTTCACGCATGACCTCCTCGCTGCTGCTGGCGGGACCGATGGTGCAAATGATCTTTGTTCTGCGCATATATCCCTCATCCTTTTCTATAATATTCTCTATTTCCAAGCGCATAGTACCACAACCTCCGCCATAAAGCAACGCGCATTCTACATAGTTTTTCCATGGCAAACCGTACAATTTTCAGCATGCCCCCACCGCACAGGTTTTATTTGCATTCGGTATAAACTCCTTGCTTTTTCGCCGGAATTTGATATAATACCAAGCTGGATACGGAAACGTTTTAAGGACTGGTTAACAACGGGCCGGTGCCGGTTCTCCGGCTGCGGCTCTTTAGGAAAGGATGGATACACAATGATCTACTCAGCGGAAGTCCAGCATATGTGCCCCGTTGCCAAGGGCGCATACCACGGTCCTGCGCCGATCCCCGAAGAGGGCAAGTGGGTGCAGGCGAAGGAAATCAAGGACATCAGCGGCCTTACCCACGGCATCGGCTGGTGCGCGCCGCAGCAGGGCGCCTGCAAGCTGACGCTCAACATCAAGGACGGCATCATTGAGGAAGCGCTGGTGGAGACCATCGGCTGCTCCGGCATGACCCATTCTGCCGCCATGGCGAGCGAAATTCTGATCGGCAAGACCATTCTCGAAGCGCTGAACACCGACCTCGTGTGCGACGCGATCAACACCGCCATGCGCGAGCTGTTCCTCCAGATCGTCTATGGCCGCAGCCAGACGGCGTTCTCCGAGGGCGGCCTGCCCATCGGCGCCGGTCTTGAAGACCTCGGCAAGGGCCTCACGAGCCAGGTCGGCACCATGTACGCCACCAAGGCGAAGGGCCCGCGCTATCTGCAGCTCACCGAGGGCTACGTCACTCGCCTCGCTCTCGACGAAGAGGATCAGATCATCGGCTACGAATTCGTCAAGACCGGCCCCATGATGGAAAACATCAAGAAGGGCATGGACGCCAACGAAGCCGTGAAGAAGGCCACCGGCAGCTACGGCCGCTTTGCCGACGCCGCCAAGTACATCGACCCGCGTCACGAATAAGAGAGGAGGACGGAAATAATGGCACTGTTTGAAAGCTACGAGAGAAGAGTCGACAAGATCAACGCCGTCCTCGCCGAGTACGGCATCAACTCCATTGAGGAGTGCCGCGACATCTGCAAGGAAAAGGGCTTTGATCCCTATGAGATCGTCAAGGGCGTGCAGCCCATCGCCTTCGAGAACGCCGGCTGGGCGTACTGCGTTGGCGCGGCGATCGCCATCCGCAAGGGCGTGAAGACCGCCGCCGAAGCCGCCAAGGCCATCGGCATCGGCCTGCAGAGCTTCTGCATCCCCGGCTCCGTCGCCGACGACCGTAAGGTCGGCCTCGGCCACGGCAATCTCGGCGCGATGCTGCTCTCCGACGATACGAAGTGCTTCGCCTTCCTCGCCGGCCACGAGTCCTTTGCCGCCGCCGAAGGCGCCATCGGCATCGTCCGTAATGCGAACAAGGCCCGCAAGGAGCCCCTGCGCGTCATCCTCAACGGTCTCGGCAAGGACGCCGCCCAGATCATCAGCCGCATCAACGGCTTCACCTATGTCCAGACCCAGTTTGATTATTACACCGGCAAGCTGACCATCGTGCGCGAGATCCCCTATTCCAAGGGCGAGCGCGCCGCCGTCCGCTGCTACGGTGCGGATGACGTCCGCGAGGGCGTGGCCATCATGCACCACGAGGGCGTGGACGTGTCCATCACCGGCAACTCCACCAACCCGACCCGCTTCCAGCACCCGGTCGCCGGCACTTACAAGAAAGAGTGCATCGAGCAGGGCAAGAAGTACTTCTCCGTCGCTTCCGGCGGCGGCACGGGCCGCACGCTGCACCCGGACAACATGGCCGCCGGCCCAGCCTCCTACGGCATGACCGACACCATGGGCCGTATGCACTCCGATGCGCAGTTCGCGGGCTCCAGCTCCGTTCCGGCGCACGTGGAGATGATGGGCTTCCTCGGCATGGGCAACAACCCGATGGTCGGCGCGACCGTCGCTGTCGCCGTCGCCGTCGAAGAGGCCATGAAGAAGTAATTCTTCGGAATTTGAATAATGCAAAGAAGCACCGCCTCCGGGCGGTGCTTCTTTGCATATTTAAGGCTCCCTTGTGTAAAGGGAGCTGTCAGCCGCGGGCTGACTGAGGGATTGTTTCAATATCTCATCCGGAATGTACTGCATGATATCGCCGACGTCGCAGTTCAAAATTTTGCAGAACATTTCAATCGTGTGCGTGCTGACGCTCTCGTTTCGTTTCAATCGCGTGATTTGTCCGGGGCTGACACCGTATTTTTTTATGAGAGCATACTGCGTAACGCCGCGTTCTTTCATCGCCTTCCAGAGCTTTTCATAGGAGATCATGTCCGGTCACATCCTTTATCCCTTGACATGATAACCAAATTCGGTGTATAACAATATTAACCAATATCGGTTAATAAAAAAGAGAGAAGGACTACCATGAAAAGAACATTATCTCTAATTCTGGTACTAGTGACCTGCGCATCGCTGAGCGCTTGCGGCGAAAGTAGCCCAGCAAATGTTGCGGATGCCGTTGCCGAAGGCGTGGAATCTGCTGCGGAAGGCGTTCAAGCGGAAACGATCCATAATGAACCAATATATTTTGATGAGTATGAAACTTTGCCAACTCCTGAAAACTGCGCCGATGTATACAGAACAAGCAAAAGAACCAGCTCGGTCAACGGTGTGACAAAAGAAATCTATTATGCGTATGCCGAAAGCGGCGAACAAAAGTTGGGCGGGGCTTTGGTGCAGACCTATCAGGACTGCCTTAAAGAGGCGGGCTTTGCCATCCATGTGATTTCCAACAGCGAATTTGAAATCCTTGATGATTCTGTCATGATCGCAACGGTGTCATACAACGCGGACAGTAAGACTCTTGCGGTTAACATTATCCCTGAACAAGACAGAATGGTAGTGGAAGGGGCAAAAGAATTAAAAATAGGAGATGTGATTGAACTTGACTTTGTAAAGATGACCGTTGAAAGCATCTCTCTCGAAGATGAAATTTACCCTGCCGATACATCCGGTGCCTACCTGTATATTTCCGATGTGGACGGAAGTCAATACATATGCCTTCGTGGGCAAATTACGAATCGAAGCTCCAGTAACTTGGATGGGAAATATCTTGCAGGCAAAGTGACGATCAATGGAGAGTACTCTTATGACACGGAATTTTCCATCGGGGCAAACCCTGCGGCAACCACGGACTATGCGCTTGAACCATTGGGAACGGCGCACTACTATCTCTATGCGAATATCCCCGACGCTGCAATTGATTTGCTGAAAACGGGAACGATCACCATTGCATTCAACGATGGCTTTGCCCGTTCCAATGGCCGTTATGCGCATACCTATACAATAGACTTTACGAAATAATGATCCCAAAATTTCAAGCCCAGTCCGGCTTTGCGCCGAACTGGGCTTTTATTGTTGTCTTATACACCGCGCTGAAAAGGCCTCCCTCTGACGAGAGCAGACTCTCCCCAGTCTCGCTTTGCTCGACAGCCCTCGTCAGATGGGGCCGAGTTGGTTTACTGCAAACCACTCTTCAACAGCCGATCAACGGCTTCCGCTTCCGTCGAAACAAAGAACACGTCCTTCCCTTGATTGCTCTCGTACATAAAGTCGTGCAGCGGCTTGCTCGTATAGCCGGAAAAATCGCCGTAGATCGCGAGACGCCCGCCGTAATTGATGAACTTCTGCAAAATTTCCCCGGCGAGCCCGGTGCTCAGAATGAAGAAATCCGGCGTTATCTGCCGCTTGGCGAGTACAATGTTCTTTGTCTCGGCTTCGTACTTTGCCGTCATCAGCAGATCAAGCGCCGATTGAGCGTTGGACAAAACGATACCATCGTCCCGCACAACGGCGCACGCCGCGCCATTTCGTTCGATTTTTTGTATCATTGATGTATCACTTCATAGCGCAGCCGGAGATAGGAATCCTCCAGTACCGCGCACTCCTGCAATTTCAGCACGCCAAGCTGCGAGAGCTCACGCTCGTCGAGCAGCGAGCGCCCGTCGACGAGCGTGGCGGTATCCTTTCCACCGATGAGCACCGGCGCGACGACGATGTCCACATAGTCGAGCAGTCCTGCGCGCAGGAGCAGCCCGTTGAGCGTGCCGCCGGTCTGCACCGTGAGCCGCCCGCAGCCAAAATCTGCCTTGAGCTGTGCGAGCGCCCCGGCGAGCGACGGCTCCGGTTGATAAATGATGTGCAGATTCTCCTCCTGCACGGAAAACGCCGGGTGGTTCGGGTTGGATGTGATCAGCACGAACTTTTGAGACCGCGCACAGAAATACCGCACGCCATGTTCTGTCAGATGCGTATTATCGAGGATCGCGAACGAGACCGGCGTCCTCTCTGGCAGCGGCTTTTGGTTGACGCCCATCTTCGCCTGCACGCGGCCGGAACAAAGGGACCAGAGATCGGTCGTCTGCTCGATCTCGTAATACTGGTGCAGCCCTTCGCGCAGCCCCACAATGTTTGGGAAATCCTTGTCGACATCCAGCGCGTCGGTTGCGCCTGGGCTGATCTTCCCGTCCACGGATGTGAGCATAAACAATGTCGTAATTGGACGATCCATGTGTTTCTCCCGGTTCTTTAAAGCAGCTGCCGCGCGGTCTCCGCCCCCGGCGCGAGAACGCGGACATACTCCTCCAGCCGGTCGAGCACGGCGGCAAGCTCCGCCTCCGGCTGCCCGGCTACGCCGAACACGGGGTAGAACACATGGCGGCTCGTCTCCTTGACGCACGTGCGAGCATCCGCCCCGGCGATCATGCTGAAAATGATCCCCTCGTCGTCCCGGGCGCAGAAATCGCCGGGGTAGGTGTGCACTTCCTCGCCGCGCATGCCGGGAAACGGCGCTTTTTCCGTTCCGGCGAACAGGCGAATCGTACCGCGGACATAGTCCACGTCGTGCGTGCCGGAGAGAATCTGCGTTTCGAGTTCCGCGAGAAACGGGATGGCGGTCACGCCGTTTTCCATGGGGAACGGACGCCCTTTCAGGAGAATGGACTCGAGCTGCATCATGACCGGGTATGACTTTTTAAACTTCTTGAAAAAACGGAAATAGACGTTTTCGCCGAAGAGCGCCTTGCGGTCATACTCGGCGTACTTTTCCCGCAGCGCGCGCAAATGCTCTTCGACCATTATGCGGAAGTCCTCCGTGCGCCAGAGCGCCTTTTCGGGATAAACGACCTCCAGCACGCCGAACGGAATGCCGCCGAGCGCGGCTTCTTTCTGAAACTGTACCATAGTGCAAACCTCCTTTTTCTTTCCAGCGGATCGAAATCTTAATATACCCGTGCCATGACCATGTTTTCAAGGGCTTCCCGGAAGGCCTCGTATTCGTCCGGCGTCAGTGCCTTCGGATAGCTCATTACGACGAGCTCATGCCCGGTGTTTCCCTTGTGATACGGCGGATGGACGTGCGGATACGGGTTTTCCACAAAGCCGCAGCGCTCGTAAAAGCCGCGCCGCCGCCGGGAAATGTCATCCACCGGTGGGTCGATCTCCAGGATCAGGGGCTTATCCTGCAGCGCTTCGAGGATCCTCTGTCCATAGCGCCGGCTGCGCTCGGCGGGCGCCACGCAGAGGTGCTCAATATAGAGCGCGCCGCCGATGTCCCAATACAAGACATCGCCGATGAATCTGCCGCCGTCGCACACGGCGGTGAAATGATAGGCGGGATCGGCGAGAATTTCTTCCTGCGACGCGCTCTCCCGCTGCTCGTGCGGCGGAAAGCTGATTTTATAAAGAGCGATCGCCTCTGAATAAAGCGGGTGCTCCGGCGTTGTGATGCGTTCAAACTCCATGGCATGTAATCTCCTGTGCGGGAATGTTGGCACGGATTATATCACATATCCGCGGATATGCAAAGTCCCGCAGGCCGGCAAGACCTGCGGGACTTGGTATCAGGAAATGTTTCAGAATGCCCAGGTGCCGTTGCGGAAGATGGGGTGCACGTTGCCGTGCTCGTCCACGCCGTCGATGGAGAGATCGTCGCTGCCGATCATGAAGTCGGTGTGGTTGCCGGCATCGTTGACGCCGATCTCGTAGAGCTCTTCCTTGGTCATGTTCTCAAAGCCCTTCACGCACTCGTCAAAGCCGAAGCCGAGCGCGAGATGGCAGGCGGCGTTCTCGTCGAAGAGCGTGTTGTAGAACAGCAGACCGGACTGGTGGATCGGAGACTCCTTCGGCACAAGGGCGCATTCGCCGAGATAGTGGCAGCCCTCGTCCATGTTGATGATCTGTTCGAGAACGGCCTGACCCTTCTCGGCCTTGACTTCCACGGCGCGGCCCTTTTCAAACCGGACGGAGAAGTTCTCGATGAGTTGTCCCTGGTAGGAGAGCGGCTTCGTTGCGTACACGATGCCCTCGGCGGTGCGGCGGTCGGGAGAGGTGAATACCTCCTCGGTCGGCATGTTGGGGTCGTAGATGACGCCCTGCATCGTCGTGTCGCGTCCGGCGTGGAATTCGGCCGTCGGGATGAGGCCAACCTTGAAATCCGTGCCGTTCGCGGAATGGTAACGCAGCTCGCGCAGATGCAGATCGTTCAGATACTTGCTGCGCGCCTTGAGATCGCGGTTGTGCTCTTCCCAGTCGGCGATGGGATCCTCGCCGTCGGCGCGGGCGGTGTAGAGAATATCCTTCCAGAGCTGCTCGACGGCGGCGCGCTTGCTGAGCTCGGGGTGGACCTTCTTTGCCCACGCCTCGCCCGGCACGGCGGCGATGCACCACTGGTGCTTGTTGTCGATGGCGTCGCGGTAGGGCTTGGAGACCTTGACTTTCTCGGCAAACGCCTTGAAGTACTTCGGGTTGATGCCGCGCAGCCCGTCGGGATCTTCGGACTCGATGAAAATGCGCACCGGCAGATGGTCGACCATATCCTGCATCCGCGCCTTTTCCCACTCGCGGGTCTCGGAAAGGTCGCGCAGCTTCATGTAGCGCGCGGCGAGCTTGGTGAGCTCGGGATAATTCTAGTCAACGCTGACGCGGCTCGCGCCGGCCTTGTAGCACTCTTCCACGAGCATCTTGATGAACTCCGGCTGGTCAAGAGACGCGAAAACGCGCACTTCCTGCCCTTTCTGGACGTTCGCGCCCACGCGCACGATGAGCTTGGCGTAGGAGCGCATAACGGTCTTTTTCATAGGTGGAAACCTCTTTTCGTGAATTGATCGATGCGCCTATTATACCTTGCAACCGCCGGGAATTCAAGGTATAATCACCGTATGAAAGAAACAATGGACAACATAACCGCGCGTGCGGACGACTGCATGGGCCGCGGCGACTGGGACGGCGCGGAGCGCGTCTTCCTCACCGCACTCACCGAAGCGGAGGAGACCGGCGACAAGCGCACGGCGCTTTCCCTTTGCAGCGAGCTGATCGGCTTTTATCGCCAGCGCGGCGACGCGGAGAAATTTTATCCGGTCTATGATCGGTGCATGGCGTTGCTGGATGCGGTGCGCCCCGGCGCAGCCGCGCGCGGGACATTTTTGATCAACGCCGCCACGGCACTCGCCGCCTTCGGCGAAGCGGAGCGCGCTCTGCCGCTCTTTCGGGAGGCGGAGGGGCTGTACGCCGCGGCGCTGGACGCGAACCACCCGCGTCTCGCGGCGCTTTATAACAACATGGCTGCAGCGCTCGGTGCGCTGCACCGCCCGGACGAGGCGGAGCGGTACATGCTCCGCGCGCTGGAAAATCAGAAGCAGCGTCCCGGAGATCTCGATCTCGCGGTGACGTACGTAAATCTTGCGCAGCACTATGCCGCGCGAAACGATACCGACGCGCGCATTGCCGTGTGTCTCGATAAGGCGATGGAGCGCATGGACAGCCCGGACGCC
The DNA here is from genome assembly GCA_963618015.1 of bacterium. Taxonomy (GTDB): domain Bacteria; phylum Bacillota; class Clostridia; order Oscillospirales; family Oscillospiraceae; genus Apopatocola. The sequence goes on along the minus strand of CAVEQS010000003.1, from coordinate 93,746 downwards.
GTCTGGGAATACTACTACGCGCACACGGTGCGAAAGATCGCCCCGGCGCTCGAGGCGCTGGGACGTGCGGACTCGGCGCGCGATCTCCGGGAAAGGGCGGATATCATCTATGAAGGGACTTGAGCTCTCCCGCGCTTTCTGGGAAAACGCCGTGCGCCCGGCGATTGAGGTGACCTGCCCTGTGCTGCTGCCGCGGCTTGCCGCAGGGCTCTGCGGCGGCGGGTCAGACTGCCTCGGGTACGACGACGAGCTCTCCCACGACCACGGCTACGCCGCCGGGTGCATGCTATTCCTTGCGCCGGAGGATGCTGAAACACACGGATTTCTGCTCTCCACGCTCTATGACCGCCTGCCGCGGGAGTTTTTGGGCGTGAAGACCGAGCACCGCAGCCGGCAGGGCGACGGACGTTATGGCGTCAAGACGACCACGCAATTCCTATTGGAGCAGACGGGGCTTTTCCATACGCCGGAGACGTGGCGCGAGTGGATGGCGATCCCGTCCTACGCGCTCGCCGCGGCCTGCGCCGGGGAGATATTCTACGACGGCTCCGGCGATATGACACGCCTTCGCGAAACGCTGCGCACCGGCATGCTGGAGGACGTGCGGATTAAAAAAATCGCCGGGCACGCCGCGCTCATGGCGCAGTCCGGACAGTACAACGTCTCGCGTTGCCGCCGCCACGGGGAAGAAGCCGCGGCGCGGCTCGCGTGCTGTGAGTTTGTAAACCACACGCTCGCCATGCTTTTTCTGCTGAACGGGCGGCACATGCCGTTTTATAAATGGGCGTTTCGCGCGGCGAAAGAGCTGCCGAAGCTCGCGGAGAGCGTCCCCGCGCTTGAAGCACTGCTGCGCGAGCCGGACGAGGCGGAGATCGAGCGCGTGAGCGCTGCGGTGATCGAAGAGCTGCGCGCGCAGGGCCTGACGGACGGCAGCTGGGATTTCCTTGAGCCCCACGCCTATGCCGTCATGCGGCGCATCCGAGACCCGGAGATCGCCGCACTGCACATCATGGAGGTCTGACATGGAAGAATACCGCGTACCGGCGGAGCTGCTGGACGAAAAGGGAAAGCTTTCCCGTCCCGGCTGGTCGGCACAGGACGATTTCATTTACAATAAGGAAAATGCCGGCGGCGGCCTTTCGGAATGGGAGCGCTACTTTGTCACCGGTGCTTCCTTCGCGCTGGAGATCAGCTACGGCCACACGCGCTCCGGCGGAATCGCCGAGGTGCGGCTCACCGATTTGGAAACGGACGAGCGGTACACCTCCGGCGTTGTGCAGGCGTTCCCGGGCGATGCGTTCGATCTGGACTTTTCCTGCGATGAGGAGCACACCGTCAAGTTTGAAAACGACGATCTCTATCTTCTGCTCACGCATTATGACGGCGTGCGCCGCGTGCAGTTCCGCTCGGAGCGGTTCGAGGGCGATCTCTCCTGCGCGAACGACGGCGACGGTATCTATACCGCCGAGGCGCTCTCCGGAAAGCAGTTTTATACCCGGGGCTTTCGGTGCTTCCCCGGTCTTTCCGGGTATCTCCGGATGCACAACCGCGATCTGCCGCTCGACGCAAAAACGTTCCTCTTCTCTGAGAGCGTGCGCGCTCTTGTGCCGCGCGGTGATGCGTATCTTCGGCTTTTCGGTAGCACGTGCGCCGATGGGCATATACTTTCCCTTGCCCTTGCCGACGGCGCGGAGAGCGAGGCGGAAAACGCGCTCTTTTATGACGGCGCGCTCTGCAAGCTGGGGCGCGTATACATGAAGCGCAGCGCGTCCGATCCGCTGCGGCCGTGGTACATTTCCGACAGCACCCGGCGGCTGCATCTGGAATTTGAGGCGCGGCACGAATACCGCGTCCGGCGGCGCGCCATGCTGCTGCGCTCCGAGGTGCGGCAATATTTCGGAATGCTCTCCGGCACGGTCGAGCTGCCGGACGGGGAGATCGTACCGATCGAGAATATGTACATTTTCTGTGAGGAAAAGCTGCGCTGAGCGGCAGAAAGGACAAAGATATGGAGAAAACTTTCTGGTATAAGGATGCGGTCATCTACCAGATCTGGCCGCGCAGCTTCAAGGACGCTGACGGCGACGGCGTGGGTGATCTGATGGGCGTGTACGAAAAGCTGGACTATCTCCAGAGCCTGCACGTAGACGCCATCTGGTTTTCGCCGCTCTATTCCTCACCGAACGCCGACTTTGGCTACGACGTGGCGGACTATATGGACATCTCCGCCGAGTACGGCGGCATGGCGGCGTTCAAAAAGGTGCTTGACGGCGCACACGAGCGCGGCATCAAGGTGATCATGGATCTCGTCGTGAACCACACGAGCGACGAGCACCCGTGGTTCCAGGCGAGCCGCCGCGGCGAGGAGCCGTATAAGGATTACTACATCTGGCGCAAGCCGAAAAAGGACGGCACGCTCCCCAACAACTGGGACAGCATGTTTGAGGGCAAGGCGTGGCAGTATGACGAGGTACGTAAGGCGTACTATCTCCATCTCTTCGCCATCAAGCAGCCAGATCTCAACATGGATAACCCCCGCGTGCGCGCGGAGGTGAAGAAGATCCTCCGCTTCTGGCTCGATATGGGCGTGGACGGCTTCCGCGAGGACGTTATCACGTATATTTCCAAGCCCAAGGGACTGCCGGATGCGCCGTTTTATATGCCCATGGCGCGCGGCATTTTCCAGTACAACAACGGCCCGCACCTGCACGAATATCTCAACGAGTTCCGCACCGTGCTCGACGATTATGACTGCGTGACCATCGGCGAAGCGCCCCTCATCACAACGAAGCGCGCGCTCGATTTCATCGGCGGCAAGCACCCGGAGCTTGACATGATGATCCCCTTCCAGTGCATGGAGGGCGATTGCTTCCTGCAGGATTACTCCCACCATCCGTTCTGCCTTTTGAAGCTCAAGGCCATATGGGCTCATTGGCAGAAGGCGCTGCGCGGCAAGGGATGGAATCTGCTGTACATTGAAAATCACGACCATCCCCGCGTCATCAGCCGCTACGGCAGCGAAAAATACAACACCGAGAGCGGCAAAGCGCTCGCGGCGTCGTATCTCTTCCAGGAGGGCACGCCCATCGTCTATCAGGGGCAGGAGATCGGCATGACGAATATCTATCCCAAGACGATCGACGGCTACGAGGACGTGCAGACCATCAACCAGTACTACCACTTCGCCACGCACAAATCCGAAAAGAAGCGCATGCAGCGCATCTACTGGGGCTCGCGTGACAGTGCGCGCACGCCCGTGCAATGGGACGATACGCCGAACGCCGGCTTCACCACCGGCACGCCGTGGTTTGCGGTCAACGAAAACTATCCGCAGATCAACGTGGCCGCGCAGGAGGACGATCCAAACTCTCTCCTGAACTTCTACCGCGAGGCGCTCTATTGGCGGCATGAGCTGCCGGTCGTGCGCTACGGCACGTTCCGCCAGTACTATCCGCTGAGCAACAAGCTCTTTGTGTACGAGCGCCGCTCGAAGCGCGAAAAGCTTCTTGTCATCTGCTCGTACTCAGTGAATCCCGTGAAGTTCAAAGCTCCCCGCGGGTACGACCTGCGGAAGGGACAGCTCATCCTGAAGAGTCACACGGACTATATCGAAAATAACGGCTTCGTCACGCAGCCGTACGAGACCCGCGTATATCTCTTCCGCAGCGAGCCGAAAGCCGAATAAAAGCCCAATTAAATGCACGGAACCCCCGGAGCAATCCGGGGGTTCCGTGCGTTTATCAGAATGTCAGAGTTTTGTTGATCTCCCGGAGCGTTGCCTCCGGGATTTTCAGCACTTCGCGGTCGTAGGTCATAAGGCCGTTGAGCTCTTCCTCCACGTCCGTGATCTGCGTATACACCGCCGCAGTCAGCCCCTCGCGGCGGATGTGCGGCAGTACCTGTTCGCGCATGAGCTTTTCATAATCCCGCGCGAGCGAGGCACCGTCGCGGCAGATGCGGTAGCCGAACACCTTGTCCGTCCAGCGGTGGCCGTCTACGGCGAGGATGTACCCGCCGTACTCCGTGAGCGCGAGCGCGCGCCCGTCGTTTTTGAGCTTCACGGGGCGGAAATAGATATGGCGGCTCTTCATTTCCGCATAGCCCTGATCCTGCCAGCCGCTCGCATGGTCGATAAAGCGCGTGGCGTCAAGCTTTTTGAGCTCCATCGCCATGTCCAGCGCGTCAAACTGGCCCCAGCCCTCGTTGAACACCGTCCAGAGCGCGATGCACGGGCAGTTGTAGAGAAGCCGCACCGTGTCCGCCATCTCGCGGCGGAAGCGTGCGCGGGAGAGCATGCCGCTCCGGCCATAGGGCTTCGCGTCCTTGTCCGGGAGATCGACCTTGCCGAGCGTCGGCAGCGCGGAAACGTGGAGAAAGCTGTACGGCTGCCCGCCGGAAACCATGTCCTGCCATACGATCATGCCGAGTCGGTCACAATGATAGTACCAGCGCAGCGGCTCGATCTTTATGTGCTTGCGCAGCATGTTGAAGCCGCAGCGCTTCATGGTTTCAATGTCGTTCACCATCGCCTCGTCCGAGGGCGGCGTGAGAAGCCCGTCGGGGTAGTACCCCTGGTCGAGCAGACCGTTGTGGAAGAGCGGGACGTTGTTCAAGCCGAACACCTTGTGGCCGTTGTGCTCAACGTAGGAAAACTTGCGCATGGCAAAATAGCTCTCCACGCGGTCCTCGCCGCAGGTGATATCCAGCGTGTAGAGATAGGGATCGTCCGGCGTCCAGGCGTGGAAGCCCGGCAGGGGGACGACGCACACGCCGTCCTTTGCCCAGCTCCCGGCGACGAAGGAGCCGTCCGCGCCGCGCACGTCACACGTGATGGCGGCGCTCTCGCCCGCAGTCTCCAGCTCGATGCGCACGCGCGCGGCGTCAAACTCCGGCGTGATGCGAAGGCTCTTTACATAGACCTCCGGCACGCTCTCCAGCCATACCGTCTGCCAGATGCCGCTCTGCGCGGTGTACCACATGCCGCCGCGCTTGTAGCGCTGCTTGCCGTAGGCAAACGTAGGATCGTCGGCGTTGTCGCGCACCGTTACGCGAAGGACGTTTTCTCCCTCGCGCAGCAGGCTCGTGATGTCCGCGGAAAACGGCCAGTACCCATCGGCGTGCTTCACGGCGGAAACACCGTTTACGAACACCTCCGCGATCTGATCCACCGCGCCGAAGTGCAGCAGCACGCGCGCTTTTTGAAAGCCCTCCGGCAGCGTGAAGCTCCGGCGGTAGTGGAGATATTCGTCCTTGGCCGGGCCGCGTTCGGCGCCGGAGAGCGGCGCTTCCGGCGAGAACGGCACGACGATCTCGCCGTCCCAGACCTCCGGCTCCTCGCCGGACGCCGTGACGGCATAGTCCCAAATGCCGTTGAGATTGAGAAAGCTCTCCCGCCGCAGCTGCGGGCGGGGATATTCCGGTAAGGGGTGCTCGCGGTCGAGCGCCGCGCCCCATTTTGTCAGCATCGTCATGTATTGATCTCCTGAAGTTTCTGCGCGCGCAGGCGCTTGGCATCCCGCCGCACAGCGGAGGCGGGCAGGAAAATGAATATTGCGGCGATCGCCGCGCCGAGGAAGAGCTCGTAGGGATAGAGATAGCTCCCCGCGTAGCTCGGGTATTTGGCGAGAATTTCCGCCGTCGGCTCAAGCGCAACGGCGCGGATGATGATAGGATCGAGAATGCTCGCAAGCACCATGGGCAGCACGATGTAGATGACCATCTTGACGCTCTGCACCGCGCCGGCGCGACCCTCGGGCGTATAGTCGCGCGCCGAGGCGGTGAAGAGCCCGGCCATCATGAGATTGCCCGCCATGATAAGCGTCCCGCCGACGCAGAGAAGCGGCATGGCGTGCCCGACAAATTTGATGAGATAGGCAATGATACCGCCGAGCACCTGCATGAGCGCGACGGGGTAATAGAACTTCTCCTTGCCGAACCGATCCATGATCTTTCCGGCGGCGACGGACAGCACCGCCGAGGCGAGCACGACAATGGCGATGGGGACGATGTAGTTTTCGATCCCGAGCGTGACCTCTACGAGCGAGATCATGTACGGCTGCCACATCTGCATGGCGAGACCGGAGAACATCATGCCGAAGAAGCAGACGTAGATCATCTTATTCGCGCGGATGTTCTCCGGACGGAATGCGAATACGACCTCGCGCAGATAGCTCTCACCCTTCGTCGGGCGGAGATTTGGGCTGTCCTGGAAGAGCCAGAGCCCCAAAAGGCCTGCCACGGACGTAACTGCGCCGAGCACAAGATAAAACCCCGTCCAGTTGCCGTTCACGGTCATGGAATCAAACCCTGCAAAAATCACGACAAGCGCGAGGATCGGCATGATGCTCAGAACGATATCGACGGTGCCGCGGTTGGTGACGTCCGTCACGTCCGTGACCCAGGCGGAAAACGCTGCGTCGTTTGCTGCCGAGCCGATGGCGGACATGATGCAGTCCATGATGACGAACACCGTCACCGCAAGCCCTACCGGCAGCGCGACCTGCCCGTTGCCGAAGAGCGCAAACGCGGCGGTCGTCGCGCCCCAGAGAATGTACCCCCAGCATACGAACGAACGGCGGCGTCCCACACGATCGGACCATGCGGCGCTGAAGAACGTGGCAAGCGCCGCGGCAATCGCGCTCGCGGATACGGTGGCGCTCGTCGCCCAGCCGGCGGCGGTGATATTTTTCTGGATGTACGTGGAAAAGTAGACGTTCTCTACCATCCACGCGATCTGGCCGACAAAGCCGAAGATCAGAAGGCAGGCCCAAACTCGGCTGCCGAGCTTTGTGCTTTTGCGACCGGCGCTGGCGGTGTTATCCATGCTGTGTCCCTCTCTTTCGCAAGATGAGAATGGCCGCCGCTCCGGCGGCGGTGAAAAGCGCGATGAACTGCGAGGTGGAAAGCGTCCCGACCGCACCGCGCGGATCGGCGCGCAGAAATTCAATCAGGAACCGGCCGATGCTGTACAAAAGGAGATACATCCCTGCGAGCAGCCCATCGCCGCGGCTCCTCTTTTCGAGAAGCAGCAGCGCCCCGGCAAGCAGAAAATCGCCCGCCGCGGAAAAAAGCTGCGTCGGCCAGAGCGGGATGCCCGCCGGAGCCATGCTGCCCGCCGGAAATGTAACACCGAGAAAGCTCTCCGTCGGCTTGCCGAAGCAGCATCCGGCGAGAAAGCACCCGATGCGCCCAAAGCCCTGTGCAAGCGCCACGGCGGGGATGAAGCAGTCTACCCAGCGAAGGAAGGGGAGAGAGCGCTTCCGGCAGTAGAGATACGCTGCGGCGAGGCCGCATACGATGCCGCCGTAGACAACAAAGCCCTCCGAGCCGAGCGCGCCGAGCGGATCGGCGCGAAACTCGCTCCAATGCGCAAAAAGGAAGAAAAGCTTCGCCCCGGCAAAGCCGGTGACGAGAATGAGAAGAATGAGCGTGTTGACAGCTGACGTATCCAGCTTCCGCTCCTCGGCGCGCCGCCAGATGAGCAGCAGCGCCGCGGCGATGCCGAGACCGATGCAGAGCCCGTAGCCGTGCACCGTGAGACCGCCGATGGTGAAAAGATCGTTATACATGGTTATTCCTCTTCGGAGAGAACGTGCGCGCCGCAGTCTCTCGTGCGCAGCTCAAAGCATGCGCCCTCGCCGTAATCGCCGTCCATCGCGGCGCGGAAGGCTTCGTAGTCTGCCGCCGGTACAAGGCATTGAATGCACCCGGCAAAGCCGCCGCCATGGATACGCCATGCGCCTTTGCCATCCAGCAGCGCGGCGGCACGGTCGAGCGCTGTCGCCATTTCCGTGCGCTCCGGGTGCAGCGCCGGGACAACATTGCGCAGCAGCGTGCGCGATGAGGCGCCCGAAGCGTTCATATTCCGAATATACTCCGGCATGTTGCCCTCTTGCAGAGCTGCGGCCATGCGGATCACACGCTCGTCCTCGGCAAAAAAGTGCGCGGCACGATCCACGGCAACGGGGGATATGTCCCGCGCGAGACGCTCTTTCACTCCAGGTGCAGTGAACGCCGCAGGATCAACCTGCCGCAGAACGTCCTTCCCGAACGCCCTGGCAACGGCGGTCATGTCGTGGGGGATGGCGGCATAGTCCGGCGTGAGATCGTCATGGCGCGAGTGCGTGTTCACAGCGCAGAGGACGTACCCGTGCGCGCGAAAATCAAACGTGATGCGCAAAACATCCGGGCGTTCACTGTTGGCAAAATCGATCTTCGTGATGCCGCCGAACGCGCTCGCGGCCTGATCCATCAGGCCGCTCGGCTTGCCGAAATAGTCGCGCTCGGCACTCTGGCCGATGCGTGCGAGCGTGAGCGCGTCTACATGCCCACCGTTATAGAGCGCGGAAAAGATCGCGCCGGTGAGAATTTCAAACGCCGCCGAGGACGAGAGCCCGCCTCCGGCGGGCACAAGCGAATGGACGCAGGCGCGCCATCCTCCGACGCGAAGCCCTTTTGCGGCAAACCCCGCGGCAACGCCGCGGATGAGCGCGGCGGTCGTGCCGGCTTCCTCCTCGCGCGGCGCTCTCTCGCCGAGCGATACGCGCACGCTTCCAAACCCCGCGGAGACGATCTCCACGGCATTATCCTCCGTGGGCGCGGCAGCGGCGGCAATGTCCCGCGTGACCGCGGCGCAAAGCACGATGCCGAGCTGGTGATCGGTGTGGTTTCCGGCAAGCTCCGTGCGCCCCGGCGCGCTGAGCAAAAGCGCGTCCGGCGCGTCGCCGAACGTTTGGAGATATTCCTCGCAAAGCCGCGCATAGCGCGCTTGCGCCGCGTCCGCCGCACCGTAGAGCGCTGCGAGCTGTGCGTCGCACGCTCCGGCGGTAAGCCGCTCTTTCCACGCAGAAATGTTCACCGAATCGATCCCCCCGGGTTGTACATTTATATATCTGTATCCAATTATAATTCGCGCGGGTATGCCGTGTCAACAGAACAGCGCCGGAAGGATGTCACTTCCGGCGCTGTACAGACTGTTAAATTGGACTTTATGGCATGGGGAAATGGATATTTCTTAGGGGAAATTATGAAGCAATACGGCGAGTGCCTGTTAATTCTTTCAAAATTGAGACGAGTTCTTCCTGGGTAAGTCCTTCAGAGGCAAGGCGGAGCGTTGTTCCGTTCTGCTTCCACTGCGCGCTTAGCAGCAAATGACCCGGAATGGACGTATTTTCCGTTAGTACCACAGAAATACCTCGGATGCGTGATACCTTTTTTTCGTCGTTTTCCGGCGCAGAGGATGCCCTTAAGAGTGTTAGATTCAATTCCCGGCTGCCGTCTGCGCTCTCGTAACGGAACACATTGCGGTCATAGATCACACGACCCTGTGCGTCTGTGTAAATCTGAGTATCCGCCGATATTCTGGACAGATCATCCAGTGTATCCGGCAGCGTGATATGGTAATAATCCGTCAGAGCCTCCATCGACAGGCTTTGCACATTGCTGTCCTCTGGAATGGTGAACTTGGCAGCATATTCCGTGGTTCCTGCATTCCACACAGCAACGGTACCGAAGAAGTGCAGGTATCCGCCGAACAGCGTCAGACAGAGGCAGGCAGCGGCAGCAATCATCCCAAAACGGAGGACGGTCTTTCGCTGTTTGCCGCGCTTGGCACAGGCATCAAGGATCAGATCGTCATCTATCTGCCCAATGGTTAGATAAAGTTCCTTTGCGTTCATAAGACATAACCATCCTTTTCGAGATAGGTCTTTAACCGCTGCCGTGTACGCAGCAAACGGGATTTGACCGTATTTTCCCGTAGCCCATATTGTTTTGCGATGTCGCGGATGGAATCGGAATACCAGTAGCGGCGCACAAACACATTCCGATCCTCATCGCTTTGCAGACGCAGAAAAGATGAAATGGCAGCCGCCAGTTCCGTCCGTTCATATTGCTGCTGTGGTGTATCCGGTGCAGATAAAATGTCCTCGAGTTCCGAAAGCTGCACCGTGAAGTCCATGCTTCGCTTTTGCGCCGTCAGGTAGTCATAACGGTTCAGCGCCAGACAGCGGGAGATTCGTCCCAAATAGGGTAGCAGTTTCTCCGGCTTATCTGGCGGCAGTTGGTTCCATGCAGACAAACAGGTTTCATTGACGCACTCTTCGGCCTCCTCATGGATGTGTAGGATGTTGAGCGCAAGGCGCAGCAAATAGCGCCCGTACTTTTGCATCGTACAGACGATCGCCTCCTCGGAGCGGTTCCAGTATAACGCAACGATCTCCAGATCTGTCATGGGGGAAGTCTCCTCGTGGTACGTTCCGCGCCATCTGGTCTTGATGGAGCGGAACGGTTTGCTGTTAAAGTATGGTAATGAGAATGGAAGATGCGTTCAGCTCAGCTGCATCAGGGTCTTCCGCATAACCCTGAATATAATCACCGGCGGCAATCTCTGCAACACTTCCGTCAGGCGCAGAGATCTCTGCACCATCGGTGAGAACGACCGTGCCGTCCTCCAGCGTGACCCTGTCGTCTTCAACAAAAGCGACACGCCCTTCAAAGTTTATCACCATTTTGGATACGGGCTTTCCCCAAGTGGGACCGCCGGTATAATCGCCGGCGGGAGCGGTGATTGTCATACCGGAAGAATTGCTTTCAGAACCGGAATCATCATTCTGCTGACTTCCGGAGCAGCCGGTCATCAGGGAAAGAGTCAGCACGGAAGCGAGGCCAAGGGCTAAGAAATTCTTTTTCATAGTTTGTTTCCTCCATAAAAAGTATTCGGGCGATTTGCCTTTCACTTATCATGTAAGAAAGTAACCAGATTGGTTGCACGTACTCCCAAATTTTTCGGAATGAAATGCTTTTTTGACACACGCTGCACAGCGCCGGAAGGATGTCACTTCCGGCGCTGTGCGATTCACTAATGCTGTTATGCGGTTATTCGATCCCGGCGATCAGCTCGGCGAGCGTGTCGGCGCTCACACCGACGGTGGAGAAGAAGGCGTAGGAATAATCGCCCTTCGTCCAGACGGCGGAGAACACATTCTCCCCGTCGCCCTTTTCCGTCACAGTGAGATCGCCGACCATCACGGTCTCGGTTTTGGCATAGTCGGTGTAATCGCCGCTGATATCCTCCGAGCCGGTACCCTTGCGGAGGCTGGCGCGGTCGTCATTTTCACCGCCGCCGTAGCAGACTTCCAGAATTTTGTCGCTGTCGTTCAAAACACGGATGGCGCTCTGCGAAAGCCCGGCGAGAGTCTCCGGCGCGGTCATGCCGTAGCCGATGGCCGTTTCGGCTTCTTCCATCGTGGCGGCGTCCGTCCACGGGTTCGGGATCTGGTTTATATTGTCTTCATCGGTCGGGAGAGTCGCCACCGCGCCGCACGCGGCGAGCGCGAGCACGAGAGCAAGAGCAAGTACGAGAGAAAGCATCTTTTTCATGGTATCGGATAAACTCCTTTTGTTTTTGTTTTTGAGCACCGTGCGCATCGGTGTCTGACTATAGGACGCAAATGCGTTCGGAATGTTCCAATTTTTCTTGAAAAAGATAAAACATAGTGATATAGTAGGTAAAACAAAAGAAGGTGTGAATTATGATCCGGGAAGAATTTCAACCGATTCTCAAAAGTCTCGAAGCCGGGCGCAGCGCCGTGCTGCACCGGACGGTGGACAGCGTAGAGTATACAAGGCTGTTCCGGCCGCGCGAGCGGCTCATCCTGCTCGGCGGCGGGCATATCGCGCAGCCGCTCTGCCGCATGGCGGCGATGCTGGATTTTGATGTGACCGTTGTGGACGACCGGCCGGATTTCGCCGCCGCGTCGCGCTTCCCGGAGGCGGCGCATACCGTGTGCGATGCCTTCGCCGCGGCGATCGAGTCGCTTTGCCTCCGCGAAACGGACTATGTCTGCGTTATCACGCGCGGCCATCGCTGGGACGCCGACTGCCTGCGGCAGATCCTTTCCGGCACAATGCCGTCATATCTCGGTATGATCGGCTCGCGCCGCCGCGTGGCGGGGCTGATGAAGCTTCTGAAGGACGAGGGGTACGATGCGGAAAAGCTTGCCGCCATCCACGCGCCCATCGGCCTTTCCATCGGCGCGGTGACGCCCGCGGAAATCGCCGTTTCCATCTGCGCGCAGCTCGTGGAGCACCGCCGCGCCCTGCCGGAGACAGAGTATCCCGGCACGCTGCTTGAGCAGACGAACTCCGACCTTTCCGCCATCCGGTATCTCGCGGAAAGCGAGGAGCCGAAAGCGCTGCTGCTCGTGCTCACGTCCACGGGCTCCACGCCGGTCAAGTCCGGCTCGCTCATGGCGGTCAACAAGCTCGGCACGGGCTATGGCACCATTGGCGGCGGATGCAGCGAGGCTGCGGCGATGCAGCGCGCGCGGAAAATCATCGGCTCGGGCGAAAGCTGCGTCATTGAGATCGATATGACGAACGACGTGGCGGCGGATGAAGGCATGGTCTGCGGCGGAACGATGCGCGTCCTCATCGAGGACGCCTCGGAGTGCAGCGCATGAAGGCGCTCATTGCCATGAGCGGCGGCGTTGATTCGTCCGTCGCGGCGTATCTTGCGCAGCGCGCGGGGTACGAGTGCATCGGCTGCACAATGAAGCTCTATACGAACACCGACGCCGGGATATCCGAAAGGCATACCTGCTGCTCGCTCGACGATGTGGAGGACGCCCGCGCCGTTGCGTACCGGCTCGGAATGCGCTACTGTGTTTTTAACTTCTCCGAGGGCTTTCGCGAGCAGGTCATGCTGCCGTTCTGCGAGTCTTACCGCCGTGCCCGCACGCCGAACCCCTGCATCGAGTGCAACCGGCGCATGAAGTTTGACGCGCTCTTCCGTCGCGCCGAAGAGCTCGGCTGCGAGAAGATCGTCACCGGCCATTACGCGCGGATCGATAGGGCGGGGGAGCGGTACATTCTCCGAAAGGCGCTCGACGAGACAAAGGATCAGAGCTACGTGCTCTATGCCATGACGCAGCGTGAGCTTGCTCACACGCTTTTCCCGTTGGGCGCCATGCGCAAAAGCGAGACGCGCGCCATTGCCGAGGCGGAGGGCTTTGTGAACGCGCGCAAAAAGGACAGCCAGGACATCTGCTTTGCCCCGGACGGCGACTATGCCGCCGCTATCGAGCGCCTGACGGGAGAGAAGAGCGTTCCCGGCGCGTTTGTCTCGACGGACGGGCGCGTTCTCGGCGAGCATAAGGGAATCATCCATTATACCGTCGGCCAGCGCCGGGGGCTTGGCATCCCCCACGGCGAGCGGCTGTACGTCTGCCGGATCGACCCGGAGCGAAACGAGGTCGTCCTCGGCGAGGAGAGTGACCTGTATCGGGGCGAGGCGGCGGTATCGGATGTGAACTGGATCTCCGGCGAGACGCCGGAGGAGCCGGTGCGCTGCGCGGTAAAGATCCGCTACCGCGCACCGGAGCAGGCTGCAACGGTGTACCTGGAGGAGAACGGACGCGCCCGCATCGTGTTTGATGCACCGCAGCGCGCCGTAACGCCGGGACAGGCGGCGGTGTTTTACGACGGCGACACCGTCCTCGGCGGCGGAACGATCGAGTGAACGTACCGGTGGCATAGCGCTGCGGGGGAATTTCCTCTTGCGTGCCGCACGAATCTCTGGTATAAACATGGAGAAAGAAGGGAGGCGGTATCCTTGCCGGAAACGCCGAAAAACGAAAAACCGACGCTCTCCAAGCGCGACAACCTGCTCATGGCGCTCAAGTACCTGATGTGCACCGCGGGGGCGGGCATCATCCAGTTCGTGAGCTTCACGCTGCTCAACACCGTGGCGCATTTTGACCGCCTGCCGGTCTTTTTGCAGCTGTTCCCCGGCGCGGCGGTCACGGAGCTCAAGTACGGGCCCTCGTACTTCGTGGCGCTGGCGCTCTCGGTGATTTTTAACTTTACGGCAAACCGGAAGTATACGTTCCGCAGTGCGAACAACGTCCCCATCGCCATGGCAAAGGTGCTTGGGTACTATCTCGTGTTCACGCCGCTCTCCATCTGGTGGGGCGAGGCACTTGCGCAGCACGGCTGGAACGAATTTGCGATCCTTGTGCCGACGATGCTCATAAACGCCGTCACGGAATTTCTCTTTAACCGCTTTGTCGTGTTCCGCGATTCGATCAATACCGCGGTAAAAAAATAAGAAGAAAAAAGTCAGCGCCGGAAGGATCTTGTCCTTCCGGCGCTTTGCCGTATAGGGAAAAATCAGACAACGTGCAGCACGTCCGCGAGCAGGCCGAAGATGACGCCCCCGGCGTAGAGAAGCCCGGCGGTTACAAGATTATCCCGCCAGTCGCGGTTCATGCGCAGCAGCACGAGAAGTCCCACGCCCGAGCCGACGAGAAGACCCGAGAGCATCGCGCCGCCGGACATCGCGCCTTCGAGATAGAGCGTCGTGAGCACAACGCTGGCCGCACAGTTCGGAATGAATCCGATGATGCCGCCGAGCAGCTCCCCGACCACGGGGCGGTTGAGCACAAACGCGCCGAGCGTCTCCGGTCCGACGGCCTCCACCAGGAGGTTCAAAGCAAACGTCACAACAAAGAGAAACGCGAAAATTTTGAGCGTATGGCGCAGTGCGGATTTGAAAATGCCGTCCTCGCAATGGCAATGCTCTTGCTCGCACATTTCATGGATGGACTTTCGTCGCTCGTAGCCGAGCTTTGACGCCACGGTGTCCACCGTCACGCCGAGAATGATACCGGCGAGCGCCTTGTAGCCGAGGAGCTTTAAAATGAGCGAGACGGGGGCGCTGCTCGAAAGAAGAATCGGCAGCATCTCGTCCGAGGTGGAGAGAAACACCGCGAGCAGCGTTCCGCGTGTGATGATGCCGCCGGCATACAGGTTGGCGGTCGCAGCGGAAAAGCCGCATTGCGGGATCACGCCGAGCGCAGCGCCGAGCACCGGCCCCCAGCGCCCCGCTCGGTGGACGAGCGCCACGGTCTTTTCCTCGGCGCGGTCCTCAATAAATTCGATCGCGAGATACGCCGCAAAAAGAAACGGCAGCAGCTTCAAGCTGTCGATCACGGTCTCGCGCAATACTTCCAAAAGCAAAGAGACAAACCTCCTGAGAGCGGAATAACAAACAGTATATCACACAACTGCCGAAATGTTCCACAGAAATTGCAAATTTCTTTTCGGTTTTTGCGGTTGCTTTTCGCGGCAATATGGCGTATAGTATAACGACAGAAGAACAAATGTACGCAACAGGGGGACTTGCCTGTGAAATTTATCAGTACGAGAGGAAAATCGCCGTCGGTCTCGGCGGCGGAGGCCATCCGGCGGGGACTTGCGCCGGACGGCGGGCTGTACGTGCCGGATACTCTCCCGGCCTTTTCGCCGGAGGAGCTGGAAGAGCTTCTTGCGCTGCCGTATGCGGAGCTCTCCGCCGCGGTGCTCGAACGGTTCCTGCCCGGCTTTTCGCGTGAGGAACTGCTGGAATATACGAAGAAGGCCTATGCGGGCTTTGACGATCCCGCTGTCGTGCCGCTGCACGCGCTCGGCGATAAGCTCTGGACAATGGAGCTGTTCCATGGGCCCACGTGCGCCTTTAAGGACGTGGCGCTGCAAATCCTGCCGTATCTTTTGGCGGCCAGCGTGAAAAAGTGTGCGGACGACCACACGGTCGCCATCCTCGTCGCCACGAGCGGCGACACCGGTAAGGCCGCGCTCGAGGGCTTCGCGGATGTGCCGGGGACGAAGATCGCCGTATTTTATCCCGACGGCGGCGTTTCGGACATCCAGCGCGCCCAGATGGCAACGCAGGGCGGCGAAAACGTCCTCGTGCTCGCCGTGCGCGGCAATTTTGACGACGCACAGACCGGCGTGAAGGATATTTTTGCCGACGCCGCGCTCACTTCCGAGCTCGACCGCGCGGGCGTTGTGCTCTCGAGCGCGAACTCCATCAACTGGGGACGCCTCGCACCGCAGATTGCGTATTACTTCGCTGCTTACGCCCAGCTTCTTCGTTCCGGCAGCATCGCCCCGGGCGAGCGCGTGGACTTTTCCGTGCCGACCGGCAACTTCGGCGACATCCTCGCCGGGTACTTTGCCAAGCGCGCCGGGCTCCCGGTCGGGAAGCTTCTGTGCGCTTCGAACAGCAACGATGTGCTGACGGACTTCCTGCGCACCGGCGTATACGATAAAAACCGCCCGTTCCTGCGCACCATGTCGCCTTCCATGGACATTCTCGTCTCGTCGAACCTCGAACGGCTTCTCTATCTTGCCACGCGCGACGGTGAGCAGGTGGGCAAGTGGATGAGCGCTCTTCGCGGCGAGGGAAAGTATGCCGTTGATGAGAAGCTGCGTGCCCTTCTCGCGGACGAGGGCTTCGCTGCCTATCGTGCCGCCGAGGAGGAGACGGCGCGCGTCATCCGCAGCACGTGGGAGGAAAAGGGCTATCTTGCCGACCCGCACACCGCCGCCGGGCTGTCCGCTGCGGAGCAGTACCGGCGCGAGAGCGGGCAGGTGCGCCCGACGGTCGCACTCTCTACGGCGTCGCCCTTCAAGTTCGCCGCGGCGATGCTCTCTTCGCTCGGCGAGGCGGTGCCGGAAAACGGCTTCGCCGCGCTCGATGCGCTCTCTGCCTTTGCCAAAACGCCCATCCCTGCGCCGCTCGACGCGCTGCGCGCGAGAGAGGAGCGGTTCAAAACCGTGGTGGGAAAAGACGAAATGCGCGAATCTGTGAAAAACTGGCTGGTGAAATGATATGAAGCATGTGGTATTCCTTGGCGACGGCATGGCCGACGAGCCGTTCGCGCCGCTCGGCGGGCATACGCCGCTTGAGCTCGCCCGGCATCCGGGCATGGACTTTCTGGCGTCGCAGGGGGAGTTCGGCCTTACACGTACCGTGCCGCACGGCATGCCCGCGGGCAGCGACACGGCGAACCTCTCCGTTTTCGGCTATGCCCCGAAGATCTATTACTCCGGCCGCTCGCCGCTCGAGGCGGCCAGCATGGGCATCCCCCTTGCGCCGGAGGACGTGACGTACCGCTGCAATCTCGTGACGCTCTCGGACACGGAAAAGATTGAGGACGCCGTCATGATCGACTACAGCGCCGACGACATTTCCAACGAGGAGGCGCACGAGCTCATCGCCGCCATCGCGCCGCTCTATGCCGAGGCGCGCTGCGAGCTGCACGCGGGCTTTCGTTACCGCCATTGTCTCGTGCTGCGCTCCGCCGCCTCGGGCGCGGTGCTCACGCCGCCGCATGATATCACGGGCAAGGGCGTTGCCGGTCATCTCCCGGAGGGAGAGAACAGTGCGCTCCTGCTCTCGCTGATGGAGCGCTCGCGCGAAATTCTCCGCGATCACCCGGTGAATCAAAAACGCATCGAAGCCGGGCTTCATCCGGCGAACAGCGTCTGGTTCTGGGGCGAGGGGCGCCGCCCGGCGCTCACACCGTTCCGGAAAAAGTTCGGCATTGCGCGCGGCGGTGTTATCTCCGCGGTCGACCTCGTGCAGGGCATCGGCGTGTGCGCCGGGCTGGAGGTCATCCCCGTGGCGGGCATCACCGGCAACTACCATACGGACTTTGCCGCCAAGGGCCGCGCGGCGATCGAGGCACTGCAAAACGGCTTTGACTTTCTGTACATCCATGTGGAAGCGCCGGACGAGTGCGGCCATCACGGCGAGGCGAAGGAGAAGATCTGGTCGATCGAGCAGATCGACGAGAAGATCATCCTCCCGGTGCTGGACTATCTCCGCAAAAGCGGGGAAGAGTTCTCCGCGCTCTGCATGCCCGACCATCCGACGCCGCTTGCCAAGCTCACCCACACGCCGACGCCGGTGCCGTATGCGCTCTACCGCAGCGATACAAGCGCCGGGAATGCCTATCATTTCACCGAAGCGGAAGCAGAGGAGACGGGTGTGTTCACAAAGGAAGCCTGCATGCTCATGCCTCGGCTGCTGGAAGAATAAGAAAAAAGGCTCCCTTGTGTAAAGGGAGCTGTCGAGCGGAGCGAGACTGAGGGATTGTTTCTCAGTTTTGCGGATATGTACCATCCCTCCGTCAAAACCTTCGGTTTTGCCACCTCCCTTGTGCAAAGGGAGGCGTTGACCCTTAAAAACAGCGAAAAACCCGGTGTGATCCGAAAATCACACCGGGTTTCGCATATGCGTTTGAAATTTAGTCCATATACCGCGTGGTGTTGCGGCGGCGGAAGTAGAAGTACAGCCCCGCGGCCAGCGCCAGCACGGCAACAACGATGCCCGTGATGAGCAGGATGCGGCCGAGACCGCCGGAGTTGATGTCCTTCTGGTCATCGTTCTTCTTCACATCGCCGATGGCTTCCTTGATGGTCAGCGTTGCGGCGTTGCTCTCGACGGAGCCCGCAGCGTTTTTGATCACGCAGCGGTACTTCCAGCCGTTCTGCTCGGCGGTGACCTTCTCCACGGTGTAGCTTGCGTTCACCGCACCGGAGATGTCCGTCCAGCCGCTGCCATCGTTCTTATCCACCTGCCACTGGCAGAGCAGCGGCGTGGTGCCGCTGGCCGTCACGGTGAAGGTGGCGGAGTTGTCGGGGGCGACATCGGCGTCCGTGGGCTGGGAGGAAACGGTCGGGGCAACGGTCTTATCCTTCGCCTTGATGGTGAACTTGGCCTTCGCGCTGCCGTCGTTGTAAACGAGCGTCACGGTGTGCGAGCCCGCGGCAAGCGTATCAAGGTATTCCGGCTTGAGCGTAACGGTGGAGCCGTCGGAGGAGGCGGTGTATTTCCCGGCGGCGACCGCGGCGCCGTCTACCTTCACGGTAAACGTGCCCTTACCGCTGCCGGAGAAGTCAATGCCCTTGTCTCCGCCCTGCGTCCATTCGCTGTTCGCACCCTTGGTGACGGAGTATTCACTGCCGGCGACAACAAGCGTCATCTGCCGCGTGGAGAAGCCGGTGGAGTTCGTCGCCTTCACGGCGAAGCGGAACGAGCCCTCCTGCGTGGGCGTGCCGGAGAGGATGCCCGTGTTGGCCGCAAGCGTCATGCCGTCGGGCAGCGTGCCGCTGTAGGACCAGGTGATCGGCGTGCCGCCGGTGGCGGTGATCTGCTGGCGGTATTCCTTGCCCATCGTGGCCGCGGCGAGCGTCGTGGTGGTGATGGCGGGCGCAGCAGGCAGCGTGCCGCCGCCGGAGTTTTGGCTCTTCACGATGCCGGAAACGCTGACGGTCTGGTTGGCGTTGATGTTGCTGATGGTGTAAACGCCGTTGTTGCTCGTGAGCGTCGTGCCGTTGGCCTTCACGGCGAAGCCGTTGCCTCGGGTGTAGCCGCTGCTGGGCGTCACGGTGAAGGAGAAGCTGCCGCCGGCGTTCACGGGGCTCTTGGAGCCGCCGGTCGCGGCGATGGTGTAGCCGGTGCCGCCCTGCAGCGTCACGGTATAGGTCGTGGGCGCGGGTGTCGGAGTCGGCGTGGCCGGCGCGGTCGTCGGGGTGGGCGTCGGGGTCGAGGAGTAGGCGGGGATGTCAATCGTAAAGATGCTGCTCAGATTGCCGCTCTTGTCGCGCACGACAACATAGACCTTGCGGGCGTTCTTATCGGCAATGTCGGTGAGCTTGATGGTGGTCTTGACGTTGGTGCAGCCGCCGTGCGGATTCTTATCGTCGGCGACCTGCTCGGGGGTGGGAACACCGCCGTTCACCAGACCGACCATGTAGTAATAGGTACCTTCCTCGGAAGAGGTGAAGGAGAATTCCGCAGTCTTTTCTCCGGTGCGCTTGGAGGGTTCGCCCGTGATGGTGGGCTTCTGGGTGTCGCGCTTATAGCTCGTGGGGGAGGCATCCGACCACTCGCTCTGCGTGCCCTCGGCAGCCGCCTGCACTTGGAAGGTGTAAAGGCCGTCCTCGGTCATGGCAGCGGCCAGATCGACCGACGTGTTGGCACCGCCGTCCACGGTGGTGATGTTTCCGAACGCATTGCCGTCCTTGAGAAGCTGGACGTTGTAAGCGGTGGCGCCTTCCACGGCGTTCCAGCGGGCGTTCGTCGTGCCGTTATACCAGTCGGCCATGGTCGGCTTGGAGAGATACACGGGAACGGTTACGGTCTTGATCTCGCTCTTGTTCCCGGCGGTATCCACGACCATGAGGTACACGTTCGCCGCCCCGGTGCCGAGATTGGAGAGATCGATCTTCGTTTCGCCGGAGCCGATCTCTTTCTTGCCCTCGGCGTTGGCAAGGTCGTCCTGCGAGGGCATCTCGCCGCCGACGATGTAGTAGACCGTGCCGGCCTCGTTGGAGGAGAAGGTCACGGAGCCGTTGGAGGCGTCGGCGCGGCTCGCGCTCGCGCTGGTGATCTCGGGTGCGGTCTTATCGACGGCGCGCTTGCCGCTCGCTTCCGACCAGGCGCTCGTCACATTGCCGCTGACGGCCTGCACCTTGAAGGTGTAAACGCCGGTCTCGCTGAGCTCAAAGGTATAGGTGGTCGCACCCTCCACGGTGACGACAGGGGAGACCTCCGCGCCGTCCTTGAAGAGCTGGACATTGTAGGACGCAGCGCCCGGAACCTCCGCCCACATGGCGGTGGCGGTATCGTCCACCCAGGTGAGCGTCGTGGGAGCCGCCAGATAGAGCGGCACCGTCACGGTCTGCTCGGCACTCGCGTTTTCGAGAGCATCTTTGGCGGCGAAGCGGACGGTCACCGCGGTGCTGTCCGTAAGGCCGGTGAGGGTGAGCGTGTTGTCCTCGCCCTTTTTGATATCCATGGTCCGCGCGGAGTCAAAAATGTTGGCGGGTTCGCTGCCAAGCGCATAGTAGAGCGTGCTGTCCTCGTCGGAGACGAAGGCGATGGAGGCGGTGTCCTGCGCGGTGCGCTGGACGCCGTTTTCCTTGACCTCTACGGCGGGAGCCGCGGTGTCGCGCACCGTCTCGCCGCTCATTTCAGACCACAGGCAGAAGGTGTTCTCACTGGCGGCGCGGACCTTGAAGGTGTAGACGCCGTCGTCCTTCATCGTGCCGGAGAGATCCTCCGTTGCGGAAGCGCCCTCCTTCACCGGGATGGGATCGCCGTAGGCGTCGGCGCCCAGATAGAGCTGCACAAGATAATCGGTCACGCCGTCCACACCGGTCCACGTGGCCTTTTTGCCGTCCCAGACGGGAGCAGTCGGCGCGGCGATTACCGCGGGAATGGCGGCCGTCTTGAGCTCGGATACGTTGCCGAAGGCGTCCTTCGCGGCAAAGTAAACGGTATGCGCGTTGGCGTCAAGCTCTTTGAGCGAGATCGTGTTCTCGCCGCGGACAAGGTCAGCCTTCGCTTCATCCTTGATAATGTCCGCTGCGGCAGTCACCTCGCCGTCGAGCTGGTAATAATATGTACCGGCTTTCGAGGCGGTGAAGGTGACGGTGCCCTCAGTCTCCGCGGTGCGCTTGGCGGCAGTATTCTCCAGAGCAGGAGCTTTCCCGTCGTCAAAGACAAGCTCTTTCATATCCGCGGTGGGAACAGCGTCAAGCTGCCCCTGCGTAGCGGGAGCGCCGTTGACATAGACAGCGGCCTGTGCAATGTCGCCGAGCTTACTGTCGCAGGAGATGGCGGTTTCACCCTTGATGGTTCCCGCAGCGATTTTCAAAACCGCACCGGAAACGCCGGACAGATTGATGCCGCTGTTCTTCGACTCGATCGTGCCGAGCATGTCCACGGTGATTTTCACGCCGCTGTTGCCGGAGTGTACCTTTACGCCGGAGGTGCCGCCGGAGATGCTGACCTCCCCGGAAATGTTCAGGGCGGCATCCTTTTTGACGAGAATGCCGTATGCGCTGCCCGGCACCTTGATGGTGCCCTCGCCCTTGAGCGTCAGGCTGCCTTTTTCCTCCACATGGAAAATGGCGGCGTCGGCATTGGTCGCGCTCTCGTCAAGCTTGAGCGTGATCGTCTGCCCGGTCAGCTCGAGCGTCACGTCTCCGCTGATCTCAACGGGCTTGGCGAGCGTGATCTCCTTCTGATCTTTACTCAGAACATAGGAGCCTGCTCCGGCAATTTCCGAAGGGCTGCTGATCGTAGTGGCGTCGTCTGCCATCGCCGGCATGGGCAGCAGCGATACTGCCATCAGTACGGCGAGCAGAAGGGCCATCAGTTTCTTTGTCATAACAAAGTTACCTCCTTGAAAACGGCGCACATAAGATTCTGCCGTTTGCTTTCTGACTATAAGACGCGCAGAGGCAGCAAAAGGTTTCCTCTGCGAGCCGAATTTTTGTTATTTTTCGTTGCCAGTTTTTACCGGACGCCCTCCGCGAGCACATCGGCGAGCGTCTCAATCTCCGTGAGCTGTTCTTCGGTGAGCGAGGAGCGGATGGCAACGCTCTGCTCGAGCACCGTCATGTTCTTGAGCGGAGCGAAAATCGCCGCCATCTGCCGTGCGCTCACGGGCGCCCATGTGCCGTTTTCCAGGAAGGCAACGGTGCGCTTCTGGAGATTGTGCGCGGCGATATCGCGCAGCAGCTCGTCCATCGTGACGAAGATGCCGCCGTTATATGTCGCCGAGGCGAACACGAGATGGCTCCACCGGAAGCATTCGGCAATGATGTCCGAGGCCGGGGTGACGGACACGTCGTACATCGCGGTGCGCACGCCGCGCTCGCGAAGCTTCGAGGCGAGAATTTCCGCAGCGTTTTCCGTGTTGCCGTAGATGGACGCATACGCGATCATCACGCCCGCCTCCTCCGGCGTGTACGTGCTCCAGAGGTTGTATTTTTCCAGGATATACCCAAGGTTATCCCGCCAGACGAAGCCGTGCAGCGGGCAGAGCATGGAAATGTCCAGACCGGCGATCTTTTTGAACAGGTTCTGCACCTGTACGCCGTATTTGCCGACGATGTTCGTATAGTACCGGCGCGCCTCCTTGAGATAGTCGCGGTCAAAGTCGACCTCGTCGGCAAAGATCGCGCCGTTGAGCGCGCCGAAAACGCCGAAGGCGTCCGCGGTGAAGAGCGTGTGGGAGGTCTTGTCGTAGGTCATCATGACCTCCGGCCAATGGATCATCGGCGCAAGATAGAACGTGAGCTCGTGCGCGCCGGTGGAGAGAACATCGCCCTCTTTTACAAGCTGCATGTTCTTTACGGCGTCCCTGCCGAAGAACTGCGCGATCATCACGGCGGTCTTGTCGTTGCATACGACCGTCGTTTCCGGGTGGCGCAGCAGCAGCTCTGCGAGCGTGGCGGAGTGATCAGGCTCCATGTGGTGCACGATCACATAGTCGAGCGCCCGGCCGCCGAGCTCGTGCTCGAGATTTTCAAAGAATGTGCGGCTCACGGCCTTGTCGACCGTATCAAAGAGGACGGTCTTTTCGTCCTTGAGAAGATAGGAGTTATAGGAAACGCCCGCCGGAACGGAATACACGCCCTCAAACATGGCGAGACGGCGGTCATTCGCTCCGACCCAGACAAGATTCGACGCAATATTTTTTGTGCAGTACATATACTACCTCCATGTTAAATTACATACAGATACAGTTTACCCGGTAACGCGCCGAAACGCAAGCCCCTTCCCGCCGGAAACGACATTCCCGGGAATGTGTTCATTGACAAAATCTTTGCGGTATGATATCACATAGTAGTATGCCAAAGTGTATAAATTTCTTTATGTATCTGCGAAAGGATCGCATTCATGCAGACTTTTCTGAAATCCGTTCTCCCGTATGTGTTCTGTGCTCTCGCGGGCTATCTGGCCGGAGCGGTGAATTTTGCGTGGCTGCTGGCGAAGAAGCGCGGCTTTGATATCCGCACAAAGGGCTCCGGCAATGCCGGGACAACGAATGCCGGGCGCACGATGGGCTCGGGCGTGGCGGTGGTCGTCTTTTTGTGCGATGCGCTCAAGTCGGCGCTCATGGTGTGGCTGGCGGGCTTTTTGTTCCACAACTCGCCCTCCATCCAGACTGTGACGATGGCGGCGTGCGTGGCAGGGCATCTCTATCCGTTCTATCTGGAATTTCAGGGCGGCAAGGGCATCGCGGTGCTGCTCGGCAGCGCGCTTGCGCTCGACTGGCGGCTGTTTCTCATTCTTGTGGCGGGCGTCGTCATCATCACGCTCGTCACGGACTATATGTTCATCGGCACGCTCTCGGCGAGCGTGGCGTATCTTGTCTGGTGCATCCTCACGGGGCGCAGCGGCTGGGACATCGCCATCATGGCGGCGACGGTTGCACTCATTTTCTGGAAGCACCGGAAGAACTTTGTCCGCCTCGTTAAGGGCAAGGAGCTCGGCATCCGCGCGAGCTTCTTCAAGAAAAAATACCGCGTCGACAAGAAAGACGCCTGAACGCTCGAAGGCTTCCTTTGTAAGGGGAGCGTTTAATAATGGCCGCCGGGGCTCTGATCCGATCAGAGCCCCGGCGGTCATTATTTATTATTCCGTTTTTTCCCTGTCGGCGTGGTACAGACTCGTAAGGAGCGTCATTTGAAGCTCAAAATTCTGGCGGCTCATCTTGCCCTGCGTATCAAGGACCAGGCCGCACGCAAAGCTTTGCAGGGAAAAGAGCGCCATAAAGCACGCCGCCACGAACGTCGGGAGGCGCGGCACGAGCCCGGTGTGCAGATACTCCGAAAGCACCGGACACAGAAAGAGCAGCGCCGCGATCATCAATATCCCGGCGATGATGCCGAAAAACGGCAGGGGCTTGTAGTCCTTGAAGAGCCGTGCGATCGTCCGCAGCACCTTGAAACCGTCCGAAAAGGTGTTCAGCTTGGATTCACTCCCCGCCGGACGGTCCCGGTACCCGACCGGGATCGACGTGAGCGCAAAGTTCTTGTCCAGCGCGTGGATCGTCATTTCCGTTTCGATCTCAAAGCCCTGGGAGAGGATCGGGAAGCTTTTGACAAACAGGCGGCTGAATGCGCGGTAGCCGGTCATGATATCGGTCACATGACCGCCGAAAAACCAGTTGACCAGTTTGCGCACCAGAACGTTGCCGCTGTTGTGGAACGGCCGCTTGTTCTCCGTGAAGTAGGTAGAGGAGAGGCGGTCGCCGATCACCATGTCATAGCCGTCCCGCAATACCCGGTCGGTCATGGCGCGGGCGTCCTCCGCCGGGTAGGTGTCGTCCCCGTCGATCATGAGATAGCAGTCGGCTTCGATGTCCCGGAACATCGTCCGGATCACATTGCCCTTGCCCTGCCGCCGCTCATAGCGCACGATGGCTCCGGCCGCGCGGGCGATCTCGTCCGTCCCGTCGGTGGAGTTGTTGTCGTACACATAGATTGCGGCCTCCGGCAGTGCCGCGCGATAGTCCCTCACCACCTTGGCGATGGTGGCGCTTTCGTTATAGCACGGGATCAGAACAGCAATTTTATCCACGGCCATCCTCCTTTTCCGGCGTCGTGTCCGAAAGGGTCTTCGCCGGTTCGGACGGCTGCGGCGGGCACGCGACCGTGGCGAAGATGAGTGCGAGCACACACACCTGCACAAAGTACGCGTATCGGAAGCTCTGGTGATAAACATACAGTACGGAAACGATGAGATTTCCGATGAGCGGCACGGCAGCCCAACGGAAGCGCTGCATGGCGTTTTTCCGCCAGAAAAGCAGCAGCACCCAGAACGCAATCAGATACGCGCCCGTTCGCCAAAGCAGCATGTCCAGCACACTGTTGCGCGCTGTTCCGGTCATCCAGAGGTATGCCTTTGAGAGAAAGTTCTGCCGGTAGTCGCGCAGTGAACCGTCTGCCTCGTCGTAGTAATCGGCCTTGTCGACGAACTGCTCCATCCAGTCCCAGTTGTACACGAGACAGAAGGTTTTCGCATTGAAACTATCCTCCGGCTGTACCACATCCCAGAGAATGTCGCACCCGTCAATACGGTCCTTGAGTACCACGTCCGGGTACTTGCACAGAGCCTCGCCGTAAACCCGGAGGATCTCCTGCGGCGTTACCTCCGTTGGCGTATATGGAACGCTCCCTTCGGGACGCTGCCAGTAATAAGAGTCATGGCCGATATAACGCGCATAATAATCACGCCAGTCTTCAAGCGGGAGAGCTTTTTCGAGGATCGCGTCCGCCTCTTCCGAGAGCGTCAGGTCTTTGTTCACGCACGAGCCTACGGCGCAGAAAAGCGTTGTAAACGGCGAGAGCGACACCGGCGCAACATTGAGCGCCGTCATGACCGGCCCCTTAAAAACGCCGAATGCTGCCGCTGCAAGCACCGCTGCTGCAAGCGCGCGGAGCTTCACCTGTTCATAGCGCCGGACGGTGAGAACGATGCAGAGAATGATCATCGCCGCCGCGGGGGCGGCGCCGTTGTGCCGCAGGAGGGAAACAAGAAAAATATCCGCAGCGAGACAAACATAAAACAGCCATTTCTGGCTGCGCGGCGGATTGAGCGCGAGCTGCAAAAGAAGGTATGTACCCCACAGCAGGGCGAGCGTGAACGGAAAATCCTTGAGTACGTTCGTCCATGTGAGCACCTGATTTGGCATCAGTTCAAAGAAGCACCCAAGAATCACGAGCAGCGAGAGCGGCACGCCGCGGTCGTACCCCATCATGAGAAACGCGCACAGCACCAGCGAGAAGAGCAGCAGCTGCACCGCCGTGAGTGCGGCAGGGTGGGGGATAACGGTCAGAATGGCGCGCTCGAGCAGCGTGTGGACGAACGGGTGGTTATCGCTCAGCCCGTAGTCGCCCATGGCCTGATGGAACTGATCGACGGCATCCAGCGGGAACCCGCCCGGCCATTCCGCCAGGAGGGCAAAGACCTGACAGAGCACGAGCGCCGCGAGAAGAACGCACAGCGCTCTCTTCCGATTGCCCGGCTTCGGCAGCGCCCGCGGACGCGCGGAGAGCCATTCGAGCGCGAACAGCAGCAGCCAAATGACCGGGATGAACCAGAGAATGCCGCCCAGAACATAGAAAAGCCCCGGCAGAGAGAAGTGCATCCGCGTGTTGCCGTCGAGAAAAAACCGCTGCGCGAAGCTCGCGAGCGAAGCATATGCGCTGATCGCGGCGATGGCGGCGCGGGAACCCTTCGTGCGGTATTTCTCCATGCAGGAACTGTTCCGGTTAAGGCACCAGACACCGGCAGCCGTCAGCAACAGGAGAAAAAACCGCGTGAAATACGTCGGCTGTATCCTGCTGCTTGTAAAAAAGAGAAATACGAAGTTTGCGACGAAAATCGCCGAGGAAAAGATCTTATTCAGCCGTTTCATTGCGATCGGGAGACGGGGACAGATGATATGTGCTCGAAAGGAGCGTCATTTGAAGCTCAAAATTCTGGCGGCTCATCTTGCCCTGCGTATCAAGGACCAGGCCGCACGCAAAGCTTTGCAGGGAAAAGAGCGCCATAAAGCACGCCGCCACGAACGTCGGGAGGCGCGGCACGAGCCCGGTGTGCAGATACTCCGAAAGCACCGGACACAGAAAGAGCAGCGCCGCGATCATCAATATCCCGGCGATGATGCCGAAAAACGGCAGGGGCTTGTAGTCCTTGAAGAGCCGTGCGATCGTCCGCAGCACCTTGAAACCGTCCGAAAAGGTGTTCAGCTTGGATTCACTCCCCGCCGGACGGTCCCGGTACCCGACCGGGATCGACGTGAGCGCAAAGTTCTTGTCCAGCGCGTGGATCGTCATTTCCGTTTCGATCTCAAAGCCCTGGGAGAGGATCGGGAAGCTTTTGACAAACAGGCGGCTGAATGCGCGGTAGCCGGTCATGATATCGGTCACATGACCGCCGAAAAACCAGTTGACCAGTTTGCGCACCAGAACGTTGCCGCTGTTGTGGAACGGCCGCTTGTTCTCCGTGAAGTAGGTAGAGGAGAGGCGGTCGCCGATCACCATGTCATAGCCGTCCCGCAATACCCGGTCGGTCATGGCGCGGGCGTCCTCCGCCGGGTAGGTGTCGTCCCCGTCGATCATGAGATAGCAGTCGGCTTCGATGTCCCGGAACATCGTCCGGATCACATTGCCCTTGCCCTGCCGCCGCTCATAGCGCACGATGGCTCCGGCCGCGCGGGCGATCTCGTCCGTCCCGTCGGTGGAGTTGTTGTCGTACACATAGATTGCGGCCTCCGGCAGTGCCGCGCGATAGTCCCTCACCACCTTGGCGATGGTGGCGCTTTCGTTATAGCACGGTATCAGAACGGCGATCTTATCCATGGTCATTCTCCTTTTCCGGCATTGTGTCCGGAATTTCGTTCGCCGGCTCGAGCGGCTGCGCGCCGTCCCAATTCTGCTTCAGCGCGACAGTAATAAAGAGCAGCGCCATCACGCTCACCTGAACAAAATAAACATACCGGAAGCTCTGGTGATAGAGCACCAGCACGGAGGCCGCGACATTCCCCAGCATGGGAACCGCCGCCCACCATAGCCGGCCCATACGGTTTTTGCCCCAGAAGAGCAGCAGCACCCAAAACGCGATCAGGTAAGCGCCGGTGCGCCAGAGCAGAATGTCCGCTGCGCTGTTGACCGGGAAATACGCTGTGGCATAGTACGCTCTGGCCGGCAGGGTGGTTTTTATATAGGAGCCGTCTTCCCTCCGTTCGAGACCGTCCGTTCGCAGCGGAAGGGAGCTCTCGTCAAACGGATAGATAAAGTTGAAGGATTTGGCATTAAAGCTGTCCGTGGGCTGTGCAACATCCCATAGAATGTCCATGCCATCCAGACGATCCTTGATCACCACGTCCGGGTACTTCCGCAGGGCTTCCAGATATACCGTAAAGGCATCGCCGGCGGTTATCTCAGACGGAGTATAGGGAACAGAGCCATCCGGCCGCCCCCAGTAGTAGGGATCATGCCCCACAAAACGGGAGTAATATTCACCCCAGTCCTCCAGCGGCAGCGCCTTTTCCATGATCTGTTCACTTTCCTCCGAGAGCGGCAGATCCTTGTTGATGCAGGAGCCGACGGCGCCCAGCATGGTGGTGTACGGAGACATGCCGTTCGGCCCGACGCCCAGCGCCGTGAACACCGGCCCTTTATATACCGCAAAGAGCACCGCGGCGGCCAGCACCGAAGCCAGCGCCTTCCATTGAATGGCGGCATAGTTTTTCACCGTCAGGACAATGCACAGCACCGCGATCGCGAGACCCGGCACAACGCCGTTGTGCCGCAGCGTGCAGATCAAAAAGATGTCGAGCGTCAGGCATGCGTAATACCCGAACGTTTTGCACCGCGGCTTCTTCATCGCCAGCAGCGCAAGCAGATAAAGCCCCCACAAAAGTGCGAGCGTGAATGGGTAATCCTTGAGAACGTTCGAGCCCGAAAGCGCCTGATTCGGCAGAAATTCAAAAAAGGCGCCAAGGACGGCCAGAAGGCGGAGCGGGATGCCGCTCTCGTATCCGATCATCAGAAAGGCGGTCAGCAGCCATGTGAAAAGCAGCATCTGCACGGCGGTGATCGCTCCGGCGTTCGGGATGACGGTCAGTATGAGCTTTTCCAGCAGCGTGTGCATCACCGGGTGCCAGTCGTTGAAGTAGCCCCACGTAGCCTGGGAAAGCTGGTCTATGGCATCGGCAGGAAAACCGCCGGGCCACAGGATAAACAGAACGACCGCCTGACATGCGGCCAGCCAGGCGAACAGAATCCACCCGGCGCGGCGGCGCTTTTCCGGCTTCGGCAGCGCCCGCGGACGCGCGGAGAGCCATTCGAGTACGAACAGCATAAGCCAGATGACCGGGATGAACCAGAGAATGCCGCTCAGAACATAGAAAAGCCCCGGCAGAGAGAAGTGCATCCGCGTGTTGCCGTCAAGGAAAAACCGCTGCGCGAAGCTCGCGAGCGAGGCGTATACGGCGATCAGCGCAATGATGGCGCGAGAACCCTTCGTGCGGTATTTCTCCATGCAGCCGCTCTTCCGGTTAAAGCACCAGATGGAGGCGATGGTAAGCAGCAGGAGGAACCCCTGCGTCAGGTGCGTCGGCTGGATCTTATCGCTTGTGAAAAAGAGAAACACGAAGTTTCCCATGAGGAGGAAGGCAAAAAGCTTCTGCCGCTCCGTCCAGCCGCGCTTTTCGATGGGGCGGGCGAGAAACAGCAGCGCGAGCTGCGCAAAGTAGAAGACTGCAGCCCATGCGCCGAGCGTATAGACGATCTTCTCCCAGAGTGCGTAGATATGCGAGCCCTCCAGCGGGAAGCGTACGCCCGGCAGGAACGTGTTCCATCCCGCACCGACGAGCAGGGCGGCGAGCACCGCCGCGGCGATCCGGCTCTTTGCAGGAAACGGCTTTCCCTCGGCGTATTTGCTTTTCAATGCGCATGCCAGCACGCCCATGAGCACAAAATAGCAGAAGATAAAGACCCTCTGCATGGCGGTCTCCAGCGTGTGGCGGCCTACCAGAAAGGTGAGATAAAGCGCGGCCAGAATAATGGCCGGCAATGCCAGATAGTTTTTGCTTTTTTTCATAATCCGTACCCCGATGATCTGTCCCGGTCAGGAGACTTTGCCGCGCCCGAAAAGCTTTTTCAGGAGATCCATAATGACGCGGATCGGCTTGGTGATTTTCCAGCAGGTGGAGTTTTCGTAGCGGTCGCACTCGCTTTTGTAGTAGGCCAGAAGCTGTGCCGTGTCGCCGGAGACCGGCGCGCCGCCGCCTCCGTGCAGCAGATCCCAGGTGAAGTAATGCTTCAAAACATCATACGTATGATCCGCGGCCGGGCCGCCGTCCTTTTTCGGCCGGCTTCCCTCGTAGTGGCGTTCGCAGATGCATTTCCCGTCGTGGACATTTACGGTCATCCGGTTGGCGCTGAATACCCGGATATTTCCGGCCAGAAGCTGTGTTTTTCCGTTCAGCTGAAGGTTTGTCCGTTCGGTGAGAAGCTGCGTAAGACGGTGCGGTATCGTGATGGCCTCCCCGGCTTTTTCGGCGGAAAGGAAAGACTCGTTTTCGTACGACCGGCGCAGCTCTTCAAGGAGCGGCTGCCCCTTTACCGCGCCGACGATCGCGGCGTTGACGAGACTCGGCGTTTCAAAAGCGAAGAACGCGCTGCAATAAAGGTATGTCTCCAACGGCTGCCGCAGCTCCACATCGGTATCCATGCCGACGCCGCCATATTCGCAGAGAGCCTTCAGCCGGAAGTAATCGGCCACGAAGGCATACTGCTTCTTTTCGTATGCCTCGGCAACATACCGGTTTGCATGAATATCGCAGTTGGATTCGTTCCACTCCATGATAGCAAAGTCCGGCGCGTATTTCTTCCAGGACTCCATGCATTTTCGGATGAGCTCGCTTTTCTCTCCGCCGCCGAACCAGCAGTAATGGAGGATCTTCGGGATCATGTCCAGATGCTCAAAGTCCAGAAATTCGCCCTTCCGAACGGCGTCGGCAATGTAGGCGTTTCCGCGGAAATAGCTCCGGTTCCGGTCGTAATATTCCTTGGACTGCTTCGTGAAGTCGTCGAGGAAGTTGGTGCAGAAGAAGTTGAGGCTCCAATAGACCGCAAACTGGATCTCCTTTTCAAAGAGCGGGTTGGCATGCTCGCGGATGCGGTCCCAGGCGGCATAGCAGTCGAGCAGGCGCTTGTCGCCGGATTTGATCGAGGTGATGGAGCCGGGGCGCTGGCGGTAGAAATACAGACCCTCGCGGACGTAGCAGACGTTTTTTGCCCAGCTCAGCAGGATCGGCGTTGTGGCAAGATCCTCATAGAATCCGGCAGGGAAGAGAACGGTATCGAAAAGCTCTCGTGCGACAAGCTTCGTGCAGGCATTCACCGTGCCGTACTTGGCGGAATACCGCAGGATATCGAGACGCCCGGCGTCAGGAAGGTCGACGGAGCGGACGTACTCCCGCTTCCCATCGTCCCAGAAGGCGATGTAGTCCGACATCACGCAGTCGGCGTTGTGCTGCCGCGCCGCCGTGTACATTTTTTTGAGCATGTCCCCGTGGATGAGATCGTCGGAATCGACGAACGCGAGATATTCTCCGCGGGCCTTGCCGATGCCGTAATTGCGCGCGTTCCCCAGCCCGCCGTTCGGAATGGCAAAGGCGCGGATGCGGCCGGGAAAGCGGCGCGCGTAATCGTCAATGATCGTCTGCGAGGCATCCGTGGAGCCGTCGTTGACGAGGATGATCTCATAATGATCAAAGGACTGGTTTACGACCGAGTCAAGACACGCCGGGAGATAATCGGCGGTGTTGTACACCGGGATGATAACGGATATGTCCGGCGCGGCCGCGGCTGTTTCCTGGAGGGAGGGGGCGGTATCCATCGCCGCATATCCTCCTTCTTCGGCGTTTGAGAAAAGAGCGTTCAGGCGCTCCTGGGTCCCGTTGTTATCGTATGTATAGGCGCAGAGCGTCACTTTTTTTCCCGCCAGCAGCTTCCGGTCATTATAAACGGCGGTCATTCCGTTCACGATCGAGAGAAGATCGTTTTCGATGATCCAGCCGCATTCGTCCGAAAGGATCTCCGCCACGCCGCCGGTGCGCGTGGACAGCACCGGCGTTCCGGCGGTAAGACTTTCCGCCACGGTGAGAGCAAGCCCCTCATATTCGGAGAGGATCGCCACCAGATCGGCGGCTTTCATGCAGGCATACGGATTCGGACAAAACCCGAGAAAGTGCACGTTGTCGAGCCCGTAACGCTCCTTTTTCTGCAAAAGGGAATCGTGTTCATACCCGCTGCCGAGGATCAGCCATTCAATGGACAGACCGCGGTCCTTCAGTATTTTTGCGGCGTCCAGCGTCCGGTGAAAGGCCTTCTGCTCTTCCAGCCGCCCGGGCAGAACAACGGTGAGCTGCTCGGGTGTCTTCTTTGCGAAAAGATTTGTGCCGGCCGGCTCGGCCGCCATGGAGCGGATCTGTTCGGTGTCAACAAAGTTATATACAACGGTGCTTTTTCCGGCGCATTCCGGGAAATACTGCAAAAAGCTTTTTCGGTTGCTTTCCGAAACGAAAACGATCCGGTCGTAGGCCGCAAGCAGCCGTCTTCTCCGTTCCGTGTCATCCTGCACAACGTATTTCCATACGCCGTAATCGATGTGGATCCACTGGATCTTCTTTGCGCGGCCGGCTTTGAGCGCTGCGACCTGTTCGAAAAACTCGGAGTTTTCGAACGGGACAACGATGTAATCGGCGTCGGCAAAAGCCTCCGTTTGCGTGATCTGAACCCCTTTTGCGACATACACGTACACGGATTTTTCGGCTTTGACCGGGGAATACAAGATCACGGTATGCCCGCTGATGCAGAGATAGTTGGCGATCTTGAACGTGGCGAAATGCCCGCCGCCTCTGTAGTTTATATTGTCGACCGTAAAAACGATTTTCGCCATGTCAGGTTTCCTTTTTATAATTGCATGATAGCTCGGATAAAGCCCTCGGCATCGTCGGCGATCACGCCGTATTTCCCATTTTCCAGCATCTCGCGCACGCCGCCGACGTCGTTCGCGATGACCGAAACGCCGAGCGCCTTGGCCTCGTCGATCGTGACGGGCGTGCCCTCATACTCGGAAAAGAGCACGAGCGCGCGGCATCGCGCGAGCAGGGGACACGGATTTTCCATGTACCCGGTCAGCGTCACGCAGCCGGAAAGGCCGAGCGCATCGCGCTGCCGCTCGATCTCTTCGCGCAGCGGTCCGTCGCCGGCGAAGTACCAGCGAAATGCAAAGCCGCGATCCCGCAGCGCGGCGGCGATATCCAGCAGCCGGTCATAGCGCTTTTCTCGCTCGAATCGCCCGATGGTGATGAGGCTGCACACGCTCTCGTCCACCGGCACCGAAAGCGGCGTCCTCGCGCGCTCTCGTATCGCCGGGCGGAACACCGGGTTCGGCACGGCGATCGTTTTTTGCGCGAACTGCGGATAGATCGAGAGAAACTTCTCCCGCAGCGTATGGTTGAGACAGACGATCGTATCAAACCGGCGGTAGAGCTTCGCGTCGTTTTTCGTAACGGCGCGCGTCCACTCATTCAGCTCCCGCCAGGCGGCGTAGTCCGTATGGATCCACTGCACCTTTATGGGGCGGCGGCAGCGTGAGACGAACTCGCGCATCTTGGAGGCCTCGCTCACAACGAAGATCGTGTCGAACCCCTCAAAGGCCGCCGTCATGTTCCGCCGCAGCAGCGCCTTCGGCAGCACGGATTCAAGCCCGATGTGCGCGAGCACGGCGTAGGCGAGCCGGAGAAGCTTTCCGGCGCGGGATACGCCCCCATCACGCAGCACCTGCCGCGTCGGCCGCGAGAGCAGCCGCAGCGCACCGCTGCCGGGCGTTTCCAGAAAATGGAACTCTCTTTTGAGCGCGGCATCCCGGCAGGGCTCGGCAGAAT
This sequence comes from bacterium, assembly GCA_963618015.1. Classification (GTDB taxonomy): domain Bacteria; phylum Bacillota; class Clostridia; order Oscillospirales; family Oscillospiraceae; genus Apopatocola. The sequence continues at coordinate 59,631 of CAVEQS010000003.1, read as the reverse complement.
AGATCCATACCTCCGCTACGCCGGACACGGCGCGCGCCTGCGCGAGCGCCGCGGCGCGGGCGCCGCTCGCATAATTTATATCGTCGAATATATAAAGAGCTTTCTTTGCGTCGTTTTCCAAAAGCGTTTCCAGCGTCCCCGCCGCATCGGCGGCGGGGTGATTTCCTTCGTTCCGGCGCATCGCGTCCGCCGCGCTGCCGGTGAGAAAGGCGCGGAGGCTTTCGGCGATCTCCCCGGCGGAAAAGCCGCAGAGGACGCCGTTTTCGCCGTCTGTGATCTGCTCGAGCGCGCCGGACGTGCGTGTTGCGATCACCGGCACGCCGAGCGCCTTCGTCTCCGTGATGACCATCGACCACGACTCATGGTCGGAGAGAACGCACACGGCAGAAGCCCTTCGCATCACGCCGTACGGGTTATCGAGCGGGCCGGTCAGCGTGAAATAATCCTCCAGCCCCGCATCCTGTATCGACTGCCGTAGCTTTTCCACGAGCGGGGCATTGGCGAGCGAGCCAATGTTCACCCAGCGAAACCGCAGCCCCTCGGAAAAGAGCTGCCGCATTGCCTCGACCTGCCGAAGATGGTTTTTCTCCTCGCGCACGTTCGCGACCGTCACGAGCAGCGGCAGGCCGTCCTCCGGCAGCGATATGGGCAGCGGCTCTTCGCTCATGGCGAGAATTTTCTCGCTGTCCACGCGGTTCGGCACAACGAGAGCGCGGGAGGCGAGCTGCGGATATTTTTTTATCGCCCCCTCCATCGAGTGGCGGGAGGCGAAGAGAAAGCCGTCAAACTGCGCTTCAAAGCGCAGAATGTCCGGGTGGAGAAAGGCAGCCTTGTCCATGTCCGCGTGGATCCATACGTACTTGCGCCGCGCCGCGGCGTAGCGCGCGCACAGCGCGCTCGAAAACCACTCGCCGTAGGAGATGGCGGCGTCGTAATACCGCCCCTGCAGATACCGGATGGCGCCGCGCCGGAACGGCTGCGTGCCGGTGAGCTTCCGCTCAAATTTAAAAACCGCCTTTTTCACGAACGCGGCCTTCTTTTCGTTTTCGGCCACGTTGATAACGTGTACCCACGCCGGGATGTCCGGGATGAGCGAGAGACTGCCCGGCAGGTCGATCATGTCAAAGATGAGGAGATCAACATCGAAGCGCGAGGCATCCATCGTGCGCAGAAGATTCACAAGCGCCGTTTCCGCGCCGCCCTTGAAAAACTGGTTGATGACGAAGAGAACGCGCTTTTTTTTCGGTGCAGCGGTGCTCATGAGCGCATATACTCCCCGCACACGGCTTCCACGTCGCCAAGCATGCGCATCTGGCCATGCTCGAGCCAGAGCGCCTTTTTGCAGATCTTCCGCACCTGCTCGATCGAGTGGGAGACGAAAACGACCGTCGCGCCGGAGGCGATCATCTCCTGCATACGGGCAAAGCTCTTTTCCTGAAACTTGTAGTCGCCGACGGCGAGGATCTCATCGATGATGAGAATGTCCGGCACGTTCATCGTCGCGATGGCAAAGCCGAGGCGCGCCACCATGCCGGAGGAGTAGTTTTTTACGGCGGTGTCCACGAAATCCTGCAATTCGGCAAATTCAATGATCTCGTCGAACCGCTCGGCCATATACGAGCGGCTGTAGCCGAGGATCGCGCCGTTGAGATAGATGTTCTCGCGCGCGGAGAGGTTGGCGTCAAACCCTGCGCCGAGCTCGATGAGAGGGGCAATGCTGCCGCAGGTCTCCACGCTGCCCTTCGTCGGCTTCAAAATGCCGGAGACGATCTTCAAAAGCGTGCTCTTGCCAGAGCCGTTCAGCCCGACGATGCCGAGAGAATCGCCCTTTTCCAGCGTGAACGATATGTCCCGCAGTGCCCAGAACTCCTGAAAATGCAGCTCCCGGCGCACGGCCTTGATGAAATATTCCTTGATGCTGTCGATCTTCTCCGAACTGAGGTTGAACATCATCGAAACATCGTTGACTTTGATAACGCTGCCCATGGCGCACCTCCGCTCAGACATACAGGACAAACTTGTCCTGCTTTTTATAAAATACGAAAAGCCCCAGCGCGAGCATCAGAAGCCCGAGACACAGGCAGAGAAGGTTCTCCTGCAGGCTGGGAAACACGCCGTAGAGCACGAGCGAGCGCATGTAGGCAACGAGATGATACATCGGGTTGAGCTGCATGAGCTTCATCGCGGCGTCCGGCAGGATCTCCACGGGGTAGAAGATGGGGGTGAAGTAGGTCCATGCGAGGATGAACACGCTGTAGAAATGCGCAATGTCGCGAAAGAAGACCGTGATGGCCGAGAGCAGAATGCCGAGCCCGGCGGAGAAGAGAAATGTATAGAAAATGGGGATCGGCAGCAGAAGGAGCGTTGCATGGAACGGCGCACCGGTGACGAGCATCACGATGAACATCGCAATGAGCGAAAATCCGAGATTCACGAGCCCCGAGAGCACATTGGAGAGCGGGAAAAGGTACTTTGGGATATAGACCTTTTTGATGAGCGAGGCGTTGGAGTAAATGGAGCTGAGCGCGGTCGTCGTCGATTCCGAATTGAACGAGAAAATGAGCGAGCCCGCGAGATAGTAAATCGGGAAATTCGGGATGTTCTGCTTGAAAACCGTGGAAAAGACGATCGTGATGACGACCATCATCAGCAACGGGTTGAGCACCGTCCACACGAGCCCCAGCGCGGAATGGCGGTAGCGCACCTTGATATCGCGCACGACCAGCTCGCGCAGCAGCGGCGTGAACCGGCGAAAGCCCTCCATTTTTTCTTTTACGTAGCTTTTGTTGAATGCCATGATCCGGTATTCCTCACTTTTTTCCGGCGCGGCTCTGCCGTTTCCATTGCAGCCGCTTTACCGAGCGCATCATGCCGCGCGGAACGCACGCCATGATGAGCGGTTTGACAAGATAAATGTAATCCGAGACGGGGGATCCCATCGCGCGCAGCCCGCGTGCGCGGACGCGCACTTCGTAAATGCGGGTTTTTGCATTGTGACGGAGATAGGCCTCCTGCGGTTCATATACCGAGTAGAGGACCTCCTGTAAATTCTCCCCGATCACGCCGTTGGCGGCCAGCCGCATGACGAGATCGTAGTCTTCCGTGCGGCGCGTTTCCGGTGATACACGGTAACCGTTCACGCTTTCGATCACCGCGCGGCGGAAGATCATCGTCGGGTGGAAGAAGGGGTTCTTCTGCGCGATGATGTGCTTTGTGATCTTCTGCGGATACTGCCGCGTGCTCCATACGCCGGAATCATCGAAAACGCGCACGCCGCACGCGGCGTAGGGCGCGCCGGACGAGAGCAGAAAGTCCATTGTCCGCTCGATCCGGTCGGGGTCGGAGACATCGTCGGCGTCCTGCCGGGCGATAAATTCGCCCTTCGCGCGCGAAAGGCACTCGTTGAGCGAAGCGCCGAGACCGAGATTCGTCTCATTTTGAAAGATCGTGACGCGCGCGTCCGAGAGTGCGATGCGCTGCATGATGCGCCAGGTATCGTCCGTGGAGGCATCGTCGCAGAGGATGAGCTCCAGATCGCGGTACGTCTGCGCCATAACGGACGCCGCTGCCTTTTCCAGCGTGGAAGCGCCGTTATATACGCTCATGAGAACGGAAACGAGTCCGTGATCGCAGCCGGGCATTTTTTCCCCTCCCCGGGATAGTATAGACGTATCAGAGGCATAAAAACCCTTTATAAAGGTAACACTTTTGCGCATTGATAGCAAGTAGTATGTTTTCCCGCCGCGGAAAAAGCGCCGGAAAGAGTCATTTACCCGGTTGACAAGCGGATATTTCGTGATAAAATGTATAAGATTTTTGGGCTATGACGAAGCAAGCCGCGCTGATACGGTCTACAGAGAGAGGGGGAGGCTGAAAGCCCCTCGTCCGGCGCCGCGGCAGCCACTTTTGAGCCTTCGCGCGAAGAGCGCGGCGGTCCGCCTCCGTTATCGGGCGCACGAGATACGGTTCCGAAGAACCGCAATCAGGGTGGTACCGCGTGGAATGTTTTTCCCCGCCCCTGTATTTCAGGGGCGGGGTGTATTTGTTTTTGGAGGTTAGTATGAAAAATTTCGGACTCAATGAGCTGCGGGAGATGTATCTCTCCTTCTTTGAGACAAAAGGTCATCTGCGTCTGCCCAGCTTTTCGCTGATCCCCCGCAACGACCCCTCGCTTCTGCTCATCAACGCCGGCATGAGCCCCATGAAAACGTGGTTCACCGGGGAAGAGGAGCCGCCGCGCCACCGCGTGACGACCTGCCAGAAGTGCATCCGCACGCCGGACATCGAGAACATCGGCAAAACGGCGCGCCACGGCACGTATTTTGAAATGCTCGGCAACTTCTCCTTCGGCGATTACTTCAAGCGCGAAGCCATCCATTGGGCGTGGGAATTTCTGACCTCCCCCGACTGGGTCGGCATCGATCCCAATCGCCTGTATCCGAGCGTCTATCTCGATGACGACGAGGCCTGGAACATCTGGCACGACGAGATCGGCATCGCCCCGGAGCGTATTTTCCGCTTCGGCAAGGAAGACAACTTCTGGGAGCACGGCAGCGGCCCGTGCGGCCCCTGCTCCGAGATCTACTACGACCGCGGCGAGAAGTATGGCTGCGGCAAGCCCGGCTGCACCGTGGGCTGCGACTGCGACCGGTATATCGAGATCTGGAACATCGTGTTCTCCCAGTTCAACAACGACGGTCAGGGCAACTACACCGAGCTCGCCCAGAAGAATATCGATACCGGTATGGGTCTTGAGCGTCTCGCGGTCGTCTGCCAGGACGTGAACTCCCTCTTCGACGTGGATACCGTCATGAACATCACCCACAAGGTGAGCGAGATCACCGGCGCGCACTACGGCGAGACGAACGCGAAGGACGTGTCCCTGCGTATCATCACCGACCACATCCGTTCGTCCACGTTCATGATCTGCGACGGTGTTCTCCCCTCCAACGAGGGCCGCGGCTACGTGCTGCGCCGCCTGCTCCGCCGCGCCGCCCGCCACGGGCGTCTGCTCGGCGTGAAGGAGCCGTTCCTCTATAAGGTCTGCGACACCGTCATCCACGAAAACCGCGGCGCTTATCCCGAGCTCTCCGAGCGCCAGGAGTATATCACCGGCGTCATCCGCTCCGAGGAGGAAAACTTCTCCCGCACGATCGACGGCGGCATGGCCATCTTTGCCGGTATGCTCGCCTCCCACAAGGAAAAGGGCGAGACCGTGTTCTCCGGCTCCGATGCCTTCAAGCTCTACGACACCTACGGTTTCCCGCTTGATCTCACGAAGGAGATGGCCTCCGACGAGGGCATGACGGTCGATGAGCCCGCGTTCCAGACTCTCATGAAGGAGCAGCGCGAGCGCGCCCGCGCCGCCCGCAGCTCCGATGAGACCGCCTGGGCGGGGCTTGATCTCGGCCTGGACAATCTCCCCACCAAGTTCACCGGCTATGAGCGCCTGCACGACGACTGCACCATCCTCGCCATCGTGGCCGAGGACGAGCTGCGCGAGCGCGTCGGCTCCGGCGTGCATGCGAGCATCGTTCTCGACAAAACGCCGTTCTATGCCGAAATGGGCGGCCAGAGCGCCGACCACGGCCTGCTCATTCTCAAGGACGCCGTCTTTGAGGTGCACGATGTGCAGAAGAACAAGGCCGGCAAGGTGCTGCACCACGGCGTGATGGTCTCCGGCAATCTCGCCGTCGGCGATAAGGTCAACGCCTGCGTCGACACCGGCCGCCGCAAGGCAATCATGCGCGCCCACAGCGCCACGCACCTGCTGCACAAGGCGCTGCGCACCGTTCTCGGCGACCATGTCCATCAGGCCGGCTCGCTCGTCGAGCCCGACCGTCTCCGCTTTGACTTTACCCACTTCTCCGCCATGAAGCCCGAGGAGATCGCCTCCGTGGAGCGCATGGTGAACGAAGCCGTGCTCGAGGGCTTCCCCATCACCGTGAAGGAAATGCCCATCGCGGAAGCCCGCAGTCTCGGCGCGATGGCGCTCTTCGGCGAAAAGTACGGCGACGTTGTCCGCGTTGTCGATATGGGCGAGGGCTACTCCGTGGAGTTCTGCGGCGGCACGCATCTGGATAATACCGCGAAGGTCGGCTCGCTGCGCATCGTGAGCGAGTTCTCCGTTGCGAGCGGCGTGCGCCGTATCGAGGCCATCACCGGCCAGGAGACGCTCAAGTTCATTGAGAACAACACCCGCCTGCTCATGACGCTCTCCGAGCGGCTCAAGGCCAAGCCCGAGGAGCTGCTCACCCGCGCTGAGGCGCGCACGAGCGAGATCCGCGAGCTGCGCTCCGAACTGGAAAAGTTCCGCGGCCGCGAAATGCTCTCCAACGCCGAAAACTTCCTCGCCAGCTCCAAGAAGGTCGGCTCGCTGCACGTGTTCACCGGCGTTGTGCCGGTCGATACGCCGGATAACCTCCGCAAGATCGGCGACTTCCTGCGCGACAAGGACGAGAGCATCGTTGCGGTACTCGCCGCCGTGCGCGACGGGAAGATCACCTTCCACAGTGTGTGCGGCAAGGCGGCGGTTGCCGCCGGTGTCCACGCGGGCGATATCATCCGCTCCGTCACCGCCATCTGCGGCGGCAAGGGCGGCGGCAAGCCGGATTCCGCCATGGGCGGCGGCACCGATACGCTCAAGCTTGACGACGCTCTCGCCACGGTGGACGATTTCGTCGCCAGCAAGCTGAACTGACACAAAAATACAGAAGCCGCCTTTTCGGCGGCTTCTGTCCTATCATGGAAAGGAAAAATGATTATGAACGACTGCCTTTTCTGCCGGATCATCGCCGGTGAGATTCCCTCCACAAAGGTGTATGAGGACGAGCACGTCTATGCCTTCCGCGACATCAATCCCCAGGCGCCGACGCACATTCTTGTCGTCCCGAGAGAGCACATCGGCTCCGTGGCGGAGCTGACGGAGGAAAACTCCGCGGCTGCGGCGCGCTGCCTCGTCGCCGCGGCGAAGATCGCCGAGAGCGAAAAGCTGACCGGCGGCTACCGCATCGTCTCCAATGTCGGTCCCGACGCCGGGCAGACCGTGAAGCACCTCCACTTCCACATCCTTGGCGGCAAACGCCTCGACGACACCATGGCATGAAAAAAATCGCCTCCCTTGAGAAAAGGGAGGCAATTTTATATGCCGAACATAGCGAAGCAGTCAATGAGAAGTCGGCATTGACACATTTTCTTGCGTTACCCGCGCTTCGCGGCGCGCCGGAGTGTGACGATGCCGATGAGATTGGACACCGCCGTGCCGAGATCGAACGCGAACGTCACATAGTTTTTGAAAACAAAGTCGTAGACAGCCCAGCAGAGCACCGTGAGAATGATAACGATCTTGAGCTTTACCTCGTCCTTGAGATCAAGGAACCACGTGTACGCGCATGTGGCCGCGGCGGGCAGCAGCCCAAACCAGCCGTCGGCGTTGAAGGCGAAGAACAGCGCGAGCTGCGCGGCAATGAATACGAGCTTCCACGGCGTGGTAAAGTCTTTCTTCATGCAGAAGAGATTGCGCGCGATGCCGACCACGTTAGCCGTGATGCCCGTGAACGCGCCGAGAATGGCGTTCGAGGCGCTCAGCACGCCGTACTGAAAGCACTGCACGGTGAGGATCTGCTTTTTTGTTTTCAGAAAGCCGGTCGAGACCATGATGGCCGCGCCGACGAGCGCAACGATGTTGCCGAGAAGAATCCTATTCATCCAAAGTCCTCCAAAGAAACCAGACTGGTGAAAAAGCCTCGCAGAGTTTGCGCCCGCAGGCGCAAATAAAGTTATGAATATTTTCTCCGGCGACATGTGCGTCGGAGAAAATTCTTTTCGGCTCGCAAACGTGCGAGCGAAGCGAGTGCGCTGCGGCGAGCCGCAGCCTTTTCAAACGAGAGCCCAACGCAGTGGGTCTCGTTTGAGAGCGTGTCAAAAACACTTTTTGACACACTCAAATGCCCCCGTCCTGCTTGTGGCAGGATGGGGGCATGGGTTTATGCCGAGATTCAAGCGCTCAGGAACTTACTCGCCGCGGACGGAGGCGATGTGAGCGAGCAGACGCATCATGTTGCAGGTGAAGCCGTACTCGTTGTCGTACCAGGCGCAGAGCTTCATGAAGTGGCCGTTCAGAGCGATGCCGGCCTGCGCGTCAAAGATGCTGGAGTGGGTCTCGCCGATGATGTCGGAGGAGACGATGGGCTGATCTTCGTAAGCCATGACGTCCTTCAGCTCGCCTTCGCAGGCGGCCTTCATCGCGGCGCAGACTTCCTCGTAGGTGGTCTCCTTGGCGAGAGACACGGTCAGGTCAACGATGGAGCCGTCCGGAGCGGGGATACGCATGGACATGCCGGTCAGCTTGCCCTGCAGCTCGGGGATGACCTTGCCGACAGCCTTCGCGGCGCCGGTGGTGGAGGGGATGATGTTGTCGTAGGTGCTGCGGCCGAGACGCCAATTCTTCTTGGAGTACTCGTCAACGATGCTCTGCGTGGCAGTGGCGGCGTGGACGGTCGTCATGAGGCCTTCGACGATGCCAAAGTTATCCTGCAGGACCTTCGCCATGGGGGCGAGGCAGTTGGTGGTGCAGGAAGCGGCGGAAGCGGTCTTGAGAGAGGGATCGAACGTCTTGTGGTTGACGCCGTAAACGAACATCGGGGTCTTGTCCTTCGCAGGGGCGCTCATCAGCACGAACTTCGCGCCGGCGTCCAGATGGGGCTGCACGCTCTCGGCGGTGAGGAACTTGCCGGTGCACTCAACGACGTAGGGAACATTCAGTTCGCCCCAGCCGAGGGTGGAGGGGTCACGGCTGCTGAGGAGCAGGATGGGCTTGCCGTCAACGATCAGGTGATGCTCGTCGTAGGAGACGGTGCCTTCCCACTTGCCGTGGACGGAGTCATGGGAGAAAACGTAGGCGATCTGCTCAGGAGTCTTGTCCGGAGCGTTGATAGCAACGACCTCCATGTCGCCGCGGCGAAGAGCCACGCGGGCCGCCAGACGGCCGATGCGTCCGAATCCGCTGATACCAATTCTAATCATGTGTGTATCCTCCTGTAAAAAATTTTTTGATCTCTTTCCTAATCGGCTGCATTTTACATCATTTCTGCGCGCGGAACAAGTGTTTTTTTTAAACAATATTAAATTATTCTCGACATTTAGTTAGTGAATATGTATAGAAAACGGCGATGAGACGTTTGACTGCGCAAAAAAAGAAAAAACAGGGTATCCGCGCCGCGAAATTTGTGCTATGATACGATCAATAATATCCGGCGGAAAGGGAAAACTGCTGATATGGAAATAAATGATAAGTCCGGCGCGTCGATCGCGCCGTTGTTCCGGCTGAGCCGGGATGCCGTCTGCGGCGCCGCAAAGGGCAGCATCGTGTTCGCTAATCCGGCGGCGTGCCGCCTGTTCGGTGCGGACGTCACGGGCGAGCGCGTGGAAAACCGTTTTCCCGGTCTGGAAGAGGATGCCTGGGGCGACAGCTTCGCCACATCTGTCACCGTTGACGGCACGGCAAGAACCGTCACTGCTGCGCGCTGCGGCGACGTTCTTGTTCTCACGATCCAGATGGAAGAGCAGTCCTTCCCGCCCGTACCGCCGACGGCGCTGCGGCAGATGCGCCAGGCGGCGTTCAACCTCCGCCTGGCACTCGACCGCGTAACGGAGAGCGAGCCGGAGCACGAGGACGACGAGATGTATGCCTCGATCCTCTTTCACAGCTATTATTCGATGCTCCATCTCACCAACCAGCTCGCCGACGTGAACGCGCTCGCCACCGGGACGATGGCGTGCCGGATGCAGTCGGTCTCGATCAGCCATCTTGTGGACGATCTGATGGGCTCCGCGGAGTTTTTCCTCCGGCGGAAGAAGGTATCGTTCCGCTGGGAGATATCGGGGGATAACCTCTTCGTCGTGGGCGACCGCGACCGGCTCGAACAGCTCCTGCTCATCCTGATCGCCAACAGTGTCATGCGCACCGGCGAGGGCGGCACGATCGCCGTGCGGCTCAAACGCGTCGGCCATCGCTGCCAGCTCACGATTTGCGACGACAGCCGGGGCATGACAGAGAGCGAGCTTGCCGAGGCGTTCACGCCCAACCGGGAGGACTCGCTCACCAACGTGTACGATTCGGGGCTCGGCCTTTCCATCGCGCAGGGGCTCGCGCAGCTCCACAACGGCGTGCTCGTCATCCAGCGCGGCGAAAACGGCGAGACGAGCGTGCATCTGCAGCTCCCGCTCACGGGGAAGCTTCCGCTGCGCGACACGCTGCGGCACGACAGCGGCCCGGAGCTGATATTGACGGAGCTCAGCGAGGTGCTGCCGACGGAAGCCTATCAGCGCAAATACAGAGAATAAAAAACTGCTGCCGGGGAGGGATATCTCCGGCAGCAGTTTTTATGCTTATGCTTTAATACCGAACAGGCGGCAGCCGTTCTCGCGCGTGATGCGCGTCATTTCCTCCGCCGTTACGCCCTTGACCGCGGCGATCCTTTCGAGCACATACACGAGCAGCGACGAGTCGTTCCTCTTCCCGCGGCACGGCTCGGGCGCCATGTACGGGCTGTCCGTCTCCACGAGAATGCGATCGAGCGGCGTTACGGCGAGCACCTCGGCGGCCTTTTTGTTGTTTTTATAAGTCACGGGGCCGTCAAAGCCGAGATACCAGCCGCGCCGGATGAGCTCCTTTGCCATTTCCGCGCTGCCGGAGAAGCAGTGGAACACGCCGCGCGCTTCGGGATAGTTCATCACAATCTCCAGCGAGTCGCCGTGCGCCTCGCGGTCGTGCACGATCACGGGCAGATTTCGCTCAATGGCGAGCGAGAGCTGCCGCTCAAACATCTCCTTTTGCAGCGCCTTATGCTCGGTGTCCCAGTAATAGTCCAGCCCAATCTCGCCGATGGCGACGACCTTCGACTGCGCGCAGAGCGAGCGCAGCAGCGCCATGCTCTCGCCGCTCCAGCTCTCCCACTCCTCCGGGTGCCAGCCCACGGCGGCATAGACGAACGGGTATTCCTGCGCAAGCGCGCACGCCGCGCGGGAGCTCTCGCCGTCACAGCCGGGGTCGATAATAAGGGAAACGCCTTTCTCCGGCATTGCGGCAAGAACATCGTGCCGGTCGGCGTCAAATTTTCTGTCGTCATAGTGGGCGTGGGTATCGAAAATCATGGGCGCACCTTCCTCTCGGAGACATTCTACCACACACAGAAACCCGCGGCAAGCGGCTTTCCCGCAGCGGAGGGGAATATGCCGAGCCCTGACGCGATTATGCCCTGCTGCTTTTCGCTCGAAGCTTTTCGAGCGCGGCGCCGTCGATCTGGTTGACGGTGACGAACTCCCCGCCGTAGAACACCGCCCAGTTGTTGAACGCGCAGGGCAGGCTCTTGGCTTTTTCAAGCGTGTCCACGTGGATAAACTGCGCGGGGATCTCTTTGCCTGCGCAGTATTCGCGCAGCTTCTCCACACGCTGGAAAATGAACGGGCACTGATCGCTGTAGTATACGGTAAGCCCCGGAAAGTCCACGGTCATCGTCTTCGCCTCCGGCGCAAAGCGCGGCGCGGTGCCGTCAAAGCTCAGCGCGAGCAGCTCATACTCCCCGGCGGTGTCCACGCCAGCAAAGCCATAGCGTTTCGCAAAGCTCTGGTCGGAGAGCCACGACTTCTGTTTCACCGCGCCGAGCATGCACACGCCGGATTTTCCGTGCGCTTTGGCGTCCGCGATGCAGTATTCCATGAGCTGCCGCCCGTAGCCATGCCCCTTCGGCGCGCCCTGCACCCAGAGACAGTAAATGTAATAAAAGTTCTCGCCCAGCACCGGCACCCACGCCGCTTCCAGCGGCGCGTACTCGATGAAAACGCACTCCTTCGCGTTCAGCTTTCGGAACACGTGCCCCTCGCCGAGTCTCCCGGCGAGCCACGCGCGCTTCGTCTCCACGCCCGGATGCGCCGTTTTCGAGCGGATGATGCAGCAAAGGTGCTCGGAGCCGATGTTCTCCGGCGTCAGATTCAAGAAATCTCCGTCCATTTATCGATTTCCTCTGGTTTTGTTGTATCCTCTGTAATAAGCATTGTATGCCTGTATCGTTTGACGTTCCAGTTCGTCCAATGATGCAAAACCGCTGTCACGCAGAGCAATCATTTTGATGACAAAATCATCTCCATATTTATAATCTGCATAAACGTCGCCGTTGCCGCGACCTTGAAAATGCTGGTTCACTCTCTGGAAAACCTTGGTGGCCTGCCCAACGTAGCTCATATTCTTGGTACGATTTAAAAGAATGTATACGCCGGGAAATTCATAGCCGTTGGAAACATATCGCCGCCCGTCCTTCGCGGTTCTTATGCGCATAAATTCCTGCGGTGTAACTTGAAGCGCGTTGTTAGCCAGTCTATATATTTTTTTCTTTACACATGCCAATCGAATGCTTTTTACCAGAAGCGGAAGAACAATTATAGCAATTGAGATGTATATGATGGCTTTGATCGTACGTTCCGGTGAGTAAAGCAGCGAATTGATCCAGTTAATCATGAAAAAGAGAAAGCTATTTATGATATCCATGCTTTTCTCTTGCTTTCAGCCGAGATGCTTCTGGAAGAAGCTCACGTCCAGATACTTTCCGAATTTGAATGCAACGGCGTGCATCACGCCAACCTCGGTAAAGCCGTTTTTGCGGTGGAAACTCAACGACCCGGCATTGTCGGACGTGATGATGGAAATGATGTTCTCGATGCCGCGCTCGCGGCCAAGGTGCTCGATCTCTGTATAGAGCTTCTGTCCAACGCCGCCGCGGCGGCAGGCACGATCTACATAGATCGAAAGATCGGCGGTGCAGCGGTAGGCGCTGCGCGCGTTGAACACATCCAGATAGGCATAGCCGATGGGCTTCCCCGCGCCGTCGCGCGCGACGATATACGGATAGTCCCGCGTGATGCGCGCCACACGCTCGCCGAACTCCTCCGGCGTGATAAGCTCTTCCTCGAGTGTGATGCAGGTGTTTTCGATGTAGTAATTATAGATCTCCGTACACGCGGCGATATCCTCCGGCGCAATGGGGGAGAGGGTGATCTCCGCGCTCCGCGCGGCGATGGCGGCTTCCAGAACGGCGATATCCCGCTGTTCCTTCTCGCGATTGAGCGATAGCTTGAGCGCGAGCACATCCTCGAGCGGCGCTACCGGGATGCCGTCCAGAAACACGGTCTCACCCGGCAGCATGTTTTCGTAGATCTCCACGTCCGGCGCCGGGACGAACCGCCGCGTGCCGTCCGGGAGGGTCTGCGTTTCGCAGCGCTGCGCGAGCTCATCGCCGAGCTTTTTTGTACACCATACATCCAGATCGTGCGTCTCCTCGCGCAGACCGTAGAGAACCATCGCCCCGCCGGCGTTGATGCGGTATTCGTTCACGTCGAGCGCGAGCTCCGCGAGTCGACGCCGGATATCCTCTGCTTTCATCCGTTTGCCCTCTCTTTCTTCGGTAAAAAATGCCAACCGTCCGTTCGTTTTTCTCATAGAATGTAGCACACATTTCTCTTCGCCGCAATCGATTTTTTTGTACAACAGTTTTTTCGGCCAACGCCTTGCCAATTCGACGAAGAACCCATATAATATACTACATTATGAAAAAGGGTATGAGCTTGAAAACGGCGCTGACGGCTCTGGCGGCGTCGTTTGTATGGGGGACCGCGTTCGCCTTTCAGCGCATGGCCGCGGGACATATCGGAGCGATCACATTCAACTTCTATCGCAGCGTGCTGGCCGCGCTGTCGCTGGGGGTTCTTCTTTTTGTGTCCAACCGGCGGAAGAAGCCGGAGGAGCGGAAGAAGAGCGACCCCAAAAAGCTCGTGGCCGGCGGCATCGTGTGCGGCGTGCTCGTGATCGCCGCGTCCATCGTGCAGCAGTACGCCATTGCGGATGTCGAAGCGGGCAAGGCGGGGTTTCTGACGACGCTCTATATCCTGCTCGTGCCGCTCTTCAGCGTTGTGTTCCTGCATAAGAAGGTCGCGCCGAGTCTCTGGGTGAGCGTGCTGCTCGGGCTTATCGGGCTCTATTTTATCAGCGTGAAGGACGGCTTCACGATCTCGCCGAGCGACGCGCTGATCCTTTTGAGCGCGGTGATCTATGCGGTGTACATTCTCGCGGGCGATTACTATGTCGGCTTCTGTTCGCCGACGGAGCTCAACTGCGCGCAGTTCATCGTGGCGTCCGTCGTCTGCCTCGTCGGCATGCTCGCCGTGGAGGAGCCGACCGTGGCACAGCTTCGCGATAACATTATCCCGATCCTTTATCTCGGTATCTTCTCGAGCGCGCTTGCCTATACGCTTCAGTTCGCTGCGCAGCGCAACGGAAACCCCGTCGCCGTAACACTCCTTCTGAGCATGGAATCGGTGTTCAGCGTGCTGGGCGCGGCGGTGCTGCTGCATGAATTTCTCTCCGGCCGTGAGCTTTTCGGCTGCGGCATCATGCTCTGCGCCGTCATTCTCGTCCAGCTGCCGGAAGGCTTCTGGAAGCGAAAAAAGAAACCGAATAACGAGTAATCGTGCTCCCCGCTCCGACATCACGCCGGAGCGGGGAGTTTTATAACAAGAGAGGAAATCCGCTGGTATTTTTTCTTGACAACGCGCCAGAAAAGTGATATCAATATGATATCAAAACAATTCATGGAGGCGAATGTCATGCAGGAAAAAATCATTAACGGCCGGAAGTACGGCATGGCCGTGCTGCTTGGGTATCTGGCGCTGCTCGTCGCTGCGGTTCTTGCCATTGTTTACGGCGCAGTGCGCGGCCGTGTTTTCTTTGTGGTTCTCGGTATTCTGTATGTTTCTCTCGGCTGGATCGCTCTGTGTGGTCTGCGCATTCTCAAGCCGCAGGAAGCGCTGGTGCTCACGCTTTTTGGCAAGTACATCGGCACGCTCAAAGGGGAAGGGTTTTATTATGTAAACCCGTTCTGCTCGGCGGTCAACCCCGCGGCGAATACGAAGCTCAGCCAGAGCGGCGATGTGGACGGCGGCAAGAACGGCATCGTGATCGCTGCCGGGCAGGCGAGCGGCTCGGTGGAAGTTGCCGGGAACAAGAAAATTTCGCTCAAAATCATGACGCTCAATAACTCCCGCCAGAAGATCAACGACTGTCTCGGCAACCCTGTGGAGATCGGCATTGCGGTCATGTGGCGCGTGGTGGACACGGCGAAGGCCGTTTTTGACGTGGACAACTACAAGGAATACCTCTCTCTCCAGTGCGACAGTGCGCTGCGCAACATTGTACGGATCTACCCCTACGACGTCGCGCCGAACGTCGACACGACCGGCGACGGCGTGGCGGACGAGGGAAGCCTGCGCGGCTCGAGCGAGATCGTGGCCGAGCGCATCCGCAAGGAGATCCAGCAGCGCGTAGACGCTGCGGGCATTGAGATCATTGAAGCGCGCATTACCTATCTTGCCTACGCAACCGAGATCGCGGCGGTCATGCTGCAGCGCCAGCAGGCGTCTGCCATCATCGACGCGCGTAAAATGATCGTGGACGGCGCGGTTGGCATGGTGGAAATGGCGCTGGAACGCCTGAGTGAGAACAACGTCGTTACGCTCGACGACGAGCGTAAAGCGGCGATGGTTTCGAACCTCCTCGTCGTGCTCTGCGGCAACCGCGATGCGCAGCCTGTTGTGAACTCGGGCAGTCTGTACTGATATGGCGGAAACGGAAACCGGGAAAAAGCAGGTGCCGCTGCGCCTGTCCCCGAAGCTGTACGCGGCGATCGCTGCGTGGGCGGAGGACGATTTCCGCTCGGTGAATGGGCAGATCGAATATCTGCTCACCGAATGCGTCCGCCAGCGGAAGAAAAACGGAAAGTATGTCTCCGACGAGCTGGATAAGCCGCCGGAGCTGGACATCTAAAGAGGTGAAAAAAGCGTTATGAAAAGAGCGGAAATCGATGCTTTCTGCGGCTGCCGTGAAACGCTCTACCAGCGCATCGCGTTTTTTGCCGCCCCTGCCATATTGCTTGCGGGCATCGTGTATGTCGCCGTGCGGTATGCGCAGCTCCCGGCGGAGATCCCGTCGCACTATAATTTTTACGGCGAGATCGACGGCTACAGCAGCCGCGCCACACTCTGGGTCATGCCCATCATCGGCGTCGTGTGCGATGCCACGATGCTCGCTACGAGCTTCTTCCCGCAGCTCTGGAACGTCGGCACGAGCGTAACGGTGCTCAATCGCGCGCAGGTGTACCGCCGTGTGCGCGATCTCATCGCCGATATGCGTCTTTCGATAGCGGTGCTCTTTACCGCGTTTGCCGTCTGGCAGACGACGCTCTCGTCGACCTTCCCGTGGTGGATGGGCGTGCTGATGGGCGTTTGCTGCACCGCGCCGCTCGTGCGGTTTTTCGTGCGGCTGGCGATCAAGAAATAATGAATCATGCGCGAAGGGCGCTGACCGGAATATCCGGTCAGCGCCCTTTTGCGGCATAGGCTCCCTCTGACGAGGGAGCTGTCGGCGCAGCCGACTGAGGGAGAGAAAAACTACAAACTTCCGCGCAGAATGTCTCTCCCTCCGTCTTTTGCCTGCGGCAAAATCCACCTCCCTCGTCAGAGGGAGGCATTTTTATATGTCCAGCGCGTCCGTCACAGCGCCGGGAAGCTCTCCGGCGCTCTCGTCTCCGAGCGCGATCTCTGCGGAGACGGTGAGCGGTGCTTCCGTAAACGCCACCTTTACCGTGCCGGTGCAGGAGAGCGCGAGCGAGACGATCTTCCCGTTCGATACGGTGAGCTTCGCCGTGCCGTAGGCAAAGGACGAGTCGAGCGATCCCATATCCGGCGCGAGAAGCTCGGCCAGCTCCGCGGCGTCGCTGCCGGAGAGCATGAGCGTATAGACCGCCGAGCCGTCCGCGTGCTTCGCCGCGGTCACATCGCCGTTCAGGCACGCAAGATACAGTGCCTCCGGCAGCTTTGCGGCGCTCTCGGTGAGCATGTCGCCGGACGAGAGGCGCTTGCCGGACGCTGTCACGACAGTCGTGCCATCGGTATAGAGCCAGAGACCGCTTTTCCCAACACCATGTACCCGGCCATCGCCGCTCTGCCAGGCAGCGAGATCAAACGCCGTGCGGAGCACGAGCGGACCGCCGTGTGCCGATACGGTAAGCTCTGCGGCGGCGCTCTCGCGGTTTTGCAGCTCGTGCCAGGCGGAGATGACGTTGATGAGATCGCCGGTGACCTCAGTGAGATCACCCGTGGATCCCTTTGCCGCGGCGCGGGAAACGGCTTCCGGGATTTCAAAATCGGCGCTCGCCGTAATGCCGTCGATCACGGCGTCCAGCGTGAACGGTGCGCCATCCGTGAGCTGCCCCGCAGCAGAGACGGAAAGACTCTTCACCGCGCCGTCCGAAAGCGTGAGAGAGACGCGCGCGTCATCGGTAACAGAGGCGCGCTGTGCTGTCTCCGGCGCGAGATACGTCAAGAGCATCGCAGCGTCCGAGCCGGTGAGTTCCACCGTCTCGTGTTCGCCGTCAGCGGAAAACTCTGCCTCCCGGCAGAGCGCGGCAATATCCGGCAGAAGCTGCGCATAATCTGGCAGCGTATCGCCGAGAGAGTATGCCGTGCCATTTTCCAAAATCAGTTTGTTTTCCGAGAAGTACAGCGGCACGCCCTCAATTTCCGTACGGGCGATCCGGCGGCTGTCCACCGTTTTTACCGCGACCGGCACATTGAGGGTTTCTGTATCGCCATCATGCGAGGCAGAGACGGAGACATTCATCGAAAGCACCGTCTCCCGGGTGAGCGCGTCGAGTGCGCGGTACGGCGCGATGCGCTCGCACACGCGCGGCACGAGCAGAACGCCAGCCGCCGCCAGCGCGGCGAGCAGCGGCAGAAGCAACAGAAGGAAGTGACCTTTTTTCCGCGGCTTTTTCTCCGCGGCGGCGGGTTCGGCTTCGCCCTCCGGCGCTTCGGCAGCCTTCGCGGCAGCCCTTTTCGCTTTTCTTTTGCGATGACCGTTCAGAGCGATAACAAGAATGAGAATGCAGATAAGCAGGAGCGCCCCGCCGGCACACCAGATCCACCGCGCCGGGATGATCGAAACGGCGGCAATGTCCGCCTCCGTACCGTCGATATCAAAGGAGACATAGCTGCCAAACGCCTCAGTATCGATGCGCTCCCAGCTGCCGCTGCGCAGCACGTACATATCCAGCTCGCCGATGCGGATCTCCGGCGGCAGATAGTGCACGGTGTGCGCTGCTGCGCCGTCGTCAGGAAGCGTGATGTGGCGCTGCTCCACAATGCCGCCGTGCACGGGGGAGAAGAGGCGCGCGTACCACGGCAGCGCCTGCGACGACACCTCGAGAGAATCAAGCAGCGCCTCGCCGGAGGCGTCCTCCGCAGTCGCATGCACGAGGGCGGTATCGTCAAAGCTTCCCTCCGCGAAGAGCACCGCCCGTCCGTCATCGCGCGTTTCCGCCGAGGCGACGGCGGTGACGTTCGTGTGATATACCGCCGTTACGACCGTATCAAAGTGCAGATCGCTGAGCTCCGTTGTGTCCCACTCGGCGTAGCAGCCGTCTTTTTCCGGGATTTCCGGGAAAGTATCTTCGCCGAAAGAGTCGCCGTAGGCGAACCTGAGCGAAGAAACGGTCACATCGTCGGCGACAAAGCGCAGCGAGAAGGTCTTCATCGCGTCCGGCACGCCGTCGAGCGCGAGCATGTCGTTATAGGAGACCGGCTCGGCGCGGCCGGAGTAGCTCCGGCCGTCGATGCCGGCGAGCGTGTCGGAAACGAAGAGATTTTCGAGATATTCCCCGGCGTCCGCGCCGGACACCGCGCCGTAATACTGCTGCGCGTCGCGGATGTCCACCATGCTCACGCACCCGGCCACGGTGCTTCCCGAGCCGGTCAGCGCTTCGGAAACGCCGGAGCCAACGATTCCCCCGGTGTACTTCGCTCCGGAAACGGTGCATTTGGCCCAGCAGGAGCGTACTGTTGCACTTGTGAGCCCAACAACGCCGCCCGAGTAGCTGCCGCTTTCGCTCGTCACGTCGCCGAAGCCGCGGCAGGAGGTAATGATGCCGAGATCCTGCCGCCCTGCAACGCCGCCGGCGCAGCTGCGCCGTGCATCGACGCTGCCGGTGTTTTCACAGCTTGTGAGAATGGCCTTCATCTCATACTCGCGCTTATATTCCGCGGAGAGATTGGAGGCAATGTCGTCCTCGGGATCGTATTCGTACTCAATGGCCATCGTACCGGCAATGCCGCCGATGTTGATGTCGCCGCTGACGTCGGCATCGTTTTGGCAGCCGGTAACTTTGCCGAGCCGGACAAGCTCAATGTCCACGGCCGAGGTATCGGAGAGAATGTCGCCGTCCGCGCTGCCGATGGTGAAAATGGCATCGAACATCGTCTCCGAGAGCTCGTTGAACTTCTCGTTGATCGCGCGGATATCGTCTGCGACCGTTCCGGCCGCGCCGGATACCGCGCCGTTGAGCAGGGAGAGCTGGCTGCCGATGCCGTTGATGGCGGCGGTCAGCCCACTGAGATCCGGCGTTGCAATGATCTCCACGCTGCCGGAGACGGAACCGTTCTCGGAATGGCTGCCGTCAATGTCCACATCGAGCGGCGGGATGCTGACGTCCACATTGAGACCGGCATCTCCGTTCGCCTCGCCGTCGATCTGACCGGAGCCGCCGATGCTGACGCTGATGTCGCCCGCCTCGTTTATCGCGTTGCCGACATACCCGGACATTTTGTTGAGCCGGGAGGAAATTCCTCCCGCTCCGCCCTGCGCATCGTCGGCCGTTTTATCGATGAGGTCGCTGAGTTCCAGGAGCTGCTGCTCCATTTTTGCAAGTGTGCTGTTTTCCACATTCAGCTCAAGATACGGCTCCATCTGCCCGATGATGCCGCCGACGTCCTTGCGGCCGTAGACCTCGCCGCGGTTTGAGCAGGAGGCAACGTAGCCGCAGCTTCGCCCGGCGACGCCGCCGACGTTATATCCGACGTGCGGATACCCGACGACGCCTTCGTTGGAGCATGAGCGAAGGATGCCGGAGGAGTACCCCGCAATGCCGCCCGTATCGGTCGCGGCGACGGCGGTATCCTGTGTGGAGAGCTTGGAAAGGTCAAACGAGACGTCCACGGAAATGTCCTGCACGGAGAATGTTGCGTCGGAACTCACGGTGTTCACATAGGATGCGTTCACACCGTTCGCGATGAGGCCAAGATTGCTCCCGGCGATGCCGCCGGTGCTGCGCGAGCCCGCGACCGATCCGGCAGTGCGGCAGTTTTGTATTGAGCCGGTCTGCGAATTCTGCCCGGCGATGGCGCCGGTGTTCACGCTGCCGGACACGCTGCCGGAGAAAGAGCAGGAGATGATGGCACCGCGGTTTACTCCGGCAATGCCCCCGGCGGCCTCACAGCTGCCGGAAATGTTGAGTGTGCCGGATACGGTGAGGTTTTTCACCCGGCCGCTCTCCTGAATTTCGGCGAACAGACCCGCATGGGAGTATTTCCCGGAAAGGGAAAGGCCGCTTATCGTGTGGCCGTTGCCAAGAAACACGCCGCCGAAGGTCGGAATGGGCGCGAAATCCACGCCATCGAGTGAGATATCGGCGAGCAGCTCGACCGTTTTGCCCTGCGACCAGGTGTCGAGCGCGCAGCTCTCTGCGAGCTTCACGAGATCGTCCGCGGTGCGGATGGACAGGGTATCGGCGTCCTCGGCCAGCGCCTGCACGCCGGACGCAAGCACAACTGCCGCGAGCAGCAGCGCGAGAAGCCGTTTATGGAGTTTCTTCATGGTTTTCCTCCTCCTGAATGCTGCCGGAGAGCAGCTGGAGATTCACGTCGCCGTCGATGCTCGCGCGCACCGTACCGCGCACCGTGCCATGGATCTCGCCGCGGACGACGCCGTCTACGTATACGCGCCCGCTCGCTTCCTTTTTGCGTTCCCGATGCGGCATGGCAAAGGACGTTTTATCGGCAAGCTCGGCGCCGATGAGCAAGATCTGCGGCAGCACGAACATGACGAGGAACATGGAAATGATCGTTCCGCGGCCAAGGCTCTGGCCTATGCCGACGATGGCTGCCTCCGATGTCATCTGGCCGATGAGTGTTCCGGCCACGGAAAGAATCGTGCCGGAGGTGAGCACCGTCGGGAAAGCAAAGTTCAGCGTTTCGATGATCGCGTCGCGGTGGGTCATGCTGCCCTTGATCTCCTGATAGCGGCTCGCGATCACGATGGCGTAGTCGATGTTTGCGCCCATCTGGATGGAGCTGACGACGAGATAGCTCATAAAGAACAGTCCCGTGTTCGTAAAGTACGGGATCGAGAAGTTGATCCAGATGCTGCCCTGGATGACGAGAATGAGCAATATCGGCATCACAGCAGACTTAAACGTAAAGAGCAGCACGACGAGCACGATGAGCAGCGAGACGATGCTCACGACGGTGTTGTCGCGTGCGAAGGACTTTTCAAAGTCGTACTCATTTGTAGAGTTGCCGGCGACGTAAACCGTTCCGTCCGGGTAGTAGCTCTGGGCGAGAGAGCGGATGGTGTCGATGAAGGAATATGTCTCCTCGCCGCTTTCGGGCAGCGTGAGATAGAGAAGCATGCGGCTGTAATCCGTGCCGGAGAGCTGCGCTTTGGCGGCTTTCATCTGCGTCTGGGCATCGTGGAGCATGTCGGCCTGCTCGTCGTCGAGCGTCACAAGACCCTCGTCCACCTGATCGCAGACGAAGAGAAACATGTCAATAAGCGGCACGCGATAGGCGGCGATGCCACCGGCGAGCTTGCCGTAATCCTCCGCGTCGGCGGCATAGGCGGCATACACGAGCTGCGCCACCTCGTAGTCGAGCCCTGTGAGCTCGGCAAACTGGCGCGGCGTGAGCCGGTCGGCGAGCATGTAGCCGTCCATTGCCTCAATGTTGGTAAGCCCCATGGTGTAGTCGATCTCGTCATACGTTTCCAGTTCGGCAAGGAGATCGGCCTCTTTTTCATAGTCGCCGCCCGGCACGATGAGCGCGAGCATGTTCTGCGAGGTGAAGTTATCGGCAACCATGTTGTCTGCGATCTGCGATTCGTTGAGCTTCGGCGTTGTCAGCGAGCTGTAGCCGTAAGCGTAGGGGCAGAGCGAAGAGAAATGAAAGCCGAACGCCGCGACGATGACAAATACGACAGGCACGATGTACCGCGTGGCATAGTCATACTTCCCGACGAACGGGATCTTCGGAATAAAGCTGCGGTGGCGGGTTTTCTCGATGAGCGGCCCGAACAGCACGAGCAGACCCGGCATGAGCACGAACACGCTCAAAAGCGCATAGAAGATGGCCTTGATGAGGCAGATGCCCATATCGGGGCCGACCTTGAACTGCATGAACAGCATGGCGGCAAGACCGCCGATCGTCGTGAGTGAGCTCGCGCCGATCTCCACGATGGCTTTGCTCAGCGCGGTGATGGCTGCCTCGCGGATGGGCATCGTCTGGTGCTCTTCCTTGAAGCGGTTGCAGAGGATGACCGCGTAGTCCAGCGAGAGCGCGAGCTGCAATATGCTCGTGACGGAGTTCGAAACAAACGAGATTTTTCCGAGCAAAAAGTTGCTGCCCTGGTTGAGGATCATCGCCGAGACGAACGTGAGCAGCAGCACCGGCACTTCGCCGTAGGTCTGCGATGTGAGCAGCAGCACGATGACGACGATCACCGCGACATACACCATGATGACGCTCACCTCGGCGTCGATCGTCTCCTGCAGCGTGTTGCCAAGCTCGGTGGAGACGAAGAGGTCATAGCCGGAGAGCGCGTCCTTCACCGCGTCGAGCGCGGTGAGGCATTCGTCGTTGTTCTCGTCGTAGTCAAACGTTACGGCGTAGAGCGCGGAGGCGTGGTTGTAGTGGTCGGTCGTGTCGTCAAAGGCGACACTCTGCACGCCCTTGATGCCGGCGATCGTGTCGCTGAGCTCCTTTGCCTCGTCGTACTCGATGTTCGCTACCATCACGTCCGCTGTGCCGTAGGTCGTGAATTGCTCCTCCATGAGATTGAGCGCGAGCTTCGTTTCCGCATCGTCCGGCAGAAAGTAGGTGAGATCGTTTTCCACCTCCACCCAGTTTCGGGAGAAGAACGAGAAGATCATCCCCACGATGACGAGGAGGAAGAAAAGATTGCGCTTATCCACGATGAACGTGGCGAGCTGAATGAGAAATTTGTTGCCGTCGGAGCGGGATTCATGTTCCATGAGGGATACCTCCTGTGCTGGTCAGTCGGTCAAAAGCTGCCCGGTGATCTCCATCGGGCGATGGCGCGGCGCGTTGGCTACGCCCGCTACGGCGCCGTCTTCGGCAACGGTAGCTTCGATCTCCACGCGCAGCACGCCGAACGGCAGTTTTGGGGAGGCGGCAAAGCGAAAAAGCGCGCCGTCGCGCACACAGTCGGTGAGCGGCACGGTAAAGCCGAGGAGCTTCGCCTCGCCCGAAAAGGCTGTTTCAGATTCGATATGAAGCTGTGCTTCGATTTTTATCCAGCCCATCGGGGACTTGATCTGTACGTCGGCGGGATAGGTATGTCCGGTAAGTATCATGAGAGAGCACCATCCTTTTTCAAATTCCGTTTCGGCAGCAGCGCGAGCGCGTTGCCGGTAAAGAGCCGGTCCTTCTGTTCGGCGGTGAGCTTTTCGGTCTGCTCCAACGCCTCAGCTTGTCCGACGCAGGCGGAAATGTCCGTATACGGTGTGTCGGAGCCATAGAGAATGTGCGTGTCGGGTACGTTGCGCAGCAGCATTTCGAGCTGCTTGGGCTCCGAGAAGCCCGCCGCGTCAAAGTAGACGTGCGCCATGTCCTCCATGATGTCCGCCCGCCGGTCGGGATCGGCAAAGCGCAGCATCAGCGCGAAGCTCTCAAACCGGTCGGCGAGGATGGGGAGAAATGCGCCTGCGTGCGGGATGACCCAGCGTATGTTCGGATAGCGCGTGAACGTGTCGTTCTGCACCATGCTGAGGAAGGTGCGCGTTGTCTCCGTGAAATACTCAAAAGCCGGAATGGGAATTTCCTCGTTGACGCCGGGAACCGTGACGGCGGGCTGTGTCGGATGCATCACGGCGAGCGCGCCGCGTCCGTCCAGCTCCGCCATCAGCTCGTCAAGACGGCGGTCGCCGAGATACACGCCGCCGTAGTTCGTCATGAGCCCTACGCCGTCCGCGCCGAGCTCGTCGAAACAGTAGCGCGCTTCAAAAATGCTGCTGTCCACGTGCGGCAGTGGAAGCGTTGCGAGAAAGCCGAGATTGCCCGGCGCGCGGGATACGATTTCCGCGCCCTGTTCGTTGACCTTTCGGGCAAGCTCCCGGCTGCGGAACTTGTTGCCGGTATAAAGGCTCGGCGAGGAGATCGAGAGCAGGGCATACGATATGCCGAGCTCGTGCATGGCCTCCTGCTGCCATGCTTCGTCCCATTCGGGCGTCGGGAAGCCGTCCGGGCAGTACAGCCCCTCCTCCTCCAGAAAGTCATAGTACGCTCTCGGCAAATAGTGCGCCTGAAAGTCGATCTTGTTTTGATACTTCATGTGCATTCCTCCGTTTTTTCGCCGCGCAGCGGCAGGGAAGCGCTGCCGGCCTGGATGGTTCCGTACAGATGCCGGCCGCAGAGCTGGATAGTCGTGCGGCAGCAAAGCCGCCCTACCGCCGTGCGAAGCTCGTGGACGAGACAGAGAATGCCGCCGTGCCGCTCGCCGGTGAGAGCGTTATCAAATCCCAGCAGGGAGAGCCTGCCGCACACCGCGCCGCCGGTATCTTCCCATTCCAGCCGCCCCCGGCGTTCGCCGAGCTGGCCGTCCAGAACGATGTTATAGGTCTCTTTCATAAGAAGCCCTCCGTTTCGAGAGCGAGAATACGCTGTCCGCGGGGAAAAAACAAAGGTCAATCCGGCTCGTCTTGTCAAAATTATGACACGGCGGGGCAGTTTGACCTTCTTGTATTTATATGGAGAACTATGGTATAATCCGGAGCAAAGGGAGGGACACGCCGTTGGATCATAAGCCGAATGCCGCCTCGGAGCAGACGCGCCGTGCGCTTGCCGATGCGCTCAAGACGCTCATGGCGCAAAAGCCGCTCGAGAAGATCACCATCCGGGACATTACCGACCTTGCGGGTATCCGCCGCCAGAACTTCTACTACCATTTCGAGGACGTTTACGATCTCATGCGCTGGATGTTTCAGGAGGAGGCTGTGTCGCTCCTGCGCGAGCACGAGGGGACGCTCCTCTGGCAGGAAGGGCTTTTGCAGCTCTTCCGGTATATCGAGGCGAACCGCGCCGTGTGCCTGTGTGCGCTGCACTCTCTGGGGCGGGAGAGCCTCAAACGCTTTTTCTCCGATGACGTGCACGCGATCATCCACCGCGCCGTAGAGCGTTTTGGCGAGGAGGTCGGGGCGCTGGACAGCGAGCAGGACGCCGATGTGGAGACGATGACGCAGTACTATGTCATTGCCGTTACGGGAATGCTCGAAAGCTGGCTCGTCGGCGAGATCGACAAAACGCCGGAGCAGTTCATCGCGTTTATGGATCAGGTCATCTCCGACCATGTGTGCGGCGCGCGAGCGCGCCTGCGCGGGAAATAAAATAGTAAAGGGCGCTGATCGATGAGATCAGCGCCCTTCCTCTATATAAGGCCCCTTTGTGCAAAGGGGGCTGTCAGCGAAAGCTGACTGGGGGATTGTAATCTTCGGAAAATGACAATCCCTCCGTCACGGCGCTTTGCGCCGCGCCACCTCCCTTTACACAAGGGAGGCTTTTGTACTATAGTCCCGCCGTCCAACGCGCTTGTGCTCGCTGTTGCGGTGGAAGCGCTCGATGATGGCGCGCTCGGCGTCGGTCACCTCGCCGCCGTCCATGTAGCGGTCGATGGCGGCGTAGGAGACGCCCATTTCCTTCTCGTCCGTCTGCCCTTCGAAAAGCCCGGCGGAGGGAGCCTTGCGGCGGATGGTCTCCGGCGCCTCGAGATAGTCGAGAAATTCAAAGATCTCGGTCACGCTCAGATCGGCGATGGGGTTGAAGTCCGCAGCGGCGTCGCCCCACTTGGTGCAGTAACCCATGTACGCCTCGCTGCGGTTGCCTGTGCCGGCGACGAGCCGGTGCTCGGCGGCGGCAACGGCGTAAAGCGCCGTCATGCGAAGACGCGGGGCGATGTTCGATACGGCAGCGTTGTTGAGCTCCACGCCCGATTTCTCAAGCGCCGCGACGATCGCGCCGCGCGTCTCGGTGAGATCCACGGTGCGGTACGCGATGCCGTACTGCGTCGCAACGCGGATCGCGTCGTCCGTGTCGCTGCCGTAGTTCTGCGTCGTGGCGCAGGGCAGGAGGATGCCCACGGTATTGTCGCACGCCTTCTTGCAGAGAATGCCGACAAGCGCGCTGTCTTTGCCGCCGCTGTTGCCGTAAACGATGCCCTCGCAGCCGCTTTCCTGAAGCATCTGCCGGATAAAGGCAACGCGGTTTTCCAGTTCCTTTTCGTAGTTTCGCATGATGAAATTCCCTCCTTTTAGAGAATGTGAAGTCTCGAAAGCATGACCTGCCGGGCGGCCTCCTCGGCGGTGTCGTCGAGCGGGGCAAGCTCCGCGGAGCCATATTTGCGGCAGAGCGCGCCGCGCAGTATCTCATCGCAGAGCGCCGGATTCTTCGGCAGAAGCGGGCCGTGACTGTAGGTGCCGAACACGTTTTTGTACCGCACGCCCTCCGTGCCGTCCTCGCCGTTGTTGCCATGGCCGCGCAGCACCGTACCAAGCGGCGTGAGCGAAGCGCCGAGGCGTGTGCGCCCGCCGTGGTTTTCAAACCCGATAACGATCCCGCCGCCAGACTCTTCGCCGAGCCGGTAGGCGTAATTGCCGATGAGCCGGTCGTAGGAGCCCTCGGTGGTAAAGTCCAGAATGCCGGTATAGTCGCACCACTGCCCGGCTGCCGTGCGGTAGCCATTGCCCAGAAGCTGATATCCGCCGCAGATGCAAAGGAGCGTTTTTCCGTCCTCTGCCGCAGCGCGGATGCTCTCCGCACGCCCGGCGCGGAGATCGGCAAGGAGCACCGTTTGCTCAAAGTCCTGCCCGCCGCCGATGAAGAAAAGATCGTACCCGGTGAGATCGTCGGCGGTGCCGAGCGGCAGCTCCGTCACGGTGCAGCCGATGCCGCGCCATTCGAGCCGCTTTTTCATGCACGCGATGTTGCCCCGGTCGCCGTAAAGGTTGAGCACATCCGGGTACAGATGGCAGATGTTCAGTTCCATCATTCCCAGAACCTCCCTCCGCCGGCGAGCGCAGACAGCTTGTCGCGCACCGTGAGCATGGATGTGTAGTTCGGCAGCACGACGACCGGCTTTCCGGCGCATTGCACCGCCGCGGCAAGATCATCCGCCGTGTCGTATACGGTGATGGTGCAATCGTCCGCCCCGGCGTATTTGAGCCGGAGCCGCATGTCCTGCGCGCGCACGCCGTAAACACCGATGGACGCATAATGGCGCGCAGCGAAAAGGCTTTCGTAATCGGCGTCCCAGATCCAGGAGACGTCCATGCCGTCGGCAGCATTGTCATTCAGGCAGAAGATGGGGAGAATGTCCTCGCTCTGCGCGGCGAGAAACTCGAGCGCGCGGTCGCACCCCGCGGGGTTTTTCACGAGCACGATGCGGACGCTCGTTTCCCCGACGGTGAGCTGCTCCATCCGCCCGAACACCGCGCCGAAATCGGCGAGCGAGGCGCGGCAGACATCCATGTCCCAGCCCATGGCGCGTGCGGCGGTGAGCGCCGCGGCGGCGTTGCAGACATTGTAGAGCGCCGGGAGCGCGAGATCAAAGGAGATCGTCCCCTCCGGCGTGCGCATCGTGACGGCGCTGCCGCCGCCGGGGATGGCTTCCACGCTCTCCACGGCCATGTCCGGCGCGGGGCGCTGCGCGCCGCACGCGGGGCAGTACCAATCGCCGAGATGGGCGAACGTGTGCCGCCGGTAGGCGTAGCGCGCACCGCAGCGCAGACAATGCGGCGCGTCCGAAACGTTCGGCACGGTGCCGCTCGAAATATTCTCAAGACCGAAATACACGGTCTCGTTCGGCACGTCCCAGCCGAGCGACGCGGTGAGCGAGCAGTCGGCATTCAGGCAGAGCACCGCGCCGGGGGCTTTCTGGATGCCCGAGGCGATGAGATCGCGCGTGTGCGTCACTTCGCCGTAGCGGTCGAGTTGGTCGCGGAAGAGATTTGTCACGATCACCGCGCGCGGCTGGAGCGCCGCGGCGACGGCGGGAAAGTTGCCCTCGTCGCACTCAATGACGGCAAGCGTCTTCTTCGGCTTGCCGAGAAGATTCGCGTTTTCAATAAACTCCGCGGTGATGCCGCTTGTGAGATTCGCGCCGGAGCGGTTGGAGAAATACGGCGTTCCGGCCTTGTCGAGCATGTGGCGGAGCATACCGGCGGTCGTCGTTTTGCCGTTTGTGCCGGTGATGATCACCGTTTCCACGCCGCGGCCAAGCTCGCGCATCAGCCCCGGATATACGCGCAGCGCTGCCTTTCCGGGCAGCGCTGTACCGCCGCGGCCGAGGAGCCGCAGCGCGAGCCGCGCAAGGCGGCTCGTGACGCACGCGAAAAATACGCGCAGTTTTTTCATAGACGGATATATTCCTCGCGGCCCGCGCCCACGGACACCCAGCCGATGCGGCAGCCGACGGCGTTTTCGAGATAGCGGACGTAATTGCGCGCGGCTTCGGGCAGATCCTCAAACTTGCGGCAGCCGGAAATATCACCGGAGAAGCCCTCTACGTATTCGTACACGGGCTTGCAGCGTTCGAGCACGGTCTCCACAGGGAAGGTGTGGATCACCTTGCCGTCCACTTCGTAGCCGGTGCAGACCGGGATCTTCTCCCAGCCGGAGAGCACGTCAAGCTTCGTGAGCGCGAGCTCGGTCGCGCCCTGCATCTGCACGCCGTAGCGGGAGGCGACAACGTCAAACCCGCCCACGCGGCGGGGACGGCCTGTGGCCGCGCCGTACTCGGCGCCGGCCTCACGCAGACGGTTGCCCTCGTCGCCGAAGAGCTCGCAGACAAACGGGCCTTCGCCGACGCAGCTCGAATACGCCTTCATGATGCCGACAACACTGTCCAGCCGCTTGGCCGGGATGCCCGCGCCGATGGGGGCGTAAGCCGCGATCGTGGAAGAGGAAGAGGTGTAGGGGTAAATGCCGAAATCAATGTCGCGCAGCGCGCCGAGCTGAGCTTCAAAGAGAATGCTCTTGCCCGCGTCCGCCTGCTCGGAGAGATATTCGGTTGTGTTGCAAAGATACTCGCGCCAGGGGAAGGCGTAGGTTTCCAGCCACTCGTACATCGCATCAACGCTCACCGGCTCATGGCCGTAGCCCTGCACGGTGATGTTCTTCCACTCGACGAGATCGGCGAGCTTTTCGCGCAGCTTGTCCGGGAAGAGCAGATCGCCGGTGCGCAGCGTCTTCTTCATATACTTGTCGGCATACACCGGGCCGATGCCGCGGCGCGTGGAGCCGAACTTCTTATCCGCGAGTCGATCCTCCTCGAGAATGTCCATCATCTTGTGGTACGGCATGCAGATCGTGGCGCGGTCGCTGATCTTCAGATGCTCGGGCGTGATCTCCACGCCCTGCTCGCGGATGTGCGCAACTTCCTTCGTGAGGTGTTCGAGATCGAGCACCATGCCGGGGCCGAGAACGTTCACCGTGCCGGGGCGCAGAATGCCGGACGGCAGCAGATTGAGAATGAATTTGCCGCGCTCGTTCACGACGGTGTGACCGGCGTTGTTGCCGCCCTGATAGCGGACAACGATCTCATGTTCGGCGGAGAACAGGTCGACCATGCGGCCCTTTCCTTCGTCGCCCCAGTTGATTCCGACAACAGCAGTAAGCATTTTTATATCCTCCTTGCTTTTTAGACACGCACCGGAACGCTCCCGGCGATATCGCCGCGGCGCTCTTCCAGCACGGGATAAACATGAGTTTCGAGAAAGGCGCGCGTCTGCTCCGGCGCGAGCCCGACGAACTGGCGGACGTCCAGAAGCTCTTCGAGGACTTCCGGCGTTAAGTGGAACCGCTCATCCGCGAGCAGCATATCGAGTAGATGCCCGTCCTCGCCGCGCAGCTTGACGCTCTCGGCGGCGCGCACGGAGTACTGCCGGATGACCTCGTGCAGCTTCTGGCGGTCCTCGCCGAGCGACACGGCGCGCATGAGAATGTTCTCGGTCGCGAGGAAGGGAAGCTCCTCGCGCAGGTGCTTTTCCATCACGCGCGGATAGACCTTGCAGCCGCGCACCACATTGGCGCAGAGCGTCAAAATGGCGTCGCACGCGAGGAAGCCCTCCGGCAGCGTGAGACGGCGGTTCGCGGAATCGTCCAGCGTGCGCTCGAGCCATTGCGTCATGGCGGTGTCCGCGGTGTTGGAGGCAAGATTTACCACATACCGGCTGAGCGAGCACACGCGCTCGCAGCGCATGGGGTTGCGCTTGTAGGCCATGGCGGAGGAGCCGACCTGCTCGGTCTCAAACGGCTCATCCAGCTCGCGCAGGTGCGCGAGAAGGCGCATATCGGTCGCCATTTTGGCGGCGCTCTGCGCGATGCCGGAGAGAACGTTCATCACGAAGGAATCAAGCTTTCGCGTGTACGTCTGCCCGGCGACGGGAATGCAGTTGGGAACGCCCATCTTTTCCGCGATCTTCTTCTC
This sequence comes from bacterium, assembly GCA_963618015.1. Classification (GTDB taxonomy): domain Bacteria; phylum Bacillota; class Clostridia; order Oscillospirales; family Oscillospiraceae; genus Apopatocola. Next base: position 28,982 of record CAVEQS010000003.1, on the reverse strand, counting down.
AAGCGCGAGGACCTTGTCCCCGTCGCCGTGGAAGAGCGCGAGAAAGCTTGCCGCGGTGCCGGTTGCGCCCTTGCAGCCGGAGATGGGCAGACGGGAGAGCTCGGTCTCGAGCTGCTCGAGATCGAGCAGAAAATCCTGCAGCCAGAGCGTGGCGCGCTTGCCGACGGTCGTGGGCTGCGCGGCCTGAAAATGCGTCCAGGCGAGCGTCGGTGTGTCGGCCTCGCGCGCGGCGAACTCGGAGAGCGCGTCGATGACCGCAAGAAGCTCGCCGCGGAGAAGCTTGAGCGCGGCGCGCATTTGCAGAAGATCGGTGTTGTCGTCCACATAGCAGCTCGTCGCGCCAAGATGGATGATGCCCGCGGCCTTGGGGCAGGCGTCGCCAAACGTGCGGATGTGCGCCATCACGTCGTGGCGCAGCCGGTGTTCATACTCGGCGGCGCGGTCAAAATCAATGTCGTCCAGGTGCGCGCGCATTTCCTCGAGCTGCTCGTCCGTAATGGGCAGTCCCAGCTCCTGCTCGCTCTCGGCGAGCGCGAGCCAGAGTCGGCGGAACGTCGAGAATTTCCATTGCGGGGAGAAAAGGTGCTGCATCTGCTCGGAGGCATAGCGCGAGCACAGGGGATTTTCGTAAACGTCTTTCATGCGTATCACTCCACGGTGACGGATTTCGCGAGATTGCGGGGCTTATCAATGTCGCACCCGTTGCACCGGGCAACATGGTAAGCGAAAAGCTGCAAGGGCAAAATCTCCGGAATGGCGGAGAGAAGAGGATCGGTCACGGGGACGAAGAGCACATCGTCCGCCTCGGCAAACACGCGGCGGTTACCCTCGTTTACCACAGCAAGGACCTTCGCTCCGCGCGCCTTGACCTCCTTGATGTTGGACATCGTCTTGTCGAACAGCTCCTCGTAGCACGCGAGCGAAACGACGAGACGGCCGGGGTCGATGAGCGCGATGGTGCCGTGCTTGAGCTCTCCGGCGGCGTATGCCTCGGAGTGGATGTAGGAGATCTCCTTGAGCTTGAGCGAGGCTTCGAGCGCGACGGCGTAGTCGATGTTGCGCCCGATGAAGAAGAGCGAGCTGTTGCCGCTGTAGCGTTCGGCAAGATAGCTGACCTGCGGGTTCAGGTCAATGCTGCGCTGCGTGCGCTCGGGAAGCTCCGTAATACCGGCGACGAGCTCGGCGTAGCGGGATGCGGCGATCGCCCGGCGCTCATTGGCCATCCAGACGGCGAGCAGGTCGAGCACGGCGATCTGCGTGGTGTAGCCCTTCGTGGTGGCAACGGCGATCTCGGGGCCGGCCCAGGTATACATGACATAGTCGCCGAGCTTTGCCACGGTGCTTCCGACGACGTTGACGATCGTGAGCACGCGCGCGCCGTGCGCCTTGCATTCGCGGATGGCGGCGATGGTGTCGGCGGTCTCGCCAGACTGCGATACGGCGATGAGCAGCGTGTGCTCATCTACGATCGGGCGGCGGTAGCGCAGTTCGCTTGCCACATCGACCTCCACCGGCACGCGGCAGAGCGATTCGATCATATACCGCCCGACGCACCCGGCGTGGTACGCGCTGCCGCAGGCGGTGATGACGATGCGGTTGATGTACCGGAAGTCGGCGCGGAAGGCCTCGTCAAAATCGTCCAGGACGATCTTCCCGTTTTTGATGCGCGGGGCGATGGTCGCCTTGAGCGCGCGGGGCTGCTCCATGATTTCCTTGAGCATGAAGTGCTCGTAGCCGCCCTTTTCCGCGGCTTCGATATCCCAGACGATGCGGGAAACGCTGTGGTGCACCGGCGCGCCGGTGCTGTCGAAAATGGAAATGGAGTCGGGCGTTATCTCGGCAAACTCGCCGTCCTCCAGATAGATCACGTTTTTGGTGTGGCTCACGAGCGCGGTCACGTCGGAGGCGAAGAAGTTCTCGCCCACGCCCACGCCGATCACGAGCGGCGACGCCATCTTGACGGCGCAGATCGTCCCCGGCTGGTCGGCGCAGAGAACGCCGAGACCGTAGGAGCCCTCGAGCCGTGCGGCGGTGTGCAGCACGGCGGCCTTGAGATCACCGGTATAGTACATATCGAGCAGATGCACGATGACTTCCGTGTCGGTCTCGCTCTGGAATACGAAGCCCTTGGCCTTGAGCTCGTCGCGCAGCGCGGCAAAGTTTTCAATGATGCCATTATGGACGATGGCAAATTTGCCGTCGGCGGACATATGCGGGTGCGCGTTCGTATCGGTGGGCGCGCCGTGCGTCGCCCAGCGGGTGTGGCCGATGCCGGAGGTACCGGGCAGCAGCGCGCCGTTTTGTGTTTTTTCCGCGAGCGCGTCAATGTGGCCGCTGGCCTTGATCATGTGAAGCACGCCGTCCTTCTGTACGGCGATGCCGGCGCTGTCATACCCGCGGTATTCGAGCTTGCGCAGCCCGTCGAGCAGCAGCGGCGCCGCGGCCTGAGAGCCGGTAAATCCTACGATTCCACACATAAAAGATTATCCTCCAAAAGTAAAAGAAAGAAACAGGGCGTCCCCTGCGGTGAAGCCGCAGGGGAGCATTTTTTAAGTTGAAGCTTACGCCTTATAGCCGATCGCGTCGGCGAGAGAGCGCTCAAGCAGCACCACGGCGTCGCGGTGCAGGCGAAGGAACGTTGCCGGGCAATGGGGGTCAATGCTCTCGGAGAGCAGGAGACGGCGCATGGCGTCCTCCTTATGGCCGGAGACGATCATGAGGAGCTTTTTCGCGCGCAGAATGTTGCCCATGCCCATGGTGAGCGCGTAGCGCGGCACATCGTCGCGCGAGGCGAAGAAGCGCTGGTTGGCATCGATGGTGCTCTCGTCGAGCACCTCCTTGTGCGCGCCGTCGCAGAGCGTGTCGCCCGGCTCGTTGAAGCCGAGATGGCCGTCCGGGCCGACGCCGAGCACCTGCACGTCAATGTCGGTACGATCGAGCACGGCGTTGAACTCGCGGAGATTTTCCTCCACATCGCCGGTACCCTTCGCGACATAGGTGTTGGCCTTGTCGATGTTGATGTGGTCAAAAAGATTGCTGTCCATGAAATAACGGTAGCTCTGCTCATGGGTGGGGGCGAGACCGACATATTCGTCGAGATTCACGCTGTGGACGCGGGAGAAATCCAGACCCTCCTCGCGGCAGCGCCGCGAAAGCTCCCGGTACATGCCGACCGGGCTCGAGCCGGTGGCGAGGCCGAGTGTGCAGCAGGGGTTCGCGCGGACCGTTTCCTCCAGAATGTCAGCGGCAAGACGGCTGACTTCCTCGTGATTTTCGGCGACGATTACTTTCAAGACATCTTCTCCTTTATCATTTTTTCACGGCAATATTGCCTTTGGCTTTATAAATGCAGTGCTCCGGCACAACGCCGCGCACGCAGGACGTGGGGTAAACGTTTGCGTCACGCCCGATCACGGTGCCGGGATTGAGAACGCTGTTGCATCCGACTTCCACAAAGTCGCCGAGCATCGCGCCGACCTTTTTCCGGCCGGTCTCGATCTCCTCGCCCTCGTTGTGGATGACGACGGGGAGCTTGTCGCTCTTGACGTTGCTCGTGATGGAGCCCGCGCCCATGTGGGATTTGTAGCCGAGAATGGAGTCGCCGACATAGTTATAATGCGGCACCTGCACATTGTCGAAAAGAATGACGTTTTTGAGCTCCGTGGAGTTGCCGACGACGCAGTTATCGCCGACGAGCGCATTGCCGCGGATGAAGGCGCCGGGGCGCACCTCGGTCTTGTGCCCGATGATGCACGGCGCGCCGAGATACGCGGTGGGGTAGACCTTCGCGTCGCGCGCGACCCACACGCCCTCCTCGGGGTGGTCGTATTCGTCCGGGCTGAGCGCCGCGCCGATGGCGGGGATGAGCTCGCCGATGCCGGCGAGCGCTTCCCAGGGATACGTGAACTGCCGCAGATAGTTTGCTGCGAGCGTATGGTCAAGATCGTAAAGATCCGAAATCGTGAGCTTCATTACTTTTTCACCTCGATGAGATGGCCGGACTTATCCATAGCGGCGATGATGGCGTCCACCATCTGCTCGCAGAGCTCGGTCGTCCCGGCCTCGGCCATAACGCGAAGCACGGGCTCGGTGCCGCTCTTGCGCAGCAGCACGCGCCCGCCATCGCCGAGCGCAGCGGTGCACGCATCCACGGCGGCCTTCACGGTCTCGTCCGCGAGCGTGCCGTCCTTATCGTCCACCTTCACGTTTTTGAGCACCTGCGGGTACATCTTCACTTCCGCAGCCAGCACCGAGAGCGGGAGCTGCGTATCGATGAGCACGCCCATGAGCATGATCGCGGTGATGAGACCGTCGCCGGTGTGGGCAAACTTGCGGAAGATGATGTGGCCGGACTGCTCGCCGCCGAGCATGTGGTCGTTGGCCTTCATGTTTTCGTAGACATACCGGTCGCCCACGGCGGTCTTTTCGTAGGCAATGCCGATGCGGTCAAACGCCTTGTAGAGACCGAAGTTGCTCATGATCGTCGTGACGACGGTGTTGCTCGGCAGCTGGCCGTTGGCTTTCATGTGCTTGGCGCAGATGTACATGATCTGGTCGCCGTTCACCACGTTGCCGAGCTCGTCAACGGCGAGGCAGCGGTCGGCGTCGCCGTCGAAAGCGAAGCCGATGTCGAGCTTGTTCTCGCGGACGTACTGCTGCAAGCCCTCAATGTGGGTGGAGCCGCAGCGGAGGTTCACGTTCACGCCGTCGGGCTTATCGTTGATGACATAGGTCTTCGCGCCGAGCGCATCGAACACCGCGCGGCCGATCATCCACGCGCTGCCGTTCGAGCAGTCGAGCGCGACCTTGCGGTCGCCGAACGAGCGCGTGGCGAGACTGGTGAGATAGCCGATGTAGCGGTTGCGGCCGGAGTAGAAGTCGATCGTGCGGCCGATCTTATCCTCCACGGCCCAGGGAATGCTGTTGGGATCGCCGTCGATGTAGGCTTCCAGTTCGTCCTGCAGGGCATCGTCCATCTTCTCGCCGGTGCCGTTCATGAGCTTGATGCCGTTATCCCAGTAGGGATTGTGGCTCGCGGAGATCATCACGCCGCAGTCAAAATTTTCGGTGCGCGTGATGAAGCTGACGCAGGGCGTCGTCGTAACGTGCAGGAGATAGGCGTCCGCGCCGGAGGACGTGATGCCCGCGGCGAGCGCGCTCTCATACATGTAAGAAGAGCGGCGCGTATCCTTGCCGATGACGATGCGGGCGGTGCCGCTCGTGTGGCGGTTTGCGTAGTACCAGCCGAGAAAACGGCCGGTCTTGAAAGCGTGCTCGGCGGTCAAGACCTCGCCGGCCTTGCCGCGGAAACCGTCGGTGCCGAAGTATTTTCCCATAAAAGAGTCCTTTCTGAAATCAAAAGAAGTCTTGCGTATTTACGCAATAAACTGACACTTTATAATACCACTATCCGCCGGTGAGCGTCAACAGATTTTCCTGCACGGACGGCGATCACTCGCGCGACTCGAAAAGTTCAAGCGCCGCGGCGACAAAGCCGCGGAAGAGCGGGTGCGGCCGGTTGGGACGGGACTTGAATTCGGGGTGGTACTGCACGCCGATGTAAAACGGATGATCGTGCCGCTCCACGACCTCCACGAGCCGCCCGTCCGGCGAGAGACCGGAGAGGACAAGCCCTGCGGCGGTGAGAGCTTCGCGGTATTCGTTGTTGAATTCGTAGCGGTGGCGGTGGCGCTCGGAGATGTGCTGTGCGCCGTAGCATTTTTCGAGAAGCGACCCGGGCATCACGTCGCACGGATACGCGCCGAGACGGAGCGTGCCGCCCTTGGCAATTTCGTCGCTCTGGCCGGGCATGAAGTCGATGACGCGGTAGGGGGAGTGCTCGTCAAACTCGCGGGAGTTCGCGCCGGTAAGGTGCGCGGCGTTGCGTGCGTTTTCGATGACGGCGATCTGCATGCCGAGGCAGAGTCCCAGATACGGGATCTTCTTTTCGCGGGCATACTTGGCCGCGAGGATCATGCCCTCAATGCCGCGATCGCCGAAGCCGCCCGGCACCAGAATGCCGCACACGCCGCCGAGCTTTTCCTCGATATTCTCCTCGGTGAGCGTTTCGGAATCCACCCAGCGGATGGGGACGTGTGTTCCCACAACATAGCCCGCGTGGCGCAGCGCCTCGATCACGGAGAGATAGGCGTCGTGCAGCTGCGTATATTTGCCGACGAGCGCAATGGGCACGCGCTTCGTGCGGCCGTGGATGCGGCTGACCATTTCTTCCCACTCGGCAAGATCGGCCTTCGGCTGGCCGAGACCGAGACGGCGGCATACGGTGTCGCCCATGTGTGCCTTTTCCAGCATGAGAGGCGCTTCGTAGAGCACCGGGATCGTCATATTCTCAATGACACAGTCCGGCTCCACGTTGCAGAAATTCGCGATCTTGTGGAAGATGTTCTCGTCCTCGATCGGCTCATCGCAGCGCAGCACGATGATGTCCGGTGAAATGCCCATGCCCTGCAGCTCCTTGACGGAGTGCTGCGTCGGCTTGGATTTGTGCTCGCCGGACGCCTTGAGATACGGCACGAGCGTCACATGGATGTAGAGCGTGTTCTCGCGCCCGACCTCAAGCCCGACCTGACGGATGGCCTCGAGGAACGGCTGGCTCTCAATATCGCCGGTCGTGCCGCCGATCTCGGTGATGACGATGTCCGCGCCGGTTTTTTTGCCGACCTGATAAATGAATTCCTTGATCTCGTTGGTGACGTGCGGGATGACCTGCACGGTGCTGCCGAGATATTCGCCGCGGCGCTCCTTTTCGAGCACATGGGAATACACCTTGCCCGTGGTGAGATTCGAGAATTTGTTAAGGTCCTCGTCGATGAAGCGCTCGTAGTGGCCGAGATCCAGGTCGGTCTCCGCGCCGTCCTCGGTGACGTAGACCTCGCCGTGCTGGTAAGGGCTCATCGTGCCGGGGTCAACGTTGATGTAGGGGTCGAGCTTCTGCGCCGCGACCTTGAACCCGCGTGCCTTCAAAAGACGGCCGAGCGAAGCGGCGGTGATGCCCTTGCCAAGGCCGGAAACAACGCCGCCGGTGACGAAAATGTACTTTGTCATATCTTTCACACTCCCAAAGGATGAATATACACAAAAAAATTTGGGGAGGGGAGGTGAGCCTCCCTTCCCCGGGAGGCAGTTATGCCTCAGAGAAAGCGGTAGACCCCGTCGCGTTCGGCAACGAGGGCATGTTCAAAAAAGGCGGTGAGAGCTTTGACGAGCGATGCGGTGTCCGCCGCGCCCGCGGTCTCAAAGGGTGAGTGCATCGCCAACTGCGCGAGACCGATGTCTACGGCGTTGAGCGATACCTGCGTGTTGGAGATGTTGCCGAGTGTGGAGCCGCCCGGCATGTCGGCGCGGTTGGCGTAATACTGCACCGGCACGCCGGCGCTCTCGCAGATGCGGCGGAAGATGCCGGCGGAAACGGCGTCGGAGGTGTAGCGCTGGTTGGCGTTGTACTTGATGACAACGCCGCCGTTCACGCGCGCAGTGTGGTTGCGGTCGGCAAATTCGCCGTGGTTGGGGTGGACGGCGTGCGCATTGTCACAGGAGACGAGGAAGCTGCCCGCCACGAGACGGCGGTATTCACTGCCGTCCATGCCGAGCACGGCGCACAGCCGCGTGAGTGTGTCATAAAGGAAGGTGGAGGCTGCGCCCTGCTTCGTCTCGCTGCCGACCTCTTCGTTGTCGAAGATGCAGCAGACGGGGATGGCACGGCTCTCCCCGGCAGCGAGAAACGCCGTCAGCGAGGAGAAAGCGCATTGAAGATCGTCCAGCCGGGGCGCCGAAATGTATTCGCCGAGCGTGACGCCTTTCTGCGGATCGTAAAGGAAGAGATCGCCCGTGACGATGGCGTTCTCCGAAACTCCGGCGGCCTTCGCGACGGCGGCGCGGAAGCTGCCCTTTTCGCTGCTCATCCATACGGGCAGCATATCGACGGCGGCATTGTACTTCATGCCGTCGTTGGCGTTGCGGTTCATGTGAATGGCGACGTTCGGAATGATCGCGCAGGGCTCGCGGAGATCCACGAGCTTTACCGAGAGCGTATCACCCTCGGCAACGACGATGCGGCCCGCCACGGAAAGCGGCCGGTCGAGCCAGGGGGCGCAGAGCATACCGCCGTATTTCTCCACGGAGAGACGAAGATAATTCCCGTCCGAAAGCTCCGCATTCTCCTTGATCTTGAACGCCGGGCTGTCGCCGTGCGCGGCGGTCATCATAAAGCCCGCGATTTCCCCCGCGGGGACGCGGAACGCAATGAGGGAAGAGCCGTTTCGCGTGACAAAGTATTTGCCGCCGGGAACGATCTCCCAACGCTGCGCCTCGCAAAGCTCGGTATATCCGGCAGCGCGCAGCATATCCGCGCTGTGGGCGCAGGTATGGAACGCCGTGGGACACGCGGCAATATAGGCAAAGAGCTTTTCGTTCATGTTGTTTCCTTTCCGTTTTCCGGTCTCTGCCGGAACAGCACAAGCTTCTCAAGCGGGAAGAGCACCGCCGTCTGCACGACGCCCGCACCGAACGAGGCGAGCGTGCGCGAAAGGGACGCGATGCGGCTTCCTGCCATCGCAGCGACGATCGCGCCCTGCATCCATGTGGCAAAGAGAATGAGCGCGAAGAGGATCGCAAGATATACCGCAAACCCCGCGCGGGTACCCTTGCCGCGGAACGTTGTTTTCATGTTGATAAAGTAGCCGTAGATATTCGCGAGGCCGTTTGCCAGCAGGAACGGCAGCACATAGCCCCATGTGACGATGCCGTTTACTACGTACTTTGAGCCGTCCGGGAAGAGCGCTTCCGCATTGAATATGCCGCGCAGCAGCGGCGGCAGCGGCGAGACGACGCCGTCAAATGCGAGCGGCAGGAGATTGGCGAGCAGAAGCTGCAGGATCGTCACCGTGAGGCTCACGAGATTGAATTTCACAAACTGCCAGAGCGTGCGTCCCTTTCCTGCGGAAAGGCGCTCGTCCAGCCGTTTCCATGCGTTCATGGCGAAACGGTCACTCCCATTCGATGGTCGCGGGCGGCTTGGAGGTGATGTCGTAGACAACGCGGTTGATGCCGCGCACTTCGTTCGTAATGCGCGAGGAGATGCGCCGCAGCACGTCCCACGGCAGGGGCGCGAACACGCAGGTCATAAAGTCGCTCGTTTCCACGCAGCGCACCGCAACGGTGTAGTCATACGTGCGCCCGTCGCCCATGACGCCAACGCTCTTCACGCCGGTGAGCACCGCAAAATACTGGTCGGCGCGGCAGCCGCACTTACCGATCTCCTCGCGGACGATGGCGTCCGCCGGGCGGAGAATGGCGAGCTTTTCGCGCGTGATCTCGCCGAGAACGCGCACGCTGAGACCGGGGCCGGGGAACGGCTGGCGGTTCACAAGGCTTTCGGGCAGGCCGAGCAGGAGACCGAGCTTGCGCACCTCGTCCTTGAAGAGATAACGCAGCGGCTCCACGACGCCGGAGAAGCCGAGCTCCTTCGGCAGTCCGCCGACATTGTGATGGCTCTTGATGACCGCCGAGCCCGTGCCGGATTCGACGACGTCCGGGTAGATCGTTCCCTGCGCGAGGAAGCCGATCTTGCCGAGCTTTTTCGCCTCGTCCTCAAAGACGAGAGCAAACTCGCGCCCGATGATCTTGCGCTTCTGCTCGGGATCGGTCACGCCCTCGAGCTTTTCGAGAAAACGGTCGGCGGCGTCCACACAGCGGAAGTCGAGCGCCTTATCCTCGAATACGGAGCGGATCTCCTCCGTTTCGCCCTGGCGCATGAGACCGTGATCAACGTAAATGCACGTAAGCTGGCCGGGCACCGCGCGCGCGAGCAGCGCCGCGCACACCGAGGAATCCACGCCGCCGGAGAGACCGAGCAGCACCTTCTCGCTGCCGACCTGCTCGCGGATCTCGCGGATCTTCGTTTCGAGGAAGCTCTCCATCGAGTAATCCCCGGCGCAGCCGCAGATGTCGAAGAGAAAGTTTTTCAAAATGAGATTGCCCTGCACGGTATTGGTCACTTCCGGGTGGAACTGTACGCCGTAGAGCCGGCGCTCCTCGTTCACATACGCCGCCACGGGCGTGAGATCGGTGTGACCGGCGGCGCGGAAGCCCTCGGGCAGCGCCGTGACGAGATCGGTGTGGCTCATGAGCACATCCGTCGGCTCGGTGCAGCCGGAAAAGAGCGGGAGAGACGTGTCGAGCGTGATGGGAAATACGCCGTACTCACGCTTATCGCCCGCCGCGACCGTTCCGCCGCAGAGATGGCAGATGAGCTGCATGCCGTAGCAGATGCCGAGCACCGGGATACCGAGCTCCAGCACGGCTTTATCGCAGGTAGGGGAATCGTCGCGGTATACGCTGTCCGGTCCGCCGGTGAAGATGATGCCCTTCGGCGCCATCGCGCGGATCTCCTCCACGGACATTTTGCACGAACGGATCTCGGAATAGACGCCGTGCTCGCGCACGCGGCGCGCGATCAGCTCCTTATACTGCCCGCCGAAATCCAGGATCAATACGGTCTCTCCGGTCATAAATAGCCTCCGCAGCAAAAATTTGAAAATTTATAAAGGAATATCAGTCAGCAACGCATAATTTGGCGCTGACTAAACGAAAAAAGCGTCGCCGACGCGGTCAGGCAAACCGCGTCGGCGAACGCCATTGCTCACCTTTACGCACACGAATTATACGGAACGGAGCCGCCTTTGTCAATAAAAAATCGCGGGCAATATTGACAAAATCGTCGGTGCAGGGTAGAGTGAACGGGTTAAAGTGATAAAGACGGGGGCAACCCCTCCGTCTTTTGCCTTTGGCAAAATCCACCTCCCCTGTTAGGGGAGGCAAGATCGTTTTCTGCAAACCCACTTGGCTCCCCTCGATAGGGGAGCTGGCACGGCGCAGCCGTGACGGAGGGGTTCATCCATACATTATAAAAAGGGAGCAGGGCTTATGAGCGGTATGACAGAAGAATTCGGATCCATGGTATTTTCGGATGCCGTCATGCAGCAGCGTCTCCCGGCGGAGATCTACAGCGCGCTGCGCTCGGCCCGGCAGTACGGCAAGCGCCTGACGCGCGCCGAGGCGGACGTTGTCGCCGAGGCAATGCGCGACTGGGCCATCGAAAAGGGCGCGACGCACTATACCCACTGGTTCCAGCCGATGACCGGCATCACCGCCGAAAAGCACGACAGCTTTCTCTCCCCGGCAAAGGACGGCGGCGCGCTGCCGGAGTTTTCCGGCCGCGAGCTCATCCACAGCGAGCCGGATGCTTCGAGCTTCCCGTCCGGCGGCCTTCGCGCCACGTTTGAAGCGCGCGGCTACACGGCCTGGGACCCGACGAGCTACGCCTTCGTAAAAGACGGCGTGCTCTGCATCCCGACGGCGTTCGCCTCCTACGGCGGCGAGGCCATCGACAAGAAAACGCCGCTGCTGCGCAGCATGGATGCGCTGAACATTCAGGCGCTGCGCATTTTGAAGCTTTTCGGAGACACGCAGACCGCCGCCGTGCGCGCGAACGCCGGTGCGGAGCAGGAGTATTTCCTCATCGACCGCAGCGCTTATGAGCAGCGTCCCGACCTTATCTATACCGGCCGTACCCTTCTCGGCGCGCGCCCGCCCAAGGGACAGGAGCTGGACGACCATTATTTCGGCGCGATCAAGCCGCGCGTGGCGGCGTTCATGCGCGAGCTGGACGAAGAGCTCTGGAAGCTCGGCGTCCCGGCCAAGACCGAGCACAACGAGGTCGCCCCCGCCCAGCACGAGCTTGCGTGCGTCTATTCCACGGTGAATATCGCCGCCGACCATAACCAGCTTGTCATGGAGCGCATGAAGCGCGTGGCCGACCGCCATGGTATGGTGTGCCTCCTGCACGAAAAGCCGTTCGCGGGCGTGAACGGCTCGGGCAAGCATAATAACTGGTCTCTCTCCACCGACCGGGGAGAAAATCTCCTGAACCCCGGCGACACGCCGGAGGAGAACGCGCAGTTTTTGCTCATCCTCACGGCGGTTTTGCAGGCTGTGGACGAATACCAGGATCTGCTGCGCATCTCCGTAGCAGGCGCGTCGAACGACCACCGTCTCGGCGGCAACGAAGCGCCTCCGGCCATTCTCTCTGTGTTCCTCGGCGATGAGATCACCGGCATTCTCGATTCCATCGAGAACGGCACGCCGTATGAATCCGGCGAAAAGGTGCAGTTCAAGGTCGGCGTCCATGTCCTGCCGCGCTTTCCGAAGGACACGAGCGACCGCAACCGCACCTCGCCCTTTGCCTTCACGGGCAACAAGTTTGAATTCCGCATGGTGGGCTCCTCGCAGTCGATCTCCGAGGCGAACATTATTCTCAACACCGCCGTGGCGGACGTGCTGCGCCGCTATGCCGACGAGCTCGAAGGTGCCGCGGACTTTGACGGCGCGCTCCACGAGCTCATCCGCCGTTCCATCCGCGAGCACCGCCGCATCATCTTCAACGGCAACGGCTACGAGGAAGCGTGGGTGCGCGAAGCGGCGCGCCGCGGCCTTTGCAACTACCGCTCGACGCCGGACTGCGTGCCGCACCTGCTCGATGCGAAAAACGTGGAGCTCTTCCGCCGCAACCGCGTGTTCAGCGAAACGGAGCTGCGCGCCCGCTGCGAGATCGTGCTCGACCACTATGCCAAGGAAGTGCGCATCGAAGCGCTCACGCTGCTCGACATGCTGCGCAAGGACGTACTCCCCGCGATGAGCCGCTTTACCGGTGAGCTTGCCGCCACGGCGCACGAGAAGAAAAAGCTCTGCGGCGAGAGCGCCTGCCGGTACGAAAAAACGGCGGCGGCGGAGCTTTCCGCACGCGCGGCAAAGCTCTGGGACGGCGCGGAAACGCTCGAAAAAGCGGTACGCCGCATTGACGACGGACGCCTCTCCACCGAGTCCGCCGTGGAGATCTGCCGCAGCGAAATTCTCCCCGAAATGGAAGCGCTTCGCGAAATTTCGGACGGCGCGGAGCTCATTATGGATCGTGCCGCGTGGCCATATCCGTCCTATGGCGAGATCCTTACCAGCGTATATTGACCTTTTTGGAAGAAAACCGGCGCTTTTTGGTAAAATACCGAAAGCGCCGGTTTGCCGCCTTGACATCCGAAAGAGAAACCGATATAGTATGGCCACAAACAAAAGCGTGCGGATCCGCGTCGAAAGACGCCGTCAGGGGAGACCCTGCCGAGGGAACACGGATGAAAATTCCGGGCTATCCCAGTAACCGTGAAGCGGACGAAAAAGCCGGTGCCACTGCCGAAAGGCGGGAAGGGGCTTGAGTAGGATGATGCCAAGCCGGGAAACCTGTTTTCGCATGAAAGCTTCTGGGACGGGGCATTGCTGTGCGATCCATCGCCGTTATCCGCCGCCCTTTCCGAGAGAGGGCGGCGTTTTTTGCGCCGGAAGGCTGGTTGTTTGAATATTTTTTTAAAGGAGTTCAAGATATGAACGCCAAAAAGATCCTCGCCCTTCTTCTGGCAGCCGTGATGCTGCTCTCGCTCGCGGCCTGCGGCCAGAGCGCCGACCCCACCCCGACGGAAGCGCCGGCCGAAGCGACAGAAGCGCCCACGGAGACCACCGAAGCCCCGGCGGAGGACACCTCCGTCACCGTGACCGACATGACCGGCCGCGAGATCACGCTCGAAGAGCCCGCCACGCGCATCGTTGCGCTCACGGCGTCCGACTGCGAGATCATCTACGCGCTCGGCGGTATCGACCTGCTCGTCGGCCGCGGCACCTACTGCGACTACCCCGCGGAAGTGCAGGAGATCCCCTCTGTGCAGTCCGGCTATGAGACCAACATCGAGCAGATCATCGCTCTCGAGCCGCAGGTGCTCGTCATGAGCACGATGGCGCAGACCGAAGAGCAGGTCAAGGCGCTTGAGGATGCCGGTGTCCACGTTGTCGTATCCGACGCGCAGGATATCGAAGGCACCTACACCGCCATCCGCATGATCGGTGCGCTGCTCGGCAAGAACGACGAGGCCGAAACTCTCATCGACGGCATGAAGACCACGTTCGAGTCGCTCAAGGGCATCTGCGGCGACGGCGAAAAGACCATTTACTTTGAAGTCTCCCCGCTGGAGTACGGCCTGTGGACGGCCGGCAGCAACACCTTCATGAACGAGATCGCCGAGCTGCTCGGACTCAAGAACTGCTTTGCCGACGTGGACGGCTGGGCCGCCATCAGCGAAGAGCAGGTGCTTGAGCGCAACCCCGACTATATCATGACCATTTCCATGTACTTCGGCGAAGGCCCCACGCCCGAGGAGGAGATCGCCTCCCGCGCCGGTTGGGAGAATGTGACCGCCGTGAAGAACGGCGCCATTCTCAACCTGCAGAACAACGAGCTCTCCCGCCCCGCGCCGCGTCTGGCGGATGGCGCGCAAATGCTCGCTGACTTCGTTGCCAGCATTGAGGCCAATGACAAGGCGGCCTGAGCCACAAAATAATAAAACCACGGTACGCCGGGAGGGCTTTGGCCTTCCGGCGTATCTGGCATTCGCCGCCGCGAGCGTGTTCACGCTGCTCGTGTGCGTCTCGCTCGGCAGCGTGAAGATCCCGCTGCGCGAAACGTTCGACCTTTTGTGGAACGCCCTGGCGGGGCGCGGCACCGGTGCGGGCATGAGTGCAACGATCGTTTTCTCCGTGCGCCTGCCGCGTGTTTTGTGCGTTGCGCTCACGGGCGCGTCGCTCTCGGTGTGCGGCGCGGCGATGCAGGGGCTTTTGAAAAACCCGCTGGCGGACGGGTCAACTCTCGGTGTATCGTCCGGCGCATCGCTCGGCGCGGTGATCTCCATCGCGTTCGGCATAACGCTCCCCGGCATCCCTCTCGCCGGCACGATGAGCATGGCGATGCTCTTCGCGTTCCTTTCGCTCGTCATCATCCTGGGGCTGGCCTACCGGCTGGATGGCTCGCTCTCGACCGGTACGATCATCCTCATCGGCGTTATTTACTCCATGTTCGTTTCAAGCGTCCTCTCGCTCGTCATCACGTTTGCGCCGGATAAGGTGCAGTCCATAACGTTCTGGACGATGGGCTCGCTCGCGGGGCGGGGGTATGTCCATGTTCTTGTGCTGCTCGGCGCGCTCTGCGTGTTCGGCGGCGTGCTTTTCGGCTGTGCGCGCGAGCTCAATGCCTTCGCCGTCGGCGAGGACAACGCCCGCCACATCGGCGTGAACGTCCGGCGCGTGAAGCTCACGGTCATGATCGCGGTGTCGGCGCTCATCGGCGTTTGCGTGTCCGTCGGCGGCACGATCGGCTTCGTGGGGCTCGTAACGCCGCACATGGTGCGCCTCATCACAGGGCCGAACCACCGGCGGCTTCTTCCCGCGAGCGCGTTCGGCGGGGCGATCTTCCTTATGCTCTGCGATCTTTTAGCGCGCACGCTCTTTGATCCGCGCGAGCTGCCCGTGGGCGTTGTCACGTCGTTCATCGGCTCGATCCTCTTTGTCGTCATCTTCATCCGCACAAGGAGGGGAGAGAAATGAGCATGCTGGACGTACAGAACCTCTCGGTGCGCTTCGGCAGCGCCGTGATCGTGAACGATGTGAGCTTTTCCGTAGAGCCGGGCGACTGGCTCATGCTCATCGGGCCGAACGGCGCGGGCAAATCCACGATCGTGAACGCCGTCTCCCGCGGCGTGCCGTATACGGGAACGGTGCTTTTTGAAGGGAAAAACGTGCAGAAAACGCCCGCGCATCTTCTCGCACGCGG
The DNA here is from genome assembly GCA_963618015.1 of bacterium. Lineage (GTDB taxonomy): Bacteria > Bacillota > Clostridia > Oscillospirales > Oscillospiraceae > Apopatocola. Next base: position 13,261 of record CAVEQS010000003.1, on the reverse strand, counting down.
CATAGGCGTGCTCGCGCAGCACCACACGGTGGGCTACGCCTTCTCCGTGGAGGAGGTCGTGCGGCTCGGACGGTATGCCTACGCCCCCGGCATCTTCTCCCGCCGGAGCGACGAGGACGAGCGGAGCGTTGCCGAGGCGATGGACTTGACCGGTGTGGCGCATCTTGCACGCCAGTCGGTGCTCACGCTCTCGGGTGGCGAGCTGCAGCGCGTCTTTTTAGCGCAGCTCTTCGCGCAGAATCCGCGGCTTCTCCTGCTCGACGAGCCGACGAACCATCTCGATCTCGTGTATCAAAAGCAGATATTCTCCCTTGTGCGCGAATGGCTATCGAAGGGAGACCGCGCCGTGGTATCGGTCGTGCACGATCTCTCCCTTGCGCGGATGTACGGAAGCCGCGGCGTACTGCTCGACCGCGGTAAGATCGCCGCCGCGGGCAGCGCTTCCGAGGTGTTCCAACCGGAAACGCTCAACGCCGTTTACCGCATGGACGTTGCCGACTGGATGCGCACCATGCTTGCCCAATGGGAAAAGTGAAGAATGCGAAAGCGCCGCCGGGGCTCCGGCGGCGCTCCTTTCTGTCATAAGTGCATAATTATACCGGCGAATTTATCGATGTAAAGAGATAAAATGCGGAAAATGCTGCGTCGGTATTGACAGAAGGAGTATGCCGCCGTATAATCCGTGCATAAAATAAGAAAGCACCTGATAGAGGTCGCGGAAACGAAGAGTACCTTGCAGCACACGCCGGCAGGCGGCGGCAAGGGAAAGGCAATTCCGCCGAAGCACCGCATGGCTGCCGCCGTGCCGCTGCTGGGACGACGCTAAATAAGCGCCGGACTGTCACAGTTACTGTGGAGAGCTATCAAAGGAAACCGGTTTTTGATTTTCTTTTTTGAATCTCATTTTTCGGAAAGCCTGCGATACCACATCGGGTCGCAGGCTTATTTAATTTTTCCGAAAAGGAGACAAAAACCATGAGAAGAAGAAACATCCTTGCGCTGCTGATGGCAGCCGCCCTTTGCCTTACGCTGCTCGCCGGGTGCGGCAGCACGGAAATGACCGACAGCACCGGCAAGAGCATCACGGAAGCCGCGACGATCGCCGATCTTCAGGGCATGAAGATCGCCGCGCAGGCCGGAACGTTCCACGCCGATGCACTCAACCAGATCCAAAACGTGCAGGGCTCTACGTATCCCGAATTCGCTGATCTCCTGACTGCGCTCAAGAGCGGCGCGATCGACGGCTACATCGCCGAAGAGCCGACGGCCTTCTCCGTCTGCCAGAGCGACGATACGCTCACGTTCCTCCCCTTCAAGAACAACGAGACCGGCTTTACCGCCACGGCGTCCGATGTCGGCATTGCCGTCGGACTGAAGAAGGGCTCGGAGCTGCGCGAGCAGATCAACGCCATTCTTGCGGAGATCACCGATGAGCAGCGCAGCGCGCTCATAGAAGAGATCGTCTCGCTCAGCTCCGGCGGGGAAGTGAACGAATTTTCGGTGAGCGCCGCGGAGCCGGAGAACCCGACCGGCACACTCCGCGTCGGCATGGAGTGCGCGTATGAGCCCTACAACTGGACGGACATTTCCGGCGCATCCTTCGGCGCGGTGCCTATCTCCGGCGAGGGCAAGGACGGCCTTTACGCCAACGGCTACGACGTGCAGATCGCAAAGTACGTTGCCGCGCGTCTCGGCATGAATCTGGAAATCTACTCCATCGAATGGGATTCGCTGCTGCCCGCGCTGGAATCCGGCGCGATCGACGCCATTGCCGCCGGCATGAGCCCCACGGTCGAGCGCGCCGAGCAGATCGACTTCACCGATACCTACTACGAATCCAACCTCGTTGTCATCATCCGCAAGTAATTGACCGAAAGGGCCGGTAAACAGCCATGAGCTTTTTTCAGGACGTTATCAACATAGCCGTCAAATACTACCCGCAGCTCCTCAGCGGCGTGGGCAACACGATGCTCATCGCGCTTACCGGTACGATCGCCGGTCTTGCCATCGGTCTTCTGACCGGCATCGTCCGCACCGCACCGTACTCCCGCAACGGTTTCGTGCGTGTGCTGCACAGGATTTTAAATGCCGTCATCGCCGTTTACGTGGAGGTTTTCCGCGGCACGCCCATGATGGTGCAGGCGATGGTCATCTACTGGGGCTATGCCTTCGCCTCCGGCGGCAATACGCTGCCGCTCATCCCCTCGGGCATTTTGATCGTTTCGGTCAATACCGGCGCTTATATGGCCGAGATCGTCCGCGGCGGCATCATCTCCATCGATAAGGGCCAGTTTGAGGGCGCTATGAGCATCGGCATGACCCACTCGCAGACGATGTTCAAGGTCATCATCCCGCAGGTCATGCGAAATATCCTCCCCTCGGTGAGCAACGAGTTCGTCATCAATATCAAGGACACTTCGGTGCTGAACGTCATTGGTGTAACGGAGCTTTACTACTTTGCCGGGATCATCAAGCGCCAGAGCTTTGAAACGTTCCAGACGTATCTTGTCGTGTGCGTGCTGTATTTCCTTTTGACATTCACGGTCACGCGCCTGCTGCGCTTTGTGGAGCGAAAGCTTGACGGGAACGACAGCTATGTGATCTTCGGCTCGCAGAGCGACAGCGCCGCCGAGATCCACATCAAAAATACGAGGGAGGGCTGAGCCATGGGTGAAAAGATCCTGGAGCTTGTCCATCTGCAAAAGCAGTTCGGCGACCATGCCGTTCTGCGCGATATCCATCTCAGCGTGGAAAAGGGCGAGGTGCTCAGCATTATCGGTGCGTCCGGCTCGGGCAAGAGCACGATGCTCCGGTGCATCAACCTTCTCGAAACGCCGACGTCCGGCCAGGTGCTCTACCATGGACAGGACATCACCGCGCGGGAAATGAATCTCTCGCAGTACCGCGCAAAGGTCGGCATGGTGTTCCAGAGCTTCAATCTCTTCAACAACATGACGGCACTGCAAAACTGCGTCACCGGCCAGATGTCGGTGCTCCGGCGCAGCCGCGCGGAGGCGGAGAAGATCGCCATGGAATACCTTGGGCGCGTCGGCATGACGCCGTACATCCACGCCCGCCCGGCGCAGCTCTCCGGCGGACAAAAGCAGCGCGTGGCTATCGCCCGCGCGCTTGCGATGGAGCCGGAGGTCCTGCTCTTCGATGAGCCGACGAGCGCGCTCGATCCGCAGATGGTCGGCGAGGTGCTCGACGTTATGCGCTCTCTCGCGAAAGACGGGCTTACCATGATCGTTGTGACGCATGAGATGGCGTTCGCACGCGACGTTTCCACCAACGTCGTTTTCATGGCCGACGGCGTCATCTGCGAGGAGGGCCGCCCAAAGGACATTTTTGAAAACCCGCAAAACCCGAAAACGCACGAATTCCTCTCGCGCTTCCTTGTGGGATAATACCGAAAACCGCAGCGCTGCCGGCGCTGCGGTTTTTTATATCCGCCCGGCCGGTTGACACGCGCTCCCGAGCGCTGGTATAGTGGAGCCGAAAACAAAAGAGGGAGTGAACTATGGAACACCGCATTTTTCTTGTCGAGGACGACCGCAGCCTTGCCGACGCCATCTGCGCGCAGATGAAGCTGTGGGCGATGGACTGCACGTGCGCTGTCGATTTTCGCGCCGTGATGGCGGAGTTTGCGCGCGTGCAGCCGCATCTTGTGCTGATGGACGTGTCGCTTCCGTATATGAGCGGGTACCATTGGTGCGCGGAGATCCGCAAGGTGAGCTCCGTGCCGGTCATATTCATCTCCTCGGCGAGCGATAATATGAACATCATCATGGCGATGAACATGGGCGGCGACGATTTTGTCGCCAAGCCCTTTGATACGAACGTGCTCATTGCCAAGGTGCAGGCTCTTCTCCGCCGGACGTATGAGTTCGGTGCGGCGGCGCCTGTGCTCGAGCATGCCGGGGCGATCCTCAATACCGGCGACAATACGCTCACCTATGCCGACGAGCACATTGCTCTCACCAAAAACGAATACCGCATCCTGCTCACACTGATGCAGAATAAGGGGAAGATCGTCAGCCGCGAAAAGCTCATGGAAGCGCTCTGGCAGACGGACTCTTTCGTGGACGAGAACACGCTCACCGTGAACGTCGGCCGCCTGCGCAAGAAGCTCGAAAACGCAGGGCTGCACGATTTCATTACGACGAAGTTCGGCGTCGGGTACGCCGTGGGGGAGAAATGAAGCTGCTGGGAGACTATATAAAAAGCCGCCACTGGGCGCTTTTCTTCTATGCGCTGACGGCGGCGCTGCTTTTCGTTTCGTTTGCGCTCTTCCATCTGCCGCTGCGCGCCGTGGCGTATCCGTGTGCGCTCGCGCTGCTGCTCGGTCTTGCGGCGCTCGCGCTGGATTTCCAGCGCGTATATAAGCTCCACCGAGAGCTCTCGCAGCTGGAAAGCACGGCGGCGGAGCTCATCGGCGTGCTGCCGGGCGCGGAGAGCGTGCCGGAGACAGACTATCAGGCGATCGTGCAAAGCCTCTGCCGCCAGAGCGCGGACGCCGCGGCAAAGGCCGCCGCCGACCGGGCAGATATGCTTGAATACTACACGCTCTGGGCGCACCAGATCAAAACGCCCATCGCTGCCATGCGCCTCCGTCTTCAGAGCGAGGACAGCGACTTTGCCCGCCGTCTGCTCTCCGATCTCGGGCGCATTGAGCAGTATGTCGAAATGGTGCTCACATACCTTCGGCTCGAGGGCGAGGGGACGGACTATGTCTTCCGTGAAACGAAGCTGGACGGCATTGTCCGCCCGGCGCTCCGCCGCTTCGCGGGGGAGTTCATCGCGCGCCGCCTGTCGCTTGACTATACGCCGACGGACGTGCGCGTGCTCACGGACGAGAAGTGGCTCTCGTTCGTCATCGAGCAGGTGCTCTCAAACGCCTTGAAGTATACGCCGGAGGGCGGTGTTTCCGTATACCTCGAAGAGCCGAAAACGCTCTGCATCCGCGATACCGGCATCGGCATTGCGCCGGAGGATCTGCCGCGCATCTTTGAGCGCAGCTACACCGGCTTGCAGGGGCGCGCGGACAAGCGCGCGAGCGGCATCGGGCTCTATCTCTGCCGCCGCATCTGCCAAAATCTCGGCCACACGATCACAGCGGAGTCACATCCCGGCGAGGGGACAACGATCCGCATCGAATTGGAAGAAAAGAAGATCACGGTTGAGTAAATGTGACAGAAATGTTGGATTTGCCGCGCGAGTGTAAGCCGATCCGATGGAGCGGGTCGGCTTTTTTCGTTATACTGACGCCAGAAAACGAAAGGAAGGGAATTCTTATTATGAGCTTACTGGAAGTTTCCGGGCTGAAAAAGGTATATAAGACCCGCTTCGGCGGCAACGCGGTCGAGGCGCTCCGCAACGTCAATTTCTCCGTGAACGAGGGCGAGTACGTCGCCATCATGGGCGAGAGCGGCAGCGGCAAGACGACGCTTTTGAACATTCTCGCCGCGCTCGATAAGCCCACCGCCGGTACGGTGCTCCTCGACGGGCGCGACTTTACGAAAATCCGCGAGAGCGACGCCGCGGCGTTCCGCCGCGACCATCTCGGGTTCGTGTTTCAGGAGTTCAACCTGCTCGACACGTTTACGCTCGAAGATAACATCTATCTCCCGCTCGTCCTCGCGGGGAAGAGCTACGACGAGATGCGCACCCGCCTCATCGACATTGCCGACACGCTCGGCATTCGCGAGCTTTTGAAAAAGTATCCTTACGAGGTCTCCGGCGGCCAGAAGCAGCGCGCCGCCGTCGCCCGCGCGCTCATCACAAAGCCCCGCATCCTCCTGGCCGACGAGCCGACCGGCGCGCTCGACAGCAAATCCACGGACGAGCTCCTCCGGCTCTTCGGCGAGGTGAACCGCGGCGGGCAGACGATCCTCATGGTCACGCACTCCGTCAAGGCCGCAAGCTGCGCCGGGCGCGTCCTCTTCATCCGCGACGGCGAGGTGTTCCACCAGCTTTACCGCGGCGACGCCACGAACGAGCTTTTCTATCAGCGCATCTCCGAAACGCTCACGATGCTCGCGGGAGGCGGTGAGGCGCGATGAAAACCGCTCTCTACCCGCGTCTCGCGTGGGACGGCCTGCGCAAGAACAAGCGGCTTTTTACCCCGTATCTGCTCACGTGCATCTGCATGGTGATGATGTTTTACATCCTTGCGTTCCTCGGCTCGCCGGAGACGTGCGCACTGCTGCCGCGCGGCTCCGGCAGCGCCGGGTTGATCCTCAATCTCGGCAGCTTTGTTATTGCCGCGTTCTCCGCGATTTTCCTCTACTATACCAATTCGTTCCTTGTCCGGCGCCGGACGCATGAGTTCGGCCTTTATAACGTCCTCGGCATGGGCAAGCGCAATCTTGCGCGCATCGTCACGTGGGAAAGCCTGATTACCGCCGTGCTCTCGCTCGTATTTGGTCTCGCGCTCGGCATTATCCTCTCCAAGCTCGCGGAGCTCGGCCTTCTCAATATGCTCGGCGGCGACGTCAATTACCGCATCCGCATCGACGTCGATTCCATTGTCCGCACGCTTTGGCTTTACGCGATCATCTTCGCGGTCATCTGGATCTCCACGGTCATCCGCGTCGGGCGCAGCAGCGCCGTGGCGCTGCTGCGCAGCGAGTCCGTCGGCGAAAAGCCGCCGCGCGCCAACTGGCTGCTCGGCCTTGCGGGCGTCGTGATCCTCGCCGCGGCGTACTACCTTGCCATCAGCATCACCAACCCGCTCGACGCGATGGTGTGGTTCTTCGTGGCCGTGATCCTCGTCATTATCGCCACGTATCTTCTGCTCGTTGCGGGCAGCGTTCTGCTCTGCCGCGTGCTGCAAAAGAACAAAAAGTACTACTACCGGCCGGAGCACTTCGTATCCGTCTCCTCCATGGCCTACCGCATGAAGCGAAACGGCGCGGGTCTCGCGAGCGTGTGCATCATCGCAACGATGATCCTCGTGATGATCTCCTCTTCCTCGTGCCTCTATTTCGGCGCGGAGGACGCCGTTATGACGCGCTACCCGCGCGAAACGAACATCACGCTCGGCGCGCAGAACAGCGCGCAGCTTGAGGACGCCAATCTGGATATCTACCGCAAAGGCATTGCAGACTATGCCGCAGAGCATGGCATTCCGGTGGAGAATGTGCAGGATTACCGCTTCATCAATGTCTCCGGCCTCCTGGACGGCGACACGGCGCAGTGCTATTACCGCCGCGCGGGCGCTTCGGTCTCGTATGCGGATATCCGCGACTTCTATATCATCTCCGCGAAGGACTATGCGGCCAAAACGGGCGAGAGTGTGTCCCTTGCCGACGATGAGGTGCTTCTTCTGACGAACAAGTGCTCCTATAACCGCGATATGCTGACGCTTTCCATGGAGAATGTTTCGCACACGTGGCGCGTCAAGACCGTGCAAAACGGCAGCGTTGTTCCGCCGAGCGTCGGCGGACTCGTCGCGCAGATCACGCTCATCGTGAACGATCCGGCTGCCGCCGTCGAGGGCTTCCGCACGCGGGACGAGGACGATATGGCGCTGCTGCAATTCAAGTGGATCTACGGCTTCGATACCGGCCTGGATGACGAGGCGAGCATAGACTTTGAATTCGATCTCATAGCCACCATTGGCGGGCTTGTCCCGGAGGAGTCGGAGGACGAGAGCTTTGGATATAGCTACCTGGTGGCAAACTCCCGCGGGGGAGCGAGCGAGGATTTCTACGGCAGCTACGGCGCGCTCTTCTTCATCGGTATCATGCTCACGCTCGTATTCATGCTCGCGGCAGTACTGATCCTCTACTATAAGCAGATCTCCGAAGGCTACGAGGATCAGAAGCGCTTCGAGATCATGCAGAAGGTCGGCATGACGAAAAAGGAGATCCGCCGCAGCATCAATTCTCAGCTGCTTACTGTGTTCTTCCTGCCACTCCTTTTGGCGGGCGTGCACCTTTCTTTCGCCTTCCCGATGATCCGGCGGCTGCTTGAGCTGTTCTCGCTTTACAATGTCGGCCTCTTTGTTACAACAACGCTTGTGAGCTTCGGCGTGTTCGCGCTGCTCTATACGATCGTCTACCGCCTGACGGCGAAGGCGTACTACAACATCGTGAGCGCATAGCGTCGATTGACAAGGGCACACGCGGTTCTGCCGGGCGGAAATGCCCTCATACGGCGTCAAAGCCCTTGAGAATACACAAAGTATTCTCTGCGGACTTTTCCTTGTCTGCGAGCATTTCTGCTCCGGCAGAACTGCTTCGCATCGGACAGCCTTGGATTTTCGAGGGATTTTTGTTCTTTTGGACGCAGGCGGGCTGACGCCCGCCAAGGAGAAAAGGGCAAAAAGCACCGAAAAGACTGGCTGTCCGACGTGTGGGTCCTTGTTAATTGACGCTTATTTTAAACATTTTTAAAGCACTCCGTTTCCGTATCTGTTATACTGATCTTTGAGGTGAGAGAAGTATGACGATACGGAAACGGCTGGCGCGCTCCAATCTCTGCATGTTCCTTGTGCCGCTGCTCATCGCGGCGGTGCTGCTCATCCTTGGCGCGGGTGTCGCGCTCTACATTTTGGAGACGACATACCTCCCGCGGCTGGGGCTCAGTTTGCAGGAAATGCACATGACGCTTGAGCAGTACGAGGCGACATTCTCCAATTTTGAGGTGTTCCTCTGGATCTACATCGGCGCCGTCGCCGCGGCGCTGCTGCTGACGATCGTATTCACGAACCTTTATCTCACGCGCTCGCTCTTCCGGCACATTGAGCAGCCGCTCGATACGCTCGTCGCCGGGGTGGAGCGCATCGAGCGCGGCGATCTGGATACGCCCATCGCCTATACCGGCGCGGACGAATTTAAAAGCGCCTGCGACGCCGTGGACCGCATGGCCGCGCGGCTCAAAGCCTCGCTCGAGGATGAGCAGCGCCGCGCCCAGAGCCGCAAGGAACTCATTGCGGGCATGTCCCACGATCTCAAAAGCCCGCTCACATCCATCCGCGCCTACAGCGAAGCCATCCGCGACGGCGTCGCCGCCACGCCGGAGATGCGGCAACGCTATATCGAAACCGTCTGCCGCAAGGAGCAGGAGATCGAGAGCATGGTGAACCGCCTTTTCGAGTTTTCCAAGCTCGATCTCAGTGAACTGCCGCTTCAAATGCGTGCGCTGGATGCCAAGGACGTGATCGATACGGCGGCGAAGGATTATGTAAATCAAATTGACATCAACACCGCCGGCCTGACCGGCTGCCGGGTGTTTGCCGACGAGACACAGCTCGAGCGCATCACCCAGAATATCCTTGACAACAGCATAAAATACTCCGGGCGCGAGCGAGTGAGCATGGAAATACGCGCCGCGGAGGAACAAACGGACATGGTAACGCTGCTCTTTTCCGATAACGGACAGGGGGTGGACGCCCCGCAGCTTCCCAAACTCTTTGATGTATTCTACCGCGCCGACCCGGCGCGCGAACGGGGAAAAGAGGGCAGCGGTCTCGGCCTTGCCGTCGTGCGCCGCGCCGCGGAGGAAATGGGCGGCGGCGCCTCGGCACGCCAAAGCGCGCAGGGTGGTCTCTGCATTGCGATAACGCTGAAAAAGGGGGAGAGCGCATGAGCCGGATTCTGATCATTGAGGACGACCGCGAGATCGCCGAGATCGAGCGGGACTATCTCTCGCTCGATGGCTTCGAGGCGGATATTGCCCCGGACGGTCTTACCGGGCTGGAAAAGGCGCAGACGGGGAATTACGATCTTGTGCTGCTCGATTTGATGCTGCCGGGGCTGGACGGCTTTTCCGTCTGCCGAAAGCTTCGCGAAACGCTGGATGTCCCCATTCTCATGGTGACGGCGCGCACGCAGGACGTGGATAAGATCCGCGGTCTCGGCTTCGGCGCGGATGACTATATCGAAAAGCCGTTTTCTCCGGCGGTGCTCGTCGCGCGCGTCAAGGCGCATCTCGCGCAGTACCGGCGCCTGAAGCCGCCAAAGGAGGAGAGCGCCGTGCTGACTGCCGGGGCGATCACCATCGACACGGATTCGCATGCTGCGCTCGCTTACGGGAAGCCGCTCTCGCTCACGAACAAGGAGTATGAGCTGCTGCTCTTTTTGGCGCGCCATCCGAACCAGGTGTTCTCGCGCGAGGATCTCTATGAGCTCATTTGGGGTCTCGAATCGATGGGCGACAACATCACCGTTGCGGTGCATGTGAACCGGTTGCGCGAAAAGATCGAGAAAAACCCCTCCAAGCCGCAGGTCATCCAGACCGTCTGGGGCGTCGGGTACCGTTTAAACATTGTTTAAGTCTCCGTTATGGATATGTAAATCTGCTCGCTCATACTGGACACAGTTCCAGAAAGCGAGCAGATTTTATTCATAAAAGGAGAAAACACCATGAAAGACCATGTCATGTCGCTCAACTATGCCAAGACCTTCAAACGCATTTTGATCCTGTTCATCGTCCTCGCGGTCGTCTCGGCTGTTGCCATTCCGCTGAGCCTTTCCCGCCAGATCAGCGACGCCGCCACGCTCCGTCAGCAGTACGCGCTGGAAAAGCAAAATGCCGTCGCGTCCGGCGAAACGAAGGACAAGGATCACCACCATGACGATATGGAGGACGTCTGGAAAAGCCAGATCACCCCGCTCAACGCCGTGAACTATGCGATTATCGGCGCGCTCGGCGTGCTGTGGGTCGTGCTGGTGCTCTACTACTGGTTCACCGTCGCCGCGTGGCTTTATAAGAGTGCGGTGCAGGAAAATATGAATAAGTCCCTGTGGCTGTATCTGGGCCTCATTTTCAACTTCCTTGCCGTGATGGCGTTCTGCATCGTGCGCGATCAGCCAAAAAAATTAAAAAAGGCTTAAAGACCCCTTAATGGCTTTTGCTCTGCGGTGCGTGATATCCTTGGCATCACAGGGAAAGGAGAAACCGCCATGCAAACCGTGAAAATGATAAACTTCATCCTGATGTGCCTGTTTTTCGCCTGCTATATGTATCAGTTTTTGTACATACCCGTGTCGTGGCTGCCGCGCAAGCGGCGGGCGCAGGAAGTGCCGCTGCACCGCTTTGCAATCCTCATCGCCGCGTGCAACGAGGAGGCCGTCATCGGAAATCTTCTGGACAGCATCAAAGCGCAGAGCTACCCCGAACGTTTTCTTAAAGTTTTCGTTGTGGCCGACAACTGCCGCGACAAAACCGCGGAGACGGCGCGCGCCCACGGCGCGGAGGTCTATGAGCGGCACAACGCCTCGCTTCGCGGCAAGGGCTACGCGCTCGACTTCCTCCTGCGCGAGATGGAACGCCGCGCACACAACGAATTTGACGGCTACATCGTCCTCGATGCGGACAACGTGCTCGACCGCGATTTTGTTTCGCACATGAATGAGACGTTCTCTGATGGCAAGGACATCGTCACCTGTTATCGCGACTCGAAAAACTACGGCGACAACTGGATCTCCGCGGGCTATGGCCTCTGGTTTCTGCGTGAGTCGCGTTATCTGAACGGCGCGAGATCGCGCATTGGCTCGAGCTGCGGCGTGTCCGGCACGGGCTTTCTCTTCTCGCGCGCCGTGCTCGAGGAGCAGGGCGGCGGCTGGCCGTTCCACCTGCTGACCGAGGATATCGAGTTCACCATCGAAAACGTGACGGCTGGCCGCCGCGTCGGCTACTGTCCGGAGGCCGTGCTCTACGATGAGCAGCCCGTCCGCTTCAAGCAGTCCTGGGCGCAGCGCCTGCGCTGGTCGCGCGGCTATCTGCAGGTGTTTCGTAAATACGGCGGAAAGCTCCTCTCCGGCATGTTCTGCGGCAGCTTCTCCTGCTACGATATGGCAATGAGCATCATGCCCGCGGCAGTGCTCACGGGGCTGAGCATCGTTGTAAACCTCGGTGCGGCGGCGATCAACGTGTTCCATTACCATGAGTGGGATGTGCTTGCCATATCGGCGCTGCAAACGGTGATGAATCTTTATCTCACGCTTTTCGTCCTCGGCGCGATCACGACCGCGACGGAGTGGCGCAGCATCCATTGCGCCGCCTGGAAGAAGATCGCCTATGTGTTCACGTTCCCGGTGTTCATGCTCACGTATGTGCCGATCGTGGTGCAGTCGCTCTTCGTAACGCCGGAATGGACGCACATCGACCACACCCGCGCCGTCACCGTGCAGCAGATCTGCGCGCCGGATTATCGCGACGCCGTTTAAAAACGCTTTAACTCTTTTTTATTTCCGTTTTAACCCGATATACGAAAATGGCATCGTCCGAAAGAGTATCGGACGATGCCATTTTTTTCATAGGAGACAGTAGTATGAATTCTCTTGCCTATACACTTTTCGGCGGCTTTGCCATGGCCCTCGCGGACAGCGTTCCCGGCGTTTCCGGCGGGACGATCGCGTTCCTGCTGGGCTTTTATGACCGATTTGTTGGAGCGCTCGACGCGCTTGTCCACGGCACATGGGTCGAGAAGAAGCGCGCGCTTTTCTATCTTTTGAAGCTCGGCCTCGGCTGGGTTGCGGGCATGGCGCTCGCCGTTACGGCGCTCGCCTCGGCGTTTACGACCGGCATTTATAAGCTGAGCTCTCTCTTCCTCGGGTTCGTGATCGCATCGCTGCCGCTCGTGGCTGCCGAGCAGCGCGCTGTGATGGGCTCTCTCCGGCGCGGTCTGCTCCCCTTTGTGTTCGGCGCGGCGCTCGTTGCGGGTCTTGCCGTGCTTAATCTCTCGTCCGTAGCAAATTCGTCCGGCGCGGGCGTGGGCATGGCGCTTTATGTGTTCGCAGCCGGGGCTCTCGCCATCACGGCCATGGTGCTGCCGGGTATTTCGGGCTCTTCGCTTCTCATGTCGTTCGGGCTGTATCTGCCGGTGATCGCGGCGCTGAAGGATACGCTGGCGCTGAATTTCCACGGACTCTGGATGCTCGTTTCGCTTGCGCTTGGCATTGCCGCGGGGCTTGCCGTGTTCCCGCATATGCTCAAGAAGCTCATGGAAAACCACGCGAGCGCCGTGACGTATGCGGTGCTCGGCATGATGGTTGGCTCAATTTATGCGATCATCGTCGGCCCGACGACGCTCAAAGTACCGCAGCACGCCATGACGCTTGCGGATTTTGACGCGCTCTGGTTCGCGCTCGGCGCAGCGCTCATGCTCGCACTGAGCTTTTTAAAGACGCGCCTCGCCCGGCACCGGGAGGAAACCGGCGCGGAAGGGGGATCCTTTTCCGCCGGTGTAGACAAAAAATGCCAAAGGGCGTACCGAACAAACGATACACACCGGAGTTTAAGAAGCAGGTCG
>CAVEQS010000002.1:0-123726 GCA_963618015.1 bacterium | reverse complement strand
AGCTGACTGAGGGATTGTAATCTTCGGAAAACGACAATCCCTCCGTCTTTTGCCTACGGCAAAATCCACCTCCCTTTACACAAGGGAGGCAAGAAAGTATACCGCAAACCCACTTGGCTCCCCTAATAGGGGAGCTGGCGCGGCGCGCAGCGCCGTGACTGAGGGGTTTCCGCCCCGTTCACAACTAACACAAAAAACGTAAAAAAATAAGGAGAGAAGAACATGGCAGTAATTCTAAAATGCAAAATGTGCGGCGGGGATTTGGCTCCCACGCCGGGCGAGAGCGTCACGGAATGCGAATTCTGCGGCACAAAGCAGACCGTACCCAATCAGGACAACGAGAAAAAGCTGACGCTCTTTTCCCGCGCCAACCGCCTGCGGTTCGGCTGTGAGTTTGACAAGGCTGCCGGGATCTACGAGAGCATCATCGCGGAGTTCCCGGAGGAGGCGGAGGCGTACTGGGGTCTCGTGCTGTGCAAATATGGCATCGAGTATGTGGACGACCCTGCGAACGGGAAAAAGATCCCCACCTGCCACCGCAGCTCCTTTGATTCCGTGCTGGATGACCCGAATCTCGAGCAGGCGCTGGAAAACGCGGACGCTATGGCGCGCCGCGTCTACCGCGACGAGGCCAAGGCCATCGAAGAGCTGCGCAAGAGCATCATCGAGGTCTCCGGCCGGGAAGAGCCCTACGATATCTTTATTTGTTATAAGGAGACCGCGCCGGACGGAAACCGCACCGTGGACAGCGTGCTCGCGCAGGACGTGTACGACGCGCTCACGGAAAAGGGGTACCGGGTGTTCTTCTCCCGGGTCACGCTCGAAGATAAGCTCGGGCAGGAGTATGAGCCGTACATTTTTGCCGCGCTCAACAGCGCCAGGCTCATGCTGGCCTTCGGCACGGATTACGAGTATTACAACGCCGTGTGGGTAAAGAACGAGTGGAGCCGCTTTCTCAAGCTGATGGCGCAGGACAAGGGAAAATACCTGATCCCGTGCTATAAGAATCTCGACCCTTACGACATGCCGAAGGAGTTTGCCAAGCTCCAGGCGCAGGACATGGGCAAGGTCGGTGCCATACAGGATCTTCTCCGCGGCATCGAAAAGATCCTCGGCGGGAAAAAGACCGAAGCCCCGCCGCAGCCTACCGCCGCCGCGGCCAGCGCCAATACGGAGTCATTTTTGAAACGCGCGTTTATGTTCCTCGAAGACGGTAACTGGCAGGAGGCAGATGCCTACTGCGAAAAGGTGCTGGATATCGACCCAGAGAATGCGCAGGCCTATCTCGGCAAGCTTATGGCGGACCTGAAAGTGCGGCGGCAGGAAAAACTAAAAGAATGTGAAAAACCTTTTAATGGCAGCAAAAATTACCAGAAAGCCGTTCGTTTCGGCGGTGCTGCGCTGAAAGAAGAACTAGATGGATACATAGTGTTTACCAAAGAGCGCCAAAGACAGATTGCGGCGCAGAGAGAACAACAGAAGGCAGAACGCCAAAGACAACTTGCGGAGCAGGAGGCAGAGCATCAAAGACAAATCGATGAGGTCAAAAACTTACTTTCCACAGACAATTTGAGTCCTCAGGAGAAGAATATGCCTGAGTATCAGCGGCTTGCGAGCGAAGCGGATGCGCTGACGGAAAAAGTGCAGATGGCAGAAGCGGCATACCGCACGGCATTGGAGTTCGGAGACCGGGAAAAAACACGTCTACAGACCGAAATCGAGGAAAAAAAGAAGCAGAAAGCTGGCATTAGTATTTTTAGCGTAAAGGAGAGAAAAGCGGTTCAACAGCAGGTCGACGAGTTGAAGAGAGAGCTTAATGAACTGGAAAACGGACTTGCCGAACAACGAAGTGCGGCGCGGAATCTGAAGAAAAATGCGGAAGAAGCACTCTTGTACCTCAGAAGGTATGAGGAAACCATACTGGTTAGAAGAAAGCCTAGACTGTTGCAGAGGCTGGAGGAAATGGTCCCATATTACTACAGTGACCTGAAGAAGATGGGCGTTTCTAAAAATTTGAAGTTTGGCAAATATATGCAGGATGGCTCGCCGGATTCAATTGAATGGAGAATTTTGGATATTGTAGAAGATAGAGCGCTGCTGATTAGCGAATATGCGATTGATTGTAAACCGTATAACGACTTGGAGCAGGAAGTCACTTGGGAAAACTGTACGCTGAGAAAGTGGCTGAACGAAGATTTCTTCAATGCGGCATTTAATGACGAAGAGAAAAAGATGATTCCTGAGGTAACGGTGCCAGCGGATAAGAATCCTGTTTATATTAGAGTAGATGCTGGTAACGCAACAACGGACAGGGTGTTCTTGCTTAGCATCAAGGAAATGAAAAAGTATTTCCCTAACGATAGAGTTTGTGTTCCGACGCCTTATGCAATAGCAAACGGGGTTGACAATCATCCTTATGAATCTGATTTTAGAGGCTGCTGCCACTGGTGGCTGAGGTCACCCGGTGAGAGTCAACGATCTGCCGCGGCAGTTTTCTATATGGGCTGCGCCCTTTTTGACCACGGAAGAAAAGCCTATGTGAAAAAGGTAGGCGAAAAGGATGTCGGTGTCTGCCCTGCTTTGTGGATCAATCTTTGTGACTGATGGATTTTCTTACCCAGTTCGTGAAATCCATCTGTTAATTTTGCGGTCAACTACAGATAACTGAAAGAAGGGAAAAAATATGGGAGAATTTACTAGTGCAGAACAAAAACAGCTGTATGAGAAAATCCGCGATTTGTATTTCAGGCAGAATTTTGGAAGTACGTCTAAAACGGATCTTGAAACCCTGCTGTTCTCGGAATACATAGAGCATCGTATCTCGGCAAAAGAAAAAATTGACGATTATACGCTTTCCAAGAAACTCGGCATTTCGCAGTCCCGCGTCAGGGCTTTAAAAGAAAGAAAAGAGCTGAAATACCCTCAAGCCGACTTTGACTGGAGAGACTCCTTTGCGGAAGAAATCAAAAACGCGAAATACGATGAAACGGATCACTACATAAAAGTCATCATTCAGGATGTGAATGTCATGACCGAGGTGCGCCATTTTATTGAGGAATGCGGCTGGTACGATGAATGCTCTCTGAATCGAAAACTTCTCCGGATCCCGCTGGACTGCTTTGCAGAGGTCTGCATCGAGAATGAAGAGATCAACGAATTGTTTTCGGAGGACGTCAAGAAAAAATTGAAAAAGCTTGCCCCCAGCGATTCTGCGGTAAGCGCGTTTTTGGCGGACTTTACGAAGGACGGACTGAAAAACTTCCTCATGAGCGCATCGAAAAGCGTGCTTTCAGCCGTGCTGCCAATGCTTCCGTTTGGTGGAATAGCAAAAACTGCTTTCGGGGCTCTCGCAAGTGTAATTAAGAAAATGTGATCACGGTAGAAAATGCTGTAAAATTTATCGTTGAATTTTACAGCAAACCGGCGTATACTATCCGCGAAGGAGTTGATCACTATGCCGAACATCAAACCGATCTCCGATCTGCGGAACTACACGGAGGTATTGCAGGACGTAGCGGCGGGCGCGCCTGTTTTCCTGACGAAGAACGGCCGCGGCCGGTATGCCATCGTGGACATTCAGGATTACGAAAAGGCGCAGGCCACGCTGAAGCTTATGAGCGAGCTCGAAAAGGGGCGCCGCTCCGGCGAGACCGAAGGTTACCTGTCTCCGGAGAACATAAGAGCGCACTTCCGCGCCAGAGCCAATGAAGAATAACATCCATTATTCGGCGGAGTCCCGCCGCGATCTGGACGACATATGGGACTATATTGTTTCGGAACTGCAAAACCGCGTGGTGAACCGCATTCTGGACGCGGTCGACCGCTTAGAGAATTTTGCGGAAATGGGCGCTTTGCTGTCCTCTGTTGCCGACGTCAGCGGGGACTACCGGTTCCTCGTGAGCGGAAGCTATATGATTTTCTACCGAGTGAACGGCAGGGACGTTTATATTGACCGAATTTTGTATGGACGCCGTGATTTTATTCGGGTTCTTTTTCGGGATATGAGCGCGGAGGAAGGCTCCCCCTGACGAGGGAAATAGAACAACGCGGTAGCTCCATTTTCAGAGCTGCCGCGTCTTTTCTCTGCGATTTCCCGGCTGCGTGCGCCGCTCTACGCCGCGGCGGGCGCCATCGCCGGAGTCATCGCCTGGTTCGCCCTGCATCTGGCGCATCTCTGAGAGGCAAAAAACGGAAACGTCCCATGTCTGCACCGCGAAGGTGCGGACATGGGATTTTTCCGTATCAAGATATTTTTTTCTGAGAAATATGGTATACTCCACTTAACAGAACGGGAGTTGATGTTTTGATCAGAGAATTAAGAAAAGCAGATATAAATGCAGTGGCTGAGATATGGTTGGATACCAACCGGAGAGCACATTCTTTTATTCCTGCTCAATACTGGGAAAGCAATTTTGAATTAGTGAAAGAAATGCTCGCAGAGGCGGAAGTCTATGTGTATGAGAACGATAAGGACATACAGGGGTTTATAGGACTAAGCGGTGAATATATTGAGGGGCTTTTTGTTTCTGACAAAAAACAGTCACAGGGTATAGGAAGGCTTTTGCTGAACCATGCAAAAGACAGAAAACCGAAATTACGGTTAAATGTGTATAAGAAAAATGAGCGGGCATTGCTTTTTTATCAACGGGAGGGATTTGAAATTCAATGTGAAAGCATGGACGAAGCTACCGGTGAAAAGGATTATGCAATGCTATGGGAACGGAAATAGAAATTTCAGTTTTGCCGTTTCCGATTTTCCGGTTGCGCGATGCGCGGCGGGATGATAAGATAAACGCATAATACATAAAAGGAGTACAGCCATGTACGAAAACCATATTGCCGATATCTCCCTTGCGCCGGAGGGCGAAAAAAAGATCCGTTGGGTGGCGGGGCATATGCCGGTGCTCGCCGCTATCGCGGAGGATTTTCGCGAGACGAAACCGTTTGCCGGGCTGCGTGTGACGCTCTCGGTGCATCTGGAGGCGAAAACCGCGTGGCTCTGCCGTGTGCTGGAGATGGGCGGCGCGGAAATGCACGTCACGGGCAGCAACCCCCTCTCTACGCAGGACGACGTTGCCGCGGCGCTCGCCGCAGGAGGGATGCACGTCTGCGCCGTCCACGGCGCGACGGCGGAGCAGTACCAGAGTGCAATCGACGCTGTGCTCGAAACGGCGCCCAACATCATCATTGACGACGGCGGCGATCTCGTTCACCGGATGCACACGAAGTACCCGGAGCTTATAGCGCAGGTCATCGGCGGCTGTGAGGAGACGACGACCGGTATCCTTCGCCTGCTGGCGATGGATCGTGCCGGGGAACTGCGTTTCCCGATGATGCTCGTCAACGACGCGGACTGCAAGCACCTCTTTGATAACCGCTACGGTACCGGCCAGAGCGTCTGGGACGGTATCATGCGTACAACGAATCTTATCGTTGCGGGCAAGGAGGTCGTGGTCTGCGGCTACGGCTGGTGCGGCAAGGGCGTGGCGATGCGCGCGCACGGTCTCGGCGCGCGTGTCATTGTCACGGAGGTCGATCCCGTGCGTGCCATCGAGGCGCACATGGATGGCTTCGTTGTCCTCCCGATGGACGAGGCGGCCAAGCGCGGCGATATTTTCGTCACCGTCACGGGCTGTGACGACGTTATCTCTGCGCGTCACTTCCCCATGATGAAGGACGGAGCGATCCTCTCCAACGCCGGTCACTTCGATGTGGAGGTGAACGTTGCAGCGCTGCGTGAAATGGCCACGGAGCACTACGAGGCGCGCCATAACATCGAGGGCTACGTCCTCCCGAATGGCAAAACCCTCTTTGTGCTCGCGGAGGGGCGGCTCGTGAATCTCGCCTCCGGCGACGGCCACCCGGCGGAGATCATGGACATGAGCTTTGCCGTGCAGGCCATGAGCGCCAAATATCTCGCCGACCACCGCGCGGAGCTGCACCCCGGCGTCATCCGTGTCTCGCACGAGATCGACGACGCCATCGCCCGCAAAAAGCTCTCCACACTCGGTATCACCATCGACACGCTCACCGAAGAACAGAAAAAGTACCTTGGGATTTAAAATTATGTAAACCAGGACAGCGCCCCGCAAAGCCGCGGGGCGCTGTCCTTTTACAATATCAATTTACATAATATAGTTTACATAATTTTTAGCTTCCGGCATTTGGCTGCTGCCTCGCGGTGCTTCTGCTGTGCGGCGAGAAGATACCAGTGCTTGGCCTCGTCCATGTCCTTCTCAATGCCCTCGCCGTTTTCGTAGAGCGTGGCGAGATTGTACTGTCCGTCGCGGTCGCCGTGCTCGGCGGCGCGCTGCGTCCAGTAAAACGCCTGGGCGAGATCCTTTTCCACGCCAAGCCCGCGGTAGTAAAAGTACCCGACCTGGCATTCGGCGAGGGGGTAGCCCTTTTCCGCAAGCTCTAAATGACCGGCGAAGCATTTGTCATACTGCTCGGTCTCCCAGTATTTTTCAATCAGTTCATCGCACCGGTCCAGTTCCGGGCAGGGTTTGTAATAGCTGGATGCCATAGCCTCGCCCCCTTACTTGAACAGGGGAACGAGCCCGACAACGAGAATTACAAGGATCAGGATCGGCAGAATGTACCGGAAGTAGACCTTGAACTTCGGGGACATTTTGATGCCCTTGCCCTTGTTGCACTCGGCAAGGTAGTTGTCAAAGCCCCAGCCGTTCTTGCTCACGCAGAACAGCAGATAGATGAGCGAGCCGATCGGCAGCAGCAGGGAGCTGACGAGGAAGTCCTCAAAGTCAAGAATGTCCTTGCCGGGCATCGGGTGGAAGCCGCTCCAGACGTTATAGCCGAGAACGCACGGGATGCTGGCGACGAAGAGCACTGCGCCAACGATGCCGACGGACTTTTTCCGGCTCCAGCCCCAGTTGTCGCACGCGCTCGCGATCAGGTTTTCAAAGACCGCCGTTACGGTGGAGAAGCTCGCAAACGTCATGAAGAGGAAGAAGAGCGAGCCCCACACGCGCCCGCCGGGCATATCGAGGAAGATCTTGGGCAGCGTCATAAAGATGAGCGCGGGGCCCTGACCCGGCTCCACATCGTAGCTGAAGCAGGCGGGGAAGATGATGAGACCGGCCATGATCGCCACGAACGTATCCAGCGCGCAGATACGCACCGATTCACCGGTGAGCGTGTGGTCGTCGTGCATGTAGCTGCCGAAGATCTCCATGGCGGCGATGCCGAGACTGAGTGTGAAGAACGCCTGGTTCATGGCGTTGGTGATCACGTTGAAAATGCCGACGGAGCGGATGGTGTCGAGATTTGGGCGCAGATAGAAGTCAATGCCCTTTACAGCACCGGGGAGCGTCAGGCTGTGCACGGCGAGCACAACGATGAGTACAAGGAGGCATACCATCATGATCTTCGTGACCTTTTCAAGTCCCTTCTGCACGCCGCCGGAGCACACGAGCAGGCCGCCCGCCACGGTGATCGCCATGAAAATGCCCATTTCGACGGGGTTGGCGAGCATGTTGGCAAACACGCTGTCAGACGTTTCCGCCGTCACGGTCGTAAATGCTCCGGAGACGAACTTGAAGAAGTAGGCGAGCATCCAGCCGGAGACGGTGGTATAGTACATCATCAGTAACAGGCAGCCGATGACGCACGCCCAGCCGTGCCAATGCCATTTGCTTCCGGCGGGCTCGAGCGCCTTGTAGCCGAGAACGGCGCTCTTCCGGCTCGCGCGGCCGACGGCAAGCTCCATCGTCATTACAGGGATGCCCATAATGATGAGGAACAGCAGATAAAAGAGGACGAAATACCCGCCGCCGTTCTGCCCGGCGAGATACGGGAATTTCCAGACGTTTCCGATGCCAATGGCGCATCCGGCGCTCACAAGAATGAACCCGATGCGCGAATTGAAGTTTTCTCTCTTCATTTTCTCTCCAACTCTCATGGTAGAATGTAGAATATTCACATCATACCACGCTGATCGATTTAAAGCAATAAAAGGAGAAAAAATTTGCAGGTTTTTTCGGGGAAACGCCGCAAACGCGGGATAGGAGCGTCGGACGGGATTTCTCGCCTGCGGACGAGCCGCCTCAGGCCGCCTTGCCGCGGATAGCTTTTGCGGCAGCGCGCATGCTTCGATGCCGCAAAAGCTGCGGCTGCGGAGAAACCGGTCTGCCTTCTTCTGCCCCCGGCAGCGGCAGACCGCTTTCCCCTCGGATCAAATCCCGGAGCAGCGGTACGCCAGACGGGATTTCTCGCCTGCGGGCGAGCCACCTCGGGTTGCAACATGCCCCCGGCATGTTGCCAAGTGCCCTCGGATCAAATTCCGTCCAGAAAAGGCATATACCAAAAAAGATTCCCTACCCTATGGGGCAGGGAATCTCTTTTTGGTACGCCAGACGGGATTTGAACCCACGACCTTTGGCTCCGGAGGCCAACACTCTATCCAGCTGAGCTACTGGCGCATTTATCAGCCTGATTATTATAGCAAGTCCGAAAGAAAAAGTAAAGAGGAATTTTCCCAGTGCTTTCGACAACCGAGGGAAATAGAATCGACCGGCTGCTTTTTGGGCAGCCGGTCTCGCATGGGGGTCAACAAAGAGAAAAGGATGGAGATGGATCGATATATAACAACCGGGAAAGGGGATGCCCCGGCGTGTTACCAAACTTATTTTACGAGCTCACGGCCCAGTTCGCGGCAGGCTTCCAGCTCGATGTCGCCGGGGGTCTCGCAGCAGATGACGCTCTCGCACACGAGCGAGATGTTGGCGCCGCGGCAGTCCTGCTCCCAGGTACGCATCCATTCGCCGTCACCCCAGCCGTAGGAGCCGAAGAGCGCGACCTTTTTTCCGACGAACTGCTTCTTGCAGGAGGAGAACATCGGCTCGAAAACGTCCTCTTCGAGAACCTCGGAGCCCATGGCCGGGCAGCCAAGCGCCACGGCGTCCAGACCGGCGAGATCGGCGGCGCTCACGGCGTCCGCGCTGAGAAGGGAGACCTCGGCACCTTCGCTTTTCATGCCCTCGGCAACGGCGTTCGCCATGGCCTCGGTGTTGCCGGTGCCGCTCCAGTAAATAACTGCTGCTTTTTTCATAATAAAAATCTTCCTTTCCGGCGCATCACACCGCAACGGCGAGCTCGGCGATACCGCAGCCAGCCTCGTACCGTTCACAATAGATGTCCGTGCATTTTTTGTATTTGGCAAAAAGCTCTTTCGCTTTGTTCTCGTCGCCGTAGACCTTCCAAAGGCCGCTGAGCTTGTAGTTGGCGGCGCGATTTTCGATAAAGCCCTTTACATCCTCGGGGGGATAGCTGAGAAATAGCCCGATCTCGTGCGGGAACTCTCCGCCGCTGCGCAGCTTGCGCGTGAGCGTCGCGAGACATTTTCCGCAGCTCTCGCAGGGGTACCCCTCCTGCCGGAGCAGCTCGGCGGCTTCGTGGTCGCACAGGTCGCGGCGAAGCTCCGCCGGACGGAAGAGATAGAGGAGAACATTTTTCTCAGAATAACGCAGCGGCAAAAGGCAAAGCCCTTTCGGGGCAAAGCAGCGATTGAGCCGCCGCAAAGACTCTTCCACGCTCTTGCGGGAGGTGTACGCACAGGTGAACAGGCTCCCGGTTTTGATCCCCGCCAGTGTGGGTGCGCCCAGTCGGACGATCACTTCTTCAGACATTCGTGAGTCCTCCTTCCGGGCTGCACCGCACAAAGGGGTGAGAGATAATGTGACATGGTGGAAAAGCATACATCCGGGGAAGCGTTTCCCTGTTTGCAAGGTTATCATACGCTAACTGCAAAGCCGCATCCGCTCCAAAACGAGCGAATGCGGCTCCAAAATAGTATTTCCGGATTGGAAAATGGATCAGACCGGCGCGCAGCTGTCTGCCGTTGCACCGCCGCGGTAGGCGTTGGGGGATACGCCGATGACGCTGCGGAATGCGCGGGCGAACTTGCTGGCGTTGTCGTACCCGAACTGCCCGGCGATATCGAGCACCGTCCGGTCGGTCGAGCGGAGCAGCTCCGCCGCGGCGTGCATTTTCTGCCCGCGCAGGAACGCTGCCGGAGACATGCCGTAAACGCCCTGAAAGCTCTGCAATATCTGCGTGGCGGATGCGTGAAACCGGGCGGACAGCTCCGCTGTCGTCGGGCGTTCCTCCGTGGCGGAGAGCAGATACTCGCTCACGGCGGAGGCAAGGCGCACCTGCGCCCCGGAATAGGCCGCGCGCCGCCGCTCGGTTGGGAGCGCGCTGAGAAAGAGCAGCAGCTCCAAAATCTTCACTTTAAAATATCCCTTACGGATATCCTCCGGCACGGAGTAGAGCTCCGAAAAGATGTGCTCCACGCTCGCGGACGAGCGGGCGGCAAAGTAGCCGCCGTCCGCGCAGAACTTTTCCATCAGCGCCGCCGGGCGGACGTTCACGTCCGAGAGCAGACACGAAAGGCACTCCGGCGCTCTTGCCGGGTCGATCGTCACGGTGATGCCGTGGTAATGCCCGGTGGGGAAGCACGCCGCGGCGTCCGATGCGCCGCTGCGGGATATGCCCAGATCGCCCGGCGCGAGGAAGTAATACTCGTTTCCCATCGGCTGTTCGAGCCGCCCTTCGCGGCAATGGCTGATGCGCATGAACGAGCCTCCCGGCGCATATTCCAGCCGGCACTCGTGCGCGTGTATATCATAGTACGCGATCTCTATGCCCGGAAATACCGGATAGGCGGTAACAACGGCTTCGCCGTCCGCCCCTTCCAACTGCCGGACGATCCGCCCATCCGCTTCCGCCGCGGCGGCGCAGCCGGTACAGGCGTTCTTTTTTTCTTTCATGGTATTGCGATGCATCTCCTTTGGTTAGCTTATGCTAACTATAGAATAGCACAAACCGCTTCCTTTTGCAAGAGCGGCGACTTGACGGCGGGCGGTGCGGCTGGTATTATCTTTATCATATAGTAGGGAATGAAGTGCTCCCGGGGAAACCGAACCGCCTTTGTGCTGATGACTTCTGCTTTTTGGCAGGGGCATCGGTTTTTTATTTTGATGAAACGGAGAGTAAATCATGGGTATGAACTGTCTTTTGGTGGGCCTCGGCGGCGCGGTGGGCGCGGTGGGCCGGTATCTGCTCACGCTGCTGCCGGTGAAGCCGGCGTCCGGCTTTCCGGTCGTGACGCTTGGCATCAATGTTTTGGGTGCGTTTGCGTTGGGCAGTCTTCTTGCGCTTGCGGGGCGGAATGCAAATCTCGATCCGCGGCTGATGCTCTTTTTGAAGGTCGGCGTATGCGGCGGTTTCACCACGTTTTCCACGTTCTGTGGCGAGACCGAGCAGTTTTTTGCCGCCGGGCATACCATGACGGGGGTAATCTATGTGCTGTTGAGCGTACTGCTCGGCGTCGGCGCGGTATGGGCGGCGCAGCTGTTCTTTGCGCGCGGCTGATACCCCGCCTCTTTTTCCCGGATTCCCTTGACTTTTTCACAGCAAAGCTTTAAAATAATGAAGCTTTTCAAATAATGGAAAACGGGAAAGTTTTCCGGTCAAGAGGGAATCGATGAAGAAAAAAAGTGTAAAGAGCTTTTCGACCCGCTGGGGTTTTATTCTCGCGTCGGTCGGCTCGGCTGTCGGCATGGCGAACGTCTGGGGCTTTCCGAACAAAATGGGCAGCAACGGCGGAGGCGCCTTTCTGCTCATCTATATTCTGTTTGTGCTGATCTTCAGCTATGTCGGTCTCCCGGCGGAGTTCGCGATGGGACGCCGCGCCGCCACCGGCACGCTCGGCGCTTATGAAAACGCCTGGTCTACCCGCGGTAAGGGCGCAGGGAAGGCGGGCGCGGTGGTTGGGTGGCTGCCGCTCGCTGGCTCGCTCTGCATCGCTATCGGGTATGCCGTTATCGTGACATACGTGCTCAAGGCGCTTGTGGATTCCGTGGCCGGTACGCTCATGACGGCGGACGCCGCGGCGTGGTTTTCAGACTTCTCCTCGCGGGATTACTCCGTAATACCGTACCATGTGATCGTTGTAGCCGGAACGCTTCTGACGCTCTTCCTCGGTGCGCACAGCATTGAAAAGACGAACCGGATCATGATGCCGGTTTTTTTCCTCATCTTCGTTGTCCTCGCGGTGCGCGTGGCGTTTCTGCCGGGCGCGGCGGAGGGGTACAAGTTCATGTTCACGCCGCGCTGGGAGATGCTCCGCGACCCGATGATCTGGATCTGGGCAATGGGGCAGGCGTTTTTCTCCCTTTCCGTCACGGGCAGCGGCATGATCGTTTACGGCGCGTACCTCTCCAAGGATGAGGACGTTGTTGGCGTGGCGCAGCACACGGCGCTTTTCGATACGATTGCCGCCGTGGTTGCGGCGCTCGTCATCATCCCCGCATGCTTCTCCTACGGGCTGGACGTCGGCGCGGGGCCGAGCCTCCTTTTCGTAACGCTCCCCACCATTTTGCAGGACATCCCGCTCGGGCGGCTGTTCGCGATCATTCTCTATGTTGCCATGATTTTCGCGGGCGTCAGCTCGCTGCAGAATATGTTCGAGGCAGTAGCGGAATCGCTGCTGCACAAATTCCCGAAGCTCAGCCGCAAGGCAGTGCTCATGCTGCTCGGCGTCATTTGCCTCGGCTTCGGCATCGGCATGGAGACGATCTCCAAGTGGGGACCGTGGATGGATCTTGTGTCCATTTACATTATTCCCATCGGCGCAACGCTCGGCGCGGTCTCGTGGTTTTATGTGATGAAAAAGGACGAGCTGCTCTCCGCCGTCAACACCGGCGCGCAGCGCGAGCGTGGCGCTGTCTGGTACGCCGTCGGGCGGTATGTGTATGTGCCGCTCGCCGTGATCCTCTGCTGTGTGGCGCTCTTCCGCCATGTGGCGTTCTGAAAATCGAATAAGAAAAGCTGCGGCGGCGTCTCCTTTGAGACGCCGCCGTCAGTTTCTCGGCAGACTGACCGCCCGGAGGGCTTGCCTCCGGGCGGTTTACGTTATGCACTGTTAAAGAATATCGCGTCCCTTGTAGTGGACATGCAGCAGCTCGTGCTCGCGCTCGCCGATGTCGCGCAGGAGTGTTTCGATGACGGGGTTCTGCTCGCTGCGCTTGATGAGCGCGGTCTTGTCGGCGTTGTAGAGCCCCGCGGCACGGTCGTACTTGTCCTTGGTGAGGCCGTGCGGCTGACCCGCGCCGCCGACGCAGCCGGCGCGGCAGGTCATGACCTCAATGAGATCGAAGTACTCACGCCCGGTCTCAATCTCGTCGATGAGCTTCTGGGCGTTGATAAGACCGTTGCACACCGCGATGCGGATCGTTCGCTCGCCGACGAGCATGCTCGCCACGCGAACGCCGTCCACGCCGCGAAGACCGGAATACTCGATGGCCATCGCCGCATTTTTGGTCTTGTCCGGGCAGCAGCAGCGCGCTACCGCTTCCGCCACGCCGCCGGTCGCGCCGAAGATGACGCCGGAGCCGGTCGTGATACCGAAGGGCATATCCACGGCCTCGTCTTCGAGATTGGCAAAGTCGATGCCGCTTTCCTTGATCATGTTGATGAGCTCGATCGTCGTGAGCACGGCGTCCACATCGGGCTTGCCGTTGTGGGTGAACTCCTCGCGCTTCGCCTCACCCTTTTTTGCGGTGCAGGGCATGATGGCGACGTGGTAGACCTCGCGGCCGTCGCTGTTCTTTTCGTAATGGTCGCGCAGCACAGCGGCGAACATCTCCATCGGGGATTTGCAGGAGGAGATGTGGCGGAGAAGCTCGGGACGCTGATACTCGACATACTTGACCCACGCCGGGCAGCAGGAAGTGAACATCGGGAACGTGCCGCCGTTTTTGAGACGATCCATAAACTCCTTCGCCTCGACGACCGTGGTGAGGTCGGCGGCGAACGAGGTGTCGAACACCTCCGCCGCACCCATGAGGCGGAGCGCCGCGACCATTTTGCCCATGGCGTTGTCACCGGCGCGCAGACCGAACGCCTCGCCGATGGCGACGCGCACCGCCGGGGCGATCTGGAAGACAACGCGCTTATTTTTGTCGTGCAGCGCACGCCACACGCGGCCAATGTCGTTATACACGGTGATCGCGGCGGTGGGGCACACGGCGGCGCACTGGCCGCAGCCGATGCAGTCGGTCTCAGCGAGCTTCTGGTCAAACGCCGGCATCACGCGCAGATCGGCGCTGCGGTGCGTGAAGTCGATGATGTTCATGCCCTGAATTTCCTCGCACGTGCGCACGCAGTCGCCGCAGAGGATGCACTTGTTCGGGTCGCGCACGACCGAGGGGCTGGAGGTGTCGAGCGGGAGCTGCTCGCGGGTGTCCTCAAACCGGACGCGCCGCACGCCGAAGCGGAGCGCCAGCCGCCGCAGCTCGCACGCGCTGGACTTTTCGCACACCGTGCAGTCGCGGTCATGGGAGGCGAGCAGAAGCTCAATGATCATCCGGCGGTATTTGAGCAGCCGGGCGGTGTTCGTCTGAATGGAGAGCCCGTCGCGCGGCTCCATGGAGCAGGAGGCGTCGATGCGGCCCTTGTCGTCCTCCACGACGCACATACGGCACGCGCCGTAAACGGAGAGATCGGAGTAGTAGCAGAGCGTCGGCATGTTGATGCCCGCCTTGCGGATGACGGCGAGAACGTTTTTCTCCCCGTCGAACGCGACGCGCTGGCCATTGATATACATGATTCCCTTTGCCATATCTTTACACCTCCCGAATCGCGCCGAACTTGCAGTTCTTGACGCAGGCGTTGCAGCGGATGCATTTTTCCGTGTCGATCACGAACGGCTTTTTGACCTCGCCGGTGATCGCTTCCACCGGACAGTTGCGCGCACAGAGGCTGCACCCCTTGCACTTTTCCGGGTCGATCTGCAATACCTTGGGCTTGCCGTTGCAGAGCGGGCAGAACTTGTCGCGCACGTGGCGCTCGTAGTCCTGGCGGAAGTAGCGCAGCGTAGACTGCACGGGCTTGCACGCGCTCTGTCCCAGACCGCAGAGCGCGGTGTGGGAGATCGTGTCGGAGAGATCCTCAAGAAGCTCGATATCCTCCTCGCAGCCCTCGTTGCCGACGATACGCTCGAGCGCTTCAAGCATGCGCTTCGTTCCCTCGCGGCAGGGGATGCATTTGCCGCAGGATTCCTTCTGCGTAAATTTCATAAAGAAGCGGGCGACCTCGGCCATGCAGGTGTCTTCATCCATGACGACGAGACCGCCGGAGCCCATGATCGCGCCGACGTGCTTGAGCGAGTCGTAGTCGAGCGGGAGATCAAGATGCTCCTCCGTGAGACAGCCGCCGCTCGGCCCGCCGATCTGCACGGCCTTGAACTTCTTGCCGTCTTTGATGCCGCCGCCGATATCGAAAATGATCTCGCGGAGCGTTGTACCCATGGGTACCTCGATAAGGCCGGTGTTTACGACGTTGCCGGTGAGCGCAAACGCCTTCGTGCCGGGTGAACCGGCGGTGCCGACCTGCCGGAACCAGGCCGCGCCGTGCTCAATGATGAGCGGCACAGCGGCGAAGGTCTCCACGTTATTGAGCACTGTGGGCTTTGCCCAGAGACCCTTTTCCACGGTGCGCGGGGGCTTGGTGCGCGGCATGCCGCGGTTGCCCTCGATGGACGCGGTCAGCGCGCTGCCCTCGCCGCAGACGAACGCGCCCGCGCCGCGGTTGATGCGGATGTCAAAGGAAAACTCCGTGCCGAAAATGTTCTCGCCGAGCAGACCGACCTCGCGTGCCTGATCGATGGCGGTCTGCAGCCGCTCGACCGCGAGCGGGTATTCCGCGCGCACGTAGATATATCCCTTCTGCGCGCCGACGGCGATCGCCGCGATCATCATGCCCTCGATGACCGAGTGGGGGTTGCCCTCCATGATGGAGCGGTCCATGAATGCGCCGGGGTCGCCCTCGTCGCCGTTGCAGACGACGTATTTTTCGCCCTGCGGCTGACGGCGCACGCTGTCCCACTTCTTGCCGGTGGGGAAGCCGCCGCCGCCGCGTCCGCGCAGGCCGGAGGTGAGCATTTCGATGCAGATCTGCTCATCGGTCAGATCGAAGAGCGCCTTTTCAAACGCCTTGTAGCCGCCGCGGGCGATATATTCCCAGATGCTCTCGGCGTCCATGTGGCCGCAGCGCTCGAGAACGATGCGGTGCTGCTTATTATAGAAGGGGACTTCCTCCTGCGTGGCGTAGCTCTTGCCGTTCATCTTGTAGAGCAGGCGCTTAATGATCTGGCCGTTCATGATCGTCTTTTCCACGATCTCGGCGCAGTCGGAGGGCTTGACGTGGGTATAGAAAATGTCCTGCGGCATGATGTTGACGAGCGGGCCGATTTCGCAGAAGCCGTGGCAGCCGGTCTTCTTGAGATGGATGGCGTCATCCGCGTGCTCGGAAAAGCTCACGGAGACAGCAAGACCCTTTTCCTCGCAGATGCGGCGCAGCTCCTCGTAAACCTCCAGAGAGCCGCCGGCAATGCAGCCCGTACCGGCGCATACCATGATCGAAACGCCCTCGCGCGCAAGCGCTTCTTCCGCTTTCCAGCGCTGGGCCTCAAACGTAAGCTTTGTGCGTCGGATCATTTCGATTCCTCCTTCCGGATGCTCTCCACGAGCGCGATCGCCTTCTCCGGCGTCATTTTCGCGTGGACTTCACCGTTCACGGTGAGAACCGGTGCGAGACCGCATGCGCCGAGACACGCGACGGTCTCCAGCGTGAAGAGCATGTCGCTGCTCGTCACCTTTTTCTCGTTCAGCCCGAGATGCTCCTCGAGCGCTTCCAGAATGGGCTGCGACTTGCGCACGTGGCAGGCGGTACCGTCGCACACACGCAGAATGTACTTGCCCTTGGCTTCCAGCGAGAAGCGGTCGTAGAACGTCGCCACGCTGTACACCTTGCCCGGACTGATGTGCAGCCTGCCCGCGAGATGCACCAGCACCTCCGGCGGCAGGTACTTGTAATGCTCCTGCACATCCTGCATCATGCCGATCAGATTTTCTCGCTTGCAGTCGTGGTTGTCCACGATCTGATCGGTCAGAGTGAAATCTCCATCAAATAACATAACGATTGCTCCCCTTTTGTTGATTAGATGACACTTTTTCGCACAAAAACACTATCTCGATAAGCATATCATATATCTGTTCGGTTATCAACCTATTTTTCAAACAATGACAGATTTTTTACACATATTCTTTCGTTGCGCCAGAGAACCGAACGTGCTATAATATAAAATTAGACTGTAAAGCAGGAGGCAAGCCATGCCGGAACCGAAACTTTCCATCATCCCCTGCGGGGACTACGCGCCGGAAACGGTGCGCACCGCGCTCCTCGCGGCGCTGGACGCCGTCGGCGGGCTTGACTGGGTGAAGCCCGGCATGCGCATCGGCATAAAGCTCAATCTCTGCGCCGCGAGAAAGCCGGAGCAGGCGGCGACGACCCATCCGGTCATGGCCGCGGAGCTCACGCGCATTCTGCGCGAGCGGGGCGCGGAGGTCGTTCTCGGCGACAGCCCCGGCGAGCCGTTCACCGCCGTGGTGCTGAACCGCGTCTACTCGCTCGGCAATTACGCGCTCTGCGAGACCGCCGGGGGCGAGCTGAACCGGGATTTTTCACACCATAACATAGAGTTTCCGGACGCCGTCACGGTCAAGAGCTTTGAATATACCGCGTGGCTCGAAAAATGCGACGCCGTCATCAACTTCTCCAAGTTGAAGGCGCACGGGCTTATGGGTATGACGGCGGCGGTGAAGAACCTTTACGGCGTCATTCCCGGCACGGTGAAGAGCGAATACCATTTCCGCTATCCCGATCCGATGGCGTTTGCCAACATGCTCGTGGACCTCAACGAATATGTCCGCCCGGTGCTCTGCTTGTGCGACGCTGTGGACATTATGGAGGGCAACGGCCCCACACAGGGGACGCCCCGGCACATGGGCGCGCTCCTGGCCTCGACGAGCTCCTACGAGCTCGACCGGCTGTGCGCGTGGATGCTCGGGTTGGAGGAGAAGGAACTGCCGTATCTCACCGCGGCCAAGCAGCGGGGGCTTCTTTCCGAAGATGGCGCGCCGCTTGGCGTGAAGGATGCCGCGGCCTACCGCGTGAACGATTTTGTTCGCTCCGGTGCCACGTGCAGCTGGTTTGCGCCGAACCCGGAGGATAAGCCGTTTCGGAAAATCGTAAAAAAATGCATCGCCGTGCTGCTTCGCTCGCGTCCGGCGCTCGGCGAGGGCTGCACCGGCTGCGGCCATTGCGCGCGGCTCTGCCCGGCGGGCGCGATCACGATCGTGAACAAGCGTGCCGTGATCGACCGGAAAAAATGCGTCCGGTGCTTCTGCTGCCAGGAATTCTGCCCCTCGGGGGCGATGCGCGCGCAGCGCTCGTTCGTCGCGCGGCTTTTGAGCAAATAGCGGCACAGCGGTATAGCAAAAAGAGAAAATTAGGGAGAATTACGAGGGAAAACATTTATGCACTTCTTTTCACAGTATCGGGGACTCCGCCGGGAGAACTATGTTCTCTTCTTCGGGCGGATCGTGACGAACATGGGCTCGATGGTCTGGCCCATGCTCACGATGATCCTCAACCAGAAGCTCGGCATGAGCGCCGGGAACATTGCCATACTGACGGCGGTGTTCGGCATTTTGATGATGCCGGCCACACTTTTCGGCGGAAAGCTTGCCGACCGGCTCAACAAAAAGAATATCATCATCGTCGGCGACATTGTTTCCGTGGTATGCTACATACTCTGCGGATGCGTCCCGCTTGGCATGGGGACGATCGTGCTTATGTTTATTGCCAGCCTTTTCCAGACCATCGAGGGCCCGGCATACAATGCCATTATTGCCGATATCACGCCGCTCGAGGAGCGCGACAAGGCCTATTCGCTCCAGTACTGGGGCGCCAATCTCGGCCTTGTCCTCTCGCCGACGCTCAGCGGCCTGCTGTTCAAGGACTATCTCTGGCTCGCGTTCATCATCAGCGGCGTCGCCATCGGCTGCTCGACGATCCTCATCTGGTTCTTCGTTCGGGACATCACGCCCGTGGAGCAGACCGGCAGCCGCGCGGAGTACCAGCGCGCACGGGACGGGGAGAGTATTTTTGCGATCCTCCGCCAGAATCCGACGATCCTGCTGTATCTGGCCGTGTCCGCGCTGTGCAGCGCGGCTTACGACCAGTACGGCTATCTCATGCCGCTGGATCTCGGCCGCATCCACGGCGAGAACGGCGCCGTGATCTACGGTACGGTGTCAAGCCTCAACTGCATCGTTGTCGTTTTGTTCACTCCGTTCATCACTCGCCTCTGCCGCCGCATGATCGACACAAAGAAGCTCCTGACCGGAAAGCTGCTGTTTCTGGTGGGGTATATCCTGTTTCTCACGTTCCTCGGCACGATCCCGATGTACTATGCCGCCATGCTCATTTTCACCTGGGGCGAGATCATCAACACCATTGCCGACGGGCCGTATCTCTCCGCGCGTACCCCGGCCTCGCACCGCGGACGGATCAACAGCGTATCCGGCGTGGCATATACCATCCTGCGCGGCATTTTCAACATCGCCGAAGGCAAGGCCTACGACGCTTACGGCTCAACGGCGGCCTGGGGCATGACGATCGGTGCGCTCACGATCTCCATCCTGCTGTCCGTCTGGCTCATTTTCCGCGACCGGGCGCGCTATCCGCGCCTGTACGAGGAAAACGTCGCCGAACCGGCGGAGACGGCGAAATAAACGTATCCCCGGAGGAACCGCTGCGCGGTCTCTCCGGGGATACATTGTAGATCATGGGTCAGTTGTTCGGCGTGTGCCAGATCATGGGGATGTGGGGGATGTCGTCCTCCAGAAATTCCTCTCCGTCCTGCCGGAAGCCGTGATCTTCATAGAGCTTGCGCGCATAGGTCTGCGCCTCAATGCGGATGGCTTCGGCACCGTACTTTTCCCGCGCTGCGGCGATGCCGGCGTCGAGGATCTTGTGGCCGTAGCCGCAGCCGCGCTCAGTCGTCAGCACGCGGCCGATGGATACCTCTTTAAACGACACGCCCCGGTCGAGCACGCGGAGATATGCCTTGATGCCGGTCTCGTCGCGCAGAAACACATGGTACGCCTGCTTGTCGCGCCCGTCTACCTCCTCATAAGGGCATTTCTGCTCCACGACAAAGACCAGCACGCGCACGTGCAATATGTCGTACAGCTCGTCCGCCGACAGTTCGGAATAGTGTTTTACGACAAGCTCCATGGTGCTTCCTCCGAAAAAGTTTTTATATTATATTTCAGATTATACTTCCGGCTGCGGGAAAAGTAAACCGCGTTTTCCGGTTTGACGAAAGGAGACTGCTTCCCATGAAACGATGCCTTGCCGCGCTTCTGGCGCTTTGTGCGCTGCTCTCGCTCGGCGCGTGCGGCGCCGGTGTACAGGATAACAGCACTTTCTCGCTGGATATTCTCAATACCGGAAAATCCGACTGCATCATCGTCTGCATGGACGGCGTCACCGTTGTGAACGACGCCGCCGACGAGGACGACTTTGACGCCATCTGCGCCGCCCTCGAGCGCCACGGCGTGCAGCGCATTGACTATCTTATCCTCAGCCATTACGACAAGGATCACATTGGCTCCGCGGCAGCGCTCGTGCGCGCCTACCCGGTGGAGCAGATCATCGGAGCGGACTATGAGGAGGAGTCCATGTATCTCACGCTGCTTGAGCGCGCCGCGGAGGAGCGCGGCACGCCTTTCCTCCGCTTGACGGAGGATCTCACGATCGAAACGGAAAACGGCTCGGTCACGGTCGACCCGCCCGATATCGATTATGGCGACGATAATAATAACTCTCTCATCACGACCATCACATGGCAGGGCAAAAGCTTTCTGCTCCCCGGCGACGCAAAGAAAAACCGCCTGAACGAGCTGCTTGACGTCGCGCTCGAGAGCTATGAGCTCATCAAGCTCCCGCACCACGGGGACAGCAACAAGCCGCTTTTGAAGCTCATCGCGCAGACGACGCCGCGCTATGCCGTGGCGACGGTCTCCCCGGCGGAGGAAATCGAAAATAAGCTCCTCGCGGCGCTCGCCGCGGCGGGAACGGAGGTTTTCCGCACCGACGGCGGAACGGTAAGCGTTGTGTGGGCGGGCGCAGACTTTGCCGTTACGCAGACAAAAAGATAAAAAAAGAAACGAAATCTCTCCCCCAGACAGCGGCTTTGCGCTGCTGTCTGGGGGAGAGATTTGTCTCAAATAGTTTTAAAAAAATCATCCACAGCCCGGTTAAATGCTGCCGGGTGCTTATTTGCAGTAAAGTGATCCCCAGGGAGAATCACGAGCTGGGCATTCGGGAGGCTTTTCGCAATCAGCCTTGTGTGCGCTTCTTTGATCAGATCCTTTGATCCGCAGACCACCAGCGTCGGCGCTGTGATCGGCGAGAGCTCCGAAGGCCGGATATTCGGATCGTTCACCATGAGCCCGAGCATTTCGGCGTTTTTTTTCGCGCCCGGCGACCGGGCGGCAAAATGGCTCGCGATCTTATATCCGATCTCCACGGAGAGCTGCGGCAGCCGCTTTACGCCCGACGGATCAAGATTGCCGCCGTTCAAAATGAGAGCTTTTATCATATCGGGGTGCTGCATGGCGAATCGCATCGCGATGTTCGCGCCGTCCGAAAAGCCCAGGATGATCGCCCTGACGATCCCGTGCTCCAGCATGAAATCGTAAAGGTCGCAGGCAAACTGCGCAATGGTAAACGGCGCTTCCCCTCGCGGAGACCGGCCGTGGCCGCGGGTATCCACGGCAATCACACGGTACCGGCTTTGAAAACAGTCGATCTGGTGCTGGAAATAATCGCTGCTCTCGCCGTTCCCGTGCAGGAAAATGAACGGCTCGCCCGTCCCGGCTTCCTGATAATAAAGTTTTGTGTCCATTTCATTCTCCGATGCGTTCTATCGGTGTCCCGATGTGCTTATCGAGCCGCCATTGCGGCGCGCTGCCATCATCTGCCCAGTATTCATCCAAGGATACGATCTTATCGTTTTCCATTTGGATAAAGGATGTCACGTGGAACGAACGGCTCCGATCCTTCGGATAAACGCGTGTGACGGTAACGGTGAGGCTGTCCAGTATTTCGATCCGTTCCACGACCCCGTCCCACGCTCCGGGGTATTCGCAGTTGGCGATGATGAATTCATCCACCGTGAAATGCTCGTTTGTGCAATGCCAGTTCACATAGGCGTCCGGGGCGAAATAGGTTCGGATTTTCGGTTCATCCTGCGCGAGAACTGCCCGCCAGAAGGCTTTTATATCCATGCTGCGTTCCTCTACAATCAATGCTTACAGTTCATATACGGCAACGATCTCATTGCCGCACATTTCCCCGTTTTCCATAAACCCGTATTTCCGGTAAATGTCTCTGGCGCGGGTGTTTTCCGGCTCGTAGGAGAGCCAGACCTTTTTTGCCTCCCCGAAGGGGAAGGCGCGGATCAGCGCTATGGCCGCGTCGATCGTCTTCCGGCCGAGACCGCGTCCCTGATAGCGTTTGTCGATCATCAGCCGCCAGAGAGAGTAGTTTTCGCGGATCAGCTCGCTTTCGTCCTTGTTTCCGACGGTGCCCTTGCCGATCATGATAAAGCCGACAAGATCGGCGTCGTTATATACCGCGAGCGGCAGGGCGTTATTGCCCTCGTTTCGCGTGGCATAGGCTTCTGCCAGACTCTGGATGTTTTCCGCAACGAAATCCTTCTGCGCCTCGAAGGGTTCCAGAGCACAGACCTTCCAGATATTCGCGTTCGTGATTTCTTCGAAATGGATCACAACCGGCTTCCTCCGCAAATTCCATTTATTTATGGTACGCCGCATTTACGCTGCGCGGCGGGGATCATTCCCATAGATAGACGCGGGATATCGTTGTTTCGTTTGCCATGCGTATCACAAAATTCCCATAGATCGTTTTTGCGCCGGTTTCGTCCCTGTATTGCAGAAAGTATCTCGATATTATATACCCTTTATAAAAGCGCGCATCGTAGATGTTGACGCAGAGCAGCTCGAGCGGGCCGTTTAAAACCACCTCGTTCCGCTCCAGCGCGGAGCGGAGGATATCCTCCGTTTCCTCATGGAAGGCGGCATGGCGGCGGTGACTCGGCCAAAGAGAACATCCTTTCCGGGAAAGCCGCCGTCCGACGGACGGACATTCTGCAAAACGGGCAGAATGGCGGGGCGCTCCGGCGGCGTGAAAGAATACACTCCGGCGGCGAGCAGTGCACGGATCATAAGCGCGCCGGTATAGTAACAGGAAATGCGGATCGGGAAGAGAGCTTCCGGCTGCGTCACCGCGGTGCGCAGGCGCTCCGTCATCGCTGCCGCCGCGCGCTCGTCCAGCTGCTGCAAAACCATCCATTCCACATACGTCGCGCTGCCCTCGATCTCCTCAATTTTGCTTTCGTAGGAGAACTCAAAGGGGTATTTCTCGCTGCGCCGTTTCCGGTGGGCGAGCAGCTCCCGGAAGCCGGCCGCGTCAAAACGGTCGAGCAGGGACAGCAGCAGTTCATTCTCGCGCAGCTTGAGAGCGAGATTTCCGGCGCTGTATTCATACCGGTACAGAGCGTCCATCTCATCCGCCCAGCAGTCCCAGCCCTGCCGCACCTGATAGCCGTGAAACATCTTGTGGACGATCTTTGCTGTCAAAACGGAAATATCCGGCTCGCCCTCGACCTTCCATATGGCGATCGTTTCCCCGTGATACAAAATGGCAGTGTTGGCGCAGAAAGTGTCCGGCTTTTCGATATACGCACCATCAAAGAAGCACGCTTCATCGTCATACAAAGCAAAACGCAGCGGGAAAAAGCCCGGCCAGATGCGCGCAAGATCCAGCGAGGCGATCGAGTCAGAGACCCGGCCATACAGTTCATCCAGTTTCATATACGGGCACTCTCTTTCAAAGTCTGCTTCCATAGTATCATGTGCCGGAAAAAGATACAAGAACAGCCACGGCGGGTTTGCCGTGGCTGTTGGGTGGTTTATGCAGTTTTAGGTTTTCTTTTCAAAGGCGTAGCCGCAGCGCGGGCACGTAATGCGGATCTTTCCCTTGCCGCGGGGGACACGCACGACCTCCTTGCAGCTCGGGCAGCGGAAGAAGGCGTAATCCTTCCTCTGGCGAAAGCAGCTCTTGAGCAGACGGAACGAGCCGAGAAAGCGGTTCCGATGGGAAAGGTACTTCCGGTTTTCCTCGCTCCGGGCGGCAATCTTCCGGGAGAAGATGCGCACATAGCACCAGATCAGCAGGGCGAGCGCCCCCGTGGAAAAGACGGCGGAGAAAAAAGCGCTCTTTCCGCGCACGGCCACCGAGATCAGGATGCACACGCATCCGCATATGGAAAGAAACCGGCCCAGCGCGTCTGCACCGTAACGGCCGGCCATGAAGGTAGAGAAATTCCGGTTGGGGGAACCACGCCGCATAAATAAGACCTCCGGGGAAAAAGGGCATTCCTGTGCCCACTTCTGTCATAGACTTTAATACGAAATCGTAAATAAGTCGTGAACTTTCCACCGAATTAACAAAAAATTCATTTTTTGTCGTGAACCGAGCATCGTAATATTGACAAAAAAACGCCGGAGCGGTATAATTTCATCAAAATTTTTATGCTTTCAGGGAAGCGAGGGAAAACAATGCGCCCGGACGGAATACTTGTAAAAAATGAAGACCCCATGTACTTTCTCATCCCGTATTTCCTCACGAAGCGGTATGATGCAATGAACATGATCACGCTGGACATCCCGGAGATGCCCATGCGTGCTTATATGAACGAAAAGCGGAAAGAGGGAAAGCAGATCAGCCATCTTGCGCTGGTGCTCACGGCGTATCTGCATACGCTGGAGAAGTACCCCGCGCTCAACCGCTTCATAAAGGGACATAATATTTACCAGCATAAGGATATCAAGGTGTCCATGGTCGTTCTCAAACCCGACGGCAGCGACACCATGTCGAAGATCGATCTTCTCCCCACGGACGATGTATTCGATGTGCAGGCGAAGATCACCGGCTATATTGACCAGAACCGTCAGGTCGGCGAGGCCAACGCCTTTGATACGGCGATGAAGATCCTCACGACGAAGCTGCGCTGGCTCCTGCCGCCGGTCATCGGCCTGATCCGGTTTCTGGATAACCATGGCCTCCTGCCGCAGTCGCTCATCGATCTGACGCCGTTCCACGCAAGCCTTCTCATCTCCAATCTCGCGAGCATCCGCACGAACCACATTTACCACCACGTGTACGAGTTCGGCACGACGAGCATTGCCATCACCATGGGCAACATGCGCGAGGTGCCGCGCCGCAGCAAGGACGGCATCGTCTTTGACCGGTGCATGCCGCTCGGCGTTGTGATGGACGAGCGTATCGCCAACGGCCACTATATGGCGCAGGCGTTCGCGCAGATCAAGAAATATCTTGCCGACCCGCACCTCATGGAGCGCGAAAGCCTCGACGCCGAAAAGGCGGCGGAGCAGAGCGGAGAAGCGGCGGAAAAAGCCGAATAATTTTTGTACTCAAACGGTCTCCCTGCGGCGCTGCCGAAAGGGAGACCGTTTTTTCCCTGTAAAACCCGGCAGGTTTTGACAGATACAACGCAGTGTGATATTCTAAATAGAAACAGATTTTTCTCTCGGAGGCGCGAAATATGCTTCACGATTTCAAACCGTCGGACGACGGACTCGATAAGGCGCAGCGCAAGGCGGAGATCGCCCGGCTTCGCGAAAAGCTTGCGGCACAGCAGCAGAGCGTCATGGCGGCCAAACTGCCCGTGATCGTTCTGGTAGAGGGCTGGGACTGCGCCGGAAAAGGCCATCTCATCAACGAGCTAATCAGTGAGATGGACCCGCGGTTTTACCGCGTGGCGGTCTATAAGC
Source organism: bacterium (assembly GCA_963618015.1). Lineage (GTDB taxonomy): Bacteria > Bacillota > Clostridia > Oscillospirales > Oscillospiraceae > Apopatocola. The sequence goes on along the minus strand of CAVEQS010000002.1, from coordinate 97,912 downwards.
GCGTGCCGGAGGACGAGGAGCGCTATCCGTTCCTCCACAAGTTCTTCGAGCCCCTGCCGGAAAACGGCAAGTTCCTCTTCATGGACACCGGCTGGATGGAGGACTGCGTCTATAAATACCTGCGCCGGGAGATCACCTCGGACGAATATGAACGCCGTGTGGAGGCGTGCAAAATTTTTGAGCGGCAGCTTCGCGACAACGGCTATATCGTTATCAAGCTCTTTCTGCACATCTCGCGCGAGGAACAGCTCGCGCGCATCGCGCAGCTGCGCGAGGATATCGATACCGAGTGGCGCGTAACACAGGACGATCTCTGGCAGCAGAAGGAATATAACCGTTTCCGCCGCGCCTACGAGGATTTTATGGAGGAGACGGGCAACTGGCACATTCTCGATGCCGGAAGCCGGAAGAAACGTCTGCTCATGGGCTTTCGCGCCGTTACCGAGACGATCGACAAAGCGCTCGCGGATGGCCGCTTTGTTGGTAAGGCAGGGGAAAACGCTTTCCCGCTGCTCGGCGGCCCCTCGCTTCGCGATGCCGATCTCACGAAGAGCCTGACGCCGGAGGAATATAAGGCCGAGCTCAAGCGGCTGCAGGAAAAGCTCGCCGTGCTGCATAATAAACTTTACCGCAAGCGCATCCCGGTCGTCATCTGCTATGAGGGCTGGGACGCCGCCGGAAAGGGCGGCAACATCCGCCGTCTTGCCTATCCGCTCGACCCGCGCGGATTTGACGTGATCCCCATCGCGAGCCCCACGCCGGGTGAGCTTGCGCGGCACTATCTCTGGCGGTTCTGGACACGCCTGCCCAAAAGCGGCCATGTGACGATCTTTGACCGCAGCTGGTATGGCCGCGTTATGGTCGAGCGCATTGAGGGCTATTGCTCGGAGGACGACTGGAAACGCGCCTACGGTGAGATCAACGAATTTGAAAAGGAGCTTGCCGATTACGGCACGATCGTTCTCAAGTTCTGGATCCATATTGACCCCGAAACGCAGCTCGAGCGCTTTGAGCTGCGGCAGAATACACCGGAGAAGCAATGGAAGATCACCGACGAGGACTGGCGCAACCGCGAGAAATGGCCGCTCTATGAAACGGCGGTCGAGGAGATGCTGCAAAAGACGAGCACGGAATATGCCCCCTGGCATATCATTGAATCCGTGGATAAGAAATACGCCCGCATCCGCGTCCTTCAGATCGTGACGGATGCGCTGGAGCAGGCCGTAAACGAGCATATCACCCGAGGAGTGAAGAAAGAATGTGCCAAGCCGAAAAAGAACCGGAACTGACCGCCCCCGCCGCGCCGGAAATACCGGAGCCGGAAAACACGCTTCTCGCCGAGGCCAAGGCGGCGGGGCTCTTTCTTGACCGCGAGCTGAGCTGGCTGCAATTTAATCTCCGCGTGCTGGAGCAGGCAGGCGATCCGACCGTTCCGCTTTTGGAGCGGCTCAAGTTCCTCGGCATTTACCGCTCGAATCTCGAAGAGTTCTTCATGGTGCGTGTCGGCTCGCTCACGCACCGCGCAGCGCTTTTGCCGGACGACCGGGACGAAAAGACCGGCCGCACGCCCGGCGAGCAGGTGAGCGCCATCCTTGCCGCGGTCGCGGCGCAGCAATCGCGTGAGGAGCGCATTTACCGGCGGCTGCTGGAGGATCTGCGCGACGCCGGGATCGACGTGCTGGACTTTCATAAAATGACGAAGCCCGAAGAGGTTGTAGCGAAAAAGTACTTTTCCGAGCTGCGCCCTCTCCTCTCGCCGCGTGTGGTGGACGGAGGACACCCGTTCCCGTTCATCGCTAACCGCGAGGTATATGTGGCGGCGACGATCGGCAAGAGCGAAGATTTCCGCCTGGGACTCGTTTCGCTGCTGCGGCTGCCGCCGTGGCGCGTTGTGGAGCTGGACGGAAGGCAGAAGGTGATGCTCACGGCGGAACTCGTGCGCCACTTTGTGCCGCAGCTTTTCAAAAAGCAGGAGGTGCGTGACGCTGTCCTTTTGCAGGTCACGCGGAATGCCGACGTGTTCATCGACGACGACCTGCGCGGGTACGACGCGGACTTTCGCGCCAGTATGGAGAAAATGCTGCGCAAGCGCAAGCGCCAGCAGCCGGTGCGCCTTGTGATCGGCGGCAAGCCGTCCGCGCGGCTGCGCTCGGCGCTCATAAAAGACCTGAAGGTATCCGAGAGCAACGTATTTACCACGAAGCTGCCGTTCGATCTCTCGTTCGGCTCCGGCGTGAAGAAAGCGCCCGGTATGAAGTATGCCGAGCGCCGCAGCCAAAAGACGGTAAAGCTGCAAAAGGGTGAGTTCTTCCCGTATCTGGAAAAGAAGGATCTTCTGCTCTCTTACCCGTTCCAGAGCATGAGCGCGTTCGTGGAGTACCTCTACGAGGCGGCGGACGATCCGGATGTTTTGTCCATCCGCATCACGCTCTACCGGCTCTCGGCCAGCAGCAAGGTCGCTGCAGCGCTCGCTTACGCGGCCGACCGGGGAAAGAGCGTTCTCTGCCTTTTGGAGCTGCGCGCCCGGTTTGACGAGCAGAACAACATCGACTATTCCGAGGTGCTCGAAGACGCCGGCTGCCAGGTCATCTACGGCCTGCCGGAGATGAAGGTGCACAGCAAGCTTTGCCTGATTACGCGAAAGCGCGGCGAGAGCGTGCAGTACTTCACGCAGGTCGGCACCGGCAACTATAACGAGGTCACGAGCGAGCAGTATACCGATCTCTCGGTCATCACGTCCGACGAGCGCGTCGGGCGCGACGCCGCGCAGACGTTTGAAGCCCTTGCCACCGGCCAGACGCCGCCGGAGACGGAAGCGCTCTGGGTCGCTCCGCTGAGCTACCGCTCCCGTGTGCTTGCCCTCATTGAGGCAGAGATTGCCAAGGGCGAGGCCGGGCGCATCGCAATCAAGGTCAATTCCATGAACGACATCGGCATCATGACGGCGCTCATCCGCGCCTCGCAGGCCGGCGTGCGCACGGAGCTTTTCATCCGCGGCATCTGCTGCCTGCGGCCGGGCGTCGCGGGGTATACGGAGAACATCACGGTGCACAGCGTTGTGGGGCGGTATCTGGAGCATTCGCGCATCTTTGCCTTTGGCGAGGGCGCGGAGCAGCGCATTTTTATCGGCTCCGGCGATCTGCTCAACCGCAACACCCGCCGCCGCGTGGAGGCGTTTATCGAATGTGTTACACCGGAAACGCGCGAAGGCGTGCTCGCCATCCTTGATGCGCTGCGCGCGGATCACGAAAAGAGCTGGACGATGCAGCCGGACGGGACCTATTCCCGCGGCGAAACCGTCCCCGGCACGGCAAGCCATGACACACTCTATGAGTACTTCGGCGAAAAGACCGTGGAACCGCTCCCACCGGAAAAAGAGCATGGTTGGCTCTGGCGGCTCTTCCACCCGAACAAGAAAAAACAGCATGGAAATGAGGCATAAGGCTATGAACGACCCATTGGCGCTGATATTTGACGTTGGGACGCAAAGCGTGCGGGCGATGCTCTTTGATACCGCCGGACACATCGTCTGCTCGGCGCAGGATATCTACGAGCAGCCCTACTATTCCCGCAACCCAAACTGGGCGGAGCAGCGGCCGGATTTCTATTTTGAGCATATGTGCATCGTCTCCCAGCGGCTGAAGGATCAGTCTCCGGCGGATTTTGCGCGCGCCGCGAGCGTTGCGGTGACGGTATTTCGTGATACGACCGTCTGCATGGGCAAGGACGGGCGGCCGCTGCGCGACTGCATTCTCTGGATGGATCAGCGCCGCGCCGAAAACCCGAAGCCGCTTCCTGCGGACCGCAAGGCGCTCTTTGCGCTCGCCGGTATGACGGAGACCATCGAAATGCTCCACCGAACCTCGGCCTGCAACTGGATCGCCGAGAACGAGCCGGAGCTTTGGAAGGAAACGGATAAATACGTCTGCCTGTCCACCTATCTCAACTACCGTCTCACGGGTCGCATCGCCGACAGCAGCGCGAGCCTCATGGCGAAGATTCCCTATGACTACAAAAATCGCAAGTGGGACAAAAACGGTCTCACCCGCTGCGTGTACGACATTCCGCAGGATAAGCTCTGCGAGATTCTGCCCTCCGGCTCGGTGGTCGGCGGCGTGACGCCGGAGGCGTCGCGGCTGACCGGCATCCCGGCGGGGCTGCCGATGCTCGCCACCGGCTCGGACAAGGGCTGCGAGACGATCGGCCTTTCCGTCATCCGCGAGGATCAGGCGGCGCTCTCGTTCGGCACAAGCTGCACCGTGCAGTTCACGAGCAAAAAGTACTTCGAGCCGACGCCGTTCATGCCCGCCTACCCGGCGGTGCCGAACGATATGTATAACCCCGAAATCCAGATCCTGCGCGGCTACTGGATGCTCACCTGGTTCAAGCAGAATTTTGCGCAGGCGGAGGTCGAGGCGGCCAAGGCGCTCGGCTGCTCGGCGGAGGAAATTTTGAATAAGCACCTCGCCGACATCCCCGCCGGGAGCGACGGACTGCTCGTGCTGCCGCATTGGACGCCGGGACTCTCCACGCCGAATACGCGCGGCGCGATGATCGGCTTCACCGACCACCACACGAAATACCATATGTACCGCGCCATCATCGAGGGGCTGAATTTTGCTCTCATGGATGGTATGTACGGCATGGAGCGCCGCTCCGGACAAAAGATCCGCCACCTTTATCTCGGCGGCGGCGGCAGCCGCAGCGAGGAGATCTGCCAGATCACGGCGAACATGTTCGGCCTGCCGGTCTCCCGCATCCAGACGCACGAATCCTGCGCGCTCGGCGCGGCCATCTGCTCGTTCGTCTCGCTTGGAAAATTTGATTCCTACGAGGATGCCATTGCCCACATGGTGCAGATTCGCGACACGTTCACCCCGGACGCGGAGGAACATAAGCTCTATGAGCGCATTTACCGCGAGGTCTACCGCCGGTACTACCGCGCCGTGACCCCGCTGCACAAGCTCCTCGGCGCGATCACGCGCAAGGAAAAATGAGAAAAACCGGTTCCCGAAAATGTATCGGGAACCGGTTTTTCTAATAAGGCTCCCTCTGACGAGGGCAGACTCTCCCCGGCGGGGAGAGATGTCGCCGCAGGCGACAGAGAGGGGGGCGGGGCTGGCAGCCGTCAGGCTGACTGAGGGAGAGAAATTTCGAGCTTTCCGCGTGAAACGTCTCTCCCTCCGTCTTTTGCCTGCGGCAAAATCCACCTCCCTCGTCAGAGGGAGGCAGATGCCTTGACGCCTTTCATTCGTCATATACGACCGGCGGGCGGTTCGGATCAAGAACGCTGTCCACATCGAAAAAGAGCTCATTTAATATATCGCGGTAATATGTCATCGAGTAGCCGCCGATCTCGATGCGCGACTGCAGTGCATAATCGTCGTACAGCTCGTTGACTACATGGTCATCCACGGTGCAGTAGATATTGAACCCGGCATTGAGCACATGCTGCAATGCCTCGCCCGTCGCGCGGTAGCCGAAGGGGGCGAGAAAGAGATTTGTTTCGCCGATCCACGGCGACACGCGGTCGACCCACTTGTTGATGTCGTAGTAAATTTTATCGGGGATGCAGCCTGTGCCCCAGAAACCGTATACGCCGGAGTTGTGCGTGTAGCTATGGCTGGCAAAGCTCCAGCCGTCGGCGCGCAGCGCGTCAGCGACTTTTTTTATCTCCATCTGGTTATCGGGGTCATCATAGCTCGGATAGCCGAACGCCCCCTGAAACCCTGTGAGCGCGATCGTCCCCTTGTGCCCGTTCCACGAAAAGTCCGGGTGCTCGGCTACAAAAGCGTCCACCACGCCCATCACATCGCCATCCGGGATGATATCCACGCCGCCGGAGGGATTCGGCACCTCGTAGAGCAGCGCGCCGGTCTCGTCAACGAAAAGACGCCGCGCGTACCCGTCGCCGTAGGCATACGCCACATCGTCCACCGAGAGAATGAGCGGCGTTTTTCCGGCGGGCAGCAGGATCTCCTTTCGCTGCATTTTGCCGTCGACCAGTTCATAGCACTCGTTCAGATCGTAGAGCACATACCCGCGCTCGTAGAGCTGCGGCAAAATTTTTTCCAGCTCTGCCTTTTCGGAGAACCCGGCGTTGTACCCGCCCATCGGCGTTTCGCGGTCGGTGAACACCATTTCGGGATAGACGATCAGGCTGTGGAAGAAAATGTGCCGGATTTCGCCCTCATAGGGGACGAGCGGCTCCGGTGTCGGCTCGGGCGTTGGTGTCGGTTCTGCGGTGGGGGAGGGCGACGGCGTCGGTTCCGCAGTCGCGGTGGGCGACGGCGTCGGGAAAAAGATGTCGAGCGCGCTGCCGCTGCACCCGGCAAGGAGCGCTGCGCAAAGGAGCGCGGAGAGGAATAAAGTTATCTTTCGTTTCATCATGCCCTCATAGTATCCGCCGCGCCGAAAAAAGTCAAGGCAAGGCGGTTTTTGGATTCCGGAGGAGAAGCTTAAAAAATGCCGCGGTTGTATTTGATCTGCCCGTACAGAATGAACGCCAGCCCGACAGCGAACGCCGGAAGAACAATAAATGATACAACGGCCTCGTTGCGCAGAGAGACAAAAAACGCCGCGGCGAGGGAAAGCCCGATAATGAGCGTTCCCGTGCCGACTGCCCGGCCATATTTCGGGATGTCCGCGTCTTTTACATTCCGGCGGTTATAGGAATGGATCGTGCGGATATTCCCCGCTATATTCACCGTGCCGAGAGCGGACAAAAGAATGCCCAGAATGAGCAGCAAAAAGTTTTCCATGGCCACCTCCTTAAAAATAGAACAGTTCTTCAAATTTCTTATCCAGAGCGATGCAGAGGATCAAAGCCAGCTTCGCCGTGGGGTTAAATTGTCCCGTTTCAATGGAGCTGATCGTATTTCGCGATACACCCACCATTTCCGCGAGCTGTGCCTGCGAGAGCCCCTTTTCCGTGCGCGCTTCCTTCAGCCGGTTTTGCAGCTTCAGTTCATCGTTCATCTGCGTACCCCGACAAGCCTCACGACGAAAAGCACGAGGAACAGGAGAAGCATGGTAAAATACAAAATCGTGAGAGCCAGCTCCGTTTTCCGTTTCACCTTTCCATACGTCACGAGGCTGTGCGTGCCAAGAATGCTGAAATAAATGACCCAGGGACTATAGAGCATCGTTCCGGTGACCCAAACAAAGATTACGGACACCAGACAGCACACACAGGCGCCAACGCGCCCGGCAATATTGCCCGCCTGCCGCGCCGTTTCCATTTCGACCAGATCCCGATTTTTATTTTCCCGGCGGCTGATTGCCAGGATCTCTTCCTTTTCCATAGAAATTCTCCTTGCCAAGTTTTCTTGTCATCATTATAGCGCTGCCAAGTAAACTTGTCAACGCAAAATAGCCCTCCTTGCCCGGCGAGGAGAAGTGTGGTAAAATAACTTCCCATTCATTTTAAGGAGACGCATATATGGATAAATTTACCCCCCTTCTCGCGAAGGAGTTTTCCCGCCGGGAGGAGCATATAGAGAACATCCTCCGCCTGCTCGACGAGGGCAATACCGTCCCGTTCATCGCGCGCTACCGCAAGGAGATGCACGGCACGACCGACGACCAGACCATCCGCGCCATTGCAGATCGCCTCGCGTATCTTCGCGGGCTGGACGAGCGAAAGGCTGCCGTTGTGAGCGCCATCGAAGCGCAGGGCAAGCTCACGGACGAGCTCTCCGCCGCCATTGAGAGGGCGCAGACGCTCGCCGAAGTCGAGGATATTTACCGCCCCTATAAGCAAAAACGCCGCACGCGCGCGACCATTGCCCGCGAAAAGGGGCTTGCCCCGCTTGCGGAGCTGCTGCTATCGCAGACGGTCACGTCCGGCACGCTCGAAGCGCTGGCCGCGCCGTATGTGAACGAAGAAAAAGACGTTATGTCAACTGACGATGCCCTTGCCGGTGCGGGCGATATCATTGCCGAGACGATCTCGGACGATGCCGCCATCCGCGCGGCGCTCCGGCGGCTTTACCGCACGCGCGGCGTATTTTGGGCGAAGGCCGCGACGGACGAGGACAGCGTTTACCGTATGTACTATGACTACCGCGAGCCGGTCTCCAAGGTGCAGGGGCACCGCGTTCTCGCGGTGAACCGCGGCGAGCGGGAAGGGGTGCTCAAAGCGGGTGTGGAGATCGAAGACGCGCTCGCTCTGCAGGAAATTCGCCGGGCAGTATTCCGCGGCGTAAGCATCTCGAATGCCTTCGTGAACGCCTGCTGCGAGGATGCCTGGCGGCGGCTCATCGAGCCGTCGGTGGAGCGGGAGATCCGCGGCGAGCTGACGGACGCTGCCGACGAGGCCGCCATCCGCGCCTTCGGCCAGAACCTTCAGCCGCTGCTGATGCAGCCGCCGCTCCGCGGGCGCGTCACCATGGGCTTTGACCCGGCGTACCGCACCGGCTGCAAGATCGCCGTGGTGGACGAGACGGGAAAGGTGCTCGAAACCGGCGTTGTGTACCCCACGCCGCCGCACAACCGGCAGGAGGAGGCGCGCAAAACGCTTACCGCCATGATCCGCCGCCACGGCGTTACCGCCATTGCCATCGGCAACGGTACGGCGTCCAAGGAGTCGGAAATCTTTATCGCCGATATGATCAAGGCACTGCCCGGCGTTGCCTATATGGTCGTGAGCGAAGCGGGGGCGAGCGTGTATTCTGCCTCCAAGCTCGGTGCGGAGGAGTTCCCGGACTACGATGTCTCGCTCCGCTCCGCGGTTTCGATCGCGCGGCGCTTGCAGGACCCGCTCGCCGAGCTCGTGAAGATCGAGCCGAAGAGCATCGGCGTCGGTCAGTACCAGCACGACATGCCGCCCGCGCGGCTGGACGAAACGCTCCGCGGCGTGGTGGAGGACTGCGTAAACTCCGTCGGTGCCGATCTGAATACGGCGTCGGCGTCGCTCCTCTCGTATGTCGCCGGTCTGAACGACACGGCGGCAAAGAACATTGTGGCGTACCGCGAGGCGAACGGGGCATATCCCTCGCGCGCCGCGCTCAAAAAGGTGCCGCGCATCGGGCCAAAAGCGTTCGAGCAATGCGCGGGCTTCCTGCGCGTAACGCAGGGGAAAAATGTTTTGGACGCCACCGGCGTCCACCCGGAATCCTATGCCGCGGCGGAAAAGCTGCTCGCGCTGTGCGGCTATACGGAGGAGGACGTGCGCGCCCACCGCGTGGAGGAACTGCGCGAGCGCGTGAAGACGCTCGGCGAGGAGAAGGCGGCGGCGTACTGCGGCGTCGGCGTGCCGACCCTCTCGGACATCGTGTCTGATCTCATGAAGCCCGGCCGCGACCCGCGCGACGAGCTGCCGGCGCCTCTGCTGCGCACCGATATTCTGGAGCTCAAGGATTTAAAGCCCGGCATGAAGCTGCGCGGCACGGTGCGCAATGTTGTGGATTTCGGTGCGTTCGTCGATATCGGCGTGCATCAGGACGGACTGGTGCACATCTCGCGCCTCTCCGATAACTTCGTGCGCAAGGCCTCCGACGTTGTTCGCGTGGGCGATGTGGTGGATGTTGCCGTCATCGAGGTGGACGCGGCGAAAAAGCGCATTGCGCTTTCCATGCTCGCTGCTGACCTTGGCAGAAACTGACAGAAAAAAGTCAAAACTGTAACTTGCCCGGACGCCTCGCCACCCGTATACTTGATTTACATAAAAAATACTTCTTTCATTTATGTAAATCAAAACGGGGAGGCGCACCATGCGCATTACATATATCAAACACAGCGCGTTTCTTGTAGAATGGGAGGACATTGTCTGCCTTTTTGACTATGCCGGGGGCGATCTGCCGGAGATAGAGCGCGATAAGCGCCTGTGTGTTTTCGCGAGCCACCATCATTCCGACCATTTTGACCCGGTGATCTTTGAGCGGTTTGCCGATCATCCGCGCCATACGTTCATCCTCTCGGACGATATCCGCACCGTCCCCGCCAGGGAAGACGCCCCTGTAGTCCGCACTGGGCCGAACTGCCGCCGCATCTTTCCGGGCGGAAAGATGGGCGCGATGGGCGTTTCCACCATCGGCTCGACCGACTGCGGGGTTGCGTTCGTCGTGAACTATGCCGGAAAGACCGTGTACCACGCGGGCGATCTCCATTGGTGGGCATGGCCGGACGACACACCGGAGGAGGAGCGCGACATGAAAAACCGCTACTTTGCCGAGATCGCCAAGCTCAACGGCGTCCGGCTGGATGCGGCGTTTCTCCCGCTCGACCCGCGTCTCGGCGCAAACTATTGGATGGGCTTTGATGCCATGATGCGCTCGGCGGACATCCGCCGGGCGTTCCCGATGCACATGTGGGAAAAATACGAATACATCCCCAAATTCAAGGCCATGAGCGTTACAGAGGCCTACCGGGACAAGATCGCCGACATTACCGCGCCCGGCCAGATCTTTGAAATTTGAAGGGAGAAGAGCCATGAAATTCCAGATGATCCATGAGAATTACAACGTCCGCGACCTTTCCGCCTCGCTTGCCTTTTACGAAAAGGCGCTCGGTCTGCACGAAAAGCGGCGCAAGGAAGCCGCCGACGGCTCGTACATCATCGTGTACGTCGGCAACGACACCACAGACTTTGAACTCGAGCTCACCTGGCTGCGCGAGCACCCGCAGCCGTATGATATCGGCGAGGAGGAGTTCCACCTCGCGTTCCGGGTGGACGATTTCGCTGCGGCGCACGTGCTCCACAGCGAGATGGGCTGCATCTGCTTTGAAAATGCAGCTATGGGCATTTACTTCATTCAGGATCCGGATGGCTACTGGCTGGAGATCATCCCGACGCGCTGACTCTCGGTTTATTCTGCCCGCGGTGTTTTTCGCCGCGGGCTTTTCCTATTCTCGAAACTGTGGTATACTGAAAAAAACGCAAGCAGGAGAATATTATGTCAACTAATACACTGTATCTCGGCTACCATGTTTCCTCCGCCGGGGGATACATGGCGATGGGGAAGCGCGCCGCAGCGCTCGGCGCGAACACGTTCGCCTTCTTCACGCGCAATCCGCGCGGCGGCGCGGCGGCCAAGGTGGAGGAGAGCGACGTCGCAGCCTTCCGCACATGGGCGTCCGAACAGGGCTTTGGTCCGCTCGTGGCGCACTCGCCCTATACGCTCAACCCGTGCAGCGACAAGCCCGCGGTGCGCGATTTTGCCAAACGCGCCTTTACGGAAGACTTGGAGCGCATGGAGCTCACGCCCGGCTGCTTTTATAACTTCCACCCCGGAAGCCATGTCGGGCAGGGGACGGAGGCCGGGATCGCAATGATCGCAGAGCTTTTGAACACCGTTCTCACGCCGGACATGCATACGACCGTCCTTCTCGAAACGATGGCTGGGAAGGGCAGCGAGATTGGCGGAAGGTTTGAGGAGCTGCGCGAGATCATCGACCGTGTGGAGCTCCGGGATAAGCTTGGCGTCTGCCTCGATACGTGCCACATCTGGGACGGGGGCTACGACATTGTCTCCGACCCGGACGCGGTGTTTGCCGAGTTTGACCGCGTGATCGGGCTTGATAGGCTCAAGGCAGTACACCTGAATAACTCCCTCAACGGTCTCGGAAGCCACAAGGATCGCCATGCGAAGATCCGCGAGGGCGTCCTGCCGGAGGAGGCGCTCGCGCGTATTGTCTGCCACGAAGCGCTCGCCGGACGGCCGTTCATTCTCGAAACGCCGAACGACGACGCGGGATACGCCGCGGAGATCGCTTGGCTGCGGGAGCAGTGGGAGGCGCATCATGGCTGAAATCAAAGCCGTCCTCTGGGACGTGGACGGAACACTTTTAGACTTCCTTGCCGCCGAGCGCGCGGCGATGAAAACGCTTTTCCCTGTGTTCGATCTCGGCGAGTGTACCGATGAGATGATCGCGCAGTATTCCACCATCAACGTCCGCTGGTGGCAGGCGCTCGAGCGCGGCGAATATACGAAGCCGGAAATTCTCGTCGGGCGCTTTGCGGAGTTTTTTTCAGCGCGCGGCATCGATACCGCCGTTGCTCCGGCGTTCAATGCCGAATATCAGCTGCGTCTTGGCGATACGATCGTTTTCTGCCCGCACGCGAAGGAAACCGTGCTCGCGCTTCGCGGCAGGGTCGCGCAGTGCGCCGTGACGAACGGAACCAAAATCGCGCAGGACAAGAAGCTCGACCGCTCGGGGCTCGATAAGCTGCTCGATCCTATTTTTATTTCGGAAGTGGTCGGTGCGGAAAAGCCATCCAGGGAGTTCTTTGCACCGGTGTTCGCCGCATTCCCCGGCATAAAGCCGGAGGAAATGCTCATTGTCGGCGATTCGCTCACGAGCGACATCCGCGGCGGGATCAATGCCGGAATCCAAACGTGCTGGTACAACCCCAACGGCCACGCCGCACCGGCAGAGCTTTCCATCGACTACACGATCTCCGACATTGCCGAGGTGCTGCAAATCGTGGAGAAAAGCTCGCAATGAATGGTGAAATTTGACCTATTGACTTTTCCGCGCCAAGTGGATAGAATCATCTGACTTTCAGATGTTTTATCAGGAGGAAGCAAATTTCATGGAAACCGCAACGCTCGGCAAGGGCAAGCTTTTCGGCCCGGCGAGCTTTTATAAAAAGGCGCTGCTCATCGCGCTGCCGGTCATGCTGCAGATGCTCATCCAGAACATGGTGTCGCTCATCGACAACTTCATGGTCTCGGGTCTGGGCGATGTGAAAATGTCCGGCGTCAATATCTCCGGCCAGATCCTCTTTGTATTCATGGTGCTGCTCAACACGATCTGCACCGCGGGCGGCATTTTCATGTCGCAGTATTACGGCGCGGGGGACAAGCGCGGCATGCGCCAGGCGCTGAGCTTCAAAGCGGTGCTCGCGGCGGCGGCCATCGTGCTCTATCTTCTCGTGTGCATGGTGTTCCCGCGGCAGGTGCTCTCGCTCATGGTCGTCGGCAACTCGCAGGCAGACGCCATATTGGATGAGGCCGTGAAGTACATGTTCCTCATGGGCTTCAACGGCATCCCGATGGCGATCTCTACGATCTGCTCATCGTCTCTGCGCGAGATCGGCCGCGTGCGCACGCCGCTTTTCATTTCCGTGATCGCCACGCTCGTCAATACGTTCTTCAACTGGGTGCTCATCTACGGCAACCTCGGCGCGCCGCGGCTCGAAGTGCAGGGCGCGGCCATTGCCACGATCATCGCACGTCTCACGGAAATGACGATGTTCCTTATTTACATCGCCGTCAAGCGCCCGCCGTTTTCCGCCACGCCGAAGGAGCTCGTGAGCGTGGATTTCCCGCTCTTTTTCCGCATGCTCAAAAAGGGCTCGATGGTACTCGGCTCCGAAATGCTCTGGGTCATTTCCGAAACGGTCACGACCGCGCTCTACAATGGCCGCGGCGGCGCGGACGTTGTCTCTGGTATGGCGGCAAGCTTCGCCATCGCAAATCTCTTCTTTGTGGCCTTCAGCGGCATCACGACCGCGACCGGCGTGATCCTCGGCTCTACCCTGGGCCGCGGCGAGTTGGATAAAGCCCGGCAGGAAAAGCGCTGGCTCATGACGGCGGGTGTTGTGTTCGGCGTCTTTATGATCTTTGTGGGTCTCCTCACGATCCCGCTCATCCACATCGTGTTCGGCCATCTGAGCGAGAGCGCGCAGAGCATCTGCCGCGAAATGGTACTGCTCATGTCGCTCTTCATGCCGCCGTGGGTATACATCAACGTTCAGCTCGCCGTTTCCCGCGCCGGAGGCGATACCGCCATGGGGCTCTGGGTAGACGGCACGACAACGCTTCTCATCATCATCCCCGGCATCTTCCTTGTGGCACGCTATACGACGATCGGCCCTGTGGCCATGTACGCCATGGTCAAGGCCGTGGACTTTGTAAAGATCACCATCGCGCACTTCATGCTCAAGCGCGAGCGCTGGGTGCGCAATCTCACCGATATAACCCGGCAGGAATTGGCCGCCAAATAGGATATTCCAACGAAAAACCGCCCCGTTTACGTTTCAAAGCGTGAACGCGGCGGTTTCTATGTTCAAAGCGATTCCACGAACGCGGCGATGCGCGTGTCGATCTGCCCGGCGTCAAGCTGGGAGTAGTCGGTTTCGAGCGCCATATACGGCACGCCCATACCGCGGCAGAGCTCGCGGAGAGAGCGGCCCTCGATGAGATAGGTGTGGCAGCTCGAAAGGGCGATATCGAGCACGGCGTCGGCGCGGAACTCCTCAATAAGCGCGGGGATCATTTCAAACCGGCGGCGGTTCGGCGTCATCACGGCGCAGCCGATGGTGAGATAGGCGTCGGCAATGGCGTCAAGGATATCGTCCGCCTCGGCGTCTACATGGCAGCGCGCCGGCTTGATGCCCGCGCAGTTTTCAAAACAGACGACCTGCGCGCCTGCACGTTCCGCTGCGCCGAGTACTTTCTGATAAACGCCGCCGATCGGGCAACCGGTGACGAGAAGCCGCGGCTTTCCTGCCGGGGCGGAGGGCGGCGTTTCGCGCAGCTGTGCGGCGAGCTCCTCCACATGTGCTACGGCGTGGGGAAGATCAAAGTCAAACCCCAGCCCGTCGAGCACCTTGTAAAGCTCCGTGCCGGAAACCGGCGCGGGATCGGCGCGCAGAACCTCCATAAGATGGGAACGCGCTTCGCGCAGCGCATTTCTTTGCCGCGCCGCGGCGCGCAGCGCATCATCCGTGATCTCAATTTCGAAACGTTCCTCAAGATACGCCTTGAGCCGCCGCACCTCCGCGCGCCACATGTCGCGCGCATACGGAAGATCAATGCCCTGCGGCAGGTGCAAAAGAAAGAGCTCCTTGCCGCGCGCCATCAGTTCGTACATCTTCTTCTTGCCGTCGCACGTCGTCTCGCCGACGATAAGATCGGAAAAGTAGGTATACGGGCATTTGTCGCTCACATAAAACCCGTAGCTCGATTTGATGAGCGGGCAGAGATTGCGCGGCAGATCGACCTCCGCGGCGGGGATCGTCTCGGCGCTCATGCCGCAGAGACTCACCGTGAGCATACCGGCGGCGTCCAGAATTTCGAGCGGTGTGAACGTGCAGAAGCACCCGGCCACGTGCCGCCCGCCCTCCTTGGCGGCTTTTACCTTGAGAAAACCTGCCTTGCGCGCGTCGGAATAGGCCGCAAATGTTTCGGGAAGAGAGAGCTCCATCGTATATGTCCTCGTTTCTGTAGTGTCGTTTTATCGGGAGAGCCGGCGCGCGGAGAGCGCCGCGCCGATCGCCCCGGCGTAGCGCCCCTCCGGGTGCGTGAGGATCGGCGTGCCGAGCTTTTCGGTGATGGCGTCCGGGAGATATTCCGTCTGGCAGAGCCCGCCGGTGAGACATACCGCGCCGTAGCTCCCGCCGAGCTTTTTCGCCTGCGTGGCAACCTTCCCGGCAATGGAATCCACGACCGCATAGGCAATATCCTCGCGCGATGCGCCCTGGCCGATGAGACTTACGACCTCGCTTTCGGCAAACACCGTGCAGATCGAACTGATGGACGCGCCGCCGCCGTGCGCGGCGAGCGCGCACAGCTCTTCGGGGCGCATGCCGAGGCGGTTTGCCATGATCTCCAGAAAGCGCCCCGTTCCGGCAGAGCACTTGTCGTTCATAAGAAAATCCTGCACCGCGCCGCCGGATACGCCGATGACCTTCGTATCCTGCCCGCCGATGTCGATCACGAGAAGATCGTCCCGCCTGTGCAGAAAACACGCGCCGCGCGCGTGGCAGGTGATCTCCGTGACACTTTTTGCGGCATACGGCACGGCGACGCGCCCGTACCCCGTCGCAACGCAGGGGTACGTCTCCGGCGAAAAATGCGCCGCTTCAAGCTCGGCGCGGATGGCCTCCGCCGTGTCTACGCTGCTCCACCCCGTCGGACGCGCCGAGAGCAGGGCGAAGGAGCCGTCGGAGGCGAGCACCGCCGTCTTTGCACACGTAGAGCCAATATCAATGCCGATGGCGTAGTCCATGCCGTGATCCCTCGTTTGTTTCTTCGTTGCGCTTACTATAGCACGCCTCGCGCTCTTTTGCCACGATAATTGAAAAAACCGAAGAAACCGATATAATCAGCGGGAAAAACGATATAAATTCTATTATCCGATTACATAATCGTTGAAACCGATGAAAACTGGCGAACGATTCGGAACTCCAATTTGACGAAACAGGCGCTGCGACTATAATAAAACAGTCTGAAATTCAGGAAAGAGAACGTGATCTCATGCTCGAAGAGGCAAAAAAGAAAAAGGAGCAGAGCGTTGATCTCGCGCTGCTTTCGGGGCTGACCCGCCGCCAGCTCAAGGAGCTGGAGGAAAAAGAAAAGACGCCCGCCCAGAAAACGGCGGAGGCAGTCATCATGGTACTGCCGCTCCTCTGCGGCGGCATCGCGCTGCTCGAATACCTTCTTGTGCCGAACAACAGCCGCAACCGGAACCCGTGGAGCTATGTCTGGGTGCTTGGTGCGGCGCTGGCGGTGTATCTTGTCTGCCTGCTTGCCGCCATTTGGCAGAAGAAAAAAGGAAAGCGGCAGTTTTACGACACGCTGCATTATAAAGCACCGCATTTCTCGGCGCTCTTCCTGTTTCTCACGCTCTATGACTATCTCACGCTCAAGACCGGCGTGCTGACGCAGCCGTTCGTGCCGTGCATGAATTACATCATCAACGCGTTCCTCGTCGACTATAAGCTTCTCTTTGACTGCACGCTCAACACGCTCAAGCTGCTGTTCCTCGGCTACTTCATCGGCGTGACGCTCGGCCTCGTGACGGGCATCGCCTGCGGCTACTCCAAACGGGCGCGCTACTGGCTCGACCCAATCATCAAGTTTTTGGGGCCAATCCCGACGTCTACGTGGATCCCCATCATCCTCGTTGTTGCGTCCTCGCTTTTCGCCGGAGCGGTGTTCATCATTGCGCTCGGCTCGTGGTTTGCCGTGACAGTCGCTTCGCTCACGGGCATTGCCAATGTGGGCAAGGAGTATTTTGAAGCGGCGCGCACGCTCGGTGCGAACGACCGCCAGCTTGTGTTCCGCGTGGCGATCCCGCACGCCATGCCGTCCATTCTGCAGGGCTGCACGCAGGCAATGAGCTCGTCGTGTGTGGCGATCATGATTGCGGAAATGCTCGGTGTAAAGTCTGGCCTTGGCTGGTATATGACGTGGCAGACCGGCTGGGCGAGCTACGATAAATCGTTCGCGGCGCTCTTTGTGATCTGCTTTATCTTCACGCTGGTCACGAAGGGACTCGAGCGGATCAAACGCTATCTGCTCAGATGGCAGAACGGAGCGGAAAAGTAATGCAAAGCGAAAAGAAAGATGTCTGCCTGACGCTTGAAAACGTCAGCAAGGTGTTTGCCAGAGTCGAGAGCGACGAGGTCACGCACGCGCTGCAGGACGTGAGCGTCACGATGAAAAGCGGGGAATTTGTCTCCCTCGTCGGACCCTCCGGCTGCGGAAAGTCCACGATCCTCCGCCTTGTGGCGGGGCTCATTCCGCCGACGCTCGGCCGTGTTGCCGTAAACGGGGAGGAGATCGAAGGCCCCTCACCCGAACGAGGACTCGTATTCCAGAACCCCACGCTCTTCCCGTGGCTCACGGTGGAGAAAAATATATCGTTCAGTCTCGACATGCGCGGCGCGAAGGCCGGAAAGGCCGAGCGCGTGGAGCGCATGCTCTCGATGATCGGTCTCGAGCGCTTTCGGAACGACTATCCCGCGCAGCTCTCCGGCGGCATGGCGCAGCGCGTGGCGCTTGTGCGCACGCTCATCAACGAGCCGGAGATATTGCTGCTTGACGAACCGCTCGGCGCGCTGGATGAGTTTACGCGCATGAACATGCAGGACGAGATACTGAACATCTGGGCGCAGAGAAAGCAGCTCGCGCTCATGGTGACGCACAGCATCGACGAAGCCGTGTACATGGGCACACGCGTGCTCGTGATGGAGTCCAACCCCGGCCGTATCGTTGCCGATATCAGGATCGACGAGAACTTCCCGCGCGACCGGTCGTCCGCGAGTTTCGTGGAGTACCGCAACGAAATTCTCAACCGCCTGCACTTTGGCGGAAAGAAAGACTGAATTTATAAGGCAATGCCCTGTAAATAAATCATTTGAAGGAGAAAAGTACATGAAAAAGACCCTTGCTCTTGTGCTCGCGCTTGTCATGGTGTTCGCACTCTGCGCGTGCGGCGCACAGACCCCGGAGACCGGCGACAACGCCGAGACCGGAAACAACGGCGCTTCTACTGTGATCGCCGATTCCAACAACGACGGCCAGATCGAAGTCGGTACCGTGGAGGATGTGGAAGTCAACGAAGCCAGCGAACATCTCGACGCTGCCGAGGCCTCGGCCACCGGCAACTGGGAAGCCCTCTTTGTTCCCATGAACATTGAAGGCCGCGCGATCGAAATGACCGACGTTGACATCACCCCGACCGAGGAAGAGCTCGAAGCCATGAAGAACGAGCCCGCCTATGGCCGCACCATTCACTACTACATGTCCGACGGCTGCACCTCTGGCCCGACCATGGCCGATCATCTTGGCTACTTCACCGAGGCCGGCCTGACCGCCGAGGGCGTTAAGGGCGGCAGCGACGTGGAAGCGCTCGGCACCGGCCAGGTCGACGTGGCGACCGGCATGATGGCGAAGATGCTCGTTCCCATCACCAACGGCGTGGATATCACCTTCACCGGCGGCGCGCACATCGGCTGCAAGTCTCTGTACGTTCTCGCGGACAGCGACTATAACACCACCGAAGATCTGAAGGGCCAGAAGATCTCCGTCCCGAACGGCATCGGCAAGTCCGACTACAACATCACCGCTCTCCTGCTTGACGCCGACGGCATCAACTACGCCACCGACGTGGAGCTCACGCAGGTCTCCGCTGACGCGTGCGTTGCTGCCATGCAGAACGGCGAGATCGCCGCGGCGCTGCTGAGCGATACCTTTGCTTATGCCATGGTGAAGGAAGGCACGCTCAAGTGCATCCGCTCCCAGCTCGACAGCGACTTTGCGAGCCGCACCTGCTGCGTTATGGCCATGAACGGCACGTTTGTGAAGGAAAACCCGACCATCGCCAAGAAGGTGGCGCAGGCCGTGCAGAAGGCGCACAGCTGGATGCGCGATAACTCCGCGGATGCCACCCAGGTCCTCATGGATATGGGCTGGAACGGCGGCAACTACGAGATGAACATCATGATCAACGGCTCTCTCCAGTTCGGCCTCTCCGACGAGTTTACCGGCGCGACGCTCAAGGAGTTCATTGAGCGCTACATCCGCCTTGGCCTCATCACCTCCATGGACGATCCCGAAGAGGTCCTCGCCCTGGCCTGGACGCCCGTTCTCTAAGAACCTAATTGACCCCATAGAAAAACCTCCCCGAATGCGATTGCATTCGGGGAGGTTGTCGTTTATGCCATCAATGATGGCCGTGTTCCCAAAAAGAGGGGAAGAGTGTGCCTTATCCGCCGTAGCCAAAGCCGAAGCCGAACGGGAATCCGCCGTAGGAGCCAGAGGACTGCTGTTGCTGCTGCGTGGAGGAGGATGTGGTATCGGCCAGCGCGCTCTTCTGCTGCTCGCCAACGGTGAGCGTCAGCGTAAGCTGCTCGCTCTCACCCTGACGGTAAACGGTGAGCGTCATCTCGTCGCCGGGCTGGCAGGCGGAGACGATCTTCACGAGCTCGCTGCTCGTTGTGATATCCTCGCCGTTGATGGCGGTGATGATATCGTTGACCTTGAGTCCGCTTGCCGCGGCAGGACTATCCTCGCTGACGACCTTGACCGCCGCACCCTGCGGGAGACCGTAGCTGACCATTTCGCTGCTCACGGTCGTGACGGAAACACCGATATACGGTTTAACAATGTAGCCCTTCTCGATAATGCTCGTGACGATGTTCTTCACATGGTTGATGGGAATCGCGAAACCGATGTTATCGATGGACGCGCTGCTCGAGGAAGAGGAGGAGCTGTACTTGGCGTTCGTGATGCCGACGACCTCGCCGTAGCTGTTGAAGAGCGCGCCGCCGGAGTTACCGGAGTTGATGGCGGCATCGGTCTGGATGAGATCCATCGTCGTGCCGGAGGAGAGCGTGACCTCGCGGTCGAGCGCGCTCACATAGCCGACGGTGAGCGAGAACGTCAGCTCGCCGAGCGGGTTGCCGATCGCCATGACCTCGTCGCCGACATAAAGCTCATCGGAATCGCCGAGCACGACCGGCGTGAGGCCGGTGGCGTCGATCTTGAGAACGGCAATGTCGTTGCTCTCGTCGTAGCCCACGATCGTGGCGCTGTAGGCGGTGTTATCGTAGGTCGTGACCTGCACGCTGTTGGAGCCTTCGATCACGTGATAGTTCGTGAGAATGTAGCCGTCCTCGGTCAGGATGAAGCCGGAACCGGAGGCCGCGCTCGTCGTTTGATAGCCCCAGTAGTTTGTTGTGATCGAGGTCGTGATGCCGACGGTGGAGTTTACGTTCTGCGCGTACACCTCACGCGGGGTGAGCTGAGTGGAGGTATCGGTGCGCGCGGTGTTCACCGTTTCGGTCTGCCGCTCACCGACATACACGGTCGTGCTGGTCGCAGGTGTCTGGGCTTTCGTGCCGCCGCCCAACAGAAGCGTTGCGCCGACACCGAGACAGCCGCCGAGCAGCGAGCACACAAGCGCGATCGCCACGATCTTTCCGACGGTGAGCCCCTTCTTTTTCTTCGGCGGCTCAGGCGGCGTGGGCGGGACGGTCGAGTATGTGCCGGGGATATACTCGCTCTGCGAACCGGCGGCATACTGTGAACCGGCGGTGTATTCGCTCTGCGAGCCACGTTCCGGTGTGTACCGGTACGTGCTGCTCTCGTTTTCGCTATCGGAATGGGGATTGTTGTTCTCATACATGGAAAACACCTCTTGTTTCATTTCATGGCTGCATCCTATCATGGAATTCTGAAAAGAACCTGAAACTATCTTGAACAAATTGTAAATAAAAAATCGCCGAACGGTTGTTCGACGATTTTTTATTTCGTTATCCGAAATCAGAGCTGCTTCTGGGCGTTGATCTTGATGCCGGGGCCCATGGTGGTGGCGGTCACGCAGCTGCGGATATACTGGCCCTTCGCGGTCGCGGGCTTCGCGCGCAGGATAGCGGTGATGAGAGCGGTGTAGTTCTCCAGGAGCTTCTCCGCACCGAAGGAAGCCTTGCCGATGGGGCAGTGGATGATGTTGGTCTTGTCGAGACGGTACTCGATCTTACCGGCCTTGGACTCCTTGATAGCCTGCGGCAGGTTGGGGGTCACGGTGCCGGCCTTGGGGGAGGGCATGAGACCCTTGGGGCCGAGGACCTTGCCGAGACGGCCGACAACACCCATCATGTCGGGGCTGGCGATGACGACGTCGAAATCGAACCAGTTCTCGCCCTGGATCTTCTGAACGAGCTCCATGCCGCCGACGTAATCCGCGCCGGCTTCCTTGCACTCTTCCTCGCGCTCCGGCTTGCAGAACACGAGAACCTTGACGCTCTTGCCGGTGCCGTTGGGCAGGACGATGGCGCCGCGGACCTGCTGGTCAGCGTGGCGGGAGTCAACGCCGAGCTTCACGTGCAGCTCGACGGTCTCGTCGAACTTCGCCTTGGCGGTCTTGGTGACAAGCTCGAAAGCCTCGGCGGGCTCATACTGGGCACTTTTATCGATGAGCTTCGTGCTCTCTTTATAATTTTTACCTCTGAACACTTCATTATCCTCCTAAAATGTGGTTTTTCGGAAGGTTACTTCCTCCCACGTTTGCCAGCTCAGTCGCCGACGACGACGCCCATGGAGCGGCAGGTACCGGCGATCATGCTGACGGCGGACTCGATGTCGGTGCAGTTCAGATCGCGCATCTTCTGCTCGGCGATCTTGCGGACATCTTCCTTGCTGATGGTGGCGACCTTGTCACGCTGAGGCACGCCGGAGGCGGTCTCGATGCCGCAGGCCTTCTTGATCAGCAGAGCCGCGGGGGGCGTCTTGGTGATAAAGGTGAAGCTGCGGTCGGCGTAAACGGTGATGACGACCGGGATCATAAGACCCATATCGCCCTTGGTACGCTCGTTAAAGTCCTTGGTGAACTGGGAAATGTTCACGCCGTACTGACCGAGAGCCGGGCCCACAGGGGGAGCCGGAGTCGCTTTGCCGGCGGGAACCTGGAATCTGACATAGCCAACTATTTTCTGTGCCATTTTTTAAAGCACCTCCAGAATTATTCTTCTTTGACCGGTTCGACCTGATCGAGTTCCAGATCGATCGGCGTCTCCCTGCCGAACATGGAGACGATGAGGCGGACGCTGTTCCCCTCGGGGTCGATCTCGTCCACCGTGCCGAGGAAACCTTCCAGCGGGCCGTCGATGACCTTGACGGTGTCGCCAAGCTCGAAGCCCACGGAAATCTCTCTGCGCTCCACACCGAGATCAAGGATCTCCTGCTCGGTCAGAGGAACGGGCTTTCCGTCGGAACCGACGAAGCCGGTGCAGCCGCGGCTGTTGCGCACGAGATGCCAGCTTTCGTCTGTGAGCACCATCTTCACCAGCACATAGCCGGGGAATACCTTGCGCTCAACTTCCTTATCACCGCCGTCGGTATGCTCAACGACCGTCTCCAGAGGGATGTTGACCTCCTGGATGAGATCCTGCATCTGGCGGTTTTCCGCCGCCTTCATGATGGAAGCGGCTACCGTGTTCTCATAACCGGAGTATGTGTGGACCACATACCATTTTGCGTTCTCTGCCATCCGGCTTACACCAATGTGATCAGCGCTTCGACAGCGGCCTTGGCCAGAGAGTCAAAGCCCCAGAGCACGAGGGCGGCAACGGCCATAACGACCAGCGCGACCAGCGTGTTCTTGCCGAACTGCTTGGGGGTGGGCCAAACGACTTTTTTGAGCTCGCTCTTCATCTCGCGGAACCACTTGGCAACGCGCTGGAAGAAGCCGAGCTTCTTGTCCGTCCGCTTGACGGCTGCGCCCTTCGTCTGAGGGGCGGTGGGTTTCTTTTCTTCGTTAGCCATTGGATGCATCCTTTCTCACGTCATTCATTACTTCGTTTCGACGTGCTTGGTGTGCTTGCGGCAGAAGGGGCAATACTTATTCATCTCGAGCTTTTCGGGAGAATTTTTCTTGTTCTTCATGGTGTTGTAGTTCCGCTGCTTGCACTCGCTGCATCTCAGGGTGATCTTGATCCGCGAACCTGCTTTCGCCATTATTTCGGCACCTCCTTGTAATATTTACGCGGCGCTTTTCGCGCGCGTATGCCTCCCTGTATGGGCCGAAAGAGCATAAAAAATAAACCTCTCGACCGACAGGTAGGATTAATATAACACAAACCGCCTGCCCGGTCAAGGGAAATTGACGAAAAAACCTCGGATTTTTTGGCGTATTTTTCCTGCCGTGCCAACGAAAAGCGCCCCGGCATACTTGCCGGGGCGCAGCCATTTTTTTGCCTTGATCAATGACGATATCGGAGAAGATTCTCTCGCTTATTCAATATGCTCCTTCAGCCAATCAAGGAGACCGCTGTCATCCAGCTCACCGGAGGCAACGCGAAGGATCACAGTGATCAATGCCTCGTCGTCGTACAAAAGAGAAATGTTATTGATATCCAGAAAAACCAGCATGGCGTGAGTTCCGATGCGCTTGTTTCCATCCACAAAAGGATGGTTATGAATTAGCCCATATCCGAGCCGGGCGGCCTTTTCCAGAATGGTAGGGTACAATTCTTGACCGGCGTAAGTTTGAAATGGCGCATGAATCGCAGAGTCCAGCAGTCCTTCGTCCCGAAGACCGTCCATACCGCCGGTTTGGGAGATCAGAAGAGAGTGCAGCGTCAGAACCTGACGTTTGCTGAGAATTTTCATTTTGCCAGTTCCTCGTAGACGTGCTCATTGCGCTGCATGAGCTTCATGGAGGAGGCGATAACGTCATCGTCCGAAGCAGTCTGCATGGCGTCTGCCTGGTTAAATTCGTAGATGATATACCGGGGCGTGTTGTTTTTCATGATCACGGCAGACCCATACTGGTCGACCAGCCGGGCGACTTTTGAAAAATTCTGATTGGCAAGAGAAATGGGGACAATGGTATTCGTATCAATGTTCATGGGTGCACCTCCTTTGTTCGTAGTATACGCAAATATTAGGTTAAAATCAACCTAATATTTATAAATCAATTTAATGAAAAATGCGTGACTGCGAAAGTCACGCATTTTTCTTCCATGCCCCGGCGAAATCGCCGGGGCGCAGGAGGAGGGGAGTACTTACTTTTCTTCGTTTTTCGGGAGCTCTTCCGCGGGAAGTGCGCTCTTCGCGGCGGCTTTGGCCGCAGCCTTCTGCGCCTTCTTTTCGGCGATGGCGGCACGTTTGGCCGCCCGCTTCGCGGCACGCTCCGGGCGCTTTTTCGCGCTGCGCCGGATGAGCCATACGATCAGAACGATGACCGCGGCGAGCGGCACGAGCCACGGCAGGCTCGTCACGAACCAGAGGAACAGATCCTGGAAGAACTCGCCCACGCTCTTGAGCGACTCGGCAAAGCCGCGCGTCATGCGCTGCCAGTAGGTGAGCGTGATCGTCGGCTCGGGCGTATACTCGCGTACCTCGGTCACGTCGAGCGTTACGGTGGAGTAGTTCACCTGATGGTCATAATAGCGGAGCTGACCGGAGAGAGAATCGATCTCGTACTGCACGTCGGTGAGCTGCTGCTGAATGGCGAGCATATCCTCGACCGACTCCGCGGCGGCAAGCATTTCAAGAAGCCGGGTCTCCTGCGTCTGATAGGCTTCCAGGCGGCTCTGCACGTCGTAATACTCCATCGTCACGTTCTGCATGTATGTGTTGCAGTAGGGGACGTTGCCGATGTCGGAGAGCGAGCCGGTGAGCGTTGCAAACTTATCGCTCGGCACGCGGATGGTGAATGAGGCGCTGCGCCCGCCGGTATTGCCGCGGGCGATGCTCGAATAGTTGTTGCCGGAAATGCTCGTGCTCTCCATGAAGCCGCCGAGCTCTTTTACAAGCGCCTGGATCTTTTCGAGCGCGGTATCAAACTCCGTCGTTTCGAGCCGGGCGTTGGCGCTGTAGATGATTTTCTCGCTCATGTCGGCGAGCTCTTCGGAAGCAGAATGGCCGTCCTTTCCATCATACAGCATATCCGACGAGGCAGTGTTTGCAAATCCGGCGATTTCAGATTCTTGTGCGGCCGCCGGCGCTTCCACCGGCGCGCTGTCGTAGGTGTAGAACGCCGAGGGCGAGCTCGAGGCGGTGTCCGTGCTTTTCGCCCCGCACCCGGCGAGACCGAGCGCGAGCACAAGAGCGAGCGCGAGAGCAAGGAACTTCGTAGTCTTTTTCATCGGAGGATCCTCCCGTAAAAGATTTGTTTTCGAAAGGGGATTCTGATCATTAGACGCTGCCGCAGGAAAAAAGTTCCGCATCTGATTTTATTGTATGGTGCCGTTCGAGGCCTCCTCGGCAATTTCAGCCACGGCGTTTTCCAGGTGTGCGTTATATTGCTCCATAAAGCGTATCACGCTTTGCAGGTCCTCTTCCGGGAGAGAGGCAAAAAACGCCATATCCCGGTGCTTCCAGCTGTCATGCCGTGCTCGGTGCTGTTTGAAAACTTCCTTTCCATAGGGGGTGAGCTTATAGTATATTTCTTTCTGGTTATCTTTCGACTGGAAGCTCACGGCGGCGCCCTTGCTGATGAGTCTGCGCACGATTTTTGAAACGGCGCTTCGTGTCAGCACGACCTGCTCGGCAATAAGCGTTGCGTTCGGCGCTTTGTGGCGGCCAATGACATCGATACAGTTCAGCTCGGAGTTGCTGAAACCGGACAAAACCTCCTGGGAATGGAATCTTGTCAAAATGTCCTGATTGTTTGCGTATTGGGTGAACTGCTCAAGCAAGTATTCTGCCGATTTCATTGGCTGCTCCTCACGATCTTTGTTTCTGATCCTACTATAACAAGATTTCCCCAGGATTGCAAAGAAAAAGGCTTGCCGGAAGAATGAAAATTTTGTTGACACGGACGCAAAAATGAATTATATTGTCCGTGGAAACAATCTGCGCAGATTTGTTGACGAAAAAACAACATCGTAGGGGGACTAACGATGAACGACAACACACATAAAAAACCAACGCTTTCCTTTGCGATCCTGACGCTCGTATGCCTGATCGCGTTCATTGTGGTATGCATGCGCGTTCTTGGATTCAATATCAGCGTTTCCATGTTCCTTTCCTGGTTTCTCCTGTTTCCCTTTGCCATGCATCTCGGATATAAGCCGAAGGAGATAGAGTCATCGATCTATGAAATGGTAAAGGTCGCCGTCGGACTGTTTGTACTGTTTTTGTCCGTTGGCTTTATGGTTGCAACATGGATGAGCGCCGGCACGATCCCCACGCTGATCTACTGGGGACTGAAGCTGATCTCTCCGAAGCTGTTTCTGGCCATTGCCTTTTTCCTGTGCTGCCTGATCGCCATCCCCACAGGTACCTCCTGGGGAACGATGAGCACGATCGGCGTTGCCATGCTGGCGGTTGGAATGGGGCTTGGACTTCCGGCGGGAATGGTCGCCGGCGCCGTTATTTCCGGTGCGAGCTTCGGCAATACGATCTCTCCTGCGTCGGACTGCCCCATGCTGACGATCTCCGTGAGCAACGTGGATTACAGCAGCTTTCTGAAAAGAACGCTCCGCGTGCATATTCCGGCGTTCGTGATCTGCTTTATTGCCTACCTCGTTGTTGGCTTCCGGTTCGTGAATACGGAGATGGATGCTTCGACCATCAATGAAATGCTCCTTGCGCTGGATGGCAATATGCATATTGGCCCGCTCTCCCTTCTGCCGCTGATCGTTGTGCTTGCGCTCCTCCTCTGCCGTCAGCCGGCGGTCACGTCCATCATGGTCGGCAGCATTGTCGGTGTGCTCGTTGCCGTTTTCTACCAGGGATACCCGATTTCGCAGGTGGGAACGTTCCTGGCGAGCGGCTTTAAGATCACGACCGGAAATGCTCTTCTCGACCCGCTGCTGAACCGCGGCGGCATGGCGAGCATGCTGGGGCTTATCACCAACATTATCGCTTCGCTCGGCATCGGCGGCATTCTCAAGGGCTGCGGCTTCCTGGATACGTTTATTGACGCTCTCGTGAAGGTCGTTAAAACGAGAAGCAGCCTGACGACGGTATCGTTCATCAGCGCCGTGGTCTGCAATATGCTCGTCAGCGCCTTCTATTTCGGCATTGTCGTCAACAGCACGCTTCTTGTGCCCATGTATGAAAAGCTGGGATATAAGCGCGAAAACGGCGCACGTGTATTCTCCGTCCTGGCCGATACGACAAGTCTGCTCATTCCCTGGACGGCAAACGGCATATTTGTCTGCTCGACCTTTGGCATCACCTACAGCCAGTATGTGCCGTGGCTCTTCTTCTGCTTCGTCGGGATCATCCTGACGCTGGTTTACGGCTATACGGGCTATTCGATGACGCGGCTGGATGCAGCAGATGACGCGGCTCCGGTCAAAGCGTAAAAAATATGATGGCAGAACCCTGCTCAATGGAGGAACGGTCTATGGCAAACAGTTTGAATGGTAAGTCTTTTCCCAAGGTGAAGGTCGCGGCGGTGCAGGCGGAGGAGTGCTTTCTGGATCTGGACGCATCCGTCGAAAAGTCGTGCCGTCTTTTGGAAGAGGCGGCGGAGCGAGGCGCAAAGCTGATCGTTTTTCCGGAATGCTATATCGCCGGATATCCGCAATGGTATACCTATCCGATCGACCGGGTACGTGCGGGCGAGCTGGATAAGGAGTTCTATCTGAACGCCGTGTCTCTGGACGATGCAGCCATGGAAAAGCTCCGGAGCAAGTGCGCCGAGGTGCACATAAACGCTGTCTTTGGCATCAACGAAACGGAAAAGAACGCGATCGGCAGCATTCACAACTGTCAGGTCTTTGTCACCGCCGGCGGAGAGATTGCGGGCAAGCACCAGAAGCTCGTTCCCACGCCGTTTACGGAGCGGCTCACGCAGGCGCCTGGGCATACGGGGTACGCCAATACGTTCTCCACGGAGTTCGGAACGGTCAGCAGCCTAATATGCGGGGAGAACAGCAACCCCCTTGCCGTGTGGGCATCGCTGGTGAACTATCCGGTGGTACATGCGGCTTCCTGGCCGTCCAACTTCGGAATGAATTCGGATATGCAGAATGCGATCCGGCTCAGCACCCGCGCCGTGGCGTATACGATGAAAACTTTCGTAGTCAATTCCGTTTCGCGGATCTCGGACGGATACATCGAAAAAATGGGCTTTGACGCGGCATCGCTGGAATACATCCGGAAAGAGCGGGAAAAGAAGGCCGGCGCCACGATCTTCGGGCCGTTCGGGGAAGAGATCGCCTGCGGCGACGGCGACAGCGATGAGCTGCTCGTGGCAGAGCTTGATCTCTCCCGCGTGATCCGGCCGAAAATGTTCCAGGATTTTGCGGATCACTATAACCGTCCCGAAGTGTTTGCGCCGCTGTTTGAAAAATATCTGCGGTGAAAGCGGAGATCGTTTTGAGGAGCGTTACGAAATGAAAATCACTCAGATCAAGACCAGCTGGCTCAAGGTCCCTTACGATAAGCCCTTTGAACCGACGTGGTATCCCGGAAAGCGTGAAACGCACCAGCACATTCTGCTCGTCCGCGTCATGACCGACGAGGGGATCGAGGGTTACGGCAGCGGCGAATTTCCCTTTGGCCTGACGCCGACATACATGACGTTCATCCAGGATATGATCGCCCCGTGGCTCATCGGGCAGGATCCGCTGATGATCGAAAAGCTGGCCGCGCGCATGAAGGGCGACGGACGGCTTGCGCCGCGCCCGTGGATCGTAGAGAACGCTCTCTGGGACATTCTCGGGAAGAAGGCCGGCCTGCCGGCCTATAAGGTCCTGGGAGGCTACCGCGACCACATCCCGGCCTATGCCGCCATGTGCGAGCTGCGCAGCGACGAGGAACGGCAGGAGGACGCCCTCCGCCTGCTCGATGAGGGATTCCGCGCCGTGAAGCTGCGGCTGTTCATGCCGACGATGAAGGAGGATCTCCACATCGTGGAGAACATCCGCAAGGCCGTCGGCGATAAGATGACGATCATCTGCGATGCCAACCAGGGCCCCGTGCGCGACCGGAACTTTGAAGGCGGGCGCGTCCCGTTCTGGACGTATCAGCGCGCGCTCGAAACGGCAAAGGAGCTGCACGATCTTGGTGTGCTGTGGCTCGAGGAGCCGCTGGACCACTACGATATCCACGGCATCCGCCGTCTAACCGAGGAGACGGAGATTGCCATCGCGGGCGGCGAGATCATGAACGGCATTCAGGACATCACGACGCTCATCGATAACGACTGCTACGATATCTACATGCCGAACATCACACTCTGCTGCGGCATCAGCCAGGTGCGCAAGATCGCTGCCATGGCCGAGCGCCGGGGCAATAAGCTCGTCAACATCCATGGCTGGGTCCCCGGCACGGGCGTGGCCGCGGCGCTTGCGACCATCTGCTCCTACCCGAACGCCACATGGCTGGAAGTTCCGCACGATCCTCCTGCCATTACGCCGGACAGCTTTCAGGGGATCGTGAAGGAGCCGCTCCGCATCAATAAAGAGGACGGCTGCCTCTATTGCCCGGATAAGCCCGGCTTCGGCGTGGAGCTGGACGAGGACAAGGTGAAAGCCTACACAGTTTTGGAAAAATAGCCGGAAGTGATGACATTTTCCTGCGGGAAATGCCGAAAAAAACCATGGTTTTCTTTTCAATGAATCCAATGCAATAAAGAAGGAAAACGACAATGGTTACCGTAAACTTTATTCTCAACGGCAGGCCGGTCTCCGCAAAAGCGGACGGTCTCACGCTGCTCAAGTATCTCCGCGGTGTCGCGTGCCTGAAGGGCGCAAAGGAGGGGTGCTCCACCGGCCACTGCGGAGCCTGTACGGTGCTTGTAGACGGAAAGCCTGTCCGCTCGTGCGTGACGCGCATGGACAAGCTGGAAGGGAAGTCCGTTGTCACGATCGAAGCCCTGCACGGCGCGGACGGCGGCCTGCACCCGATCCAGCAGGCGTTTCTCGATATCGGCGCGGTGCAGTGCGGCTTCTGCACGCCGGGCATGGTGCTCGCAGCAAAGGCGCTGCTGGATGTAAACCCCGACCCGACCGACAGGGAGATCTGCGAGGCGCTGAAAAATAACTACTGCCGCTGCACGGGGTATGTAAAGATCATCGAGGCGGTGCACCTTGCCGCGGCGCGCCTGCGCGGGGAAGATCCGGACGTGTCCGATATGCGGACGTGGGAAAACCTTGAGATCGTAAAATACGAAGGCGCAGATGATGTGACAGCACAGGATCTCACTGGCCGTCACATCGGCCGCTGCGCCATCGATATCGACGGGCCTGCAAAGGTGAGAGGCACGCTGCCCTTCACCTGCGACCGGGCCGATGCGGACACACTCTATGGTGCGTTCGTCTGGTCACAGCATCCGCATGCAAAAATCGTATCCATGGACGTTTCCGCCGCGGAAAGCGCCGCGGGCGTTGTGCGCGTGCTGACGCATAAGGACGTACCGGGGCGGAACACCTATGCCACATTCAACCCCGAACAGCCGGTGTTCTGTGATACGGAGGTGAACTTCCTCGGCGATATGCTCGCGCTCGTCGTGGCCGACACCGAGGCGGACGCCCGCGCGGCGGCAAAGCTCGTGCGCGTGGAATATGAGTCGCTGCCCGGCGTCTTCGAGATCGAGGACAGCTATGCGCTCGGCGGACGGCAGATCATCCGGACGATCGATTTTGCGTCCGGCGATCTTGCCGCGGCGGAAAAAACACCGGAGCTGGAGATCTTTGCGGGCGATTATTACTTCGAACGGCAGGAACACGCCTACATCGAGCCGGAATGTGCCATCGGCGAATACGAGGAGAGCACCGGCACTGTGCGCGTTACCTCCTGCACGCAGTCGCCCTTTGAGATTCAGAACATGCTCGCGCCGATCCTTGATCTTCCCACAGAGCGCATCCGCGTGACGGCCGCGCCCATCGGCGGCGGCTTCGGCGGAAAGTGCGATTCCTATATTGAGCCGCACGCGGCGGTCGCGGCGCTCATGCTGCACCGGAAGGTGCAGATACCGCTCACACGGCGCGAATCGCTGATCCTTTCGACCAAGCGCCACCGCTACCATAACCGTTATCGCTTCGGCGTGGACAAAAATGGTATATTCCGCACGCTGGAAGCGAAGATCACCTCCGATGCCGGGCCGTATACGGGCCTGAGCGGCGGCGTGCTCGAGCAGGGCTGCATATTCGCCCTGGGCCCCTATCGCATCGATGCGGCAAAGATTCACGCCTATACAGTGCGCACGAACACGGTGCAGGGCGGGGCATTTCGCGGTTTCGGCATCAACCAGAGCGCTAACTGCATCGAAACGATGATCGACGAGGCGGCGGAGCGGCTGGGGATCGATCCCTTCGAGATACGTCTCCGCAACGCGCTGCGCCCCGGCGATAAAACGATGACGGGGGAGATCGTGCGCGAGAGCGTCGGCATCGCACAGACCATCCGCGCCTGCGAAAAAAAGGCCGAGCCCATCGTTGCGCATTACCGGAAGCTGTATGCGGAAAAGAATGATCCGGATCTGGCGCTCGGCGTGGGCGTGGCGAGCGGGTTTAAAAATGTCGGTGTCGGCAAGGGCAGCCCGGACGACGGCGGCTGCATCCTCACCAAGCTGCCGGACGGCAAGTTCAAAATGGACATTTCCGGCACGGATATGGGACAGGGCTTCCGCACCGGCATGACGCAGATCGCCGCGGAAGCGCTCGATGTGCCGGAGGAGGATTTCACCGTCTTCTGCGGCGATACGGCGGAAACGCTACCGCATCGCCAGTCGGTCAGCGAGCGCCAGACGCTCGATACGGGCCGCGCGGTATACGAAGCGGCCAGAAAAATGCGCGAGGAGCTTGCGAAAAATCCGTGGCAGCCGGGGGAAACACGCCAGACGCGTTACCGCCATATTGCGCCGAAAACCTACGGCATCAACGGCAAGGCACAGGCGAAGGAAGACGGAAACCCGTACCAGAACTACCGCGGCTATGCGTTCCTCACGCAGTGCGTCATTCTGGAGGTCAACAAAAAGACCGGCGCGGTGAAGGTGCTGCATGTTGTCTCCGCCAACGATACGGGACGCGCCATCAATCCGCAGATTATTGCCGGACAGATCGAGGGAAGCAGTGCGATGGGCGTCGGCTATGCGCTCAGCGAGGGCTTCTCCTTTACCAACGGCAAGCCGGATCAGCTTACGTTCGGCAAGCTTGGCGTGCTGCGTGCGCAGGATACGCCGAGATTTGATATCGTTCTTGTGGAGGATCCGCATACCGAGGGACCTTACGGCGCCAAAGGCGTATCGGAGGTCGCGACCGTACCGGCCACGCCGGCGGTGCTCAACGCGCTGCACGACGCGCTCGGCGTGCGATTCTACCATACGCCGGTGCGCCCGGCGGATATCCTCAAAGCTATCGAAAAACGGTAATGCGGCGCGGTGCCTCCCGCTGCATTTCGAAAAAAGCAGCAAACAGCCCGCAGAGCCATTCGGCTCTGCGGGCTGAAATCCTATCTGTCAGGCTTCGCTGCGAATATACTGGATATCCGGCTTTTCCAAAATTTCCGGGCGCACGACGGTCTCGTCCCACGCCTCGGGCACGATCTCCTCGATGCTGACGGAGACCCATGCCTTGTCCGCGTGGAGATACCGCGCGGCGTCGTCCGCAACGGCGCGGGCAAATGCCGCCTCTTCCTCCTCGCTCCGGCCGGGCCAAAGCTTCACGGCGATGTGCGGCATCAGTATGCCACGCCCCAGTAGATCATGTGCTTGGCCGGCTTGCCGCAGATCGGGCAGGTGTCAGCCAGGTGCTCTTGATGCAGCGGCATGCAGCGGCTGGACATACCGGCCTGCTCCTTCATCTTCATCTCGCACTCGAGCTCGCCGCACCACATGGTCTTGATGAAGCCGCCCTTTTCCTCCTGGATCTTCTTCGCCTCTTCGAGCGAGTAGGCGGGATAGGTGTGCTCCTCCATGTTGGCCTTGGCCTTCTCATAGAGAGACTTCTGCACGGCGTCGAGCAGCTCTGGAACTTTCGCTTCCAGCTCGTCGAGCGAGAGGAACAGCTTCTCGCGGTCGTCGCGGCGGACGGCAACGCACTGGTTGTTCTCAATGTCCTTCGGGCCGATCTCGATGCGCAGCGGCACGCCCTTCATCTCCCAGTTGGCAAACTTCCAGCCGGGGGAGTTATCGGTAAAGTCGCCCTTGACGCGAAGCCCCAGCTTCGCGAGCCGGTCGACGAGCTCCTGCGCCTTTTCCAGCACGCCGGGCTTGTGCTGGGCGATGGGGAGGACGATGACCTGGATGGGGGCGATCTTCGGGGGCAGAACAAGGCCGTTGTTGTCGCCGTGCGCCATGATGACCGCGCCGATCATGCGCGTCGTGGAGCCCCAGGACGTCTGGAACGGATACTGCACCTTGTTGTCGCGGCCGGTGAACGTGACGTTGTAGGCGCGCGAGAACTTGTCGCCGAAGTAGTGGGACGTTGCGCCCTGCAGCGCCTTGTGATCCTTCATCATGCACTCGCAGGTGTAGGTGGCCTCTGCGCCGGCAAACTTTTCCTTCTCGGTCTTGCGGCCGGGGACAACGGGGATGGCGAGGACGTTCTCAAAGAAATCGGCGTAGCACTTGAGCTGCTGCGCGGTCTCGGCCTCGGCCTCCTCGGCGGTCTCATGAATGGTGTGACCCTCCTGCCACCAGAACTCGCGGCTGCGCAGGAACGGACGGGTCGTCTTCTCCCAGCGGATGACGGAGCACCACTGGTTATAGAGCATCGGCAGTTCACGGTAAGAGTGGAGCACGCGCGACCAATGATCGCAGAACATCGTCTCGCTCGTGGGACGGAACGCCAGCGGCTCCTCGAGCTCCTCGCTGCCGCCCTTCGTGACCCAGGCCACCTCGGGCGCAAAGCCGTTGACGAGCTCGCCTTCCTTCTTGAGAAGGCTCTCGGGGATCAGAACGGGCATTGCCACATTCTGGTGGCCGGTCTTTTTAAACTCGCCGTCCATAATCTGCTGGATGTTTTCCCAGATCGCGTAGCCGTAGGGGCGCAGGATGGTGAAGCCCTTTACCGAGGCGTACTCCACCAGCTCGGCCTTGCGGCAGATGTCGGTGTACCACTGAGCAAAATCGGTCTCCATATTGGTGATCTGCTCGACCATTTTTTCTTTCGCCATGATATTTCTCCTTTTATAACGGCGGGAGCCCTTCTCCCACCGCGGATTTAACTTTATTATATTAGGTGAGAGAGCCGGGATTGTCAAGGTTTGTCGTGGGATAAGACTTGACAAGCTTTTATTAAATAGTATAATCTAACGATGACAAATTGTAACAGTAAGAATGGGAGGTGTCCCACTTTGAACCGAAAAAGCTTCATGGCGGAGCTTCGGAGCCTTCTGGCGTTTCTGGACGCTGCCGAGCGCGAGCGCGTCCTCAACCGGTACGAGCGTATGTTCGATGAGGCCGGCGCAGAGGGCGAGGCTACGGTGATCCGCTGCTTTGGCTCGCCGGTGCGGCAGGTGCTGCAGATCGAGCGGGAATACCGCGAAGCGGTGGCGAACGGCGAAACGCCGTTTGCCGACGGAGATGTGACTGCCGCGCCGGAGGAAGCCGAAGCGCCGGAAGAGCCTGAGATCGTCGAAGAGGAATACACGGAGACGGAGATCGCTTTCGATGAGGCCGAGCCGGAAACGGAAGAGCCGCTGGCGGAGGAGACCGCGGAAGAGCAGCCGGAGGAACCGGCGATTCCCGCGCCGGAAGCGCCTGCCCCGGCGGAGCCGGAGCCGCCGGCCGCCGCTGTGCTGCCGGAGATCGATCTTGACGATCTGGATTTCTCCGATCTCGGCCTGACATTCCCGAAGAAGACGGAGGTCCCGGTTCAGGCGGAAGAGCCGGCAGAAGAAGAGCCGGAAGCCCCGGCGGAGAGCGAAGAGCCTGCGATCGCGGAACCGGAGAATGCGCCGGAGAGCGAGACGGCAGAGGATGCATTCCTCGCCGCGCTGCTCGCGGAGGCCGAGACGGCGGAGACTCTGCTGGAGAAACTGTCGGATGAGCCCGCTGCGCCGGAAGAGGAAGAGCCTCCGGCGGAATCGGAGAAATCCGCCCCTGCGGACGAAACGCCGGAGACGGAAGAGACCAAAGAGACGCAGACGGCAGAGAGCGCAGAACCGGCGGAACCGGAAACGGAGCCGGCGGAAACCGCGGAGCCGGAAGCTCACGAAGCTCCGGAAACTGCCGA
The DNA here is from genome assembly GCA_963618015.1 of bacterium. Lineage (GTDB taxonomy): Bacteria > Bacillota > Clostridia > Oscillospirales > Oscillospiraceae > Apopatocola. The sequence continues at coordinate 62,595 of CAVEQS010000002.1, read as the reverse complement.
AGAGCCGGAGATACCGGTCGATGCGGTACATACTTGCGACCTTCCTGCGGAGGAGGCTTCCACGGAAGAGACGGATACCGCGCTGGCGGCGATCCTGGCGGCAGAGCCTGTCGAGGAAGAGGAAGACGAAGCCGGAGACGAAGCCGGGGACGAAGAAGAATACGAGTATGAAGAGGCCGAGGAGCGCCGTCCCGTTTCGGGCGGACGCGCTTTTGCCGCCGTCGTGGTCACGATCCCGATGCTCGTGGTATGGGCGCTGCTGTTTGGCCTTTCGCTCGGGCTCGGCGTAGCCGTTCTCGGCATCGGCGCGGTGCTTGTCGCGGTGGGCGTGTATCTGACCGGGTACGTGTTCAACGGCGCGATCGTCCGCATGCCGGATCTGCTGCTGACGGCGGGCGCTGCCCTGGGCGTGTTCGCCCTCGCGCTGCTGCTTCTCTGGTCGGGCGTTTCGATCGCCGTGGCGGGCTGCACTCTCACGGTGCGCCTCACGCGCAGCATCTACCGCTCGATCCTGTATCCGAAGAAGGAGGAAAACGGCGATGAGTAAAGTGTGGAGATGGGTAGCCATCGTGTTTTCCGTGCTGATGATCCTCGGCATTGCGCTGCTCGCCGTGGCGTACGCGACCGGCGGCAGCATTGAGCGCCTGATCCAGACGACCGATATTGCCGACATGACGAAATTCGTCAGCCGCGAACAGCTTCTGGTTTATGTGACCGCTGTGTTCCGCTTTTTCGGCGCGGCGTAACGGAATGCACATCGAAAGGACTGTCGGTGCAGACGATAGTCCTCGAAACTGAATCCGAAGAATAAAAGCTTATAAAAAAATTGCGGATGCCATCAGGCATCTGCAATTTTTTGAAATCAGAGAATATACTTGAAGAGCAGCAAAATAACGACGCCCGGCACGCCGAGAATACCGGAGACGATCGCGTTGAGCCAGCTCATCTCGAGCGATATTCCGATATACGAGCCGAAGAAGTTCACGAGGAACAGCATCACAAATCCGCCGACGGCGTGCAGCAGCAGCTTGAGCGCCAGCTTGATGGGCGTTTTGAGCAGCTTGATGAAAAAGCCGAGAAAAATGACGGCGACGACAATGACAACGATCGTGGAAGCGGTAGACATGAAAGATTCTCCTTTTCTTTATGTTGGCGAAAAATGGATGGGTTTTACGGCGGCGCGCGGCATATACTATGTCCGGCGGCGGTCAACAGCCGCCGCAAGCCGAAGAGACGGGAAAGAGAAAACTCTCTCGACGGGCGGAGTCTGTCTTTACAGACTCCGCTTGATTATTTTCAAACAAACCCCACTCCGTTGAGGGGTTTGTTTGAGGGGATAGCGGCTCGCCGCAGCGCACTCACTCCGGGCGCACGTTTGCGAGCCGAGAGGAGTTTTCTCCGACGCGCATGTCGCCGGAGAAAACGGTTGGAAACTTATTTGCGCCTGCGGGCGCAAACTCTGCGAGGCAATTTGGCGGGGTCATGATAGACTCCGCTTGATTTTTTTATTGAGGTATACTATACTATATAGCGCTTTTTTACAGAGTAATAAACCACTATATATGGAGATACCAGATGGCAGCAGCAAAACCGCAGGAATACGGCAACGAAAGCATATCCCAGCTCAAGGGCGCCGACCGGGTGCGCAAGCGTCCGGGCGTAATTTTCGGCTCCGATGGACTGGAGGGCTGCGAGCACGCCGTATTTGAAATTCTCTCCAACTCCATTGACGAGGCGCGCGAGGGCTTCGGCAATATTATAACGGTAACTCTCTACGATGACAAGTCCATTGAAGTGGAGGATTTCGGCCGCGGCTGTCCCGTGGACTGGAACCCGGCGGAAAAGCGCTTCAACTGGGAGCTTGTCTACTGCGAGCTGTACGCCGGCGGCAAGTACAAAAACGACGACGGCGGCGACTACGAATACTCGCTCGGCCTGAACGGCCTCGGCGCATGCGCCACGCAGTACGCCTCCGAGTATATGGACGTTACCGTCTGGCGCGACGGAAACAAGTATACGCTCCATTTTGCCAAGGGCAAGATCAAGGGCAAAATGCTCGTCGAGCCCTCAGACCGGAAAAAGACCGGCACGACGACCCGCTGGAAGCCGGATATCGAAGTGTTTACCGATATCAACATCCCGGAGAGCTATTTCCTCGATATCCTGCGCCGTCAGGCCGTCGTGAACGCCGGGGTGACGTTCCGCTTCCGCGCGCAGCACGGCGCGAAATTCGAAACGACCGAGTTCTGCTACAAAAACGGCATCGCGGACTACGTGGCGGAACTCGCGGGGGAGAACCCCCTTACGCAGCCCTATTATATCGAGACCGAGAGAAAGGGCAAAGACCGCGAAGATAAGCCCGAATACAAGGTGCGCATGTCGGCGGCGTTCTGCTTCTCCAACCGGACGAACGCTATCGAGTACTACCACAACTCCTCGTGGCTCGAGCACGGCGGCGCGCCGGACGCCGCGGCAAAGACTGCGTTCGTCTATGCGATCGACGCCTACATCAAAAAGACCAATAAGTATCAGAAAAACGAGAGCAAGATCACGTTCCCGGATATTGCGGACTGCCTGATTCTTGTGACGAACTGCTTCTCCACACGCACGTCCTACGAGAACCAGACGAAAAAATCCATCACGAACCGCTTCATCCGCGAAGCGATGACGGATTTCTTCAAGGAAAAGCTGGAGATCTACTTTATCGAAAATAAGGCCGAGGCCGACCGCATCGCCGACCAGGTGCTTATCAACAAGCGCAGCCGCGAGCAGGCGGAAAAAGCGCGCGTGAGCATCAAGAAAAACCTCACGAAGAATCTCGATCTGGCCAACCGCGTGCAGAAGTTTGTGGACTGCCGCTCGCGCGACGCCGACAAGCGCGAAATTTATATCGTCGAGGGTGATTCCGCTCTCGGCAGCGTCAAGCTCTCGCGCGATGCGGAATATCAGGGCATCATGCCGGTGCGCGGCAAAATTCTGAACTGCCTCAAGGCAGACTATGCCCGCATCTTCAAAAGCGAGATCATCACCGACCTCATCAAGGTGCTCGGCTGCGGTGTAGAAGTTGAAAAGCACGGCAAGGAGCTCAACAACTTCTCGCTGGAAAACCTCCGCTGGAACAAGGTCGTCATCTGCACCGATGCCGACGTGGACGGCTACCAGATCCGCACGCTCATTCTCACGATGCTCTGGCGCCTCGTGCCGACGCTCATCCGCGAGGGGTATGTCTACATTGCCGAGTCGCCGCTGTACGAAATTCAGGCGAAGGGAAAGACGTGGTTTGCGTACTCCGACCGCGAAAAGGCGGAGATCGTGGAATCCATCGGAAACGCCAAGATCGTCATCAACCGCAGCAAAGGTCTCGGCGAGAACGATCCGGAGATGATGTGGCTCACGACGATGAACCCCGAGACCCGGCGGCTTATCCGCGTCATGCCCGAGGATGCCGACGAAACGGCGCGCGTTTTCGATCTCCTCCTCGGCGACAATCTCGCCGGGCGCAAGGAGCACATCGCCGAGGTCGGCAGCCGGTATCTCGATCTGGCCGACCTGTCATAAGTTATGCAAACTAAATTATGTAATCAATATTATGTAAAACGATTTGCGTAAACTAAATTACGTAAATTAAATTATGTAGCTTAAATTACGTAAACTTATTTTAACCGTATAAGGAAGCATACATGGCAAGAAAGAAGGAAAGCCCGGCATCGCGCCACGCGACTGCCGAGGAACAGAATGTAATGGGGTTGCGCTCCGCTGTTGTGGAGCAGCCTGTCACCGAAACACTCGAAAATAACTACATGCCCTACGCGATGAGCGTCATCGTTTCGCGCGCCATCCCGGAGATTGACGGCTTCAAGCCGAGCCACCGGAAGCTGCTGTACTGCATGTACAAAATGGGACTTCTCACCGGCGCGCGCACGAAGTCGGCGAACATCGTCGGCGCGACGATGCACTATAACCCCCATGGCGATTCCGCCATCTATGATACGATGGTGCGTCTCTCGAAGGGGTACGGCGCGCTGCTCACGCCGTTTGTCGATTCCAAGGGCAACTTCGGTAAGGTGTATTCGCGCGATATGGCGTGGGCGGCCTCACGTTATACGGAGGCGAAGCTCGCGCCCATCTGCTCGGAGCTCTTCCGTGATATCGACAAGGACACCGTGGACTTTGTCCCGAACTACGATAACTCCACCACGGAGCCGACGCTTCTCCCGACTACGTTCCCGAACGTGCTCGTCTCGGCGAACATGGGCATTGCTGTCGGCATGGCCTCGAACATCTGCGGGTTCAATCTCGGCGAGGTCTGCGAAACGACGATCGCCCTTTTGAAAGATCCCGAACATAATATTCTCACAACGCTTCCCGCACCGGATTTTCCGACCGGCGGCGAGATCGTGTGCGATCCCGGCGAGATGGAAACGCTCTATAAGACCGGCCGCGGCGGCGTGAAGGTGCGCGCCCGCTGGCGCTTTGATCCCAAGGAGCGCATCATTGAAATTTACGAGATTCCGTACAGCACGACTGTCGAGGCGATCATCGATAAGGTCGCCGAGCTCGTCAAGGCGGGGAAACTGCGTGAAGTGAACGACATGCGCGACGAGACCGACCTCAACGGCCTCAAGCTTGCCATCGACGTCAAGCGCGACGTTGACCCCGAAAAGCTCATGCAAAAGCTCTTCCGCATGACGCCGCTGCAGGACAGCTTCGCCTGCAACTTCAATATCCTCCTCGGCGGTACGCCGCGCGTGTGCGGCGTCGGCGAGATTTTGGACGAGTGGATCGCCTGGCGGCTCGAATGCGTCCGGCGGCGGGTATACTTTGATGTATCGAAGAAGAGGGAAAAGCTCCATCTTCTCAACGGTCTCAAAAAGATCCTGCTCGACATTGACCGCGCCATCTCCATCATCCGCAATACCGAGCGCGAAAGCGACGTTGTGCCGAATCTCATGATCGGCTTCGGCATCGACCAGGTGCAGGCGGAGTATGTTGCGGAGATCAAGCTGCGCAACATCAACCGCGAATACATCCTCAAGCGCACCGAGGAGACGGACGAGCTCGAACGCGAGATCGCCGAGCTCGAAGATACGCTCGCGAGCCGCCGCAAGCTGCGCGCGATCATCATTTCCGAGCTCCAGCAGGTGATGAAGAAATATCCTTCGCCGCGCCGCAGCGTCATCACTTATGCCGCCGACGCGCCCGAAGCGCCGGAGGAGGATGCCGTGGAGGACTACCCGGTCAATCTGTTCCTCTCGCGCGAAGGATATTTCAAAAAGATCACGCCGCTTTCCCTGCGCATGGGCGGCGAACAGAAGTACAAGGAAAACGACGGCCCAAGCCAGAGCTTTGAGACGACGAACCGCGCCGAAATGCTCGTATTCACCGACAAGGCGCAGGTCTATAAATGCCGCGCGGCAGACTTTGCCGACACGAAGGCCTCGCAGCTCGGCGTATATCTGCCCGGCCATCTCGGTATGGACGACGGCGAGAGCGTGTTCTCGCTTGTCCTGCCCGGCGACTACCGCGGCGAGGTGCTGTTCTTCTTTGAAAACGGCAAGTGCGCCCGTGTGCCGCTCGAGAGCTACGCCACCAAGACGAACCGAAAGCGTCTCACCGGCGCATACTGCGACAAGAGCCCGCTCCGCGCGCTGCTCGTCCTCACGGAGGAGCAGAACGTGGCGGTGTTCTCCACCGAGGGGCGGGCGCTTGTGTTCAACACGGCGCTGCTCGCGCCCAAGGCCTCCCGCGCCACGCAGGGCGTGGCGGTCATGACGCTCAAGCCGAAGTACCGGCTCGAGCGTGCCGCCTTCCTTGCCGATACGACCATCCAGAATCTCGCGCGTTACCGCATGCGCAGCATCCCTGCTGCCGGCGCGCTCCTCCGCGAGGAGGACCGGGGCGAGCGGCAGATGACGCTGCTCGACGGCGCCGAATAAAAACAAAAATACAAAGAAAGAAACCGATAGAGCTATGGAAGCGAAACTTCACGGAAAACTCTGGTTTGATGTACTGAAGATCCTTGTGGGGTCTTCTCTTGTCGCGGTCTCGTTCCGCTATCTCACGTTCCCGAACAGCATCGTCTCCGGCGGCGTGACCGGTATTGCGCAGATCGTGAATCTCCTGACCGGCCTGCCGGTCGGCGCGATCACGGTGGCGATCAACGCGCCGCTCTTCATCTGGGCGTGGCAGAAGCTCGGCAAGCGCTTCGTGGCGCTCACGCTCCTCTGCATGCTCACAAGCTCTCTGCTCATTGACCTTCTGGCGCATTTCCCCTTTACTGTCACGGAAGAGCCGATGCTCGCGGCGGTATACGGCGGCGTTGTCACCGGCACCGGCTATGGTCTCTGCTACACGACCGGCGCGACCGCCGGCGGCACGGATATCCCCTCGCGTATGCTTCGCCGCCGGTACCCGCATATCAATATGACGACGTTCATCCTCTCGTTCAACTTCGTCATTATTGTCACATTTGCCTTTGTGTTCCATCGGTTTGACAGCTGCATGTACACGCTCATCTGCATGTACATCACCAACAAGGTGGAATCGCTCCTTCTGTACGGCCCGGTTAACTCCCGGCTGTGCTACATCATCTCCGACAAGAGCGCCGATCTGAGCAGCGCCATCACCGGGCGGCTGCACCGCGGCGTAACGCTGCTCGACGGCCACGGCGCCTGGTCCGGCAAGAGCGAGCGCGTCATCATGTGCGCCGTGAAGCCCGGCCAGCTCGGACCCCTCCGCCGCATGGTGCGCGAGATCGACCCGAAATCGTTTCTCATTGTGGGCGATGCCCGCACGATATACGGACACGGATTTGAAAGCATAGAGGAGGACTGAACGTCATGGCAGATCTTGAAAAGACCAGAAAGAGCCTGGAAAACCGGGGCTTCCACGCCCATGTTTTTGCCACCGGCGCGGAAGCGGCGGACTACCTTGCGCAGACGCTCCACAACACCTGCATCGGCATCGGCGGCAGCGTGACGATCGACGAGATCGGCGCATACGACCGGCTCAGCGCCGATAACGACGTCATCTGGCGCTGGAAAAAACCGACGCCGGACAGCCGCGAACGCGGTGCGCGCGCGGAGACGTTCCTCTGCAGCGCCAACGGCGTGAGCGAGACCGGCGAGATCGTCAACATCGACGGCTACGGCAACCGCGTTGCCCCGACGATCTACGGGCCGCAGCGCGTATTCCTTGTCGTCGGCAGAAATAAAATCGCTTCCGATCTTACCGGCGCGATCGACCGGGCGCGCAACATCGCCGCGCCGCTCAATGCCCGCCGTCTGGGGCTCAAAACGCCGTGTGCGCTCGGCGAGCCGCGCTGCCACGACTGCCGCAGCAAGGATCGCATCTGCCGCGCCGTGAGCGTCTTCCTCATGCCGCCGACGTCCATCAAGGAGTTCCACGTCCTTCTTGTCAACGAGGATCTCGGCTACTGATTTCCCGAAACTTTTCACCTCGCGGCGCATATACTGATTTGTATATGCATGGAGGTGTTGTGAGATGGGACCGGACATTGATGATCTCATTTTCGGCAGCGGCGAGACCGCGCCGAGTGACAGATGAAAGAAAAAAAGACAAAAGCCCTTCCGCAGCTGCGGAAGGGCTTTTGAGCATGTCGAATGCGAGGCTTTTCTATGTATAGAGGAGTTTACTCGTTGATAACGTCGATCTGGCAGATCTTCATCGCGCTGATGGCGTTCTTGTGCGCTTCCGCGGAGAGGCCGACGCAGCAGGAGGCGTCGAGAACGATGCGGGCTTCCGTGAGGAACGCTTTGGCGAGGAGCGCGTTGTTCATTACGCACATGTCGGTGTAAATGCCGATCACGGTGATCGTCTCCACCGGCTCCTTCTCGTTGAGAGCGCGGAGCGTTTCGCCCATCGCGACGCTGCCGAACGTGGACTTGTTCAGAACGATCTCGCCCGCGGCGAGAGGAGCGAGCTCATCGGCGAGCTGCCAGCCTTCCGTGCCTTCAACGGCGTGAACGACGGGGAGACGGCGGCCCTCCTGGGTGTTCAGATAGTCCTCGTGATGGGTATCGCGCAGGAAGATAACATGTTCGCCCTGCTCCTTGCCCTGAATGACGCGGTCGCGCACGCGCGCGATGTTTTCCACGGCGCCGGGTGCGGTAAGCGGGCCGCCGAGGAAGTCCTTTTGCATATCAACAACGATCAGTACATTCATGGGAAAACCTCCTTAGTTTATGTTGCTCCTATGATAGCAGAATGGGGCTTGCAGGAGAATTTCCAATGTGTTATCCTTGCGTAAACCAAAAGTTAACGCAAGGGGAGGGGCGCAGATGCTCAACCGTCAGATCTATGTATTTACCGCCTGTGTCGAGAGCGGCAGCTTTGCCAAGGCGGCAGAAAAGCTGTATCTTTCGCCGCCCGCGGTCATGAAGCAGATCAACGAGCTGGAAAAAAAGCTCGGCGTCACGCTGCTTGAGCGAACGAGTCGCGGCGTTGTACCGACAGCGGCGGGCGCGGCGTTTTATGAGGATGCCGGGCGTATGATCGCCCTTGCGGCAGAGGCGAAGGCGCACGCACTGCAGGCCGCTGAGCGCGAGCGCGGCGGAAAGATCCGCATCGGCACGATCCCGCTCTATAATCCGGACGAGCTTTTTAAACTCATCCGAAGACACGAAAATGCGTTTTCCCGGTTTTCCCTGCAAGTGCTCTATTTTGACGCCAATTCGGAAAGTGTTCGTTCCCATTTCGATAAGCTGGGGAAGGAGATCGATTTCTTTTTTGCCTCCGGCGATTCCACTGTATGGCTCCGGCAGAGCAAAGCCTGCTTTCTGGGGCGTTACCCGCTGCGCGTAGCTGTTCCGGCGCGCCATCCGCTCTCGCAGAAGGAAAGGCTGAGCATCGGCGATCTTGCCGGAGAACAGCTCACGGTTTTTCAGAGAGGGGAATCGCCCTCGCTGGATCATTTCCGTGACGAATTGCAGAAAAGAGTCCCTTCCGTGCGGATACACTCTACATCGTATTATGATATCAACACATTCAATTACTGCGATGAGAATAACTGCCTGCTTCTTTCGTTTGATATCTGGCAGAACATCCACCCGTCTCTCGTGACAAAGCCGGTGGATTGGGAGTTTACGCTGCCGTATGGACTCTACTATTCGCCGGATATTTCCGGCGCGGCGGCGGAATTCCTCCGCACGGTGGAGGAACTGGTGGATATCTGAGAAAGAAAGCCGTCAGAGTGTTCGGTCCTCTTGGCTGTCCGTTCCTACGGCGGCAAAGCGCCGGGAGGGACGATAGCAGAGCAGGGCAATGAAAATGAGAAGCGCCGTGGCGGAAAGACTCACCGGGTATACGTTCATGATCGTGGCAAACGTCCGGCTGGAGGGGAAAACAAATTGGATCCATGCAATGCGGATGCCGCATACGCCGAGCGTAGTGAGGATCGCCGGGGCAAGCGAGATGCCGAACCCACGCAGATATCCGCTCATCGTGTCATAAAGAATGCTGAACGTGTAGGCGGAGAAGACGATGACAAGGCGCGTATACCCGATCTCAACGACCTCGGGATCGCTGTTGAAGATCGCGAGGAGAGACCGCCCGGTGAGCAGCACGAGCCCAATGGCGATCGCCGAGGCGGCAAAGCTCTCGGCCAGCGCGAGCAGCAGCGTCCTTCGGCAGCGCTTGAGCTGTCCGGCACCGTAATTCTGTCCCACGAACGTCGTGCATGCCTGGCTGAACGAATTGAACACGTAATAGGCGATGATCTCAATGTTGAACGCGGCGCTGGACGCCGCCATGACCGCTGTGCCGAGACTGTTGATGGCGGACTGAATCACAATATTGGAAATGGAGAACATCGCGCTCTGTATGCCGGACGGGAGACCGATCCGCAAGATACGCCCCAGCGCCTTCCGGTCGATGCCCAGTGCGCGCCACTCTACGCGGATGTACTTCTGCGAGCGGAGCAGGCGGCGGAGCATCAAAACGGCGCTTATGGCGTTGGAGATCACCGTCGCGATCGCAACACCGTCTACGGTCATGTGCAGCACCACGACGAAGAAAATGTTCAAGATCACATTCAGTACGCCGGATACCGCGAGCACGATGAGCGGGACCTTTGTATCGCCCACGCTGCGGAAGATCGCCGCTTCAAAGTTATAAAGGAGAATGACGGGCATCCCCAGCAGATAGATCCGCAGATAGAGCATCGCCTGCGGAAATACGTCATCCGGCACGTTGAGCGAGCGGAGCAGCGGCTCAGCGGCGAGCTCGCCGAGCGCGGCGACAAGGATGCCGCCGAGGACGGCGACCGTGATGGAGGTGTGCACGGCCTTCTGCACGGCGGTCTTGTCATCTCGTCCGATAGCATTGGCGATGACGACGTTCGCACCCAGTGCGATGCCGACAAACAGATTGACGATCAGCCCGATGACGGGGCCGTTCGCGCCTACGGCGGCGACGGCGGCAGTACGTCCCGCACCGGTGAAGTTGCCGACGATCGCAAGATCGGAGGCGTTGAAAAGCTGCTCCAAAATGGCGGTGGCCGCCACGGGAAACGCGAACCGCGGCAGCTTGTTCCAGATGGAGCCGTGCAGCATGTCAAGCTGCCGTTCGTTTGTTGTTCTCATAAGGGAATTCTTCTTTCTGTAAACGGGATAGCAAAAACGCCGGGATCATCCCACAGGATGATCCCGGTCGGCGTATCAAAAGAGTGTTACTCGCCGCTATTCTGATAAGTGCGGGTGAAATAGGGTTCATAGAAGGACCAGCCCCACTGCTCCTCCCGGATGATGCGAACCGCGTTTTCCGCGTCTCCCGCACGGAAGCAGTCCAGAAGCTTCTTGTGCTCTTCGATGTTGGAATGCCCCCACTCCTTCATGAAATCGCTTTCGGTGAAGTCGTACAGGCGGCTTTTCAGCAGATTCACATAGGTCCGCAGAACATCGTTGCCGGAGCTCTTAAGGATCACATCATGAAACTCCAGGTTCAAACGCCGGTAGTCATCGTACTCTTCCTGCTCAAATGCGCGGGTCATATCGTTGTTGATGCGCTCCATTTCCGCAACGACTTCCGTGGTGATCGCATCAAAATTATCCGCCAGAACAGACGATTCGAGGATACCGATCATCTCATAGCAGTCTTTCAGTTCCTTGTTGGAGAACTGGTGAATAAAAAACCCGCGTCTGGACTGGATCTCAACAAAGCCCTCGGCTTCCAGGCGGATCAGCGCCTCCTTCAGGGGCGTTTTGCTGATCGAAAGCTCTCGGCTGAGCTTGTCCATGTTGATGCTGGATCCCGGGCGAAGCTCTCCGGCACGGATCTCGTCCCGAAGATACCGGGAAATCTGGTCACGCAGGGTCGTGGTATTAAACACAGGGAATCCTCCTTAAAAACTATCTGTGAGATAAGCACGGATCGGTGCAGGAAGCATCGCCGCGGCGCGTTGTACGCGGTGTTTACCGGGGGAGAGGGCTCACACATCCATCTGCCCGAACGAACTGCCGTAACGTTTTCTGCAAACAAAATAGAAAATCAGACCAAGCAGCGCCCAGCCGCCGACAATGATCCATTCTTCCGCGGTGAGGGATGTCCCCGAGCCGGGGAGCAGATAGAGCATGACCATCATCCCGGACAGCAGGGAAGCGGTGATCCCGACAAATTTATAGTGTCTGACCTTATAGGGACGGGGCATATCCGGCTCCTTCCTGCGAAGGACCAGAAATGACAGGGAGACCATGCAGTACGCCATGCAGCAGGCAAAGCTTGCGGCGTCGGAGATCCACACCAGCATCGTTCGTCCGAAAAACGGGGCCGCAAGAGAAAGCGCGCCGATCAGCAGCAGCGCGTTCACCGGCGTTTTGTGCTTTCGGTGCAGCACGGAAAACGTTTCCGGGATCATATGTGCCTCCGCCATGGCAAAGATCGCCCGGCTGCCTCCGATCAGGAAAGAGTTCCAGCTCGTAACAACGCCGCAGATGCCGCCGATGATCAGTACCTTTGCCATAGCAGCGCAGTGGAACACCTTTTCCATCGCGCTTGCCGTAACAAGGCCGGAGCCCCGCATCGCCGCGGCGATTTCATCCGGATTCAGCGCATAGCCTACAGCAAAGACGACCATGCCGTAGAATATAATAGCACAAATGATGGATAATAAAAGAACTTTGGCGATTTTTTTTAGCGGAATTTTGATCTCTTCTGCGACCTGCGGGATCACGTCAAACCCAAAGAGAAAGAACGGGGCAACGGCGGCGACGGAAAGAATGTTCTTTACTGCGCCGAATCCCTCGCCGATGAAGCCCTGGCCGTTCAGATTGGACGCATCGCCGTTTACCGCGGATACGGCTACCAGTATAACACCGACCGCGGCGATGGCAACGGTCAAAATTGTTTGAAAGATGGATGCAGCCTTGATGCCGAGAATGTTGATAATGATGATCCCGATCGTACACACCGAAGCCAGGATCACGTCCGTCAGATAAACATTGTATCCTGCAACGGTGTAAAGGAACCCTTGGGAAAATGAAGGGAAGATATACTGCATAATGGCGGGCAGCGAGACGGCCTCAAAGCACACAACGCCGATATAGCTGAGGATCAGTGCCCATGTGCACAGAAAGGAGCCTGTCGGGCCGAAGGCCTTATAGCTGAAAACATGTTCGCCGCCGACCTTGGGCATGGCGGGCGTCAGCTCGGCATAGGTCATTACGACGAAGAAGATCATGATGCCGCCGATGATAAATGCGATAATGGTCCCGAATACCCCGGCACCATGGATCCATTTGCCGGAGGAAACGACCCAGCCCCACCCGATCATAGCGCCGAAGCTGATCACCAGGATATCTGTAGCGGACATGACTTTTTTAAATCGGCTCATATTGTTCTTTCTCCTTTTTCAATAATGGGACGCTTCAAAAGTCCGGCAGGAGCGGAAGGTATAAAAGCCAGCTCTTGAAAAAAGCGCCGCACCAGCAAGTGCGGCGCTTTTCCGTATGGATTCTCACTCGGCGGCTTCTTCGGGAAGCGCGGTTTGAGGATCGGTTGTCACCTTTTTGCTTGCGAAATCATCCTTCAGATTCTTGCAGAACCCGATTACGATGATGATAAGAACGAATATCATCGGAGCGGAGCCGACGATCGCAACGGTCTGCAGCGTATCGAGACCGCCGAGGAAGAGCAGTGCAAGCGCGAGAGCGCCGAGCACAAAGCACCAGAACAGCCGGTTCCATTTCGCGGGCTCTTCGTCCGCGCTGATGCGTTTATGCGTGGACATCGCCATGGTATAGGCCGAGCTGGAAAGAAGCGTAGAGGTGGAAACGAAGCAGAGCACGAGCATGAACGGGATAACGATGACAGAACCGGGAAGCGAGGCCCAGATCTCCGCCACGGCGAGAGCCGTTCCGCCCTCGGCGATCGCGTTCACAACGTCAACGATCCCGTTGAACAGCACGTGTTCGCCATAGCTCCCGAGAATGCCGAAAACCACAACAGCGCCCAGCGCCGTAGCGCCGATCACGCCGAGACCGACCTCGCGGATCGTGCGGCCCTTGGAAATACGGGCAAAGTAAATGCCCATCTGAACAACGTAGCCAATGCACCATGCGAGGAAGAATACCGTCCATACCTGCGGGAAGCCGGTAAAGTTGAAAGCGTCGGTGTAGAACGTCATGCGGACAAAGTTCTGCAGCATGATGCCGATGCCCTGCGTGGTATTGTTCAGAATGAACGCCGTGGGACCCGCGAGAAGCACATAGGCGAGGAAGGCAAAGGTCAGCCATGTGCGAAGATTGGCAATGACCTTCATTCCCTTTTTGAGTCCGGTATAGATCTGCGCAGCGATCAGCACGATCCAGGCAAGAATGATGATTGCGTCAAGCAGCAGAGTGTGCTCCGTGCCGAACACCATGCAGAAGAGCTCTGCCACGAGCGGCGTTGCAAGACCGAGCGTCGTGCCGAGGCAGGCGATAACGGCGAAAAGGTAGAGAATATCGATGATCTTTCCCAGAAGGCCGTAGGAGTGCTTGCCGAGAACCTCGCGGCATGCAGCGCTGGGGCGGATCACGACCTCTTTCTTCCGGACAAAGAACATATAGGCGAACGCGATCGCGAGGATCGCATAGGTGGAATTGGAGAGCACGCCCCAGTGGAACATGCCGTAAGCCGATGCCCACTCATACGCCTCGTTGGAGAACGGGGCTGCGCCGAACTCACCGCCGGTCACATAATAGTAAAACTCAATGGTTCCCCAGAGAAGGATCGAGGCGCTCGTCGCACCGGAGAAGATCATGGAGAGCCAGGTGAACGTGGAGTACTCGGGCTTACCCTCTCCGAATTTGACCTTGCCGTATTTCGAAAAGGAGATGCCGAGAACGAATACGAGCGTAGCCGCGCAGAATATCTCAAAAAGCCAGGCAAAGGAATTGCAAAGGAAGCTCTTCGCCGCACTAAACGCCCGGCTGGTCGCTTCAGGATTCAAAACGATTACCGCGCACAGCGCAACAACAATAACAAGCGACGGAATAAAAACGGGTGCATCAATATTTAAGCGGTTCTTTTTTTCCATTTCTTCCTCCCATATCCTGTCATCAACAGAAATAGTGTTTAAAGTTTAATATCCCGGGTGGTCGTCCGTTTCACCCCGTACTTTGCGGAAAAGTCTTTATAGGCTTCGTCGCAGGTCTCCTCAAAGCCGGGGATGCAGCTCATGCAGTCCTCCAGAAGATAAACGGAATCCGTGTTCCGGCCCATGCTCTGGAGCTGTTCCAGGATCTGCTGGATGGACTCCTGCACGCAGTGACTTTTGGCCTCGCCGGCGATCAGGATCCGGTCATAGCGGGAGAGCTTGTCCAGAAAGTCCTGATTCATCACATAGGCCGGATCGTATTCCGGCCGCAGCATACCGTACATTTCCGAGCACGGTTCGAGTCCCTTGAGGACCACTTCCGGCTTGCTCTGCCGCAGGATGCCGTGAAAGTACAGGATTTTGGCAAACTCGTGTTCCAGAGCAAACCCCGCCGTCCCCTGAAGGCAGTGATAGGGCCAGATGATCAGAACTTTTTTCCCTTTTTTCTCCAACTCACGCACATATTCCCGGCTTTTCTCCGGCATATATACGGGCGTCCATTTTCCGCTTTCCACATCCGCCGCGGTGATAACGGTATACGGTGCCGGTCGGCGGCCGTTTTCGTCCGTCCACCAGGCCGGATGGAAGATCTGGAAGGGGCTGTGTGTATCAACGGAAACGGCAATGCAGCTGATCTTTTCGGCGTTGTCGTAAATAAACCGGGAAAGCCGCCGCACATCGTCGCAGGCGCCTGGAACACCGAGCGGGCCGTTGTCCATGAAGTCCTGCTGCATATCGATGGCGATCAGCAGCGTTTTCGTCATATCCTCGGCAGCGGGAGAAACGGTTTCCGCCTCCGCCTTGCCAAGTAATTCCGCCCAGTCAAACGCGCCGGAGCCGCGTCCCACGGCAGAGGAGTCAAAAATCTCCTCAAATCTGGTTTTCAATGGGATTTCCCCTTTCAAAACAAGTTTCCGCAGAGCGATCCGGCCGGGAAATCCGGCCGAACCGCTCAAAAGAAGGGAGGCGCGTATCAGCCGGGAAGCTCGAACAGCTTGCGAGGCGTCTTGGTGGGATCCTCGATCCCGTCCTTGTGCCAGATCAGCGTGTCGATCATGGCGGTGTTGAAGAGGATCTCCATGTTGGAAACGAAGTTCTCGGGGATCACGCGGTCAATGTACTGCGGATCGGTGTCGAAAAGTGTCCAGTAGAACTCGCCGACCCAGTCGTTCGGGAGGGAGAGACCAAGCTCATAGCTCAGAAGCCAGCCGTCCTCCTTCATGAGATCGAGCCGCTCCAGTTCGGGGCGCATGATCCCGATCACGTCGCGGACGGTCATGTTGGCGTGGAGATTCTTGTGCAGGAACGTGAAAGCCTCGCCGACCTTGTCATAGAGCTCAATCATTTCCTGCGTGGCTTTGCCGAAGTAATAGCCGCGCTCCACGTTGCCGTGGTAGCGGTGCTTAACGCCGACGAGGTCCACGAGAAGGACGTCGTCCTTCTGCAGAACGCGGGTGGAGGCGCAGCAATGGCCGCGCGTGCAGGGGCGGCCGTTCTTCATCGGCTGGCCGGAGAAAATGTTGATCTGGGAGGGCATTTCACCGCCGACGCGGTTCATAGCGAGGTTGACGATGCCCTGAAGCTCGAGCTCCGTCATACCGGCGTGGCCGTTTTCGAGAATGGCCTGGTGGGCAACATCGCAGATGGCGATGGCTTCGCGCATGACTTCCAGCTCTGCCGGAGACTTCACGCGGCGGACCTCGCGAACGATGGCGCTGCAATCCTTAACGGTGCAGCCCTCTTTGCGGAAGGCGGCTTCAAACCACTCGCTGATGGCGCGGTTGGGAACGCCGCTCCAGAACTCCATGCCGACGGTGCCGTGGAGCAGACCTTCCTTGCGGAGCTCGTTCATAATGAACTCAAGGTTGGGCGCGCCTTCGCGGGCGGGGTAGTAGCGGTTGTCCTTGCAGACGGAAAGCTCGTTGAGCAGGGGGACCTCCTGCGGGGAATCGAAGTGGATCATGCGGTCGCTGTGCGCGTCCAGCATGGTGCCGTAGCACTGCGGATAACGCATCGGGCTGTTGGATTTGTACCAGCCGCTGTAATAGCCGTGCAGATAGCAGACGGCTTCCGGCGTCGTGATCCAGAGCATATCAAAGCCGTCTCTGCGCATCAGCTCGCGCAGTCTGTCCTGACGGGATTTGTACTCTTCCTCCGTGAATGCGTAGCGCTTGGGGGAGTTAGCGTCCATAACACCAAAATTCATACCTTGGGCATAAGCATGGGAAATGACTTCATCAGACATGGTCTTGCGTTCCTCCTTTTTTAAATTCAAAAGCCGATTTGCTTTTAATTCAAAATTTCGAGTCTGAAATCTGAAATCTGATTTTAAGATAGCACAGCGAAAATTGAATGTCAAAGCAAAAAACGGAAGGAACGACAATTTCAGCACTTGCAACTAAAATCTGAAATTCGATTTATGAAAATAACCTATATTTCGGCGGAAAAAAGCGTTTTATGAAAAAATAGCCCCTGAATCGACATGTTTTGTCAATTCAGGGGCTGCAAAAAAATACCGGGATCGTCCAAAGACGATCCCGGTGAACTTTTGGAGCGGGCAACGAGATTCGAACTCGCTACCTCCACCTTGGCAAGGTGGCGCTCTGCCAAATGAGCTATGCCCGCGTTTCAAACGCAAGCGCTATTATACCAAAAATCGCGCCCTTGTCAAGATAAAAATCGAATTCCGTTCACAGAATTTTTATGTCTTTTCGTTTGGAGTATGCTATACTCTTTCAAAAGACAAAAAAGGGGACAGAAACTTATGGAATACACCCGCCGGTTTCTTATGGACGGGCTGCACAATCTGCGCGATCTCGGCGGCTACGCCGTGCCCGGAGGGGTGACGCGCTTTGGCGTGCTGCTGCGCAGCGATCTCCCGTGGCATCTAACGGAAGACGATGGAAAGCGCTTTGCCGCGCTGGGCGTACGCCATACGCTCGATCTGCGCGATGTGGACGAGAGCGAGACCATGCCGGACGAGCTCGCGCTGCTCGATGGCGTGACCTACCGGCAGATCGCCATGAAGCGGGTCGCGCGCGCCGTGGCGCGCAGCCGCCCGGGCGGGGTCAACGCATTTGACGACGAATTTTTCTGGGGCGATGAGTACATCCGCATGCTGGAAGATAACCATCCCTGGGCGAAGGAATGCATGGAGTATCTCGCCGCCGCGGAGGAAACGGTGTTGTTCCATTGCTTCACCGGCAAGGACCGCACCGGCATTCTCGCCTCACTCATTCTCGGTGTGTGCGGCGCTTCGCGGGAGGATATCGCCGCGGACTACAGCGTCAGCCAGATCTATCTCCAGCCGCTGTACCGCTGGATGCGCGAGAATATCCCGGATTTTGCCGCGAGAAAAGAAAATGCGCCCTTTTTCTCCACGGCGGGGGAGAACATCCTCGCTGTGTGCGATCATCTGGAGAAAGAATACGGCGGCACAGAGCATTTTCTGCACGAATGCGGCGTTGGGGCGGACGCGCTCGACGCGCTTCGCCGCCGGCTCATAAAAAAGGCTTGAATGTCGCGGGGCCATAGTATATAATAGGCCGGAAACCCGCGGAAAGGAAGAAGAAAATGGCTGAAATGAACCTGAACCCCAGGGAAAGAGCTCGCCTGGAGGAAGAAAAGAAAAATCGCAAGACCCGCAACAAATTTATCCTTGTCGGCGTCCTTGTCGTTTTGATGATCGCGCTGGTGATTTTTGTTAACTCGCGCCTCTTTTATAATGTGACGACGGCGCTCACGATCGGCGACACGAACTACTCCGTCGCCCGCATGAACTATGAGTACCAGAAAGCGTACATGAACTTCAATCAGACGTACGGCCAGTATTTCGGCAGCCTGATCGACACCTCCAAGAGCCTGAAGGATCAGACCTGCCCGTTCGACGCCGACGGCGGCTCGTGGGACGATTACTTCAAGCAGAGCGCCGAGACGAGCCTCACGCAGCTCTCCGCCGTCTACGCCAAGGCCGTTGCCGAGGGCTACACCCTCACCGAGGACGAATCCGCCCAGATCGACACCGCCATTGAGAGCTACCGTACCTACGGTAAGTCCCTCGGCTATGCCACGCTCAACAAGTTCCTCTCCGCCTACTTCGGCACCGGCAACAGCGAAAAGACCATCCGCGCCAACATGGCCGAGGAGTTGATCGCGAGCCGCTATGCGGACGACGTGTACGCCTCCTTTACGTATACCGACGATGAGCTCGACGCCTATTACGCCGAGAACGCCGACACCTACGACCACGTGAACGTTCTCTATACGCTCCTCTCCGCCGCCGCGAACGAGGACGAGGGCATTGACGCCGATACCGCCAAAGCCGCCGCCGAGGACAAGGCGAAGGTCATTCTGGCCGGCGCCGGCACCTCGGAAGAGGACTTCCGCGCCGCCGTTCTTAAGGAGACCGAGGCTGAAGCGACCGAAACGAGCTACACCGTTACCACGTTCCTCAGCCGCTTTGAAGGCAGCGTGGAGCGCGCCGACATCGCCGAGGGCAAGGTATTCTCCCACAGCACCGATTCCGGCGTGTATGTCGTTTACGTTCTCGGCACCGAGTCGAACGACTACCCGACCGTGAACGTCCGCCACATCCTCATCAAGGTCGTGGATGCCGACGGCGACGGTACGTACTCCGACACCGAGAAGCAGACGGCGTATGACGCCGTCAAGGCCATCGAGGACGAATGGCTCGCCGGTGACGCCACCGAGGAGAGCTTCGCCGCCCTCGCCAACGAAAAGAGCGAGGACACCGGCTCGAACACCAACGGCGGCCTGTACGAGCAGATCTACAAGGGGCAGATGGTCACCGAGTTTAACGACTTCTGCTTCGGTGAGCGCGAGGTCGGCGACTACGCCATCGTCTACGGCGAGAACAGCGCTTATGCCGGATATCATCTGGTGTACTTCTCCGGCGAGAACGCGCTCTACACCCGCGTTATTGCCGAGAACGCCATGCGTCAGGCTGACGGCGGCGCCGCTATCGACGCGCTGACGGCAGATCTCACGCCGGTGCATGCCTCCGGCTGGCGTCTCGTCATGGCCGGCTGATTTTTAAAAAGCAACGAACGCGGCGGGATGATTTCCCGCCGCGTTTTCATGGACGGGAAAGGACACACAATGAACGAACGTTTCCGCCGCGCCGGGGCGATCCTCGGCGACGCGGCGATGAAAAAGCTATCCGAAAGCCGCGTTGCGGTGCTCGGGCTTGGCGGCGTCGGCTCCTGGTGTGCCGAGGCGCTCTGCCGGAGCGGCGTGGGAACGCTGTATCTTCTCGATCAGGATACCGTGTCGCTCAGCAACGTGAACCGGCAGCTCTTCGCGCTCACCTCCACGCTTGATGTGCCGAAGGCGGAGGCCGCCGCGGCACGCCTGCGCGATATAGCACCCGAAAGCGAGATCATCCCCATGGTCTACCGGTACGCACCCGAGACGCGCGACACACTCCTTGATTTAAAGCCCGATTTCGTCGTGGACTGCATCGATCTTGTCTCCTGCAAGGTCGATCTCGCGGTGAGCTGTTCTGAGCGCGGCATCCGGCTCGTCGCGGCACTCGGCACCGGCAACAAGAAGGATGCATCGCTTCTCCGTCTGGCCGATCTTGCCAATACCGAGGGCTGCCCTCTTGCGCGTGTCGTGCGGCGCGAACTGCGCCGCCGCGGCATCACGCACCTTCCGGTCGTATATTCTCCGGAGGAGGCGGCTGAACCGGACACCGGCGAAACGCCGCCGCCCGGCCGCCGCAGCGTGCCGGGAAGCCTCGTGTGGGTACCGGCCTCGGCGGGACTGCTGCTCTGCCAGTATGTCGTTACGGAGCTTATTAAAGAGTAAAATCTGATTGGCACGGATAGGAGTGTGAAGTATTTCCATGAACAGAGGAAAAGTGATCGCCGTATGCACCAGCGAACGAAAGGGAACGCAGAAGACCGAGGTTCCGTCGATAAAGCTCGTGCCGGGGTACGGCATTGAAGGAGACGCCCATGCCGGCAATTGGCACCGGCAGGTGAGTTTGCTGGATCTCGACAAGATCGAAGCGTTTCGTGCAAGGGGGGCCAATGTGAAATTTGGCGCTTTTGGAGAAAACATTGTTGCCGAAGGCTTTGATTTCCGAAATCTTCCGGTGGGAACGCGGTTTCGCATCAACGGCAGCGTGCTCCTCGAGATGACACAGATCGGCAAGGAGTGCCACGCCCACTGCGCCATCTATCATCAGGTGGGAGACTGTATCATGCCGAGAGAAGGCGTGTTCGCGATCGTTCTGGAAGGCGGCGAGGTAAAGCCCGGAGACGAGATCGAGATGCTTGAAATCGATCCCGAAAAAGCGGGCGGCGCTGCACAGAATCCTTCGGAAAAATGAAAAAATCGTCTCTGGAGCTTCCAGAGACGATTTTTTATCCGTTATAGCGGTTCATGGCGCGGTCGATGCCGTATTGCACGCAGCACTCAATGGCGTCAGCAGCGCGCTCCTCGGCCTTTTCGAGCGCCGCGGCATCCTCACCGCGGGGAACACCCATCACCCAGTCGGCCATGTCATACTCCGGGTGCGGCGGCGAGCCAACGCCGACGCGCAGCCGGGGGAAGCTCTCCGTGCCGAGGTGGAGGATGATGTTTTTGAGCCCGTTGTGCCCTCCGGCGCTGCCGGAGGCGCGTAGACGCAGCCGTCCCGGCACGAGCGCAACTTCGTCGGAAACGACGAGAACACGCTCCGGGGGGATCTTGAAATAATCCGCGAGCGGGCGCACCGCCTCGCCGGAGAGGTTCATGAACGTCTGTGGCTTTACGAGCAGAACATCGTGCCCGCCGAGCTTCGCGCGCGCCGTGAGCGCGCGCGATCTCAGCCGGTTGATCGAAACGCCGCAGCGCTTGGCGAGAATATCGCCGACAGCAAAGCCGACGTTGTGGCGCGTGCCGTTATACCGCGGCCCGGCGTTGCCGAGAAAGACGATCATCCATTCGGCACCGCCGGAGGAAGAACGAAACAGCATAGGGATTTCTTACTCGAACAGCGGGGAAATGGAAACTTCCTCGTAGATGCGGCGGATGGCTTCGGCGAACAGACGGTCGACGGAGACATAGTTGATCTTGTCGAGACGCGGCTGATCGACAGGGTAGGGGATCGTGTCGCAGAGCTTGAGCTCCTTGATGGGGCTCGCCTCAATGCGCTCGAGCGCCGGGGCGGAGAGAACGCCGTGCGTGGCGCAGGCATAGATCTCCTTCGCGCCGCCGATCTCGATGAGCGCCTTGGCAGCGCCGCAGAGGGAACCGGCCGTATCGACCATGTCGTCGAGCAGGATGACGGTCTTGCCTTCCACGTTGCCGATGATGTTCATGACCTCAGACTTGTTGGCGACCTCGCGGCGCTTATCCACGATGGCGAGGTTCATGTCGAGCTTCATGGCGAACTGGCGCGCGCGGGCAACGCTGCCCACGTCGGGGGAGACGACCATCACGTCGGGGTTGCTCTTGCCGAACTTCTGCAGATAGTAGTCGGCAAAGAGCGGAGCGCCGCGCATGTTGTCCACGGGGATATCAAAGAAGCCCTGGATCTGGTTGGCATGGAGATCCATCGTAAGTACGCGGTCAGCGCCGGCGGCCTCGATGAGGTTTGCAACGAGCTTCGCGGAGATGGGGTCGCGGCTCTTCGCCTTGCGGTC
Organism: bacterium; assembly: GCA_963618015.1. Lineage (GTDB taxonomy): Bacteria > Bacillota > Clostridia > Oscillospirales > Oscillospiraceae > Apopatocola. The sequence goes on along the minus strand of CAVEQS010000002.1, from coordinate 40,350 downwards.
CTGACGGGCATAGCCGAAGTACGGGATGACAGCGGTGATACGGCCGGCGCTCGCGCGGTGCATTGCATCGATCATAACGAGCAGCTCCATCAGGTTGTCGTTCACGGGCTTGCAGGTAGGCTGCACGATGAACACGTCCGCGCCGCGGACGGGCTCGAGGATCGAAACGGAGCACTCGCCGTCGGCGAAGCGCTTAATGTCGGCCTTGCCGAGGGGCTTGTAGAGATGGTTGCAGATGCTTTCCGCCAGAGCGGGGTTGGCGTTTCCGGAGAACACCTTGACTTCTTTGCCGTGTGAAATCAAAACAAATCACCTTTCTGTCTTTAAATTTCGTGGCGTGCCCGGTACGGGCACATAATTTCGTAACAAGTATACCACATTCTCCGAGGAAAGGAAGCAGAAAGTTCAACTTTTCGAGCCTTTACATTTGTGTTTTTTTTGTATATAATATCTTAGCTAATTTGAATCAAGAGTTAAAAGGAATATTTGTCATGTCAATGCTGGAATTTGAAGAGTATAAAGGAAAGCTCAACGCCCTGAAGCCCACGCTGGACGATCTGCAGGATGCGCTCCATCTGGAAGAGGCAAAGCGCGAGATCGCCGAGCTGCAGGAGGAGAGCGCGCAGGACGGCTTCTGGAATAACGTCTCCCACTCGCAGCAGGTGCAGCAGCGCATCAAGCAGCTCCAGACCAAGTGCGAAAAGTACGATAAGCTCCGCTCGTCCTGGGACGATCTTTTCACCATGTGCGAAATGGCGCTCGAGGAGGACGACGTCTCCATGCTCGACGAGCTGAAAGAAGAGTATGACAAGCTCTCCGAAAAGCTCGAGGAGATGCGCCTTTCCACGCTGCTCACCGGCGAATACGATGCGAACAACGCCATTTTGACGTTCCACGCCGGCGCGGGCGGCACCGAAGCGCAGGACTGGACGCAGATGCTCTACCGCATGTACACCATGTGGACTGACCGCCATGGCTATAAATACACCCTGCTCGACTATCAGGACGGCGAAGAAGCCGGCATCAAGTCCGCCACCATCAAGATCGAGGGCGACAACGCCTACGGCTATCTCAAGAGCGAAAACGGCGTTCACCGTCTGGTGCGTATCTCTCCGTATGACGCCTCCGGCCGCCGCCACACGAGCTTTGCCGCCGTGGAGGTCATGCCGGAGATCGCCGAGGACAACAGCGAGATCGAGCTGCGCGACGATGAAATCAAAATGGACGTGTACCGCTCCTCCGGCGCGGGCGGCCAGAAGGTCAATAAGACCTCTTCCGCTGTCCGTCTGACCCACCTGCCGACGGGCATCGTCGTTTCCTCGCAAGTCGAGCGAAGCCACTTCCAGAATCTCGAAAACTGCAAATCCATGCTCCGCGCCAAGCTCGCCGAGATCAAGGAACGCGAGCATCTGGAAAAGATCTCGGACATCAAGGGCGTGCAGCAGAAGATCGAGTGGGGCAGCCAGATCCGCTCCTATGTGTTCATGCCGTACACGCTCGCCAAGGACACGCGCACCGGCTACGAAAACAGCAACATCCAGGCCGTCATGGACGGCGATATCGACGGCTTCATCAACGCTTATCTTGCGATGAAGGCGGAAAAATAATAGCCATTTGGCCGCTCGTTGTGCTAAGCTGCGGGCGGCCGCATGCTTTTTGGAGGAAAAACCGTGATCTGGTATCGCATCGGAGAATCTCTTGTTCGCACGGAATCCGCACCCTGTGCAGATGCTCCTGCGCTCGTGCTGCTCACAACGGAAGAGCTGGAAAAGCGCCCGCTCCTTCCGGGACTAGAAAATGTTCTGGAGCATACGCCTACGGTGCGCAGCGCTCGAACCTGCCGCGCCGAGGTGCGTCCCGGATGCCTTTCCGGAACGCTTGTGCTGCCTCGCAAAGGAAAAGACGGTGCCCGCGTTGCATTTGGTCTGCTCGTCACACAAAATCGCGTCGTTCTTACGGACGATTCCGGCGCACTCCCGCCCCTTTTGCACCGCATTGCGCAGGAAAAGCGTTGGCCGAAGGGGAGTGTGGGGCAGTTCCTTTATGACTTCTTTGAGCAGCTCATTGCCAGAGACCTCCACCGTCTGGAAGAACTGGAAGCACGGGCGGAGGAACTGGAGGATCAGGTACTCGCAGACAGTGTTGAGACGCTCGGTACGCCGATGAGCGCGCTCCGCAAAGAGACCATGGCGCTCTTTCGGTACTATTCGCAGCTCGATGACGTGGCGTGCGAGCTCTGTGAAAATGAGAACGGCTTTTTTTCGGAGAGGGAAACGGAGCGCTTTCGCCTTTTTGAGGAGCGCGTTGCCCGTCTGCGGGAAAACGCTCAGCTTCTCTGCGAATACTGCCGCCAGATCCAAAGTTCCTTTCAGGCGCAGATCGATATCCGGCAGAACCGCGTGATGCAGATCCTCACCATTGTCACAACGATCTTTCTCCCGCTCACGCTTCTTACCGGCTGGTACGGCATGAACTTTGTGAACATGCCGGAGCTGAGTTGGAAATACGGCTATCTCATGGTCGGTGTCGTCAGTGCTGCGGTTTTGGTTCTCGGCCTTTGGATCTGTAAGAAAAAGAAATTCTGGTAAAACGGAAAACGCTCCGGCGGCAGAATAATCTGCCGCCGGATTTCTATTGACAAAACGGTGCGTTTGTTATATAACATACGTTACATAACAAACGTTACAAGGAGACCATACCATGCCGCCAAGCATAAAGACGACAAAAGAAGAGATTATCCGCGCTGCCTTTGAGATCGTCCGCGAGCAGGGCGCGGAAGTGCTCAGCGCCCGCGCCGTCGCCAAGGCGCTCGGCTGCTCTACGCAGCCGGTGATGTACCATTTCGGTTCCATTGCGGAACTGAAAAAAGAGGTTTACATAATGGCGGACGACTATCACACGCGCTATATCACGACCCCCGATCCGGGCTCGCCCATGCACGGGGTGGGGCTTGCGTATATCCGTTTTGCGCGGGAGGAAAAGCATTTGTTCCGCTTTCTCTTCCAGTCGGACGCCTTTGCGCAGCGCTCGCTCGACGAGCTGATCGCGGCGGACGAGCTCACGCCGGTGCTTGAAGCGATCTCGCGTTCGGCGCACATTTCCGTGGAGCGGGCGCGCTCGGTATTCCGCGTGCTGTTTCTGCTTGTCCACGGGTATGCGAGCATGTTCGCGAATAACGCCATGCCCGGCGATGAAACGACCGTCGCCAACGATTTAAAGCTTGTCTTTGACCGCCTGCTGGCGGAGAATGGGGAGGAATAACAATGCGAAAGCTCTATGAAAAAAACGCGCTCACGTTTGCGCTCGTATGGATCGGTATCTATGTTGTTTTGCTGAGTCTGGCGGAAAACCTCTCGGACATATTTACCAAAAACGCCGCCGCGGCGGCACTCTGCGCGGCGATGACCGTTTTCCTTTTCGTATGGCTTGGGAAGAACGGTCTGCGAAAGCACTTCGGCCTCTGCCGCCCGGTCGGCGGCGCGGGGCGGTATCTTTACTATCTTCCGCTCGTTGTCATCGCGTCGGTGAATCTCTGGTGCGGCGTCACGCAGAAGCTTCCCGCCGGGATCACGGCACTCTTTATCTTCCGTATGCTGTGCGTCGGCTTCCTGGAAGAACTCATCTTCCGCGGTTTTCTCTATAAGGCGCTCTGCCGCGACGGAGAGCGAAAAGCGGCCATCATCTCCGCGTTCACGTTCGGCATTGGGCATATCGTGAACCTGCTCAACGGCGCGGAGCTTGTGCCGACGCTCTTGCAGATCGTGTACGCAGTAGCGGTGGGCTTCCTGTTCGTTGTGCTGTTCCGCCGCTCCGGGAGCCTCGTGCCGTGCATCCTTACGCACGGTGTGCTCAACGCTTTGAGCGTGTTTTCCATGGAACCGGACTATCGGACACAGTGCATCATCTCCCTCGTGCTCATTGTCCTCGCGGTTTCCTACAGCGTTTATCTTCTGCGGTGTGTTCCGGCGTTGACAAGCGGCGAGAGCTGTGCCAGAATGGAGGAAAACACCGAGGAGGGTTAACACCTTGAACGCTCTCGAACTCGATACCGTATTGCTCTCGCCTGACCGGACGTGTCTGGAAATTATGGATCAGACGCTGCTGCCCGGCGAGGTGAAAACGCTGTACCTTTCGGATATGCGCGACATCTGGGAAGCAATCTACTCGCTTCGCGTGCGCGGCGCACCGGCCATCGGCGTGTGTGCGGGATACGCGCTCGCGCTGGCTGCCTCGCAGATCGACGAGGAGGAAAAGGACGCCTTTTTCGCGAAGCTTCGCGAAACGAAGGACTATCTCGCCTCCGCCCGCCCGACGGCGGTGAATCTCTTCTGGGCGCTCGACCGGATGTGGCAGACAGCGGAGGAGCATGCCGCAGAGAGCATCCCGGCCATCCGTGAGGCGCTTTTCGCTGAGGCGCAGCGCATCCGCGACGAGGATGTCGCCATCAGCCGCTCCATCGGCGAGCTGGGCTTTTCGCTGCTGCATCACGGCGACGGCATTCTCACGCATTGCAACGCCGGAACGCTCGCCACCGCGAAATACGGCACGGCGACCGCGCCGATGTACATCGCACTCGAGCACGGCTGGGACGACCTTCACGTCTACTGCGACGAAACGCGCCCCCTCCTGCAGGGCGCGCGGCTCACCGCGCTCGAAATGCACGCTGCAGGACTGGATACAACGCTCCTCTGCGACAATGCTGCGTCGAGCCTGATGCAGAGCGGAAAGGTTAACATAATATTCGTCGGCTGCGACCGCGTGGCGCGAAACGGCGACGCCGCGAACAAGATCGGCACCTCTGCCGTGGCGATTCTGGCGAAGCACTACGGTATCCCGTTTTATGTCTGCGCGCCGAGCTCTACGATCGATATGTCCCTTGCGTCCGGCACGGAGATCCCCATCGAGCAGCGTGCCGCTGAGGAGGTCACGGAGATGTGGTACAAAAAGCGCATGGCGCCGGAGGGTGTCGGCGTATATAACCCCGCGTTCGACGAGACCGACCACTCGCTCATCACCGGCATCATCACCGAGCGCGGCATCTGTACCGCGCCCTTCGAGGACGCCTTCCGTGCCCTGGGGTTTTAAGCGGAGGTGCTTCCATGATAGGACCCGATCCAAACAGCATCTATCCCAACGAAAATATCAAGCAGGTCGTGTACATTAAAAATGTCATTACCCGGCCCAATATCCTCGTTGGGGAGTATACGTACTACGACGATATAAACGGCGCGGAAAAGTTTGAAGAGCACGTCACCCATCATTATGATTTCCTGGGCGACAGGCTTATCATCGGTAAGTTCTGCGCGATCGCCCGTGGCATTGAGTTTGTGATGAACGGCGCAAACCACCGCATGAACAGCGTGACGACCTATCCGTTCAACATCATGGGCGGCGGCTGGGAAGAGTTTGCGCCCGCCCTTGACGGTCTGCCGTTCAAGGGCGACACGGTCGTCGGGAACGACGTGTGGATCGGGCAGAACGTAACGGTGATGCCGGGCGTTCACATTGGCGACGGCGCGATCATCGCCGCCAATTCTGTGGTGGCAAAGGATGTTCCGCCATACTGTGTTGCAGGGGGAAATCCCTGCCGGGTCATCCGGCAGCGGTTCGATGAGGAGCTCACGGCGTATCTTTTGAAGCTCCAATGGTGGGACTGGGATGCCGGCAAGATCTTCCGCAACATGGAAGCTCTCTGCAGCGGCGATCTCAACAAGATACGGAACATAAAGGATTAAACGAAAGCAGCAAGCCCCGGGCATCCAATGCCCGGGGCTTGCTCTGTTCAACTGAAAAATCAATATCCAAACAACCGGCTGACTACGGTGCCGTCTATGGCGTTGAGCGTCAGCATGGGCTGCGTGGTGCTGCCGGAAGCCATGTGCATAGACTCGGAGGCGTCGTTCCCCGGCTCGTACCAGCACCAGCTTCCCCAGAAATCCCACACGGGGACGATCGTTCCCTGCAAAGAGCCCTTATCCCGGATGCGCATGAGGGTGAGAGAAACCTCGGTGATGGTCACATCCATGCGCGTGTTCAGGCCGTTGAGCTTGTCGAGCTCAACAAGAGTATAGCTTTCCGACGGCCCGGTGATCACCACGGGCAGCATCGTATCCGCGACCGCCGCGATCTCCGCAAACGGCAGCAGCGCGGCACTCTCTTCCAGCAGGGCCGTTTCGCCGCTGGGAGAATACCACTCGAAGGAAAGAACGCCCTCTTTTCCGACGTAGATTTGAATGTTCTCCATATACCAGGACACCGTGTCCCCCTTTGCCTCTTCGCTGCTGTTGTAGTATTCATACTCATAAGATTCCCGCGTGCCGTCGGCGCGGAAGTGATCCTGCCGGATGCCGGATACGCGGATGCCGTTCACGGTGGGCGCGTAATAGAGCCGCCAAACGCCCGGCTCCCATTCCTGCGCGTCGTCCAGTGCCATGGTATCAACAAAGCCCAGCTCCTGTATCAGTGTATTGCCCAGAGCGATGGCCTCCTCGCGGGAAATTTCTACCCGGCCGCTGCCCGGCTCGCCGGCTTTATATTTATAGTCGCGCCGGATGATCTGCGCCAATCGGAGAGTGTTGTCGATCGAGACGTCGTAAACTGCCCCGTCCACCGCGGCAGAGCCGCGGACGGCTTTCGAATCATCGGAATCGGAGAAGCCGTGGATCACGGGCTTCTCCTCTGGGGCTTCGGCAATTTCTGCCGTGTAATAGCTGATCAATTCGTCACGGCGCGTTTCCCGCTGCTCTGCCGTCAGCGCGGGTGCATTCGGGTCGGGCGACCACTCCGGGGAATTGATACGGTCAAGGCTTTCCTGCAGCTCCTGCTTTGTCTGGACGCAGCCATAAAGCGGCGCGCCCTTCAAAAGCACACGCAGAAGGTTATCCACATCGGCCTGCGTAAATTCACCCGGCGTTACGGAGGCAACAGGGAGAACGACGCCCTGCCCGGCGGTGATCTGCGCATCTGCGCGGATCGTGAGCCTTCCTTCCTGCGCCGTCCAATCTCCGGCGAACGAATCCGGAAAAGAGTATGCCGTCTGTTCTCCGGCGCTCTTCTCGATGAGCATGGTTTGATTGATGTTTGCGGCCTCCGCCGCCGGTTGGCTGCCGCAGCCGGAGAGCGCGGCAGCAAGCAGCGCGGCGGCTGTCCAGTACAAGGTTTTTCGTTTCATTTCAACACATCCTTTCCTTTGGATGGCTCCAGCATAGCAGAGCGGAAACGCAAAGGGTTTACCGCCGTATTACCGTTTTTTACGGTTTCGCCTCCGGCAGCACAATGCGCGCCGTTGTCCCCTCGCCGGGCGTGCTTTCCAGCGTCAGCGTCCCGCCGTGAACGGCAACAATCTCCCGCACGAGCGCCAGTCCCAGACCAAAGCCGCCGCTCGCCTTGCTGCGGGAGGGATCGCCCGTGTAGAACGCCTCGGTCACTCTTGGCAGATCTTCCGCCGGAATGCCCCGGCCATGATCCGTGACGGTAAAGCCGGTCTCATCGACGGAAATGGAAATAGTCTGCCCCGGTGCGGACGCCTTGGCGCTGTTTTCCACAAGGTTTACAAGAGCGCTGCACATCAGATCCGCGTCTATGAGAAGCGTGTCAACGAAGCCGTTCGTTTCCAGAGACACACCGTATTTCCGGCAGACGCCTTCGGTGAGCTGCCGCACCCGGGAGAGAAGCTCCGGGACAGATGCCGCGGTAAATGCGGCGTTCTTTTTCACGGAGAGCAGCGTCAGCAGCTTTCGCACCATGGTATCCAGCCAATGAAGCTGGTGATCCATGCTTTCCAGAAGCGCTGCCTGCTTTTCCTCGGGCAGATAGACCGTCTGCAGGGTGTTCACGTTCAGAAGGAGGGATGTCAGCGGCGTTTTCAGCTCATGCGTCACGGCGGCGGTGAAGAGCTTCTGCCGCTCGCTTCGTTCCTGCATGGCAGCCACATGGCTCTCCACCGCGAGGGCCATCCGATTAAAATCCTGCGCCAGTATTCCAACCTCGTCCGCGGAGGAGACGGGAACGCGCTGACCATAATTCCCGGCGGCAATGTGTCCGGCGGCCTCCGAAAGCTCTGCGAGCGGGCGGAGCGTCCGCCCGACAAGATAGCGTACCGTGACGAGCCCCAACAGCACGACGGCGAGCGCCAGCAGAGCGAACCGGGCGGCAAGCTCCCGGAGCTGCGAATGGATGTATGTGGCCTCCGCGACAAGATATATCCTGCATGCCTCGCCCCGAATGTCTGCGGTCTTGCCCAGAACAAGGAAGTACCTGCCGTGGGTGCGGATGCGCGCGGACGCCGCCGCGCTGCCGGACTTGATTTCCAGATAGCCTTCGGGGTCGACCGGCGTGGCCGCGGACAGACATTCTCCGTTGACATAGAGCGCGCTCCCGGCCGTGCCGCAGCTGCGGAAGCAATGCGTCAGAAGCACCTTCCGGGGGAGACCGGAGCCGGTCCCTTGAGGCGCATTGTAAACGGCGGTCTCAAAGGCGACGGCCAGCTCGTCAAGCGATTCCTGTGAGCGCTGCAAAAGCGTGCCGTAAGACTGCTCGCGCACCTGCCAGAGCATGGCCGTGCAGAGACCGGCTGCCACAAGAAAAAGGATCGCAGCGCACAGCGCCGTGATTTTCGTTTTCAGCTTCATCGTTCCTCCAGCCGGTATCCAGCCTTGGCGACGGTTCGTATTTCGTCCGCGAGACCAAGCTTTTTTCGAAGATTGGCGATCCGGACGTCAACCGTGCGGATATCCCCGAAGTAGTCCTCGCCCCATATCTCATTGAGAATGCGGTCGCGGGAAACGGTGCGGTTTTTGTTTTTCATCAGGACCGCCAGCACGTCAAATTCCAGCGGGGGAAGGGGGATGTCCTCGCCGTTCCGCGTCAGACGGCGGTTGCGGTTATCCAGCGTCAGATCGCGGAAGCGGTATACCTCGTTCAGCTTGCCGCTGCGCCGGAGCACCTTTTCCATGCGCACCATCAGCGCAAGCATGTCAAAGGGCTTGGCAATATAATCCTCCGCGCCGCCGCGCAGTCCCTGTACCTCGTGCTGCGCGTCTCCCATGGCGGTGAGACAGATCACGGGTATATCGTATTTTTGCAGCTCCGGGAGCAGCGCAAAGCCGTCCAGCCCCGGCAGCATCATGTCCAGCAGTGCGAGATCGTAGCTGTGATCCGCTTCCAGCGCGTCCCGGACGGTAAGACCGTTATCAAAGACGGTGACGGCGTAGTCGGCGCATTCGAGATTCAGCTTTACTGCCTCGGCAATGGCGGCGTCATCCTCGATCATCAAAATACGATTGCTCATGGCATCATCTCCCTTTGCCTTTTATTCTACCATAGCCGAGCGTGCGGGTGTTTACCGAAATGTTACCGCTGCCCGCACAGCTCGATAATCCGCCCGGCAGAACCGCGTGTGCCCTTGTCAATCGACGCTATCCAGAAGCATTTGAAAAGATTAACTTTTTTGAGTTATAATTATCTTAAATGTGTTAATGCGAAAACATCGCCTACAGCGAAAATTCGTGTAAGGAGAGCATCGAGAATGAAGGAAAACGAAAAACCGGTATTGTCTTATGAGGAAAAAAAGCGGAAGCGGAAAAAGATTATATCTATTGCTGCGCCGATCGTCTGCGCCGGTATCGTATTTGTTGTCCTCCTGACACAGGTGATCGTTCCCGGACAAAAGCTGAACAAAGCCATGGAAATGATCGACGCCGGGGAGTACGATCCGGCTTATGCAATGCTGGAAGAAATTGAAAATAAAAAAGCGATCGCAGCGAGCAAATATGATCGGGCAATGGAACGCATAGACGCGCAGGACTATGAAACGGCCTTGGCACTTTTGGATGGGCTGAATTACAAGGACAGCGGGGAAAAGCTCGCAAGCACCAGAAATCAGTACATCAAAGCCAATATGGGAAATGTGGCAGTCGGTGACACGGTTTCCTTTGGCTCGTATGAACAGGATAACAACGCCTCTAATGGTAAGGAAGCAATTGAGTGGCTTGTGCTTGCAAAAGAGGATACCAGATTGCTTGTTATCAGCCAATACGCTCTGGACTGCCGACCGTATAACACAAGGGGAATAAATGTAACGTGGGAGACCTGTACGCTGCGAAAATGGCTGAACGGAGATTTTCTCAAAGCAGCGTTTTCGGATGAAGAAAAAGCGATGATCCCCACGGTGACGGTGTCTGCGGATAAAAATCCGGATTACAGCACAAATCCCGGCAATTTCACACAGGATAAAGTCTTTCTCCTCAGCATCATGGAAGTAAACGAATATTTCAAAAGCGATGACGCGAGAAGGTGCGTACCGTCGGCGTATGCGAAGGCCAACGGAGGATGGACGAGCAGCGACTACACTAAAGGTGGCGCAGCCACCGGCTGGTGGTGGCTGCGGTCGCCCGGCTTCGATGTGAACCGTGCCGCCTGTGTTAGCTCCGGCGGCGGCGTCAATAGCGGCGGCTACAGTGTCGACGGCGATAACGACTGCGTCCGCCCCGCCATGTGGATCGATTTGAGCGCTTAAAAGGGCTCCCTTGTGCAAAGGGAGCTGTCAGCGCAGCTGACTGAGGGATTGTCCCGCAATCTGCGGAAACCGACAACCCCTCCGGCGCGGCGCTATACGCCGATCCACCTCCCCTTACACAGGGGAGGCAATCAAAAATGAAGGCAGCAGCTCCATTTCAGAGCTGCTGCGTTTGCATAGCCGATAAATTATTCGCTCAGCGGTGTGATGCCGCAGTTTGTGAGGAACGTGTCGGAAAGGGAAGACCCAAACCAGTTATAAAGCCGCCGGGCGCCGCTGTCCTCCGGCTCATCGCTGCGAATGACAACATAGCCCTTCGTGCCGAGCGGATAATCGCCGGTGCGGACATTCTCCGGCGTGGCGCTGTAGCCGTTGAGCGAAAAGGCGAGCAGCGCTTCGTTGGAGTAAACGTCGTTCAGATACGTCATGATGCTGTACCCGATGGCGTAAGGATCATCGAGACAGGCGGAGACAAGCGTACTCATCTCGTCAAGCCGCTCAAAGCCGAGCGCTTCATAATCCGGCACGTCCTCGCCCTTGAACACCATCTTTTCGAAAAGACGCTGGCTTCCGGACTGATCGTCGCGGTAGAGAACGCGGATCGCGTGATCCGCGCCGCCGAGCTCGCTCCAGTTGGTGATCTCACCGCGGAAAATGGCGCGAACCTCGTCAAGCGTGAGATCGGTGACGCCGCACGCGCTGTTCCCAATGAATACCAGCCCGTCGCCGCCGTAGAGCTTCATTTCAACCTCTACGCCCTGTTCCTTCAGATATGCCTGCTCCTCCTCGGTGGGGGCGGCGAGCAGAGCAAGGTCCGCCTTCTTATCGGCAATGTTCAGCCACGCACCGTGCGTTGTGGAGCAGAGCGGCTCTGCACCGCCATAGCCGGTATCGAGACAGAAAAAGCGGTAAATGTCGGTCGTGAGGGGCTTGCGCGCCGTGGAGGAGTCCATCACGGGGAAATCCCCGGCGGCAAAAAGCTCGCTGTAGTAGCCGTCCACGCCGATCTTATAGAGCTGTGCGGTCTCCATGTCGAGCACATAGTAGCTCGTGGAGGATGTCCAGCCATAATCTCCGGCGTCCTGATTCTGGCTGCACGCGATGAGCGCCTTGCCGCCGCGCGTTGCCGAGACATATTTGCTGCTCTCCTCCGACGGGATATCGAGCGTCAGCCGCTCGTCGCCGCGGACAAGGTAGAGCGCAAAGTTCGTTGTATAATTTCCCTCGATGAGATATGCACCATCCCAGGCGTAGAGCACGTTGTCGCTTTCGTAGATTGCGCCGTTCACGTTTACAACCGAGCCGTCCGAGGGATCGACGCGGGAGATAAATCCGCCGGTCGAACTGCTGATAAACAAATCGTCGTCGTTCGCGGTGAGATAGCAGTAAAGATCGAGCTTCGTCTCCCACTTCTGCTCAAGCGAGGGGAGCGCGTAGCCGATGATGCGGTTTGCGTCGCCGCTGTAGTCGCTGCCGACGAGCGTGTCATTGACGACGCGCACATCACCGAAATACCGGCCAGGGAAGATCTCCACCGGCTCTTTGCCGTTCTCACAGAGATAGAGCTTCGATTCGCGGATGCTGTAATATTCGCCGACGAAGCCGCCGGAGAAGGCATGGATGCGGTGGAACTGCTGCGTACCGGCGGGGAGAACTTCCTCGCTCTCGCCGGTGAGCACGTTGATGCGCGCTACGCTCCCGTCGTCAAACGAGGCGAGCACACTGTCGCCATTCTGGTCGAAGCAGTTGGTGTATTTGTCGGCAAGAAGTTTGGCCTCACCGCCGCCGTAGGGAATGGCGTACAGCCGGGAGTACTCCATCTGCACGCAGAAATAGGGGGCATCCTCTGCGACAGGTGCCTCCGTGAGCGAGAGTGTGCCGGTCGCGTTGCCGGAGCTTACATAGGCGTCACCGGAGGAGGCATCGCCCCAGCTTGCGTAGGCGTCACCGGAAGAGGCGTCGCCCCAGCTCGCATAAGCGTTGCCGGAGGAGGCGTTGCCGTCGCTCACGTTCGGCGCGCCGCACGCGCACAGCATAAGGAGCAGCGCAAGGGACAGAAACAGGGCTGTCAGTTTTTTCATAGGGTTTCTCCTTTGAAGAAGTTTACACCCTATAGACGGGCATTCCTACCGATCGGTTCGGAAAAAAGAAAACGGAGTCCTGATCCAGGACTCCGTTTTGCGGATGGGCGGTTTACACGGCTTCGGTGTGTACCGCCTTGACGGTGTAACCGGCGGCCTCAATGACTTCCTTGACCTTCGCCTCGTCCGGCTTCTCGGCAGAGACAAACTCGGTCTTGTTCGCCGTATGGTCGGAAACGGGGTTCTCGGCGGCGAACGCCTTGGCAACGGCTTCATTGACGTGCTTTTCGCACATGTGGCACATCATGCCCTCGACGGTAACGGTAGTTTTGTACATGGTTTTTTCCTCCTTATGATCGTTGGCGGTGATATTTTCCTGCGGTGCGGCGGTGAACTCCTCCGGGAGCGTCACCGGCTGCTTGTGCTTGTCGTGCTTTGCCTCGTGCAGACGGAAGAGATTGAGCCGCAGCGCGTTTGTTACAACGCAGAAGCTTGAAAGACTCATTGCGAGCGCGCCGAACATCGGCTGCAGCGTCCAGCCGAAAATTGGGATCCATACGCCTGCGGCGAGCGGGATGCCGATGATATTATAGATGAACGCCCAGAAAAGATTCTCGCGAATGTTGCGCAGCGCCGCGCGGCTGAGCCGGATGGCGGCGGCCACATCGCTCATGCCGCTTTTCATGAGCACAACGTCGGCGGCGTCAATGGCGACGTCCGTTCCCGCGCCGACGGCGAGACCGACGTCTGCGCGCGTGAGCGCCGGGGCATCGTTGATGCCGTCGCCCACCATGGCGACCTTGCCGCTCTCGCGAAGCTTTCGGATGACGGCCTCCTTGCCATCCGGGAGTACCCCGGCGACGACGGCGTCCACACCGGCTTGTGAGCCGATGGCGGCGGCGGTGCGGGCGTTGTCGCCCGTGAGCATCACAACGCGAAGACCCATGCCCTTGAGTTCCCGGATGGCTTCGGCAGCATCGGCTTTCATGACGTCCGCCACGGCAATCACGCCGAGAAGCGTATCGTTACGGGAGAAGTAGAGCGGCGTTTTGCCCTCGTCCGCGAGCGCTGCGGCGCGCTGCGTGATGCTTTCGGAAATCTCGGCTTTTTCGCGGATAAAGTCCGCGTTGCCGCCGCAGACGGTGTATCCTTCGATCTTCGCGGTGAGACCGCGGCCCGGCACGGCGGCAAAATCCTCGGCCTCCGGGCATTCGCCGCCGCGCGCGGCAAAGCCGTTCAGTATGGCGCGGGAGAGGGGGTGCTCGCTTTTACTCTCCAGCGCTGCGGCGTAAAGAAGAAGTTCGTCTTCCGAGATGCCTTCCGCCGGGAGAAGATCGGTGATCTCCGGCTGGCCGGTCGTGATGGTGCCGGTCTTATCCAGCACAACGATCTGCGTGCGGCCGGTTTCTTCCAGAGAGGCCGCTGTTTTGAAGAGAATGCCGTTTTTCGCGCCGACGCCGCTGCCGACCATAATCGCGACCGGCGTCGCGAGCCCGAGCGCGCACGGGCAGCTGATAACGAGCACCGAAATGCCGCGCGCGAGCGCGTAGCCGAATGTCTGCCCCACGAGCAGCCAGACGATGATGGTAACGGCTGCGATGCCGATTACGACCGGCACGAACACCCCGGCGACCTTGTCGGCGGTTTTGGCGATGGGGGCTTTCGTCGCGGCGGCGTCGCTCACCATGCGGATGATCTGCGAGAGCGCCGTGTCCTCGCCGACGCCGGTTGCCCGGCAGCGCAGAAAGCCGGACTGGTTGATCGTGCCGGCGCTTACCTTGTCGTTTTCCGCCTTGTCCACAGGGAGACTCTCGCCCGTGAGCGCGGACTCGTTTACGGCGCTTGTGCCGGAGAGCACGATGCCGTCCACCGGGATGCTGTCGCCGGGGCGGACGAGGAAAATGTCGCCGAGAACGACCTCTTCCGCCGGAACGACGACCTCTTCGCCATTCCGCTCCAGCCGCGCCGTTTTCGGCGAGAGCTGCATGAGCGAGCGGAGCGCGTCGGTCGTTTTGCCCTTAGAGTGTGCCTCGAGCGTTTTGCCGACGGTGATGAGCGTTAAAATCATCGCGGCGGATTCAAAATAGAGATCGGCCTCCGCCATCGGATCGACGGTCAGCGTGAAGAGCTCATATACGCTCCAGAGATAGGCCGCCGCCGAACCCATCGCGACGAGAGTATCCATATTCGGCGCGCCCTTCACAGCGCTCTGGAAGCCGCTGATAAAGAACTTCTGGTTGATAACGAGTACGATGCCCGCAAGCAGGAGTTGAATGAGCCCCATGCCCACGCTGTTGTGGTGCAGCCAATGCGGCATCGGCGCGCCCCACATGTGCCCCATCGAAAAGTACATCAGTACGAGCAGCACCGCCACCGAGGCGATCAGCCGCTTTTTGAGCTTGGGCGTTTCGTGGTCGGCAAGTTCGTCCGCCGCGGCGGCGGGAGCTGCGCCCTTTGCGCCTTTCACGCTTGCGCCGTATCCGGCGTTTTCCACCGCGCGGATGATATCCGCCGGAGCGGCGGTACCGTCTACGCCCATGGAGTTTGTGAGCAGACTCACCGCGCACGAGGTAACGCCCGGCACGGCAGAGACTGCCTTTTCTACCCGCGCGGAGCACGCCGCGCAGCTCATGCCTGTAACAGAGTATTGCGTCATGGTATTTGCCTTTCTATTGTAGTATTGCGTTTTACTTCATCAGCTTCTGCAAAAGCTCGGTCAGCTCATCCACAACGGAATCGTCGCCCGCACGGATGTCGCGCACGACGCAATTGTGGAGATGCGCGTTCAAAAGCGCGCGGTTAAAGCCGTTCATCGCCGCGCTCACCGCCGCAGACTGTGTGAGAATGTCCGCGCAGTAGGCGTCACGCTCGAGCATCCCACGGATGCCGCGGATCTGCCCTTCGATCCGGCTTAAGCGGTTCATGAGCGCACGGCGCTCGTCCTCGCTCCGCTCGGTCTTTTTACAGCAGCAACACGATCTTTCTTCGTCCATGGGATATCCCTGCCTTTCGGTTTGCATTATATACCCCCTGGGGGTATTGTCAAGGGGATTTTTAAAAATTTTTCGGGAAGTTTGACTTCATTTTTTTATCTGTGTATAATACACAATAGTCCATGCAAGGAGGTGGCGCCATGGCGGCGGTCCGATCCGGGAAGGTGCGCGCGGCGCTGCTTCTCGGTATCTTTCTTCTTATGCTGCTCGGAAACGTCCTCACGCCGTATGCGGCGGACGATTGGGGGTACATGCACAGCTTTGCGACCAATGAGCGCATCACGGCGGTGCGGGATATATTCCCCTCGATAGCGGCGCACGCACAGATCATGAACGGGCGGCTCTTTGCCCATTTCTGGGTGCAGCTTTTCCTGCTGCTGCCAAAAGCGATATTCAATGTAGTAAATGCGCTGGTATTCACGGCACTCATTGCGCTCCTCGCCCGGCTTGCGCAGCCGGAGGGTGAGCGGAACAACCTCATTCTCTTCCTGATTTTCTGCGCTGTATGGGTGTTCGTCCCGGCGTTCGGGCAGATATTTTTCTGGCTGGACGGGGCGTGCAACTATGGCTGGGGCTGTGCTGTGGGGCTGGCGTTTCTGGCGCCCTATATCCGCCTTTTTGGGCTCGATGCGGGAAAGAAGCCGGTATTCTGGATTTTGTGGATGCTTGCGGGCTTTTATACCGGCGCATATCTCGAAAATGTGTCGGTCAGTGCGATCTTCCTTTCCGCACTGCTGCTCCTTGGCCGCCGAACGATCCGAAAAAGGAAAAACGGCGCTCTGCCGTGGCTGCCGGTGCTCGCGGCAGTCGGCGGATTGGCCTTTATGCTGCTGTGCCCTGCGGAGGGTGGAAAAGGCGGCGCGGGAGGATCGTTCGCGTCTCTCGGCGCGGGGCTTGTCGCCGCGCTGCGGGCATATCGCTCGCTAGCGGTGCCGCTTGCCGTTTTTGCCGCTGCGCTGGTCATGGCGTTCTGGTATCGCGCCGACCGGGATCGGATCCTTCTTTCCGCGGCGCTTGTGCTCGGCTCGCTCTGCGCCAACTTCTCACTGAGCGTCGCCTCGTATTACCCGGCACGCTGCATTGCATTCCCGGCGGTGCTGCTCATCGCGGCGGACGCCGTGCTTTTGTCGGAGCTCTTCTCCGGGAATGGAAAGCTTCTGGTGCTGTGCGCGGCGGCGGTGCTCGTGCTGCCGACGCTCTACTGGGGCGTTTACGGCTTTGCTGATATTACGAATGTGTATCTTCAGGTGAGAGCAAACGAGACAGCGATCACCGAGGCTGCCTCGTGCGGCGAGCGCAGCGTGACGGTACCGTATATCGAAACGCAGACGCGCTATTCGGTGCTGGACGGGCTCAAATACCTCGATACGGAAGATGCGCAGAGCTGGCCGAACGATGTTATGGCAGACGTGCTCGGCGTCGGAGAGATCCGGTGCGAGCCGGATACGGCGAAGGAGGCGGAATAATGCTGTCGGTAGTTATTCCCGTCTATAATGAAGAGGCCGTGTTGGAAAAAACGGCCTCGGTCATCCGCGGCGTGCTGTCCGAAGCCGCGATCGCCTGCGAGCTCATTTTCGTGGACGACGGCTCCAAGGACGGCACGTGGGAGAAGATCACGGCACTTTCCATGTCCGGCGGTGTTCGCGGACTGCATTTTTCCCGGAACTTCGGCAAGGAGGCGGCGATCCTCGCGGGGCTTGCTGCGGCGAAGGGGGAGTGCTGCGTCGTGATCGACGGCGATCTCCAGCACCCGCCGGAGAAGATCGTGGAGATGTACCGCCTGTGGGAGCAGGGGTACGAGATCGTGGAGGGGCAGAAGTCCAGCCGCGGCGCGGAGAGCCGCGCGCACGGTATCGCGGCGCGGGCGTTCTATTCGCTCATCAGCCGCGCGACCGGCATCGACATGGCCAACGCCTCCGACTTTAAGCTGCTTGACCGAAAAGCGGTCAACGTTCTTATCAACATGCGCGAACGGAATGCCTTTTTCCGTGCGCTCTCCTCGTGGATCGGGTTCAAAACGGCGAGTATCCCCTTTGATGTGCAGGAGCGCGCGGGGGGAACCTCCAAATGGTCAACACGCTCGCTTGCCAAGTACGCTGTGGACAACATCGCCTCGTTTTCCGCGGCACCCATGCAGATCGTCACGGTGCTCGGCGGCATCATGCTTCTCGTTGCGCTCGTGTTCGGCACGATCGCGCTTGTGCAGAAGTTCTCCGGGCGGGCACTCGGCGGCTTCACCACCGTGATCCTCATCCAGCTTTTTTCCAGCAGCATCATCATGATCAGTCTCGGCATCATCGGCTACTTTATTTCCAAAATTTATGAGGAAGTAAAGGGCAGGCCGCGCTACATCATCACCGACACCTGCGGCGGCACGCCGGAGAAATGATCTCCTGCCAATAACGCAAAACGCTCCCTGCCGGATGCTTTCTCCGGCAGGGAGCGTTATATCTTTTTATTACAGCCCGTACAGCGACGCGACAGGCGCGGCAAGGACAACGGTGAGCAGCCCCGCCACAACGAGCGAAAGTGAGCTCATGGCGCCCTGGATCTCGCCCATTTCGAGTGCCCGTGACGTGCCGACGGCGTGTGCGGCCGTCCCGATGGCGACGCCCTGCGCAATAGGGCTCGTGATGCGGAAGAGGCGGCACGCACCCTCGGCGCAGATGTTGCCGAGAACGCCGGTCATGATGATGGCTGCGACCGTGAGCGAGGCATAGCCGCCGAGCTCCACGGAGACGTCCATGCCGATCGCCGTGGTGATGGATTTGGGGAGAAGCGTGGCGAACAGGGAGAAATCCAGCCGGAAAAGCGCCGAGAGCGCGAATACGGTGGCGAGGCTCGCAGCGACGCCCGCGGCGATGCCGAGCGTTACGGCGAGCGCATTTTTCTTCAGCAGCTCAAATTTCTCGTAGAGCGGCACGGCCAGACATACCGTGGCCGGAGTGAGCAGAAAATTGATGTACTTTGCACCGTTGAGATAGCTGGCATAATCAATACGGAACAAAAGCAGAATGGTGATGGAAAAGACGATCCCCAGCAGCAGGGGATTGAAAAGCGCGAAATTCCACTTTTTCCGGATGACGCGCCCCAGCTCGAACGAGCCGATGGTGATGACAACGCCGAGAAGGGCGGAGGTTTCGATCAGCTCACGCATCGTCTCTCGACCCCCTTTTCTGGCGCAGACGCATCACGCGCTGCGTTGTGCGTCCGGCGGCGGCGAGCACCGTGAACGTCGATACTACAACGATCGCAACAAACGGCAGCCACACGGGACACAGCACGTCCCACTTTTCCAGCAGTCCCACGCCGGCTGGTACAAACAGCATCGGCATGATCTCCAGCAGAAATGCGCTCGTTTCGCGGATGGCGTCCACCTTTAAAAGCCGCGTTTCCAGCGCCGTGAAGAGCAGGACGATCCCGTAAATGCTCGCCGGGACAGGCAGCGGCAGAAGATAATGCAGCAGCTCGCCGAGGAACGACACGAGCAAAATGATGCCGAATTGACGGATGTATTTCATGTTTTTGACCTTCTTACACAAAATCTTTTCTCTTTTTACCCGATTCGACAGGGTTTGTCAAGATAATAGCGTCATGATAGCGGTTGTACAATTTAAAACATTGTGATATAGTATGTTTATAGAAGAATCCAACCAGGAGGGAAAACCCATGCTGATCTCGACCAAGGGGCGCTACGCGCTTCGCGTGATGGGTGATCTTGCCCGCAGCGGCGGGGAAGAGTATGTTGTGCTGATGGACATTGCCCAGCGCCAGAATATATCCGAAAAATATTTGGAAGGCATCGTCGCGGCGCTCAGCCGCAGCGGATTTCTGCTGACGCAGCGCGGCCGCGGCGGCGGCTACCGGCTCGCCCGCCGTCCGGAGGAATATGTTGTCGGCGACATACTCCGCGCCGCGGAGGGCTCGCTCGCGCCGGTGTCTTGCGTAAAATCCGGCGATGCGGAATGCCCGAACGCCGACAACTGTCTCACGCTGCCGCTCTGGAAAGAGCTGGATCGCGTGATGAACGATTATCTCGACAGCGTCACGCTTGCCGACCTCGTAAACGGCAATATTGCCGCAAAATCGCCCGATTCCGGGGAATAACCCGGCGCGAAAAAGCTCCCGAGAAAAAACCTATTGACAATATATGTTTATGATGCTACATTGTAAACATACAAAAACAGTAGGGTTTTGAAAGGAGCTTTTTCCATGTTTGTATATGCGGATAACGCGGCGACCACGAAGATGAGCAAAACGGCCATTGACGCGATGCTGCCGTATCTGGACACCTGGTACGGCAACGCTTCGAGCCTCTATGAATTTGGCCAGAAGTCGGCGGAAGCGCTCGCCGCGGCACGTGAAACGGTCGCCAGATGTCTGGGCGCCGAGGCGCGCGAGATCACCTTCACCTCCGGCGGCAGCGAGGCGGACAATCAGGCCATCCTCTCCGCGGCGGCCATCGGCGCGAAGAAGGGAAAGAAGCACATCATCTCCACGGCGTTTGAGCATCACGCCGTGCTGCATACGCTCAAAAAGCTCGAAAAGTACGGCTACGAGGTCACACTGCTGGACGTCCACGAAAACGGCATCGTCACGCCCGAGCAGGTGCGCGACGCGATCCGCGAGGACACCTGCCTCGTGACGATCATGTACGCCAACAACGAGATCGGCACGATCCAGCCCATCGCGGAGATCGGCGCGGTCTGCCATGAAAAGGGCGTCATCTTCCACACGGATGCCGTGCAGGCGGCGGGGCACGTCGCCATTGACGTGAAGGCGCAGAACATCGATATGCTCTCCATTTCCGCGCACAAGTTCCACGGCCCGAAGGGCGTCGGCGCGCTGTATGCCCGCCGGGGCATCCCTCTGGTGAACGTGATCGAGGGCGGCGCGCAGGAGCGCGGCAAGCGTGCCGGCACGGAGAACATCGGCGGTATCGCTGCTATGGCAGCGGCCCTCTCCGAGGCGTGCGAAAATCTCGACAAGAACGCAGCGTATGTCAGCGCTCTGCGCGATAAGCTCATCGCGGGACTCAAGACGATCCCGCATGCGGCGCTCAACGGCGACGAGACGAAGCGTCTCCCCGGTAACGTGAATTTCTGCTTTGAGGGCATTGAGGGCGAGAGCCTTCTTCTCCTGCTCGACGAGGCGGGCATCTGCGCCTCCTCCGGCAGCGCGTGCACGTCCGGGTCGCTCGATCCGAGCCACGTTCTGCTCGCCATCGGCCGCCCGCATGAGGTCGCGCACGGCTCGCTGCGTCTCACGCTCTGCGAGGAGAACACGGAAGAGCAGGTCGATCACATGCTGCGCGAGATCCCGCGTGTTGTGGAATATCTCCGCAACATGTCCCCGGTTTGGAAAGACCTTACGTCCGGCAAAAAACAGTTCATGCTTTGAGATAAAAGGAGGCAAGCATCATGGCTCTTTACAGCGATAAGGTAATGGATCATTTCAAAAATCCCCGCAATGTCGGTGAGATCCCCGATGCGGACGGTGTCGGCGAGGTAGGCAACGCCAAATGCGGCGATATCATGAAGATGTATCTGAAAATCAAGGACAACGTCATCGAGGATGTGAAGTTTGAAACGTTCGGCTGCGGCAGCGCCATCGCCTCGAGCTCTATGGCCACCGAGATGATCAAGGGCAAGACGATCGAGGAAGCGCTTGCCGTGTCGAACAAGGAGGTCGTGGAAGCGCTCGACGGACTGCCCGCGCACAAGCTGCATTGCAGCGTGCTGGCGGAGGAGGCCATCAAGACCGCTGTTAAGGATTACTATGACAAGAACAACATCCCCTACGACCACTCCCAGTTCCCCGACTGCGAAAACTGCGGCAGCTGTCATATGGTGTAAAAGCTCGTTATACACACAAAAAAACGCCAAAGGAATGATCCTTTGGCGTTTTTTATAGATTCAGGAGACCTTTTCGTAAATCTTCGCGACAGTGCCGGAGAAGAGCTTCACAACGCGCCCTGTGAAGAGCATGGACACGACCGTGCCGATGCCGATGTTCATGACTTTCCGGGCAAAGACGAGTGTGAGGGCAACAGAGAGCACCACGCACCCGAGATCGAGAACGTTTTTTCCCAGCGCGAAATCCTTTTTCAGTGCCGTGCCGATCGCGGCGGCGGCACCCTCGCCGGGATTCGGTGTGAGATGCATGCCGGCGGTCACGGCGCTCCCGATGGCGGTGAGAACAACGGCCAGAATAAGCACGAGATACTGGCTGACGGGTGTTGTCAGAAGCGGGATGCGGTCATCGAAAAACTGGATCAGGATGCTGTTTACAAAGCTTGTGCCGATTTGTAAGAACTGGATTGGGTGAAAATCCTTTCGCAGCAGCACCCATTGCAGCAGGATGAACAGCAGATAAAAGGCATAAACACACACCCAGAGCGGAAGTCCGGTCATCTTGTGAACGTTGAACGGCACGGAATTGATCGGTGAAATGCCGAGCTGCGTTTTGGTGTTCAGGTCAATGCCGAGCGATAGCACCACCAGCCCCGCGCAGAAGATCAGCAGACGAAGAAGAAAGCGTTTTGTTTTCGCGTGTCGTTCCATAAAATACTCCTCTTAGACAAAAATCTTTTCTATTTTAGCACAAGAAGAATCTCATGAAAAGAACCAGCGAAAATTTATCTGGGTAGACGCGCGGCGGTTTTTGTGCTATTCTGTCGGGAGAGGTGATGCGATATGGCGATCAAGCCGGAATGGGAAGGGAAGGGGTACTCGTTTTTTCAGAACCGGAACTGCGAATATTTCCCCTGCCATAAAACGGATAAACCGGAGGATTTCAGCTGTCTTTTCTGCTACTGTCCTCTGTATGCTCTCGGCGACAAGTGCGGCGGTAATTTTACGTATCTGGCATCCGGCTTCAAGGATTGCAGCGCGTGCCTGATCCCGCACCGGCGCGAGAATTACGGGCGCATTCTGGATAAGTACCCGCAGATCGCAGCGCTGGCTTCGGCAAACCGAGAGAAAAAGGAGAAATAAGTATGCAGATCGCATGGTTTCGGCACGAGGATAACTGGCAGGACGTAAAAAACGCCGCCATGAACACCGTTGGCAAGGAAAAGGGCGTGTACCCCACGGCGGCGTGGAAAAAGAGAATTCTGCTTGCCGAGCATTCGCCGATCCGGCTGATGCAGTTTTCGTGGAAGTGGAGCGACCTGCCGTATTGGGTCAGCGTTCACATTGTCCGCCACAAGGTGGGCATTGAACACTTTGTCAGCACCCAGCGCTCCGACCGCACCGGCGTAGACCGCACCGAGCGGCCGCAGAATGCTCCGGTGCTCCACCAGTGCCAGGCGGATGCACAGGCGCTCATCACGATCAGCCGCAAGCGTCTCTGCTCCGGCGCAAGCCCCGAGACGCGGCAGGCGTGGCAGCTCGTGAAGGACGAGGTCGCGAAGATCGAACCCGAGCTCGCCTCCTGCATGGTGCGTGAGTGCGTTTACCGCGGCTTCTGCCCGGAGATGTATGGCTGCGGCTTTGACAAGACGGAGGAATATAAAAAGGAACTCGAACGCTATCACGCCATTCCCGAAGTACAGAAATAACAGAAAAATCCCTCTCCGGCCGGAGAGGGATTTTTTTCGTCTATAGAAAGCTATATGATCTTCGTCCCGCGCTCTTCCGCGGCGAGCACAGTGCGCCCGGGCTCGATGGAGTGCGTGAGCCACACGTTGCCGCCGATCACGCAGTTATCGCCGATGCGGGTCATGCCGCCGAGGATCGTCGCCCCGGCGTACACGATGACGTGGTTTCCGATATCCGGGTGACGCTTGATGCCCTTGACGGGGTTGCCGTTCTCGTCCAGCTCAAAGCTCTTCGCGCCGAGCGTGACGCCCTGATAGAGCTTCACGTGCTCGCCGATGGTCGTCGTTTCGCCGATGACAACGCCGGTGCCGTGGTCGATGAAGAAATAGTTGCCGATCGTTGCGCCCGGGTGGATATCGATGCCGGTGAGTTGGTGGGCGTACTCGGTCATCATGCGCGGCAGCATGGGGATACCCATTTTGTACAGCCGGTGCGCCATGCGGTATATGCTGATAGCCTCAAACGCGGGATAGGCGAGCATGATCTCTTCGCGGCTCATTGCGGCGGGGTCTCCGTCGTAGGCGGCCTGAATATCGGTCTCGAGACAGGCTTTGATCTCCGGTATCTGTTCCAGGAAACGAAGGATGATCGCGTCGGTCTCGTCCTCCGAAAGCTCCGGCTGGAGCGTCGTGAGGATCTGTTCAAGAAGCTCCGCGGCACTTTGCAGATTGTAGCTCACCGCAATGGCGGAGGCAGCGCTGCCGCGCCGGGAGGATGCACCGAAGATATGCGGATACATGGCGCTGCGCAGAAGTCCGATCAGGCGCGTGACGCGCTCCTTCATGCCGGGACAGTTTTCCAGCGTGCCGTCCATGCTTCCGGTGGAAATGAGGCGTTCCGTGATCTCCCGGATCGCCTGCTGATGGAGTGAATCGTGCTTCAAAGGAAATTCCAGCCCTTCTTTAATGTTTTGCGTTTTCCCCGGCAACAGCGCCGGTCTTATATTCCGCGGCAATTTTCTGTCCGCCGCGGATGGATACGACGAGCAGTACGCCCATGGCAAGCGTCAGCGCGAGGCCGTACCACAAACTGATGATGTATCCGCGCTGCCGGCCAAAGCCGTCTACCATATAGCCTATGATGGCAATGTTGACCGAGGTTCCCAGCGTAGACGCCATGGAACTGTAGGAGAGAAGATCGCCGTAGTCCCGGCTGCCGTATACATCGCGGATGGTGATGGCGATCATAATGGCGCTCATCGCCATGGAGAAGCCGTAAAGGAACGACCCAACGATACGCACCGGGAGCGAATCCACAAGCAGCAGCAAAAAGCCCGCCACAACAGCCGCGGTACCGGCGGCGAGCGCGGTGCGCAGCCCAAACCGGTCGTAAAGCTGGCCGAGCAGCAGCTTGCTCACAACGTTTCCTGCCATGGAGCAGGATACCATCAGCGCGCCGAAAACGGAGCCGTAGCCAAAGTATATGCCGAGCGGGCTGAGATGCGCATAGTAGGCACAGGTAAAGGCCGCGAGCAGCCCGGCGAGTATCAAAAGCCAGAAAACGCTCTCCCGCTTGGCGCGCTTGGCCGGAACACCGTCGAGCGGGCAGCTCTCCCCGGTGAGCGCGTCGTCATCCTCCGCGCCGTAGGGGCGGCAGCCGACGTCCTCCGGTGAGCGGCGCAGCAGGAAGACCGAAACCGGGAACATCATCACAAGCGAGATCAGGCCAAACGAGAAAAAGCCCATCCGCCAGCCGAAGGCGCGGATGATTGCGTTGCCGAGCGGGTTGCCGAGCACACCGGCCAGCCCCGCAACGGCTGCCGAAAGACCGACGGCAAGCCCGCGCTTTTTATGAAACCAGTTGCCGAGAATGTATGGCGCGGGGAAGAACATGAGAAACGCGCTCGCAAAGCCTTGAATGGCTCCGGCAATGTAGAATGCGGGCAATGTATGGAAAAAGCCCATCACGAACACGGTACCGGAAAAAACGAGCGACGCGCCGCCGAGCAGAATGCGGGAATCGACGTTGCGGAAGAGCTTCCCCACGAACGGCAGCACAAAGCACGAGCACACGCCGAAAAAGAGAATATAAAAGGAAAAAGCGCCCATGCCGAAGCCGAGATCTTCGATCACGGGATCATAGAAAATGCCCCGGCAGTTATGGATGATGCCGAGCGAGCCGCCCTGCAGCAGACAACAGCCGATCAGCATCCACCAGGCGCGGTGGATATGGTCGGGTTTGCTCATATCATTTACCTCTCATGCTTGATGTTTACATTTACAAAACATATAACCGAATGAAAATTCACTCAAAAATTTATATCATCCAATAAAAAATTATACCATCCAATAAAATGGGTGTCAAATACTTGTTAATAATTATATGGATATTATGACGATTTTTGGTTTTTGACATTGAATAGGGATTGTATTTGGTATGGAAAGTGCTATAATCCGGAAATGTGAACGAAATGTGTCATTCGGAGGCGCGCATTTCGTAAAAAGAACGAGAGGAGTTTTTTTCATGTCCAAAGAGCCCGAAAAGAAAGCTGCGGAAAAGGGCGGTTCCGAGATCGAATATGCGTTTGGCAGCGTCCCCATGGACAAGCGTAAATCGCTCGGCACCATCCTTGTTATTCTTCTTGGCTACTGCATCTCTCTTTCGAACTTTGTTACCGGCGCTACGGTCGGCTCCCAGATGTCCTTCAGCGGTACGGTCTGGTCCATCGTCGTTGGCAACGGTATTCTTGCTTTCGTCGCCGTCATGCTCGGCATCATCGGCGCGAAGAGCGGCAAGACCACGCTGGTCCTCGCCCGCAACTTCCTCGGCAAGCGCAGCTCGGCCATCATGTCCGTGCTGATCGCTCTGTCCGCCGTTAACTGGATCGCTGTGAACGCGAACACCTTCGCGGACATGGTTCTCGCTAACTTCAAGTGGTGGCCGCTGCCCATGTGGGCCACCGCGATCATCGTCGTTGCCCTTTGGGCTCAGTCCGCCATCCGCGGCGTGAAGGGCCTGGAGATCGTCAGCTGGCTCGGCGCTCCCGCCGCCGTCATCCTGGCCATCGCGTCCTTCATTGCCATCGGCAATAAGGCTGGCTTCGACACCGTTGTGCATTATGTTCCCAGCACGACGCAGCTCACCTTCGCTACCGGCTCCACCTCGATCGTCGGCGCGTGGATCTTCGGCTGCATCGTCACGCCGGACGTCACCCGCTATGCGAAGAACGGCAAGCACGTTGCTATTTCGGCCCCCATCGCCGTGTACATTGGCCTTGCCATGATCGAGCTCGTCGGCGCCATGACCGCGCAGGCCACCGGCAATGCCAGCTTCGTCGCCGCTACCGCGGCCCTCGGCCTCGGCATTCTGGTGTTCGTCTGCGCCATCTTCTGTGTTTGGACGACGCAGGACAACAACATCTACTCCGCGTCCCTCGCTCTGCAGAACGTCTTCGTTGACACGAAGGTCGAAGGCAAGATCAAGCACTCTGTGCTCGCCATCATCGTGGCTGCCGCCGCTGCCATCTTCGCGTCTGCCGGCGCTGTGAAGTACCTTCTGCCCATCGTCAAGGCTCTGTCGGTTCTCCTGCCGCCCATCCCGGCTATGATGATCGCGGAGCAGTGGTGCGTGAAGAACTCCAAGGAGAACCAGGCTATCAACTGGGTCGGCATCGTCTCCTGGATCATCGCCACCGTCATCGGCCAGATCTGCGTCAACCACAACTTCTTCATCCCTGCGGTCGTCAGCATGGTCGTCGCGTTCTTCCTGTACTGGGGTCTCAGCAAGGCTCTCGACAAGTCTTGGAACAAGAACGCCACCGGCAAGGCCGAATAATTCCGATTAAAAAACATCATCTGCCCCCGAAAAGCAAGCCCCGTACCGCAAGGTATGGGGTTTGTCTTTTCGGATCAAATGTGGTATATTTGGAGTAACCAAAGGAGTGATCCCCATGAAAACATTTGTAATGCAGCCCGTCTCGGAAGTTCTGGTGATCGGCGGTGGACTGGCCGGTATGTATTCCGCCATCGCAGCGGCGGAAAATGGCGCGAGAGTGACGATCCTCTGCAAGAGCAAAACTGGCGGCTCCGGCAACTCGGTGGTGGCCATGTCGGTGCACCGGTTTGCGCCGGACGCGCCCGGCCTGCGCGAGGATTACCGCCGCCGCTTCCTTGCCTCCGGCGCGGGACAGCAGGACGCGGAGATCGCGGCGTTCTTTGTCGATCACGCCGCCGCGGCCATGGAGCGGCTGCGCGCTCTCGGCCTGCCGCTCGAATACCGGACGCTTCCGGAAAACGGCGGGGAATATCCGTATCTCGTCTGCTGCTCGCCCAAGCAGGGCCGCATTCTCACAAAGGCCGTGCGGGAGAAGCTGAACGAGCATCCCAATATCACCGTGGAGGACGGCGTGACCGTCTGCGATATTCTCACCGAAAACGGCCGCGCGCAGGGCGTTCTGGCGCTCTGCGGCGGGGAAGTGCGTGTATACCCGGCCAAAACGGTCATCCTCTGCTGCGGCGGTGCGGGCAACGTGTATGCCGCGACGAGCAACACGCGCGATCTCACCGGCGACGGCTACGCTATGGCCGCGCGCTGCGGCCTGCCGCTGCGCGGCATGGAGTTTGTGCAGTTTTATCCTTACCGTATCTATTCGCCCAAACGGGCGGACATTTTCCCGGATCTTTTCGACCACGGCGCGGTGCTCCGCAACGAAAAGGGCGAGCGGTTTATGGACTGTGCACGGTATCCGAAGAAAGAACTCGAAAACCGTGACGTTGTCGCCCGTGCCGAGTTTGCCGAAAAGGAAGTGCATCTCGACCTTTCCGGCTGCGATAAGGCATATCTTGAGCGCGAATGCCCGAACATCGCACGCATGGCGCGCGATTACCCGGATAAGCCGCTGCTTATCCGTCCGGTGGCACATTTCTTCATGGGGGGCGTGCCGCTGCGCACGGACTGTTCTACGGACGTAGCGGGGCTCTATGCCTGCGGCGAAGTCACCGGCGGGCTGCACGGCGCCAACCGTCTTGCCGGGAGCGCGCTGAGCGAAACGGTGCTCTTCGGCTTTCTGGCCGGGGAGAACGCTGCAAAATATGCCGCGGCGGATACGTGCGAGCCTGAAACGGAAGAGAGTGTCGAGCGGAGACTTCGGGACTATCCGGCGCTGGGGTATGACTCTCTGCGTGATCTCCGGGACGAGCTGCGCAATACCGTGTGGAAGGGTGTCTCCGTCGTCCGCACCGAGGCGGGTATGCGTGAGGCACTCGGAAAGATCGAAGAGATTCAGGCCACCATGGCGCGCCGCCGTCCGGCAAGCCTCGCGGAGTGGGTGGAGCTGCGCGATCTCTGCCTTACGGCGGAGTGCGTCACCCGTGCGGCGCTCGATCGAAAGGAAAGCCTCGGCGCGCATTACCGCGCCGATTAAAAAAGCCTCCGCGCCAGTCTTTCGACTGGCGCGAAGGCTTTTGCGCAAAGGAAGACGGCTGCACGGCGGTTTCGGCAGCGTCGCAGGTTTTCCGGAGCCGCCGTCCGCCGCGGATGGCGACGGTGTAGATCCCAGCGAGCAGAGCGAGCACACAGAGCACGGCGAGAAAGCTCAGAAAATAGCCGCGCCGCGGCCCGAACGCATCGACCATCACGCCGCCGAGCAGCAGCGAGAGCGAATTGCCGAACGTGAGAAAGAGCGTATTGTAGGAGAGAAGCTCGCCATAGCCGCGAAGGCCGAACACGTCTTTGATAACGAGAGGGGACATCACGTTGCATGTCCCCATCGAGCAGCCATAGAGCAGCGCGCCGAGCAGCCGCAGCGGTACGGAGTCGATCAGCAGCAGCGCCGAGCCGAGCGCCGAAGCACCAAGACCGAACGTCAGCGCACGGGAAAGCCCTCTCCGGTCGAAGATAACGCCGAGAATGTTCTTGCTCAGCACATTCCCCGCCATGGAGCAGGAGACGAGCAGTGCGCCGATGCTCGCGCCGTAGCCATAATTTACACCCATGGGGCTCAGATGCGAATTGAAAGCGCCGGTCATGCTGATGAGCATTGTGCCGGTGACGATTATCCAGAAATATACGCTGCGCTTGGCAGTACCCGCCGGAACGCCGCCTGCAGGCGCGGCGCGCTCCGTGCCGGACGAAGTGCTCTCCGCGCCGTACGGCGTGAGTCCTGCGTCCGCCGGGGAGAGGCGGAGCAGAAACACCGACACCGGAACGAGCATCAAAAACGCGGCAATACCGAAGAAAAAATAGCCGCCCTGCCAGCCGAAGCGCTCGATCACGGCGCTGCCAAGCGGGTTGAAAATGATCCCGACCACACCGGAAAACGACGAGCACACGCCCACGGCCAGCCCCGTCCGCTTGTGAAACCAGCTCCCGAGAATGAACGGCGCGGGATAGAACATCAAAAATGCGCCCGAGACGCCCTGCACGATGCCCGCAATCTGAAAAAAGGCGACGCTGCGCGCAAAGCCCATCGAAAACACGGAGGCGGAAAAGAGCAGGGAAGCGCCGCCAAGCAGGAGACGTGAATCCACGCGCGCGAATATGCGCGAAACGAACGGCAGCACAAAGCAGCCGCAAACCGCCGAAACGAACATATAAAGCGTGAACGAGCTCATGGAAAAGCCCAGCTCCGCCGTAACGGGGGAGATGAATATGCCCCGGCAGTTATTGATGAGCCCCATGCTCCCGCCCTGCAAAAGACAGCAGCCGGCAAGCATGTACCAGGCACGGTGAAGAGAGTGCTTTTTCGTATGGATCGCCCGCTTTCTGAAAACGACCGCAGAGAAGGAAAGCTCTGCGGTCGTTTTTCGGTGGATTATAGCGCGTAAACGGTGATTTTCCCGTCACTGACGGTAAGCGAAACGGCACTCGCGGCGGCTTTTCGGTTGTCGATGATCTCGGTGGCGATGGCGTCCTCGATGTCCTTTTGGATGAGACGCTGAAGATTGCGGGCACCGTACGTTGCGCTGTAGCCCTTCTCGGCGAGATAGGCGATAACGCTCTCGTCCCAGGTGAGGGCCGTGCCGCGCTCGGCCATGGCGGTGCGGAGATCTTCGAGCATGAGCGAGGCGATGGCGCGGATATTTTCCTCTGTCAGACGGTGGAAATAGATGATCTCGTCCACGCGGTTGATAAACTCGGGGCGGAGGAAGTCATTGAGCGCCTTGACGGCCTTTTCCTTGCCCTGCTCATCGGCGCTCATGTTGAAGCCAACGCTGCCGGTGCGCTTATCGCTGCCCGCGTTCGTCGTCATGACGATCACGGTGTTCTCGAAATTCACCGTGCGCCCCTGGGCGTCCGTAATGCGCCCGTCGTCGAGAATCTGAAGGAGGATGTTCATCACATCCGGGTGGGCCTTTTCGATCTCGTCGAAGAGCACGACGCTGTAGGGCTTGCGGCGGATCTTCTCAGTGAGCTGTCCGGCCTCGTCGTAGCCGACGTAGCCCGGAGGCGAGCCGATGATGCGCGAAACGCTGAATTTTTCCATGAACTCGGACATGTCGAGCCGGATGAGCGATTCGGGGGAGTTGAAGAGATCGGCGGCGAGGCGCTTGACGAGCTCGGTCTTGCCGACGCCGGTGGAGCCGACGAAAATAAAGCTCACGGGCTTGCGCTTGGACTGCAGTCCTGCGCGGCTGCGCTTGATGGCGGCGCAAACGGCGTTCACGGCCTCGTCCTGACCGACAATGTGCGCCTTGAGCCGTCCGGCAAGACCGGAGAGGCGTTCAAACTCGTCGGCGCGGATGTTCGAGGCGGGGATCTTCGTCCAGAGCTCAATGATGTGGGCAAGATTGTCGGCAGTGAGCTCCGGCATGCCCTTGGCTTCGATTTGCGCGAGCTCATCCTTGAGCTGGAGATCGCGGCTGCGAAGCTCGGCGAGCTTTTCAAAGTCGCCGTCGCCCGCCGTACCGCTGAGTAGAAGCTCACGCTCCTTATCGAGATCGGCGCATTCCTTTTTGATCTCGGCGCTGCGTTCGATGTCCTTGTTATGAAGATTCACGTCGGAGCAGGCTTCGTCGATGAGGTCGATGGCCTTGTCGGGGAGGAATCGGTCGGTGATATAGCGCTCGGAGAGTGTGACGGCCATGCGGCACATCTCGTCGGAGATCTTCACGCCGTGGAAGTCCTCGTAATACTTGCGGATGCCCTTGAGAATCTCCACGCTGTCGTCGAGCGAGGGCTCGGCCACGGTCACGGGCTGGAAGCGGCGCTCAAGCGCGGCGTCCTTTTCGATGTGCTTGCGGTATTCGTTGAACGTCGTCGCGCCGATGACCTGAATCTCGCCGCGGGAGAGCGCGGGCTTGAGAATGTTCGCAGCATTCATGCTGCCCTCGGCATCACCCGCGCCGACAAGATTGTGCACCTCATCGATGACGAGAATGATGTTGCCCTCGCGGCGAATCTCCTCAATGAGCCCCTTCATGCGCGACTCAAATTGGCCGCGGAACTGCGTTCCTGCGACGAGAGAGGTGAGATCGAGAAGGAAAACCTGCTTATCGCGCAGCTTGGCCGGCACGTCGCCGGAGGCGATGCGCTGTGCGAGACCTTCGGCAATGGCCGTCTTGCCGACGCCCGGCTCACCGATGAGGCAGGGGTTGTTCTTCTGACGGCGGTTGAGGATCTGAATGACACGCTCCAGCTCCTCGCTCCGGCCGATCATGCGGTCAAGCTTGCCCGCACGGGCGCGGTCGGTGAGCGAGATGCAGTAGTTATCCAGAAACTTGCGCTTCGGTTTGCGCTCGCCGGATTCCTTGGCACCCCGGGGACGTTCGGTTTCGGTCCCGTTATCGCGGTTTTCGGCGTTGGCGGCGTTCTGCGCGCCGAAAAGCCGGTTGAGGAACGGGAACGTGGCAGTTTTCCCGTCATCGTCCGAGCTGTCGTCGTCATTTTCAATGCTCATGAGATCGTCCCCGTTGCCGGAGAGATTCTGCATGGCTTCCATCATTTCAGAGGAAAGGCCGTCGAGCTCTTCATCGTTGATGCCCATTTTGGAAATGATATCGTCGATGGGCTTGATGTGCAGCTCACGGGCGCACTTGAGACACAGTCCCTCCTGGTGGGACTGGCCGTTTTCGATGCGGTTGATGAACACCACCGCCATGTTCTTGTGGCAGCGGGCGCAGAGAGTAGGTTGCATAGATGTTCTCCTGTATTCTGTGAGATAGGATAAAAAGGCGGTGCGCCTCAAATTCCGAGAAGGTGTACGAAGATCGTGCGATCCATAAACCAGGAGACGAGGAAGGTGTTGGAAAGCGTCTCCTGCGAGACGAGAAGACCGATAAATCGCAGCGCCCAGCCGATGATGAGGCAGAATGCCAGACCCTGCAATAGGCCGGTCACCGCGCCGCCGATATCGTTGAGCAGTTCGTGGTTCGGTATCTGGAAGCTGATATTGGGAATGTTCCCGATCACCGTAAGGAGGATCAGAATCATAACGAACGCGAGAATAAACCCGCCGACATAGGATATGCGCAGGCAGAGCACTTCTACAACCGCGTCAATGAGCTCCACATCATGCTCCTTCGCGTAAGCGACGGCTTCGTCCGCCATCTGTTCGCTGGTGGATTCGTAAATGCCCATGCCGTTGTAGGTGAGCGTGCAGAACTCCGTTTCGCGTCCGGGATTCTGCGTAAAATAGTCCTTGACCGAAAGGTTGGTGCTGTCGATCCCCATGGCGGGGCGGACAGTCTTGTCAACGACGTTGACCTCCACAAAGCCGCTGGCAAACGGGCGCAGCGCGTCGATGACTTCCCCGGAATAGGTCTGGGAGAGAAGATTCGCGCCGTACACCGAAACGACAAACGCGATCAGGCTGAAAATGCCCATGACGAGTCCCTTCTTATAGCCGGACCAGATGCAGAAAATGAGTATGGACAAAAACAAAAGACTCAGTACCGCTTTCATGCAAAGCCTCCTTTTTTCGGGCGGGATCGGTAAAAATTACCGGTTGAAATCGATTTGGACAACCCCGGACGCGCCGGCGAAAAGTGCGCGGCTGTCCGAGCAGAGGAACGCCTGCCGGACATCCTCCGGCGGCTGATAGGATACGATCTCCTCCAGCGCGGAGGAAAAGAGCGTGGACTCCTCTCCGGTGAAGAGGACGAGAAGCTGGCTGCCGCAAACGGATATGGCCGCGGCGTCCAGCGACGCGGTGTAGCTCCCCAGCGGCTCGCCGGAGGGGGAGAGGGTCGTGATCACGGTCTCGCCGCCATGGAGCCCGCTTGCCGCCGCAACGGCGGCAAAGTCTCCGCTCAGGGAAAAGGCGGAGAGATGCGCGTTCCCGAGCCGGTGCTCGGAGAGCAGCTCGCCGCCTGCGGAGAGAAAGCGCAGCGACGATTCCGTTACCGCGGCGATGGAGCCGTTGGAGAGGAAGCCAAAATCTACGATCAGCTCGCCAGGGGTGAAAAACTCGGCCTGCATCTCCTCCCGATCGATGCGGAAGAAGCGGAGATACCCGCCGTCCTCCCCGGCGCCGTTCACGCAAAGGAGGCCCTTTCCGGTCGTCCGTGCGGAGACGGGCGTGACGCTGGAGGCATCCCAGCGGAAGAGCGGCGTGAGATCGGTGTCGTATACGACAACACTTCCGCGATATCCGTCCTTATCGGTTAGGACGGTAATGAGGCCGGTTTCGTTCACGTCGGCAAAGTATACGCCGCCCTCGGTCGCACATTCGGCGGCAGAGCCGTCCGGATACAGCGCGTGGATGCCGTTTTGTCCGGCGTCCCAGAACACCGCGAGCTGCGTGCTTCCGGAACACATGGGCTCTGTCATCGCAAAGTCGGCGCTCGCGGCGCATTTTCCGCTTGCGGTGAAGAGCTGCGCGCCGGTCGTTGTGGCGGCGGCAAGCCCGTTTCCGGCGGCAGCATAAAAGATATCGTCTCCGCTTCGGAGCTGAAAACCGTCGCGATTTCGTACGGCGGCCGCCGTACGCGACTGGACAATGCTCAGCACGAGCAGGAGCGCTGCAATGCACAGCATCGCGGCCGAGGCGGCGAGCACGCGCGTAAAGCTCCGGTGCTTTCGTTCCGGCGCGGCGGTATACCTATTAGAATGCATCAAAACCTCCGAAAAATCAAGCGTCAATGGGGGTCAAATGTCTGCCATCATTTCCCCGGCGGGGCCGTCGTACCACACGCGGTGCATATAAAGCCCCTGCGGCGGCATTGTCGGGCCGGTGAGACGGCGGTCGCGTGTTTCCAGCAGTGCGGGGATGTCCCCGGCTCGCAGCTTCCCGTAGCTTGCGTACACCATTGTGCCCACCATGGCGCGGACCATGTTGTACAAAAAGCCGTTGGCGCATACGCGCACGGTGATAAGATCGCCTTCGCGCTCGGCGTCGCACCAGTACACGGTGCGGACGGTCGTTTTCGTTTCGGTGCCGACGCTCCGCACGGCGGCAAAATCGTGTGTTCCTTCAAAGGCCTTTGCCGCGGCGCGCATCTGCTCAATATCGAGCCGGGACGGATAAAAGCACACGCGCTTATCGAGAAACGGATCGGGGATGCGGCTATTCAGGATCTTATAGATGTATTCCTTCTGGATGCACGAGCCGATAGCGTTGAAGTCCTCGTCCACCTCGCAGGCATCTGTCACGGCGATATCGCCGGGAAGCCGGGCGTTGAGCGCGAGCGGGACCTTTTCGATCGGGATCGTGCAGTCGGAACGAAAATTTGCGCAGTAGCGCAGAGCGTGTACACCCGCGTCCGTGCGGCCGCAGCCTGTTACATGGACGCTTGTGCCAAGAATTTTCGCAATGGCGTCCTCCACGGTCTGCTGCACCGTGGGGAGATCGGCCTGCCGCTGCCAGCCGTGGTAGGCGGAGCCATCGTATCGGAGTTTGAGCGCAATGTTTCTCAAATGCCGTACCTCGTCAGGACGATCGACCCGGCCAGGATCACTGCCCAGAAGGCGAGAGCCAGATAGTCGTTTCGTCCCATGCGCAGCACCTTCATGCGGGTGCGTCCCTCGCCGCCGTTGTAGCAGCGGCACTCCATCGCGGTGGCAAGCTCGTCGGCGCGGCGGAACGCGCTGACAAAGAGCGGCACAAGGATCGGCAGCAGCGCCTTCGCGCGGCGGACAAGGCTGCCGCTGTCGAAATCCGCGCCGCGCGCCTTCTGTGCGGACATGATCTTGTCGGTCTCCTCAATGAGCGTCGGAATAAAACGCAGCGCAATGCTCATCATCATCGAAAGCTCATGTACCGGGAAATGCAGCTTTTTGAGCGGGCTCAAAAGCTGCTCCAGCCCGTCGGTGAGCTGCAGGGGAGAGGTGGTATACGTCAGAAGAAACGTTCCGCACACGAGCAGAATAATGCGAAGCACCATCAAAATCGCGCGGCGGATGCCGTTATCGGTGATGCGCAGCACCCAGAACGAGCAGATCACGTTGCCGTCCGAGTAAAAGAGATTGAGTACCGCCGTTAAGATCACGATCACGATGAGCGGCTTCAGCCCTTTGAAGAGCGCTTTCGGGCGGATGTGCGAGAGCGCCACGCAGAATACAAGCGTGAGCAGCACGAGCGCAGTAGCGCTCCAGTTGTTGGCGGTGAAGAGCGCGGCAATATAGAGCACCACGGCGATAAGCTTCGTGCGCGGGTCGAGCCGGTGCACGACGGTATTGCCGGGGAAGTACTGGCCGAGCGTAATGTCCTTCAGCATGTGCCGGCCTCCTTTCGTGCGAGCAGAGCGGAGGCAAGAGCCTGCGGAGTATAGATGCCCTGCGGCACATCAACGCCTCGTACGCGCAGTTCCTCTGCAAGAGAGGCCGCGCCCGGAATGCCGAGGCCCATATCGCGCAGCTCCGCGGCGTGGGTGAATATTTCCTCCGGCGCGCCGTCAAGCGCGATCTTGCCGCGCCGCATGACGATGAGCCGCTCGGCGTTTTCCGCGGCGACGTCCATGTCGTGCGTGACGAGCACAACGGTGCTCCCCGTGGAGCGGCGGTACTCGGCGATGTTTGCGAGTATTTCGCG
Organism: bacterium; assembly: GCA_963618015.1. GTDB lineage: Bacteria > Bacillota > Clostridia > Oscillospirales > Oscillospiraceae > Apopatocola. The sequence continues at coordinate 4,252 of CAVEQS010000002.1, read as the reverse complement.
GCATCCGGCGGGATCGAGCCCCGCCATCGGCTCATCAAGCACGAGGACCTCCGGCTTCATGGCCATCACGCCGGCAATCGCGATCCGGCGCTTCTGCCCGCCGGAGAGATCGAGCGGTGAGGCTTCAAAGAGCGATTCATCTACCCCGGCAAACTTCGCGCCGAAGCGGACGTGCTCGTCCACTTCCTGCTCATTCAATCCCATATTTTTCGGACCGAACGCAATGTCGCGGTAAACCGTCTCTTCAAAGAGCTGGTATTCCGGGTACTGGAACACCAGACCGACGCGGAACCGGACGGCGCGCAGCGCCTCCTTGGAGCGGTGGATGTCCTCTCCGCCGAGCAGAACACATCCCGCGGCGGGCTTCAAAAGCCCATTGAGATGCTGGATGAGCGTGCTCTTGCCGCTGCCGGTATGGCCGAGCAGCGCCGCGTACTGACCGGCGGGGATAGAGAGATCAATGTTGTCGAGAGCAACCTTTTCAAACGGAGTCCCGGCGCTGTACACGCACCGGACGGACGCCAGACGGATATCGGGCATAACGAAAAACCTTTACTGATGGATTTTTTCTTCGAGCCAGCGGACAATGGCATCGGCGGCCTCCGCGTCAGAGAGCGCGTCAAGCGGCACATCCGCCCCGGCGGCGCGCAGCTCGTGGAGCGTTTCCGTTGAGGCGGGAACGTCCAGACCGATCGAGCGCATATGCCCGACCTGCGAAAAGACTTCCTTCGGTGTGCCGTCGAGCACGAGCTTTCCATCGGATACGACAAGCAGCCGGTCGGCATCAATGCACTCATCCATGTGGTGCGTGATGAGAACGACCGTAACGCCCGTTGCGGCGCGAAGATCGGCGATCGTGCGCAGCACCTCGCGCCGGCCGGAGGGATCGAGCATGGCGGTGGGCTCATCCATGACGAGGATTTCCGGCTGCATCGCGAGCACGCCCGCGATGGCGACGCGCTGCTTTTGCCCGCCGGAGAGAAGGTGCGGGGCGTTGCTGCGAAATTCATACATACCGACGCGCTTTAAAGCCTCGTCTACGCGGCGGCGGATCTCCGCCGGGGGAACACCGAGATTTTCAGGGGCGAACGCCACATCATCTTCCACGACGCTCGCGACGATCTGGTTATCGGGATTTTGGAACACCATGCCGACTGTCCGGCGCACGTTGAGGAGATTTTCCTCGTCGCGTGTGTCCATGCCCTTGACGGACACCGTCCCCTCCGTCGGCACGAGAATGGCGTTCAGGAGCTTGGCGAGCGTGGATTTGCCCGAACCGTTGTGGCCGAGCACGGCAATGAACGACCCCGCCTCGATCGAGAGACTGACGCCGGAGAGCGCATCGCGCTCGGCATCCGGATAGCGGAAAGATACGTTATCGAGAGAGATGATCGGTTGATTCATTCAAGCCTCCCAGCGGCAGCTCGCCCCGCAGGGGAGCACGAGACCGCTTTGCGTGACGGGAAGCCCCAACTCCTCGGCGCGCGAAGAGCCGCCGCGCCGGGCAGTGAAGATGCTGTCGGTGATGTACGAGAGCACCGAGGGGGCAAGCCCCGTCGTATAGGAATTGATGAGAACGAAAAGCGCATCGTCCGAGAGAACGCCGGAGCAGAGCGAGACGAAGTCCCAGAGATTATCCTCCAGCTTCCAAACCTCGCCGCCCGGCCCGCGGCCATAGGACGGCGGGTCCATGATGATGGCGTCGTACCGGTGCCCGCGGCGGATCTCGCGCTCAACGAATTTCGCGCAGTCGTCCACGATCCAGCGGACGCTCGCACCCGCAACGCCGGATGCCGCGGCGTTATCCTTCGCCCAGGCGACCATGCCCTTCGCGGCGTCCACATGGCAGACGCTCGCGCCCGCGGCGAGACATGCAACGCTTGCCCCGCCAGTATAAGCGAAGAGATTCAAAACGCTGATCGGGCGATTTGCCTCGCGGATCTTTTTCTGCATCCAGTCCCAGTTTGCCGCCTGTTCGGGGAAGAGGCCGGTGTGCTTGAAGTTCATGGGCTTTACGTGAAATGTGAGCGAGCCGTAGCGGATGTCCCAGCTCGCCGGGAGAGCACCCTTATCCCACGAGCCGCCGCCGGTGTGGCTGCGGCTGTAGCGTCCCTCCGGACGCTTCCAGGCGGGAGAGGTGCGCGGCGTTTTCCAGATGACCTGCGGGTCGGGGCGGACGAGAATGTGCTGCCCCCAGCGCTCCAGACGCTCGCCGTTTGACGCGTCGAGCAGCTCGTAGTCTTTCCAATTATCGGCGATCCACATGGAGGTTCTCCTTTTTGCGTGTACAATAAACCTATTTTAACTAAATTACTATACCACGCCAAGCGCCGCTGCGCAAGAAAAACGAAACGGTTTTTTTACTTGCATAGTAAGACATAAATCACTATAATAAACTTGTAATCTTATGCGGAGGTATTTTTCCATATGGAAAACCGCGAATCCAGCTATTACCGAAAAGACGGCGCGTCGCGCCCGCCGCAGCGTGAGGATGCTTCCCAACGCGAGAGCGCCCTTTTTACCGAGCTCCCGCTCGACAGCGTGCGCCGAACGCCGAGCTCCGGCCGCCCGGCGCCGGAATATACCGAGACCGTAAACGAAAACCGCCGCGCTGCCCGCCCGGCAGCGGATACGGGAAGAGCGGCGCAGCGCGCCGTGCCGTATACGCCCCAGAGCCGCCCGGCGCAGAACTACGCGAACTATAATGGCTACAGCGATTCCCGCCAGAGACAGCAGCGGCGGCAGGAGCCGTATTACGGCGGCCGCAGCACGGCGTTCACGGAAATTTCGTGGGACGCTCTTCGCAGCGGCAATCTGGAGCAGGGCGCGCCGAACACTCGCCGCGCCGTGCCCGCCCAGCCGCAGGCGGACCCTTATGGCGGAACGTCGCAGCCGCAGGCCGATCCCTACCGCAATACCGCGCAGCCGAGGCAGGCCGAGCCGTATTATACTGCTGCTCCGACGCAGCAGGCTGCGCCTTATCGCCGCACCGACGGCACATACCGCCAGCCATATGCGACCGGCGGCTACCACGCCGCGCCGCAGCCGATGGAGACGGAGAGCGATCCGTTTTATGGCGGAAACCTCCCGCAGGGAGATACGCCGCAGCGCATCTATGGCGCAGCGCAGCGCCCGCACGGGGACTATTACCGTCCCGGTGCCGTCCGCCGTCCGGCACAGCGCGGCACCGCAGGACGTTCCTCCGGCAGCGGTACGCCGCCGCGCCGCCCCCCGTCCGATAACGGCGGCGGAGGCTTTTCCTTCCGTCTGCCGCGCATTGGCAAAAACCGCATTCATCCGGCATTTCTGCTTATCGCGCTTGTCCTTGCCGGCCTTTTGATCTTCGGCATCGTGAAGCTCATACAGAAGGGCAACGAAAAGCCGATGTACACCCTGCCGAGCTACGCCCCCGTGACCGCGACGCCCCGCCCGGCGGACACGCCGCAGCCGGGCGACGCAACGCCGGAGGCGAGCGCTGAGGTATCCATGACGCCGAAGCCGACCGCTGTGCCGACGCCGACGCCCTCGGGCGCCAAGGCAAAGCGCGACGGCGATCTCATCGTCCCCGCCGACTGGGGCGCGACCGTTCCGGAACGCGCCGAGGCGGTGTACGACAGTCATTTTGACCGCTCCTGCATGATCGGAAATTCCCTCGTCGAGGGCTTCTTCATGTGGTCCGGCGTAACGAACATGCTGTATATTTACGGCACCGGTGCCGTTGTGAACAATGTTCTCGGCACGCTCGATCTCTCGCCGCTGACGCTCAACGATCCGGATTACTATCAGGATATCTACCTGATGTTCGGCCTCAACGAGGTCGGCACGGATGTGAACTCTTTTGTGCAGAGCTATAAAACGCTCCTCGATTATGTTCGTGAGCACCAGACAAAGGCGAACATCTATGTCATCTCCGTCACGCCCGTCACGCAGGAAGTGGACGCCGATCCCAACGAGGTGCAGAGCATGGAGCGCATCAATTCCTTTAACTCCGCGCTCAAGCAGCTCTGCGCGGACAACAACTGCTGGTATCTCGACATTTATTCCATGCTGGTGGACGAGTACGGCTTCCTTTCGAGCGATTATGCCTTCGCCGGGGACGGCAAGCACTTTGAAAAATCCGGGTATGTTGCCTGGGCCAATTATATGAAGACCCACTATGTGGATGAGGGCCTTCTCACCGAATAAGAAACGAGGTAATACTGTGAAAACATCATTTAGTGTCAGAGGCAGTCCCGAGGAGGGAAAAAGGGCG
>CAVEQS010000001.1:0-173833 GCA_963618015.1 bacterium | reverse complement strand
AAGCTATGTCTTCTTTTATGCGGTTTCCAATTTGCGCAAGTTATTGTACATTATCGATGACCCAGATTCAAATGGGCCGCGCCCCTATAGATGACTTCTTCGCCCTATGGAAATATTCAATGCCTTGATATTATAAGATAAGAGCCGAAAAGCGAAGCTGCCACGTGTCCTTTTAGTGTTGAATGGACACGTGGCAGCTTTGCTTTAAGGGGGCTTAGGTAGACCTTAGGTGATGACCGTCCTCATAAGCGCATCTAATTTGCTATAATGCCCTTCATTTGCAACACCTTCTATCAAAGGTAGAAGTTCGGTTGCGGGCATTATCTGCTGACCATGTAGACGCTTATCGTATGCACTTTGCATTTGCTCGGAGGCATCGCACTTACCATAAATCAAACATAACCCTACAATGGATTCTGTCGGTCGAATAGGACTCATGGAGAACAGGTACTTAAATGCAAGATTCTTGACATGATGCCGTCTCACGCATACAAAATCGCTGAATTTTGCATCTAGTATGAGGTACCGCACAGAGGAATCATCTTCCACCTTAATCAGGTAATCAGGTGAGTAATAATGTCCGCCAGACCGATTATCATCGTTATCTCCAGTAAAAACGGGGATGGAGTTGTTGCGAATCAAACTAATTCCGTTTACGCTGCATTCGTCGGTGTCATAAATAACCGGCTGGTAGTAAAGCGTTAGCTTATGATGATCGTTCCTGAAAATGAATGTATTATTACAATTTGTGTTTTTGTATTTCCAGCTACGTCTTGTTGGGTACACACATTTTTTTACATTTTCAAGCGCATATCCACGGCTCTGAAAATATGAAATCAGTTTTGCCAACAGATACCCTTCATAAAGTGAAGAAATCTTGATAAATGAAAGCATAAACCTTTCTTTGGCGAAATCATAAATACCAAACCAGAACCATTTATGAATGTGGGCGAAAATACGATTATACTGAGGAACAGACATCAAAATATGGGATGGCTGAGGCTCACTTAGCATCGCTTCCGGCTGAATTCTAAAAGCACTGCTGTACATTGTCCAGAGATGAGCAAACTTTATGCGGAGGTTTTTCAACCGAGCTAATCCATTTTCCAACATTTTTCTGGTTCCTGCAAACATGAAAAAGGAAGAATAAATGTACTCGGCACTATAATCCTCATTGCCGGGGATTTGCTGAAGCAAAGAATAGCAATGCACATACAGTTCATTGACAGAATCAATCATTTTTCGAATGAACCCCAACACAACCCGGTTCTCGTAGGTGTCATATGAGCGTTCATTTTGCAGCGAGAGCGTTTTCTCTGGTTGATAAACCCGGTTGCCGATGCGTATACCTGAGCTTCCGTTAATTTGCCGCAATTCTTCTGGATGAGTTGCCATGAACTGAACTGTCGTTGGTGTTACATATTGCAAGCGCTCAAACCGATCAATTTTTGAAACTTTGGCAATCCTGAAGCGACTATTGGCCTTAAAATAACCATAACTACTTTCATAGATGGCAGCAATCTCCTCGGCAAGAATAATCTGTGCGGAGAGGCTTTGGTAACCACTCTCTTTCAGATTTGCGGGATTTCTAGCCTTCGGTTCACCATTGAGCAATAGTAATTCTTGATTGGAATACACATAGCTTACCATGGCCTTCACCGCATCGTTAAGTTCACCGCGCCGCACCAGTACCGGGAGATACTCAGTAGAGTACTGATGTTCGATACCATTAGTGTCATAGACTACTAGGGTAATTTCCACAAATCCATAACAGTCCATAAAAATACGCCGATCGCTTGTACTCTTATTCGGGAACAATATTCGTCCATTATTGTATATAGATGGCTCATACACATCATTAATGTAAACATCGACTTCCCGAACAGGACTTGTCTCTCCACACGATAGAGCAAATTCATAACTCAGATCTGAGAAAATGCACACATCAGTTGTTTTGGTTATAATTTGCTCAATACTACCCTTTCGCCCATCATTCTCTGACAGCCCAACTGAAAATGGTTGCTTGCCATAGGGATGTAAAGTTAATGAACAAGTGTCCATAATATCGTCCTCCTTTAACAGAAGAACTGATAATATTTCATTTGATGATTACCTCGTTCGATTATGTTCTTCACCATTCTAGCCGATGTGTTCAGTCCATTGCTGCTACACAAACTGCCGAATTCATTTAACCACTTTTCAAATTCCTCGCCATTGCCAATGATCTTGGGAAGAATACGCTGTGCAACAGCATAATCCAGCGCAATGGTAGCCGCAGCAGTTTTTGTGTCATCCATTTCAAAATACTTGGAGGCCGCAGTCCAATACTGCTTAATTGCAGCATTGATACGAGGACTCACAGAGAAATTTTTCTCACGTAGCTTTACAATAATGGAATCATAGCATTTTTGAATTTCTGGGGTAAAAATACACTCTTCCTTCGCGGGAATAAATGCGTCTCGAAGGGAAGCCCATGGAATGACCTCAATTATCTCCGCAGGAATCTTTGCCTCGCTAACAGAGGAACTGTAGTCTCGAAGGGTGAGCTGTGGGAGCGTAATGACCCAAGCGCGGTCAATCAAGCGAGGAGAAAGAGTTTCTGTTGTGTGGTCGTTATTAATTGTTGCAACGAAGTGGAGCGTTTCAGGTATGCCAAACACATGTTCTTCTCCCAAGTTTACCTTACTATGAGGTCCCAAATCATCGCAGATGTTCATAAAATCAGACCAATAGTATTCCATTGGACTAAGATTCGCTTCATCAAGCAGAATAACATACGGAAGATTGAATGCGCCAATCTGTTTTTCTGTGTCTAGCTGATGAAGGGCATCATAAATCCGGCGATTGCTCTTGTCAAAAGTTTTGGACAGGGGATTATAGTAACCGACAAAATCTCTTTTGGATGTCCAGCCTCTCTCTACAGAAACCGCCACATATCGATCGACAGATTCTTTGCTATTCTCGGGGCAGTCAACCAAACCAGAAATCTTATTAAGGCCAAGTGCCTCACCCATAATATTACATATAGATGTTTTGCCGCAACCCGGTTCGCCGGAGAATACCGTTAGGAAGCCCTGCGTCATGCAGATAGCGATGTTAATGATGGTATTTTTGCTATAGTTGGGACGGCGAACCTGAATGACTCGGCACAGATATTCAATAAGCTCATCAGGTGTTTTATTTGGCACTTGAAGGGACATGACCTTGTTTCTAAGCTCCATATGCTGACCATCGGACTGTTCAGCTTCCCATTCTGCGGCAGCACGGAGCATTTTACTAGCCATAAACCCATCGAATGCGATTTCAACCATTTTTTCATGTGGACGGCTGATAAGTTGCTGGAATTGCAATTCCAAACCGCTAGTGTCGCTGGTTAAGTGATTTTTATGAATACTAAGGTAATCAACCTCGTCTTTGAGTTCCTTATATTTTTTCTGGAGATCGCCAATGTCACCAATTACTCCATAAAGCTTTTGACTTGCTTCAATACGAGCCGAAAGATCCGCATATTCAGCTTCCTTCTCCAGCATTTCACGCTTCTTAGCCTCAATAGCTTGTTGGTCAATGGTTTCTGCACGCTGGCGAGACTCTTCGATTTCCTGCTCCAGCAATCCTTTCTGTACTGCCAAATTTTCGAGTTTATCTTCAAGCTCTGTTATGTGTTTGGTAATAACCTGAGATCTTTGCAACTGATCGAGCAGTCGGGGATTCTTTTCAACCAATGCCTGCAACCATTCATCCACATTAGGGCTATCCTGGTATTTTACAAGCAAGTCACAGACAAAGTCTGTAATGGTGCGAAGAGTATCATCCACATCTTCTTCAGATGACATGATATTGACCAGTCGGTTCAATCTGGAACGCCGTGTCTCCTCGGTCAAAATAGAACCTGCAATTTCAGATTCCTCATATTGTTTCAAAAGAGCAGGAACATCATCTAGCTTAATCTGGCCATTGGCAGTAACTCCGCTCTTAATGCTATCCTTAAAGCTCTCAATCAATACAGAATCAGAAATAACATCTAACTGTTCAGGTACAGAATCCTGTTTGGGGCTCAAGATCAACCATCTGGTTTCGGGGGCACCCCAATAGCCTTCGGAATAGCTTAATTCGAATTTGTTCATCCGACTATAACTATATCCGCTAACGGTGTATTTTTGCTCTTTAACCTGCGGCTTTACATAGTACGACGATGTATACTCACGATACCCCACCACATAAGGGCCAGCCCAGAAGCCATCCATTTCAATAAAGACCTGATTACCCGCAAGTACGCAAGGAGATTCAATTTCAACTATCGTATCATTTTTCAAATCTGAAATTACTTCATCCTTGCGTACGGCAAAATACACACCGTAATTTCCGATGGGGCGGATTTTTTCCCTGTCCAACATTTCCATGGCGGAAACCTTGTAGCCAGTTTGGTTCCTATCTCCGTTTGCCTTGAAATTAGGCTGTAAATCTGGCAAAGTGAACTCAAACAGAACAAGTGAACTTTCAGAAAAAAACTCATCCATACGACAACGTTCACCATCGTCATTCCAGTTGTAGGAAAAACAAATATTTCGTTTTTCTGATTCGGGCAATAATGCTTCTTGTTCCTGTGGAGAAAGCACGATCACCTGTGAATTTTGAACCTCCGCTATTGGCTTGAAGTTAAAGAAAATATTTGGAGTATATCCTTTTTTCTCGATGATGCCTATGTAGATTCCCATGTCCAATCCTCCTTAATTAATTGATGTTCCTCATAAAATCATTGCCTGATAAATCAGTCTGAGATTTTTCAGACAAAAACTCCATAATGTCACCTATATTTGCATCAAGCACTTTATAGATTCTCCTCAATATATAGTGTTACCTCTTGGCCTCATCGTAGCTTTGTCATTGTATTTAGTGCAATTTCAGCAATTTTTCTCAAGTCCGCTTTGTCTATTTCCTGCCAGCTAGTAGTTTTCAAAGACGATTATATGAAATTTTCAGAATGCTCATCTCTAAGGAGAAAGCGCTCTATATACGTTACCTCAAATCATCCCGAAATGCTTCAACGCTTCTTTGATTGCGCTTTCCTTTTCCGGCGGGCATTGCGGCTGTCTAGCGTCCTCAGACTTCGGCTTATTATAGTTCTCACGCTCGATGATACCGCACTTCTGTTTTACCTGCGCGATATAAAGACTACTGACCTTCAAGCCGGTATGTTCCAGAACATACGCCTTGATTTCCTCATAGGTTGCCTTTTTCTCCGCAGCGGTCAAATCTAACTCGTCCATCTTCACTTCAATCTCGATATGTTCTTTACCTTGAAGTTTGGACAATAGGCATACCGTCTCCACATGGCTTGTCCGCGGGAACATGTCCACGGCGATGCCGTCCACGGGGGCGTAGCCCTGCCGGGCAAACGAGGCAAGGTCGCGCGCGAGCGTGCCGGGGTCACAGGAGACGTACACGATCCGCTCCGGTTGCATCCCCACAGCGTGGGAGATGACGCTCTCGTCCAGCCCGCGCCGCGGCGGATCGACGACGATCACCTGCGGGCGGATACCGCGCCGCGCGAGCTCTGCGGCGGCCTCTCCGGCGTCGGCGCAGAGAAATTCGCACGATTCCGAAAGACCATTCCGCCGCGCGTTGTCCTTGGCATTTTCCACGGCGGCAGGGATAACCTCAGCACCGATGACGTTCGCACCGCGAGACGCCATGCAAAGGCCGATCGTGCCCGTGCCGCAGTAGAGATCGAGCGCCGTCATGCCCGGCGTGATGCCGGCGAAACCGAGCGCGGCTTCATACAGCCGCTCGGCCTGCGGCGGATTCACCTGGAAAAACGAGCGGGGTGAGAGCGTGAATGTAAGGCCGCACAGCCCCTCGGTGAGAATGTCGCTGCCCCAAACGGTATCAAACTCCCCAGCGAGCACGGTGTTGCCGCGGGCGGTGTTGCGGTTGAGCACCAGCCCCGTTATCTCCGGGCAGCGCTCGCGCAGCATGGCTGCGAGTATGCCGAGCGCCTTTTCTCCGGGCGAGCGGGACGCGGTGAGCGTCAGCACGGCGTCCTCCGTGAGGTGGGAGGAGCGATAGAAAATATGGCGCACACCGTCTCTCTTGGCGGCTTCATCGTATACCGGGATGTGCTCCTGCTCCATCCAATCGAGCACCGTTCTGGCGCACGCGAGTGAGCCCTTCGGCACAGCGGGACAATCCGGCACGGGGACAACGTCGTGCGAGCGTGCACGGTAAAACCCGGCGACGGGATGACCGTTTTGCTCGGCAACGTTGAAGATCACCTTGCGGCGCTGCCGCGCGTCTGCAAGCGCGGGAAGAATGCCGGAAACGGAAAAGTCCAGTTTCCCGATGCGGTGCAGCGCGTCGTTCACGCGCTGCAATTTTAAGGCGAGCTCCTCTTCATAGTCCATGTGCCGCAGCGCGCATCCACCGCAGCGGGGATATACCGGACAGTCCGGCTCTACGCGGTGCGGCGATGCGGCGCGCAGCGCCTCGCCCCGCCCCCACACGGCGGCGGACGTGCTGCGCACGATGCGCACATCCCACTCTTCGCCGGAGATTGTCCCGGGGACGAATACGGCGCGCTCGCCGATGCGGCAGACGCCCACGCCCTCCGAAGTGTAGCCGGTGATGCGGGTAGGATAAATTTCATTTTTCTTCAGTTCAGCCAGTTTAGCCAAAATCGATCACCCGGAAGGTATTCTATCATAGCTTTCCGATATTGCCAATGGAAAAACACTTTGCTATAATGTGCGGGATTAGATATAAGGAAAGAAGGTCGTACCCTTGCCCCTGCTTTTGGATCTGTTCTGTACGTTTTTCCGGATCGGGCTGTTCACCTTTGGCGGCGGCTACGCCATGCTGCCGCTTTTGCAGCGAGAGATCGTGGAAAAGAAAAACTGGGCCACGGAGGAGGAACTCCTGGACTATTTCGCCGTCGGCCAATGCACGCCCGGCATCATTGCGGTAAACACTGCCACCTTTGTCGGCTTTAAGGAGAAAAAGCTTCCCGGCGCGATTTTTGCCACGCTCGGCATCGTAGCGCCGTCGCTTGTGATCATCACGATCATCGCGGCGCTGCTGAGCAACTTTGCCCACATTGCCGCCGTGCAGAATGCGTTCGCGGGCATCCGCGTTGCGGTCTGCGTGCTTATCCTCAACTCCATTGTGAAGCTATGGAAAAAGTCCGTGGTGGATAAGCTCACGCTCGGCGTGTTTATCGTCGTGTTCCTCGGCTCGGTGCTGCTGAGCCACGTGAGCCCCGTGGTGTTCATTGTTGCCGCGGCGGTGCTCGGCATCGTTGTGCGCGTGTGGCTGCGCGCCGGAAAGGAGGGCAAGGCATGATCTATCTTCGTCTGTTTTGGGAGTTCTTCAAGGTCGGACTGTTCTCCATCGGGGGCGGCCTTGCCACGCTTCCGTTCCTCTATTCCCTCGGCGCGAAAACCGGCTGGTTCGGCACGGCGGACGTGGCGAACATGCTCGCCATTTCCGAATCCACGCCCGGCCCGATCGGCGTGAATATGGCGACCTACGTGGGCTTCGACTGCGGCGGCGTCCTCGGCGGCATCATCGCAACGCTTGGCCTCGTTACCCCAAGCGTGATCGTCATCGTCCTCATCGCCATGGCGCTGCAGGCATTCCGCACGAATAAGTACGTAGACGCTGCGTTCTACACGCTGCGCCCGGCCTCCACCGGCCTCATTGCCGCGGCGGGGTGGTCGGTGTTCGTACTGGTGCTGCTGAATCTTGACGCAGTTCGCGCCTCGTACCGGATTGCCGCCCTTTTCCAATGGAAAAACCTGATCCTGTTCGCCGTGATCTGGGTGCTCACGAATCTTGTGAAACCCGTCAAAAAGCTGCACCCGGTCGTATTCCTTGCCCTCGCTGCCGTTGCGGGCATCGTATTCCGGCTTGGCGGCGTATAAGTTAACATAATTTAATTAACGTAATATTATTTACGTAATTTAATAGACATAAAATGGTTTACATAATTAACAACGCGGCGCCGTAGGCGAGCACCGCGGAGAAAACGCCCTGGAGGAATTTCCCTCCGAGGCGTTTTCTTGTTTTCAGTTCCCTTACAGCGGCTCCGGCCTGCCCGTGGACGCACAGCCCGCCCCAGCTCAGCAGAAACGCGCCGAGAGCAAAGCTCCCGGGCGTGAGCGGAATACCGGCCATTGCGCCGATACCGCTGGAGAGCTCCAGCGCGCCGGTGAAAAGCGCCCGGAAGAAGGAGAGCGGCGCGCCGGTGCAAAGTGCGAGCTCTCCGGCGAGCGTGTCCGGGAAGCCGAACGTTCCCAGCGAGGCGAGGAGCGCCGAAAAGAAAATTACATAAGCGCCGATCTGCAAAAGCGTTTGCCCTGCGGCCGTGACGGCGCTGCCGAGCGCTGCGCTGAAATCCATGGGAGGGCGCGCCGGGGGCAAAGGAGCCTTATCGGATCGTTTCCGGCGGAAGAGAATGCCGACCGCGGCGGCGGATAGCGCGTGGATGCCCCAGAGCAGCAGTCCCCACCCGGCGGACCCGAATACACCGGTGCCGAGCGCGCCCACGGCGAACGCCGGGCCGGAGTTGTCGCAGAAAAGGAGAAGATGTTCGGCTTCGTCCTTCGAGATCGTGCCGTTTTCATAAAGCGTCCCAATGCTCGCCGCACCGAGCGGATATCCGCCGGAAAGACCGAGCAGAAATACCGCCGCTCCCGCGCCGCTCACGCCGAAGAGACGCGAGGCGGCCGGGGCAAGACGGCGCGCGAGTGCCTCCACCGCGCCAAGCCGCGTGAGCAGTCCGGCGGCGGCAAAATACGGCAGGAGAGACGGCACAAGAAGCGTCCCCCACAGCCGCAGCCCTTCGGCCGCGCCCTGCCGTGCGTCCGCAGAGGAGAAGAGAAAGAGAAGAAAGAGCGCCGCGCCTGCGGCGTATCCGAAAACACGTTTTTTCATACCGTTACTCTATGTCCGGCGCGGGTACTTCATGCGGCATGTACGCACCGCCCTGCTCATAAGATGGACGGGGGAGGCGGTGCTATGAAATTACGCGATACGGTAGCGGATCTTGCCGATTCGCTTGAACTGCCGGAGGAGGCTGTATCCGATGCGCTGCGCGTGACGCTCATCGGGCGGCGCCGCGCCGTGGTGGAGCATCACCGCGGGCTGCTTGGCTACGATGCGCAGAGCATCGAGGTGAGCGCCGCCGCCGGGAGAGTGCGCATTCTCGGCGCGGAGCTGACGCTGCACGCCATGGACCGGGACACATTGATCGTGACCGGGCGGATCGCCGCGGTGGAATATGCGTAAGGGAAAAACCGGGTGCGTTGAGCGCCTGCTGCGCGGCGCTGCGGAAATTCGCATCACGGGCGCGGCGCCGTGGAAGCTGGTGAATGGCTGCATCCGAGAGCGGATCACCATCGAGGGCGTGGAGTCGGACGATCTCATCACATGCCGTGCGCTGATCTTCGCTGCCGATGCCGAGCGCGTCAAAGCCCTTGCCCCGCGCTGTGGGTGCGACGTCGAGGTGATGTCCGTGCGCGGGAGGCCGGTGTGGAAGAATTTCCTGCACCGGCGGCGGTGGGCGGCGCTGTGCGCCGCTGTGATCACTGCAGCGCTCCTTATATCGTCGCTCTTTGTCTGGGACATTCGCGTAACGGAGAACGATTCGGATATCCCGGACGCCGTGATCCTCCGCACGCTCGCCGAGCAGGGCATCGGCGTCGGGAGCTTCTGGCCGGGCTTTCGGGGCGAGCGCATCCGCTCGCGCGCGCTCGCGGAGCTGCCGGGGCTTTGCTGGCTCGCGGTAAACGTCCGGGGGAGTACGGCAAGCGTGGAGGTGCGCGCTGCGGTGAAAAAGCCGGAGATCACCGACCCGCGGCAGGCCGCGGACGTTACGGCGTCGCGCTCCGGCGTCATTACGGAGATCCACGTATTCGAGGGGGAGGCGCTCGTCTCGCGCGGCGACGCCGTCACGACCGGGCAGACGCTCGTGAGCTGTGAGCGCGCTGCCCGGCATGGTGAGACGCGCACCGTCCATGCCCGCGCCGAGATCACGGCGCACACCTGGTATGAGCTCACGGCCTCCGCGCCGCTCGCGGCCGGACGAAAAGAGACGGCAGGCGCGGCGCGGTATCGCTTTGCTCTCCTTCTCGGTGATTCGCGAATAAATTTTTACGCGGATAGTGGAATTTCCGGTATGGAGTGTGATAAAATTACAAAGATATGGCGGCTGGGCATAGAGGGCGTGTTTTCCCTGCCTGTTGCCGTCGCATTTGATACGGTACGTCCGTATGCGCTCGCCGAGCAGCCGCTCTCGCACGCGGCGGTGCGCGCCGCGCTTGAAGAGGAACTGCGCGCCGCGCTCCAAGAGCGGATCGGCGAGACGGGCAAAGTGATCTCAGAGTACTTTACCGAATCGGAAGAAAACGGTATGCTTGCACTCACGCTGCGGTGCGAGTGCGAGGAACGCATTGACGAAGAAACTCTCCGGCCATGACCGGATGAAGAATACAGGAGAATCCATGGAACGAATCATTTCCGCCGAGCGCGTCGAGGACATTCTCAATGTTTTCGGTTCGTTCGACCAAAATCTGCACATTATTGAAAAGGAGTGGAACGTCCGCGTCACCGACCGGGACGCCGAGCTCAAAATCTCTGGCGAGCCGGAGGACGTTGTATCCGCGGAAAAGGCGGTGCAGAACCTTTTGATGCTCGCTGCGCGCGGCGAGACCGTGGACGAACAGCGCGTGCGCTACGTGATCGGCATGATCCGCTCCGGACAGGAGGATCAGATCCGGGAACTCGACAGCGGCGTTGTCTGCATCACGGCGAAGGGACGCCCCGTCAAGCCGAAAACGCTTGGCCAGAAAGCGTATGTGCAGGCCATCCGGGAGAACACCGTGACGCTCGGCATCGGCCCCGCCGGTACGGGCAAAACATACCTTGCCGTGGCCGCGGCGGTGGCGGCGTTCCGCGAGAAGAGCGTCAACCGCATCATCCTTACGCGCCCGGCGGTCGAGGCGGGCGAGCGGCTCGGCTTCCTGCCCGGCGATCTGCAGAGCAAGGTCGATCCGTACCTGCGCCCGCTGTACGACGCGCTCTTCGACATGCTCGGACCCGAAACATACAATACCTATCTCGAAAAGGGCAACATTGAAGTGGCCCCGCTTGCGTATATGCGCGGACGCACGCTCGATGACAGCTTCATCATTCTCGATGAGGCACAGAACACGTCCCGCGAGCAGATGAAAATGTTCCTCACGCGCCTCGGCTTCAACAGCAAAATGGTCATCACTGGCGATGTGACGCAGATCGACCTCCCGGCAGACAAGGCGTCCGGACTCAAGGAGGCCATGCGAGTGCTCGACGGCGTGGACGATATCGCCATCTGCCGCTTCACCGGCGCAGACGTGGTGCGCCACGCGCTCGTGCAGCAGATCATCGCCGCCTACGAAAAGCATGAAAAGGCCGCCGCTGCCGCTGCGGAGCGGGAGAAAAAGAACGCTGCGCCGCAGCGCCGGGACAATAACGGATACAATAAGAGGAAATAACGATGCAGCATAAGTTTTACATTTACCGCGAAAAGCGCAATCTCGGCCACCCGGAAACGGCCTCGCTCGTGAAAAAGGCCGCCGCCGCGGCGCTGCGCGCCGAGGGGGTGGACGAGCCCTGCGAGATCGGCGTCACGCTCACGAACGACGAGGGCATCCACGCGATCAACCGCGAACAGCGCGGCGTAGACCGCGCGACGGACGTTCTCTCGTTCCCCATCGACGAAATGGACTATGACACGAATCGCCGCTATCTCGGCGACATGGTGCTCTCGCTCGAGCGCGCCGAAGCGCAGGGCGAAGAGTATGGCGGAGGATTTGAGCACGAGGCACAGTATCTCACGGTGCATTCCGTGCTGCATCTGCTCGGCTACGACCATCTCGACGAGGGCGAGGAAAAAGCCAAAATGCGTGCGAGAGAAAAAGCCATTATGAAGGAGCTCGGCTATGATTTCTAAAACTGCCATGATCACCATCTGCGGACGGCCTAACGTCGGCAAATCCACTCTGACGAACGCTCTCGCCGGGGAGAAGATCGCCATTGTCTCCAACAAACCGCAGACGACGCGAAACCGCATCACCGCCGTGTGCCAGCGCGGCGAAACGCAGTTCGTATTTCTCGATACCCCCGGCTTCCACAAGCCGCGCACGCGCCTCGGCGATTATATGGTCAGCGTTGTGCGCCAGAGCGTTGCAGATGTGGACGCCGTTGTGCTCGTTGTGGAGCCGGTCGCCTCCATCGGGCCGCAGGAGCGCGAACTGATCGCAAGCATCAAGGCGGCAAACTGCCCGGCGGTGCTTGCCATCAACAAGCTTGATACTGTGGAGCCGGAAAAGCTCCTCGCCGTTATCGCGCTCTACAGCGAGGCGTATACCTTCAACGCCATCGTCCCCATCTCCGCCAAAACCGGCGACGGTGTGGAGGAGCTTCTCAAGGAACTCGACAAATTCGCCGTGGAGTCTCCGGCGCTCTTCCCGGAGGGCGTGACGACCGACCAGCCCGAAAAGCAGGTCTGCGCCGAGCTCATCCGCGAAAAGCTGCTGCTCAATCTTGAACGCGAGGTGCCGCACGGCACGGCGGTGGAGATCACGCGCTTTTCCGAGCGGGATGACGGCATCATCGATCTGGAAGCGACGATCTACTGCGAAAAGGCGAGCCACAAAGGCATCATCATCGGCAAGCACGGCGCGATGCTCAAAAAGATCGGCGAAGACGCCCGGAAGGACATTGAAGAATTCATGGGTACAAAGGTCTTTTTGCAGACGTGGGTGAAGGTCAAGGAAAAGTGGCGCGATTCCAATTCGCTTTTGCGCAACTTCGGCTATACCGATACCTAATATTTACCGTTCCGCCCGGTTTTTCCCGGTCATATCCGAAACGTGCGGGGGAAAACTTCCCGTATGGATACGAAGATTTTCTGGGATGTGTTCCGCGACACCGGCGACCCGATCTGCTGGCTGCTGACCCGCGTTCGACCGGCGGACGGAAAAAAGAAAGAACAGACGAACGACAGAGCGCCCGCGCGGCCTCTGTCGTAAGACGAAAGGTTTACATAATGTACAAAACCCTGCACGGACTGGTACTGCGCGAGGTAAAATACAAGGAGTCGAGCAAGATCCTCACCGTTCTCACGGAAGAGGAAGGAAAGATCACTGCGGAGGCGCGCGGCGCGCTGCGGAAAGGCTCCAAGTGCTCGGCGGCGTCGCAGGTGCTCACGTGGTCGGAGCTGACGTTTTTTGAAAACCGCGGCCGGTATACGCTGACCGAGGGGAGCGTTTTGGAAGGCTTCGCATCGCTGCGTGCCGATCTTGGCGACTATGCGCTCGGCTGCTATATGGCGGAGCTTCTGGAAGCCGTATCGGACGAGGACAGCCACAGTACGGCGCTGCTGCATCTGGGGCTGAATGCGCTCTTCGCGCTCTCGCGGCAGCTATATCCGGCCAGGCATATCAAAGCCGTTTTTGAGCTGCGGCTCATGTGTCTCGCGGGCTTTGCCCCGCAGCTCGACCGCTGCACAGACTGCGGCTCGCGAACGCCCGAAAAGCCGCGCCTGAGCCTTTATGGCGGCGGCGTCCACTGCACCGGCTGCGCGCCCGGCGCACCGGGGAAATCGGTGCTGCTCTGCGGCGCGTCGCTTGCGGCCATGCGCCATGTGTGCTCGGCGGGGGAGAAGAAGATCTTTTCCTTCACGCTGGATGAGCCCTCCGACGAGCGCTTTTGCGCCGCCTGTGAGGAATACACCCTTGCGCAGCTTGACCGCGGCTTCGGTACGCTGGATTACTGGCACTCGCTGCAAATGAAGTAGACGATAATATATTTATGTAAACTAAATTACGTAAATAGAAATATGTTAACTTTGTTACGTAAACTAATTTATGTAAATAATATTACGTAAAGTAGATTATGTAAATACGAAACGCAAACGGAGACATATATGGACTTACTGGAAAAATCACGAAATACTCTTGAGCTTCCGGCGGTACTGGAAATGCTCGCAGGGGAGGCGGTGTCCGAACCGGCGAAGGCGGAGGCACTTGCTCTCGTGCCGAGCATCCACCGCGCGGAGGTCGAACGGCTGCTTGCCGAGACGAGCGCCGCGAAGGACATGATGGTCTATAAGGGCAGCCCGTCGCTTTCGGGACTGCGTGATGTGCGCGGCTCGCTTGCCCGTGCCGACATGGGGGGCGTTCTCAACCCGCGCGAGCTTCTCGAGATCGCGGGCGTGCTGCAAAGTGCGCGCGCCGTGCGCTCCTACGGCATGAGCGCCGAGAAGGAGACGTGCATCGACCATCTCTTCAAAATGCTCCAGACGAACCGGTTTCTGGAGGACAAGATCGTAAACTCCATTCCCAGCGAGGATGAGATCGCTGACAGCGCGAGCAGCGAGCTTTCCGATATCCGCCGGAAAATGCGCGCCGCCGCGGCGCGCGTGCGCGACAGCCTGCAAAAAATCATTTCTGCGCCGTCTATGGCAAAATTCCTCCAAGATCCCATCATCACGACGCGTTCGGATCGCTACGTTGTGCCCGTCAAGGCCGAGTGCAAGGGCAGCGTCCCGGGACTCGTGCACGATGTGTCTGCCTCCGGCGCTACGCTCTTTGTCGAGCCCATGGCCGCGGTCAAGGCCAACAACGAAATCCGCGAGCTGAAAGCGAAGGAGAAGGCGGAGATCGAGCGCATTTTGGCGGAGCTTTCCGCCGAATGCGCCGCGCACCGCGAGGATATCGACGCCGATTTCTCCGCGCTTGTGCGGCTCGACGGCATTTTTGCGCGCGCAAAGCTCAGCTTTAAGCTCAATGCCGGTGCACCGGAGCTTTCCGAGCGCGGTGTCCGGCTGCGCCGGGCGCGTCACCCGCTGCTCGATAAGGACAAGGCCGTTCCCATCGATGTGGAGCTCGGCGAGGATTATGATACGCTTGTCATCACCGGCCCGAACACCGGCGGCAAGACCGTTACGCTCAAAACCATTGGCCTTCTCTGCCAGATGGCGCAATGCGGCCTGCACATCCCCGCTGCGGAGGGAAGCTGCGTCCCCATCTTTGATAAAGTCCTTGCCGACATTGGCGACGAGCAGAGCATCGAGCAGTCGCTCTCCACGTTCTCGGCGCACATGGTGAACATTGTAAACGTGCTTCAGGAATGCGGCGACGGCTCGCTCCTCCTCTTTGACGAGCTCGGCGCGGGCACCGACCCCGTCGAGGGCGCGGCGCTTGCCGTGTCGATTCTGGAGAGCGCCCGTGCACGCGGCTGCGTCATCGCCGCAACGACGCACTATGCCGAACTCAAGGTATACGCCACGAACACGCCCGGTGTCATGAATGCCTCGTGCGAGTTCGATGTGGACACGCTGCGCCCGACGTACCGGCTGCTCCTCGGCATCCCGGGCAAATCCAACGCCTTTGCCATCTCCCGGCGGCTCGGCCTGCCGGAGGAGATCATCGAGGACGCCAAGGGGCGCGTCGGCATGACGAGCGCGAAGCTCGAAGAGACGATCGAAAAGCTTGAGCAGACCCGCCAAATTCTCGACCGCGAGCGCACCGAGTCCGCCCGGCAGCTCCGCCAGGCGGAGGAAGAGCGGAAAAAGGCCGCGCAGCTGCGCGCCGAACTCGAGATCCGGCTCGAAAAGTCCGAGCAGAAGGCGCGGCGCGAGGCCGAACGCATCCTGGCCGATGCCCGCACCGTGGCCGAGAGTACGTTCCGCGAGCTGGACGCGATGCGCTCTGCCCAGAACGAGGAAAACGACCACCAGCGCATCAACGCCGCGCGCGCCGAAATGCGCCGGAAGCTCAATGAGACGCAGGACTCCCTGCGGCGTGACGAGCCTGCGCCGGAAGAAAAGAAGTCCGCGCGCGCCGTGCAGGTGGGGGATGTTGTCCAGATCCGCTCCATGGGCGTGAAGGCGACGGTGCTCGCCATCTCGGCCGACCGGACGCTTACCCTACAGGCGGGCATCCTGCGCGTCACGGCACGCGAGGACGAGGTGCTGCTCCTGGAAAACGAAAAGCCGGCGGTGACAATCCGCGCCGAGAGCCGCGGCACAACGCTCCGGCAGAGCGCCGTATCGTCCGAGCTCGATATCCGCGGCATGGAGACGATCGAGGCCATCCCGGTCGTGGAGCGGTACATTGATTCCGCGGTGCAGTCGCGGCTCGAAACGGTGACGATCATCCATGGCAAGGGTACCGGCGCGCTGCGCGCCGCGGTGCAGCAGTCGCTCCGCCGCAACAAGCAGGTAAAATCCTTCCGCCTTGGCCGTTATGGTGAGGGCGAAACCGGCGTGACCGTTGTGGAATTGAAGTAACAGCGCGTTAAAGCGGTGATTTTTGCTGTGCATTTTTCCAAAACCGAGGAAAAAGGTTGACGTCCCCGGCACGCTTTGTTAAAATATAGCCGTATAAAAGCATATCCATGTCAGGCGATCTATAGCGAAATTAACCAATTTTTGATGATAGGGAGCGGCGAATATGGTCAGCAAAGAAGTAGTCATCAGCAATCAGGTAGGCCTGCACGCCAGACCTGCAACGTTCTTCATTCAGAAGGCGAACGAGTACAAGTGCAGCATCTGGGTGGAGAAGGACGAGCGCCGTGTCAACGCCAAGTCTCTTCTCGGCGTTCTTTCTCTGGGTATCGTAAAGGGTACCCCCATCACCATCATTGCGGACGGCTCGGACGAGGAAGAGGCCGTGGCAGCGCTCACCGCGCTGATCGCCTCGGACTTCGCGGAGTGATCGGCAAAAGCAAACAAACGGACAAGGGCGTGTTATAAACACGCCCTTGCTTTTGCATTCAGGGAGTTTTGAAACCGTGACCAAGATCGAGGAGCTGCGCGAAAAAGCCAACCGCCTGCCGCTTCTGCCGGGCGTTTATATCATGCTGGACGCCTCCGGCGAGGTGATCTACGTCGGCAAGGCCAAGGCGCTTAAAAACCGTGTGACAAGCTATTTCCGCGGCGATCATCTGCCAAAGGTCGCGGCGATGGTCTCGCACGTGAACGACTTCAACGTCATCATTGCCGAGACGGAGTTTGAAGCGCTTGTGCTCGAAAACTCGCTCATCAAGCGCCACAAGCCGCATTACAACATCCTCCTCAAAGACGATAAAGGGTATCCGTTCCTCCGTCTTGACCGGCGCGAGCCGTACCCGCGATTCACGCTCTCGAACCGCGCGAACCCGGACGGGGCAAAATACTTTGGCCCTTACGGCGGCCGGGGACAGACGTCGAGCATCATCGACACGCTCTGCAAAACGCTGGGGCTCCCCACGTGCCGCCGGGTGTTCCCGCGCGACATCGGGAAAGACCGCCCCTGCCTCCAATACCAGATGGGTGCGTGCCGCGGCTGGTGCCGCGGCGAGCCGGGCGGGGAGGAGTACCGCCGCGCGATCGACGAGGCCGTGGATATCCTCGAAGGGCGCAGCGCAGAGCTCGTCCGGCGCATCGAGACCGAGATGAACGCCGCCGCCGAAGACCTCCGCTTTGAGGAGGCCGTGCGGCTGCGCGACCGGATGCGCGCGGTGTCTACGCTCGAAAACCGCCAGCGCGTTATTGCCGCTGCACGCGCCGATACGGACGCCGTCGGCTTTGTGCGCGGCGCAAAAAGCTGCTTTTCCGTGCTGCACTACACGAACAGCGATCTGTCCGGCAAGGACGTTTCGCTCATCGACGATCCGACAGAGACGGACGGGGAAGCCCTGTCCGCCCTGTTGCGACAATATTATGTAAACCGTTCGGGCTGGCCGAAAACGATCCTCCTGCCGTTTGAGCCGGAGGACAAAGAGGACATCGAGCGCTGGCTTTCGGACATGGCCGGGCGGCGCGTGTATCTGGAGGTGCCGCAGCGCGGCGACCGCGCTCGCTTTGCGGAAAAGGCGGCGGTGAACGCCCGTGAAGAGATTTTACGTTCTACGACCGCCGAGCAGCGCCGGAGCAAGACGCTTCAATGGCTTCAGGAGGCGCTTCAGCTCACGGAGTTCCCGCACCGGATTGAGGCCTATGATATCTCGAATACCGGCAGTACGGGCATCGTCGCCTCCATGACGGTGCATGTGGACGGAAAGCCTCTCAAGCGGGATTATCGGAAGTTCCGCATCCGCAGCACCGAAATGCCGGACGACTATGCCTCCATGCGCGAGGTCATCACGCGCCGGTTTACGCACTATCTCGAGGAGGACGGCAAGTTCTCGGCGCGGCCGGATGTTTTATTCATCGATGGCGGCGCAGAACACGCCTCCGCAGCCTGCACGGCGCTTGAAGCGCTGGGGCTCAACCTGCCGGTATTCGGCATGGTGAAGGACGATCGTCACCGTACCCGGGCTCTTATAACGCCGGAGGGACACGAGATCGGCATTCAGGCAAATCCCGCGGCGTTCGCACTTGTGGGACGCATCCAGGAGGAAACGCACCGCTTTGCCATTGAGTACCACCGCTCGCTGCGCGACAGCGTGCGCGGCTCCACGCTCGATAAGATCCCCGGTGTCGGGGAAAAACGAAGAAACGATCTTTTGAAGGCCTTCGGCTCGGTGCGCGCCATCCGCGCGGCGAGTGCGGAGGAACTCGCAAAGGCCGTGCCGAAGAACACGGCGCAGGCCGTATACGACTATTTTCACAAAACCGAGGAGGAAACACCATGCGAGTGATCACCGGTACATGCCGCGGCCGCCGTCTGCTCGAGCCGGTGGGGAAGGACGTCCGCCCCACGACCGACCAGGTGAAGGAGGCCATGTTCAATATCATCCAATTCGACGTGGAAGGACGCAAGGTCCTCGACCTCTTCGCCGGAACGGGGCAGCTCGGCATCGAAGCGCTCTCCCGCGGCGCAAAGGAATGCGTTTTTATTGACAGCGCCAAGGACTCCGTCCGGCTCGTACAGGAAAATCTCCGCCGCTGCGGCCTCACGGCTCGCGTGCTCCAATGCGACGCGCTCGGCATTCTGAAATCCGGCGAGAAATTCGATCTCATCTTTCTTGATCCGCCCTATGGCTCTGGTCTTGAAGGGAAAGCAATGGAGGCGGTGAAAGAGTTTGACATCCTCTCGCGCGGTGGTATAATGGTGGTCGAGACCCGACCGGAGACGGTTCTGCCGGTCCTTCCGGCGGAATACGGTACGACGAAAACGTACCGTTACGGGAAAATCAAACTGACGGTTATAACCAGAGGAAACGACTGATGCAGACAGCCATTTGCCCCGGCAGCTTCGATCCGATCACGCTTGGCCATCTCGACGTGATCCGCCGCGCCTCCAAAATGTTTGAGCGCGTTGTGGTTTGCGTTGTGGCAAACCCCGGAAAACACTGTGCCTTTACGCTCGAGGAGCGCTGCGAACAGGTGCGCCGCGCCACGGCGGCCATCCCTAATATTGAGGTGGACATGTGGGAAGGACTTCTTGTGGATTACGCCGACCGGTACGAAAACCCCGTCGTCGTGCGCGGACTGCGTGCGCTGTCCGACTTTGAATACGAGTTCATGATGGCGCTCACGAATAAGAAGCTCAACGGCCGCGTGGAGACAGTATTTCTGGCCTCGGATGAGAGATACATGTATCTCAGCTCCACCACCGTGCGCGAGATCGCGAGCTACGGCGGCGATATTTCCCGCTTTGTCCCCGCAGAGATCCTCGACGACCTGATGATAAAACTCAACGGGAGGAAATAAATACATGGAAAACCACGCGCTGGACATCATTGATATGCTCTACAACATGATCGCGGAGGCCTGGGGCGTCCCTCTGGGCAACGATAAGTGCATCGTCGAGCGCGACAAGGCGCTCAACCTTCTCGACGATCTCAAGGCAACGCTCCCGATGGAGCTGAGCGAGGCGCGCCGTCTTGTCAATGCGCGCGACGAATTTGTCGCCAACGCCAAGCAGGAGGCGGACAACATCCGCCGCGGCGCCGAGGACAAGGCCACGCAGATGATCGATGAGCAGAGTGTCTATAAAGAGGCCAAGCGCCGCGCCGACGAGGTCGTCCAAACGGCGGAAACAAAGTCCCGCGAGCTGCTGCGCGCGGCGAACAGCTATCTGGACGACGCTCTCCGCCAGACGGAAGAGACCGTCGCGGCGTCTCTCGAAAAGGTTCGCGTGGCGCGCGCGCAGTTCCGCGCCGCCGCTGCTCCCGAGCAGCCGGAGGGCACCGCGGATGTCACGCTGCAGGACGTGGAAGACAGCGACTTTATGAACGGTTGATCCCTTCAATCTTCCGGGGAAATTCTCCTGAAAAGCGAATTTTATCCACCCAATCGTAACCATTTGTCAATAACAGAACCGAAGCCGCCGGAGCGCACCATATGCTGCACTCCGGCGGCTCATTTTGCTGTTTTAGCACAATATATGGAAAGCCTTTTACCAAAAACGCGCTGGCTGAACGGAATTTAGCACTTGCATTTTTGCCCTCTGCCTCTTATAATAAAACAGCATAGTGGGGCAAAGTGGGGCGAAGTGTCGTCATTACCCATAAAACTGCTGAGAAGGAGGCGCTGCGTATGACCGGCGAATATATGCACACGCTCGATGCCAAGGGGCGTCTGGCTGTGCCGTCCCGCCTGCGGGACGAACTGGGCGGCGTTTTCTATGTGACGCTATCGATGGATCGCTGCCTTTCGGCCTACAGCGCCGAGAGCTGGCAGAGCTTTTCCGATAAGGTGGATGCAATGCCCTTTATAAAGCAGCGCAAAATGCGCCCGCTTTTCGCTTTCGCCGCGCGCTGTGAAGCGGATGCGCAGGGACGCATCCTCCTGCCGCAGAATCTGCGGGACTATGCCGGGCTTACGAAGGATGTGACCATCGTCGGCTGCAACAACCATGCGGAGCTCTGGGACAGCGCGCGCTGGAACGAAATTCACGACGCGGAAATGACGCCGGAGAACATCGCCGCCGTCATGGAAGAGCTGGAGTTTTAATAATATGCCGGAACATAAAAGCGTGCTTCTGCGCGAATGCATTGAAAATCTGAATATACAGCCGGACGGCATCTATGTGGACGGTACGCTCGGTCTCGGCGGCCACTCAATGGAGATCGCCAAGCGCCTGACGACCGGGCGGCTCATCGCCATCGATCAGGACGAGACCGCCATTGAGCGCTCCAAGGAGCGTCTCGCGCCGTGGGCAGATCGCATCACGTTTGTCCGTGGCAATTTCCGCTCGCTCGGAAAAATTCTGGACGATCTCGGCATCGAGCGCGTGAACGGTATGCTCTTCGATCTCGGCGTATCCTCGCCGCAGCTCGACGAGGCCGAACGAGGGTTCTCCTATATGGCGGATGCGCCGCTCGACATGCGCATGGATCAGAGCGCGCCGGTGACGGCCTCGACGGTCGTGAATACATGGCCGGAGCGCGAGCTTGTGCGCATCCTGCGCGATTACGGCGAGGAGCGGTATGCCAATCGCATCGCGGCAAACATCGTCCGCGCCCGGGAAAAGAAACCGATCGAAACGACGCTGGAACTCGTCGATATTATCAAAAGCGCCATGCCCGGCGCGGCGCTGCGCGAAAAGCAGCACCCGGCCAAGCGCAGCTTTCAGGCGATCCGCATCGCCGTGAACGACGAGCTGGAAGCAGAGCGGGAAATGCTTCTTGCCGCCATGGACCGGCTCGCCCCGGGCGGGCGGCTGTGCGTCATCAGCTTCCACTCGCTGGAGGATCGGATCGTCAAAACCGCCATCCGTGAGCGCGAGGACGGCTGCACCTGCCCGCGCGATTTTCCGGTGTGCGTGTGCGGCTTTGTGCAGACGATGAAAACCGTAACGAAGCCCATCACGGCCTCGGAAGAGGAATTGAACGATAACCCCCGTGCGCGCAGCGCGCGGCTGCGCGTGGCCGAAAGGCTCTGAGAGGAAACCCCTGTGAAAGCGAAAATCACCGAAGAAAAAACCGCGGTATTCACCCCCTGCGCGGAGAGCGCGGAGGCAACGCGTGCCTTTCCCGTTTCGGACGAGGACACCAAGGAACTGCCCCTGATCGCCGAACGGTTCGCCGGGCGGTACTGGGACGGCCGCATCGAAGAGGAGCCGAAAGAGCCGGAGACGAAACCGGCGCGGAAAAAATCCTTCCGCAGTGCGATTGCCTTTGGCGCCGCCGCGGTCGCGGCGATGCTCCTGCTTGTCGGTTCTCTGACAGGACAGGCGGAGCTCACCGCGATGAACGACGAGCTCGTTGCCGTATCGGCGCGTATTTCCGAGCTCAAAGCGGAGGAGCGGACGCTCCTTGTGGAGACCGAGAAGGCCGAAGGCCTTTCCGCCATCGAGAGCTACGCTGTGGAAACACTCGGCATGCAGCCGCCGCGGCTCGACCAGCGCAATAGCGGCACCGCCGAGCTTTCCGACCGGGCAACGGTCCTTCACGAGCGCCGCGGACAGGGTCTGCGTCATTTCTGGGAGAAGCTCCTCGACACGGTTGTGGCATGTTTTTAATTCCGGCGCGGTATAATGCATTGTAAAAATGCATTTGCCGATCCGGAGGAAGCGCCATGCCGCCCAACAGCCGACCCAACCGAACCATGCTCCGCCGCGCGATGTTTCTTCTTGCCGCGTGCGGCATTGCGGCCTTTGCCGTATTGATGTTCCAGCTTTTCCGGCTGCAAATACTGCGCCACGACGAGCTGGAGACCGCAGCTTTGCAGCAGCAGCTCCGCCGCACGGCGATCCCTGCCTCGCGCGGGACGATCTACGACCGCGAGGGGCGCGTTCTTGCGATGAGCGCGACGACGTATACCGTGTACGTGAGCCCTGCGGAGATATCCATGAACGGCGAGGACGCCGAGCGCATCGCGGCCGGCCTTTCCGAAATCCTCGGCGTAGATCGAGAGAAAATCCTCACGATGACCGCCGACCGGCGCAGCTGGTATAAAACGGTCAAGCGCCAGATCGAGGAGACCGAAGCGGACGCGGTGCGCGCCTTTAAAAACGAGTACGACTTGCAGGGCGTGAAGCTCGAGCCGGACACGAAGCGCTATTACCCCTATGCCTCGCTCGCCTCGCACGTCATCGGCTTCGTCGGCGCGGACAATACCGGTCTTGCGGGGCTGGAATTTACGCAGAACGACCTTCTGACCGGCACCGCCGGGAGCATACTCCGGCTCAAAAACAGCGCCGGAACGGACATGATCCTCACAAGCTATGAGGACTATGTCGATGCGCAGGACGGACTCGATCTCCACTTGACAATCGATACCACAGTCCAGTACTATCTGGAGAAGCAGCTTTCGCAGGCGGTGCAGGACTATGATATACAAAACGGCGCTGCCGGCATCATCATGGACCCGAAAACGGGCGCGATCCTCGCCATGGCGTCGCTGGGAAACTTTGATCTCAACAATTACCAGCGCGTCTCTGCCGACATCCAGTCGGAAATTGACGCGGCCGCCGATTCCGACGCCGCGGCGCAGCTTTTAAAAGACGCGCAGCTCGCCCAATGGCGCAATAAGGCCATTTCCGATACGTACGAGCCGGGCTCCACATTTAAGATCATCACGCTTGCTATGGCGCTCGAGGAAGGCGTCGCCAAGCCGTCCGACAGCTTTTACTGCGGCGGCAGTATGACGGTGCAGGGACGCGGCAAGCCCCTGAAATGCTGGAAAACCATTGGCCACGGCTCCCAGACGCTCACGCAGGCGGCGCAGCACTCGTGCAACGTCGCATTTGCCACGCTGGGCCTTCGCATCGGCGAGGAAACGTTCTACCGCTACTGCGAAAACTTCGGCTTTTTCCGCGCGAGCGAAAACCCGGACGCTTCGCTCACCGGCAAAACCGGTATTTCGCTTCCCGGTGAGAGCGGCAGCATCTGGTGGCCGCGCAGCGTTTTCTGCAACAGCGAGAACTTCTCGCAGCTCGCTGCGGCGTCGTTCGGCCAGACATTCAACATCACGCCCCTCCAACTCATCACCGCCGTGAGCGCCTGCTGCAACGGCGGGTATCTCATGAAGCCGTACATCGTCGATTCCGTCACGGACGGCACCGGCACTCTCGTGTCGAAAACCGAGCCGGAGGTGCTCCGACAGGTCGTTTCCGAAGAGACGAGCGCGCAGGTGAACGCCATTCTGGAGCAGGTCGTGTGCGACACAAAGCAGGGCACCGGCAAGAACGCCTACGTTGCCGGGTATCACATTGCAGGCAAGACCGGCACCTCCGAAAAGGTGGCGCAGGACGCCGCCGGCGGGAAGAAGGAATACATCGTCTCCTTCATCGGCTACGCCCCCGCGGACAATCCGCAGGTCGTGTGTCTCATTTTGATGGATACGCCCTCGAACGAGACGGGGATTT
The DNA here is from genome assembly GCA_963618015.1 of bacterium. GTDB lineage: Bacteria > Bacillota > Clostridia > Oscillospirales > Oscillospiraceae > Apopatocola. Next base: position 149,555 of record CAVEQS010000001.1, on the reverse strand, counting down.
ATATTTCCGGCGGGCAAATGGCCGCGCCCGTTGTCGGGCGCGTTCTCGGCGAGGTTTTGCCGTATCTCGGCGTACAGCCGCGCTACAGCGAAGCGGAGGAAAAATACATCGACCGCGCCGTGCCGCCCCTCACCGGCAAAACGCCGGAGGAAGCGGTGAAGCTGCTCCGCGAAGCCGGGCTCTCCGCCCGGATCGAGGGTACCGGCGATATCGTCACCGGCCAGCTTCCGGGAAAAGGAACTGTCGTTGCGAGCGGCACAACGGTGCTCGTCTATACGGGCGTGACGCCGGAGCCGGAAGCGGAGACCGTGCCGGAGCTCACCGGGCTCACGTATACCGAAGCGCGGGAGGCTCTTTTTGCCAGAGGGTTGTTCCTCCGCTCGGACAGCACGATCCTCGCCGATAGTGATACGGTGCGCGTTGTGTTCCAGAGCGTCGCCGCAGGGGAAAACGTTCCCGCAGGCAGCGTGATTGAAGTCAGCATCGTCAACGACGACAACGATACATACGGCCGGTACTGATCCGGCCGGGACATTATGAGGAAGTATCATGAAGCTTTCGGAAATTCTCAAGGAAATCAACGTTCTCTCCGCGGCCGCCTCCGGCGATACGGAGATCACGGGCGTCTGCTACGATTCCCGCCGTGTGAAGAGCGGCGATCTTTTCGTTGCCGTGCGCGGGTACGAGTCGGACGGACATAAATATATCCCCATGGCGGTGGAGAAGGGCTGCGCCGCCGTGCTGTGCGAGGAAGCGCCCGCGGCGGATGTGCCGTATGTCTGCACGGACGACAGCCGTCTCGGTCTCGCGCTTGCGGCGCGAAATTTCTACGGCGACCCGAGCCGCGAGATGAAGGTCATCGGCATCACCGGCACAAACGGCAAGACGACGACGACCATTCTCGTCAAACAGATCCTGGAAAAGACCCTCGGCGCGAAGGTCGGCCTCATCGGCAGTATCTCGAACATGATCGGCGACGAGGAATTTCACGCCGAGCACACCACGCCGGAATCCTGCGATCTGCAGGCGCTTTTCCGCCAGATGGCGGACGCCGGCTGCACCCATTGCGTGATGGAGGTTTCCTCCCACTCGCTGGTGCTGCGCCGCGTGGCGGGCGTGCATTTTGCCGTCGGCCTCTTCACGAACCTGACGCAGGACCATCTCGATTTCCACAACACCATGGAAGAATATGCAAAGGCCAAGGCGATGCTCTTCCCCATGTGCGAAAAGGCGGCGGCAAATGCGGACGATCCGTGGACGGAAACCGTTATGAAGGACGCCCCGCAGCCGGTATATACGTTTTCTGCGAAGAGCGACAGCGCCTCGCTCACGGCGCGCGATATCCGTCTCGCGCCGAGCGGCGTGCGCTTCTGCGCGCTGGAGGAGGGCGAGCTCGTCCGCGTAAAGACGAGTCTGCCGGGACAGTTTTCGGTGTATAATGCGCTCGCGGCCATCGCCTGCGCGCGCCTGCTCGGTGTATCGCTCGCCGATGCTGCCGCGGCGCTTGAAACGGCGCACGGCGCGAAGGGGCGCGTGGAGCCGGTGCCGACGGACGGCGATTACAGCATTTTCATTGACTATGCCGTCACGCCGGACGCCATAGAAAATGTTCTCACGACGCTGCGCGGCATCGCGCCGAAGCGGCTCGTAATGCTCTTCGGCGCCGGCGGCGACCGCGATAGGAAGAAGCGCCCGATCATGGGCAAGATCTCCGCGGATATCGCTGATTTCGTCATCGTCACGAGCGACAATCCGCGCACCGAGGATCCCATGAGCATCATTGAGGAGATCCTGCCCGGTGTGCGCGCAGGCAAAGCGCCCTACAAGGTCATCTGCGACCGGCCGGAGGCCATCCGCTGGGCGATCGACCACCATGAGCCGGGCGATGTGATCCTGCTTTGCGGCAAGGGTCACGAGGACTATCAGATCATCGGCCATGAGAAGATCCACATGGACGAGCGCGAGATCGTCGCAGACTATCTTGCCGAACGCGCAAAGCGCACCTGACAAAGCAAAAGAGGAAAGGCACGGGGAAAGAGAATGACTTGGAAGCTGATATTGGCGCTTGTCGTCGGATTTTGTATATCGAGCGCCGTAGGCGCGGTTTTGGTACCGTATCTGCGGAAGATCAAAGCCGGGCAGTCGATCCGGGAGGACGGCCCCACATGGCACATGAGCAAGACCGGCACGCCCACGATGGGCGGGCTGATGTTCATCATCGCCGTCACGGTCGTGTGTCTCACGGTCGGATTCTCCTGCATGGCGAACGGCGAGTGGGGACACATTTTCGTTTTGGTGTTCGGCCTCGTGTTCGGTGCGATCGGCTTTCTGGACGACTATGAAAAGCTGCGCCATAAGCAGAATCTCGGCCTGAGCGCAAAAATGAAGTTTTTGCTGCAGCTCCTTGCCGCCACGTGCTTTCTGCTGCTGCTTCGCTTCACCGGCTATCTGAGCCCCAATCTCTATATTCCGTTCTGGAACACCTATGTCCCGGTCTCCGAGCCGCTGTACTTCATTTTCGCGGCGTTTGTCATTGTCGGCACCGTGAACGCCGTGAACATCACCGACGGCGTGGACGGTCTTGCGGCGGGCACCTGCGTGCCCGTGTTCCTCTGCTTCACGGCCATCGTGTTCTGCTGGGGGAAGGAATATATGCCGCAGGGCATTTTCGCAAGCGGCATGGTCGGCGCGCTGCTCGGGTTCCTTATTTATAACTTCAACCCCGCGCGCGTATTCATGGGCGACACCGGCTCGCTCTTCCTCGGCGGATGCATCTCGGGGCTGGCGTTTGCGCTGGATGTGCCGCTGCTGCTCATCCCGCTTTGCATCATGCCGATCATTGAAACGCTCTCGGACATCATCCAGGTGGCATACTTCAAGCTTTCCCACGGCAAGCGCGTATTCAAAATGGCTCCGTTCCACCACCATCTGGAGATGGGCGGCTGGACGGGCCGGAAATGGAAAGAAAAAGAGATCTTCGTCCTGTTTGCGAGCATCACGCTCGTGATGGCGGTCGTATCGCTTCTCGGCGTAATGGGACGCTATTCCTTCTGAGCTTTTGAGAGGGTAATACCGGAGGCTCTCATGGATCATACTACGACCGGCGACGCGCCGGTCAAAACGGGTAAGGCAGACCGCAGGGCGGATCTGCCTTTCCTTGTTATCACGCTCACGCTGCTCGGCATCGGCGTGGTGATGGTGCTCTCGGCGAGCTTTGCAAGCGCGTATTACGATCTGCAGGGCGAGACCGGGCACAACCCGGTGTATTTCTTCTCCCGGCAGGCCATCTTCGCTGCGGCTGGTGTGTGCGTGATGCTTATCGCCTCGCGCATCCCGATGCGCGTTTACCGTGCCTGCGCTTTGCCGCTGCTGATCGTCTCTCTCGTGAGTCTTGCGGCCGTATTGGTCATCGGCACGGTCGTAAACGGCGCAAGACGATGGATAAACCTTGGCTTTACGACGTTCCAACCGTCAGAAATTACAAAAATCGCAATTATTCTTTACTTTTCGGCGCTGATATGCAAATATAAAGATCGGATGCGTACCTTCCGGTATGGCATCGCGCCCTTTGCGGCGATACTGGCGGTCGTTTCGGCGCTGCTCGTGCTCGAGCCGCATTTCTCGGCCACGATCATCATCCTTGCCATCGGCGCATCCATGCTCTTTCTCGGCGGGGTGCGGCTGCATTGGTTCATCGGCGCGGCAAGTGTGCTTCTCGTTGGTGCGGTGGTCGCGGTGCTGTTTGTACCGTATGTCGCGGCGCGCGTAGCCTCCTTTCGCGACCCGTTCTCCGATCTCACCGGCGACGGCTGGCAGATCGTCCAGTCGCTCTATGCGATCGGCTCCGGCGGGCTCTCCGGTCTCGGTCTCGGCATGAGCCGCCAGAAGTACCTCTATCTTCCGGAGGAGCACAACGACTTTATTTTCTCCGTCGTGTGTGAGGAGCTGGGGTTCATCGGCGCTTCGGCGATCCTTCTTCTCTTTGCCATGCTCATCGTGCGCGGGTACTGGCTCTCCATGCAGAGCAATGACCGCTTCAGCTTTCTTACCGGCTGCGGTATTACAACGATGCTCGCGCTGCAGGTCGTGCTGAACGTTGCGGTGTGTACGAATCTTGTCCCCTGCACCGGCATCTCGCTGCCCTTCTTCAGCTACGGCGGAACGGCGCTTCTTATCCAGATGGGCGAGGCGGGGATCCTCCTGAGTATATCGCGGGAAAACCCCTGCGCGGCTTACGCACCGCGGGAGCTTTTCCATAAAGTAAAAAATCAAAAAATCGAGGAATGACCTATGCGTTTTCTGTTTGCCTGCGGCGGTACCGCGGGCCATGTAAACCCCGCCGTTGGCGTTGCGGGGCGCATCCGCGAGCTTTTGCCGGACAGCGAGATCCTGTTCATCGGCGCTCTCGGCAAAATGGAAATGGAGCTTGTCCCCCGCGAGGGATACGAGATTCGCGGCGTACCGGTGAGCAATCTGAGCCGGTCGCTCTCGGTGGAGGGCATCAAGCATAATATAAAGTTTGTTTCCGACCTTCTCAAATCCGGCCCCGCGTGCCGGAAGATCATCGAGGAGTTCCAGCCGGACGTCGTTGTCGGCACCGGCGGGTACGTCTGTTACCCGGTGCTGCACGAGGCGGCAAAGCTTGGCATCCCCACCGTCGTGCACGAGAGCAACGCCGAGCCCGGCCTTACGACGCGGCAGCTCGAAAAGAGCGTGGATAAGATCATGGTCGGCTTTGCCGAGGCACGGGAGAACTATAAGCACCCCGAAAAGGTCGTCGTGACCGGAACGCCCGTGCGCCTCGGCTTCATGCGTTCGGATAAGAGCGCCGCGCGCCGCGCGCTCGGCATCGTGCAGGACGAATCGCTCGTCGTTTCCGTGTGGGGCAGTCTCGGCGCAACGGAGATGAACAAGACCGTCGCGCGCATGATCGCCCTTGCCATGGACGGCGAGGAGCGCCCGTTCCGGCTCGTCCACTCCGCGGGCAAGCGCGGCATAAAGAGCATGACGGAGTATATGAGCGAAGAGCTCGGCCTCTCCGGCTGGAAGGAAGCCGGGTTTGACGTGGTGGACTATATTTATGATATGCCCCTTCTCATGGCGGCGGCGGATATCGTCCTCTGCCGGAGCGGTGCCTCGACGCTTGCCGAGCTTACCGCCATCGGAAAACCGGCCATCCTCGTGCCAAGCCCGAACGTGGTGAACAACCACCAGGAGAAAAACGCCCGCGTGCTCGAGCGCGGCGGCGGCGCCGTCGTGCTGCTCGAGAGCGACGCCGGAGCCGACGTGATGCTCTCCACGATCAACGAGCTTCTGAACGACAAGGGTAAGCTCACCGAAATGGAAGAGCATATGCGCGATCTTGCCGTGGAGAACGCCACCGACGAGATCACGTCCATCGTTCTTTCTCTCGCCGCCGGGGAGTAATTTGACAAACGCCGCTTCCTCTGCATAGTATGGCTTGAAAATGCTGTGCGGGGGAAGAACTATGAGTATATGGCATATAACCGGCGGATCGCCGCTTCGCGGACAGATCCGCGTACAGGGCTCGAAAAACGCGGTTTTGCCGGTGATCGCGGCGTCGCTTCTCTGCGGCGCGGAAACGGAGCTGCTCAACTGTCCGAATCTGAGCGATGTTGACGCGGCAATGGACATTCTCCGCTATCTCGGCTGCACCGCGGCGCGCTGCGGCGACGCGCTTTCCATCGATACGACGGCGCCTACGCGGTGCGACATTCCGCGTGAGCTGATGCACCGGATGCGCTCCTCCGTGATCTTTCTCGGCCCGCTGCTCGCCCGCTTCGGCGAGGCGGAGGTGTCGCTTCCCGGCGGCTGCGAGCTTGGCCCGCGGCCGATCGATCTCCATCTGCATGCCCTGCGGCTGCTCGGCGCGGAGATCGAGGAGGGCGAGGACAGCATCGTGTGCCGCGCCTCCCACCTTCGCGGCGCGGAGATATCGCTCGCGCTGCCGAGCGTCGGCGCAACGGAAAACGCCATGATCGCCGCCTGCGCGGCGGAGGGCACGACCGTCATTTATAACGCCGCTCGCGAGCCGGAGATCGAAACGCTGCAAAACTATCTCCGCGCGCTCGGCGCGGAAGTGACTGGCGCGGGCTCGCCCGTTATCCGGATCACCGGGTTTTCCCCGCGCGACCATGCGGGGCTTCGTATCCCGCCCGACCGGATCGCCGCGGCGACGTATCTCTGCTGCACGGCATGCGCCGGCGGCGAGATCGAGCTCACCGGCGCCGCGCCCGGACAGCTCGCCCCGGTGCTCGACGCGCTGCGCGCGATGGGCTGCGCCGTGAGCGCGCACGGAGAACGTATACATATGGCGTCGCACGGCCGCCCGGCCTCGCCCGGCGCGATCGTCACAAGACCCTATCCCGGCTTCCCGACGGATGCAGCCCCCCTGCTGATGGCGGCCTCTCTCCGGTGTACGAAACCGGCGATATTCATCGAAAATATTTTCTCCGGCCGCTACCGCCATGCCGAGGAAATGCGCGCTCTCGGCGCGCAGATCGTCCTCCGCGGGCCGATGGCGCTCGTGACCGGCGTGGAAACGCTGCATGGCGCTTCTCTGAAAAGCCCCGATCTTCGCGGCGGCGCGGCGCTTGTAGCCGCGGCGCTCGGCGCAGAGGGGGAGAGCACCGTGACGGATGCCGGCCACATCCTGCGCGGCTATGAATCGCTCGACGAGACGCTGCGCTCGCTCGGTGCTTCGGTCTGGCGCGAGGAAGGATAACCGTACGAAGGATACCCATACAAAAGGAGCAGAACATGGCATCGGAAATGGAATTCAGTCAGCACAATAAAGTAAAGCGCCGCAGCCCGTGGTACGGGCCGATGGTTCTCGTTTTGCTTTTCTTTGTCGTTATCCTGGTGATGAGTCTTGCGTTTCGCGTCTCCCGGATCGAGGTCATCAACGCCTCGGAGTATACCGACGAGGAGATCATCAACGCCTCCGGCGTGGAGCGCGGCGCGAACCTCTTCTTTGTCGACCGCTTCAAGGCGGCGAGCATGATCTTTTCCGATCTGCCGTATATGGACACCGTGAGCATCACGCGGCAGCTCCCAAACAAGATCGTTATCCAGGCGGAGGGCTCTGCGCCCGCGGCGTATATGATCATTGACGAGGACTATTGGCTGCTTGACCGCCGCGGAAAAATGCTTGGTACGACCGACTCTCTCACGGCGGAAAAGTACCCGGAGATTCGCTCGCTCGAACCGATGACGGCGCTCGAGGGTGAGGATATGCTCGTCGAGGGTACGGATGCCGAACGCCTTGCCGTATTGCAGGAGATCCTCCCGGCGCTTCGCGCAGAGGAGGTCTCCGATCTCGTGGAGTGGATCGATCTCCGCGATCCCGCGAACCCCTCGCTGCGCTACGACGGACGTCTTACGGCCTATCTCGGTGCGGAGGGCGAGATGCTCTACCGCATCGCCATGCTCAAAAATGTCGTCTCCCAGCTCGCCGCGGAGGATGCCGGAACGCTCTATTATACGAACGGCAATGCCTGGACGTTTAGCCCCGATTGAGCAAAAAAGGCGGATTTCTTTTCAAATTTGTTACAAAAACCAGCCGCAGGTCAACATAATGCTGTTGACCTGCGGTTAAAAACGTTATAAAATGACAAGAGTATGAGTATAAGACCCCGAATAGCAACTGGGAGGGTATATAGAATGGCTATCAACAAAGACGCGGAGAACGTTGTCACTATCAAAGTCATCGGCATCGGCGGTGCCGGCAACAATGTTGTCAACCGCATGGCGGCCGGTGATACGAAGGGCGTGGAGTTCATCGCGGTCAATACCGATAAGCAGGCTCTCGCCGTTTCCGGCGCGAAGCAGACCATCCAGATCGGCGAAAAGCTGACGCATGGCCAGGGCGCGGGCTCCGATCCCGACGTCGGCAAGCGCGCCGCCGAGGAGAGCCGCAATGCGATCGCCGAGGCGCTCGAGGGTACCGACATGGTCTTCCTCACCGCCGGCATGGGCGGCGGTACCGGCACGGGCGCGGCTCCGGTCGTGGCCGAGGCTGCGAAGGACGCCGGCATCCTCACCGTCGGCGTTGTGACCCGTCCGTTTTCCTGGGAGGGCCGCCGCCGCGCGCTGCAGGCGCAGCAGGGTGTCAGCGAGCTGATGGGGCGCGTGGACAGCCTCCTCATCATCCCCAATGACCGCCTGAAATACGCCAGCCCCGAGAAGGTCACGCTCGCGAACGCCTTTGAGATTGCGGACGATGTCCTTATCAAGGCCGTGAGCAGCATCTCCGAGCTTATCAAGAATACCGGCTTTATTAACCTCGACTTTGCCGACGTGACCGCCGTTATGAAGGGCGCGGGTCTTGCGCACATGGGCGTTGGTCGTGCTGCCGGCAAGAACAAGGCGGAGGACGCCGCGAAGATGGCCGTTTCCAGCCCGCTGATGGAGACCTCGATCGACGGCGCACGCGGCGTGCTCATCAACATCACCGGCTCCAAGGAAATGGGGCTCGACGATGTCGAGGCGGCTGCCATGCTCGTGCAGGGCGCAGCGCATCCCGAAGCCAACATCATCTTCGGCGCGAGCTTTGACGATTCTCTCGACGACGAGATCGTCGTCACCGTCATCGCCACCGGCTTTGACGAGAAGAAGCCCGAAACCGTCAAGATCGAAGAGCCGCGCGACGCGAACCTCTTCACCGACGCGCGTGACCGCGCGGAGAGCCAGAAGGAGCCCGCGGCGGTTCCCGCCCCGGAAGAGGACGGCGAGGATCCGTTTGACACGATCTTCAAGATCTTCAACAAGTAATTCCATACGGAAGTCTAAGAGCCGCGGAGCGATCCGCGGCTCTTTTGTCATTCTGCCGGGAGTGCTGCGATATCCGAAACGGAGATCTCATACGCCGTGCGGCGCACCGCCTGTCCGTCAAGATTCTTTATGTATTCGCGGCTCTGGATGCGCCCGAGCAGATGCACGCGCGTGCCGACGTCCCAGAGCGCGGCACGGCGCGCGTTTTGCCCCCAGACGATGCAGGGAAGATAGTCGCTGCGCCCGTAGAGCCGGTTGACGGCAAGCATCAGATCGCAGATTTCCCGCCCCATCGGCGTAGTGCGCCGGTTCGGACTTTTACAAAGCGTGCCGGTCAGCTCTACCTCGTTGACCCATACGGGCGTTTCCGGCGGCGAGAGCTCGCGGGCAAACACGCTGATGACAAGCTTGCTGCCCTCGCCGCTGTGGTTGTTGAACGAGCGCACCTCGCCCGCAATGCGGATGAGCCCCGCGCGTGAGGGCTTCAGTTCCGGCAGAAGCTCTTCGCGCAGCAGAACATTGATCGTGTCCACCGTGCCGGAGAGCCGCGCGACCTCCAGCGGGAATGTGTAGAACGGTTCGAGACGGCTGGCGTGGGAAAAAACCGGGGAAGAAAGCGGCGTGCCGCAGAGAATGACGCGGTTGTTGGTTTGCATTTCATCCATTTGTAACACCTCGCCATAGCCTATTCACCCGCGCGGGACAAAATGCCTTGTTTCTTTCGCGCGCGTGTGATATGATGCAGACAACAAAACAAGGAAGGAAAGGCAGAACATCATGGATATAAAAGACATTCTTGCCCGCTGCGACCATACGCTCCTCCGCACCGACTGCACCGCCGCGGAGATCCGCGCCCTGTGCGACGACGCGATCCGCTTCGGCTGCGCTTCCGTCTGCATCCCGCCCGCGCATGTGGCGGGAGCCAAGCGTTATGTAAACGGACAGATGAAGATCTGCACCGTCATCGGCTTCCCGAACGGCTACAACACCACCGCGGTCAAGGTCGCCGAGACCGAGGACGCCGTGAAAAACGGCGCGGATGAGATCGATATGGTCATCAATCTCGGCATGGTGAAGGACAAGTGCTGGGACATGCTGCTCGATGAGATCGTGCGCATCAAGGCCGCGTGCGGCGGAAAGCTCCTCAAGGTCATCATCGAGTGCTGCCTGCTCACGGACGAGGAGAAGATCAAGCTCTGCGAGATCGTCTCGGCGAGCGGCGCGGAGTATATCAAGACCTCGACGGGTTTCTCCAAGGGCGGCGCGACGTTTGACGATGTGGCGCTCATGCGCGCGCACTGCGCGCCCTCCGTCAAGGTCAAGGCCGCGGGCGGTATCTCCTCCATTGAGGATGCCGAGCACTTCATCGAGCTTGGTGCCGAGCGCCTCGGCACGAGCCGTATTGTAAAGATCGCCAAGCAGCTCGAAGAGGAAAAAGGCGAGTAACTTTGCGCAAAAGGGAAGAGCGAAAGAGAAATTTCTTTTGCTCTTCCCCTTGACATTTCCTGCCCCTGCAGCTATAATATCCATGCTTAAAAGAAAGCAGATCGTTTCCGGTCTCACCCGGCCGCCCAGGGCGCGCCGCGGTCAACATTTTTCGGCTCTGTCTTATATGGGGTCGGAGCGTGTGCGGATGCGGTTTGCGTATCCGCTTTTTTGCATTCATGGAAAGGCGCGAGAGCGCCGGCGACTTATTTGGAGGTGTTTGACGATCGCTACCCAGAATCATTTGCTCAACGAAGAGATCCGCGAACCGGAAGTTCGCCTGATCAGTGAGGAAGGCGAGCAGCTCGGCGTTATGTCCGGCGAGCAGGCGCTCCGCATCGCTGAAGAGCGGGAGATGGATCTTGTTTTGATCTCTCCGCAGGCGAAGCCGCCCGTGTGCAAGATCATGGACTACGGTAAGTACCGCTTTGAGCAGACCAAAAAGGAAAAGGAAGCCCGTAAGAACCAGCGCATCATTGAGATCAAGGAGATCCGTATGTCTCCGGGCATCGGCGAGAACGATTTCAATACCAAGCTGAAAAACGGACAGAAATTCCTCCTGGACGGCGACCGGCTGAAGGTCACGGTGCGTTTCCGCGGCCGTGAAATGGCGCACACCAACATCGGCGAGCAGCTTCTCACGAACTTTGCTGCTCAGTGTGCCGAGATCGCCACCATGGACAAGAACCCCAAGATGGAGGGGCGGAATATGTTCATGTTCCTTTCCCCCAAGGCCCCCGACAAACAAGCAAACAAAAAGTAAAGGAGATATTCCGAGATGCCGAAACTGAAATCGCACAGCGGCGCGAAGAAGAGATTCAATCTCACCAAGACCGGCAAGGTCAAGCGCGCCCACGCTTTTAAGAGCCACATTCTCAACAAGAAGACCGCCAAGCGCAAGAGAGGCCTCCGTCAGGGCGCCTACGCGGACGCCACCACCGCGCCCACGATCAAGCAGATGATTCCGTACAAATAAGGAGGACTGAAAGATGGCCAGAGTCAAAGGCGCGATGATGACGCGCAAGAGAAGAAATAAAAAGCTGGGTCTTGCCAAGGGTTATTGGGGAAACAAGTCCCGTCACTATAAAATGGCAAATCAGCAGCTGATGAAGTCCGGCCGTTACGCTTACGTCGGCCGCAAGCTCAAGAAGCGCGACTTCCGCCAGCTGTGGATCACCCGTATCAGCGCCGGCTGCAAGATGAACGGCATGAACTACTCCACCTTCATGCACGGTCTGAAGAAGGCTGGCATCGACATGAACCGCAAGATGCTCTCCGAGCTCGCGATCCATGACGCCGCTGCTTTCACCGCCCTGTGCGAGAAGGCCAAGGCGAGCCTGTAATTTCCTTCAACGATAAAAACACGCTGCTTTTTTGCGAAGCGGCGTGTTTTTTCGTTGTTGCCATTTACCGAAAACTATGGGATAATGAAGAAAATGAGGGAAATAAGGAGGAACCGTCCCATGGCATTCTGCACGAACTGCGGCGCGAAGCTCGCGGATGACGCGAAATTCTGCACCGAATGCGGCACGAAGGTAGAGAACGTGCCGTCCGAACCGGTCGCTGCGCCGGACAATACCCCGGCCGCACCGGCAAATGACTATACATATTCCGCCCCGGCGAACGACTATACGTATACTCCGGCAGCGCAAAATACCGCCTCGTCCGGCTCGTACTCGCCGGAGATCACGCGCAACACGTATTCTTACGATCCTGCCGCGGCCAGCCCCGGCGGCACGCAGCCGCCCCGCCCGCCGCGTGATATCCCCGGCGGCAGCCAGCCGCAGAAGAAAAAGTCGTCGTTCCTGCCGTTTTTGCTCATCGCCATCGGCGTTGCGGCGCTCGTGTTCCTGCTGATCGGCTTCTTCGGCGGTGGCGACGATGCAGACGATCCGACCTACGGCGTGTATGTCGCTTCCTACGGCACCTATGCGGGAAGCCGCGTGGAGATCGAGGATATGTGGCCGAACGGCTTTTCCATTGAGCTTCTTTCCAAAAACAAGTGCCGCGTGATGGTCGACGGCGATACCGAGACCTGCCGGTATGAACTGGAAAGCGACGGCGAGATCGAGATCGATCTCCAGGGCGATGACGATCTCGAAGGCTGGCTCGTGGATAACCGCATTACGCTGGAGGACGTTATGGATTCCGGCGTGAATCTGGTGTTCTACAAAGAGGGAACGGCTGCTCCGGCGGTCGAAGAGCCCGCTGCGACAGATGCTCCGGTTAGCACGGCACCGGAAACGACCGCTGCACCTGTGGAGTCGGCCTATTCCTGGTGGGACGGCGATTGGTACGGCTGGTGGGTCGCCTATAATGCCGGTGGAGAATATGAGGATTTCGTGGACTCCTGGGCTGACGTTTGTGCCACGATTTATGTGGATGGAGACACCGGCCTTGTGGATATTTGGGACGATACCTGCGAGGAAGGCGAGAATCTCGGCTATATCGATGTGACCTTCAAGCCCGGAAAATCGGATAAGGGCCGCATGCTTTCGGAATCGGGCTCTTTCCTGATCGACGATGTGAACAGCGGCGATTGGGTCGTTGACCCTGCCGACTCTATCGTCAGCCGGTTCGACCAGATGATCTACATCCGCGCTACGGCGGTCGATCCCGATGACAGCAACAGCTGGATCGATTATATGATCTTCCTCCGTCCGTGGGGCATGAGCTGGGAGGATGTGCGCAGCGATAGCTGCGAGGATATGCCGTATACCCAGATGATGCCGTATTACTACGACGATTGGTACGTGCCGCACATGAACGGCACCATGCCGGAATATTTCGATCTCGGTGACGAGACCGCCTGATAAAGCATAGAATCTAAGACGGAGCAGGGAGACCCGCTCCGTCTTATTTTACCGGTTGCCATTCGCAGTCGGACGGAGTAAAATGCCAGATATGGAAACAACGGAGAAAAAGAAAATAACGTTTCGGTGGCTCTGGCGGCTGTGCCCGGCGCGCCACATAGTGCTGCTCGTGTCGCTCGCGTGGCTTGCGGCATATTTTCTGCTGCGCGGCAACAAGGCAATCATGAATGTCCTCTGCCGGACGCTCGTGCGCCCATGGCATGCGTTTGCGGGGAAGCTCTTCTCCGCCGTGCCGTTTTCCGTGACGGAGTGGGTCATCCTCTTCCTTGCGGCGCTCGGCGTTGTGCTGCTCATCGTTTTGCTTGTGCGGCTCATCCGGCGGAGCTGGGCAAAGGCTTACCGCACGGGGATGACCATCCTTTCCGTCTCGGCGGTGCTGTTTGCGCTCTTCTGCCTGTGGTGGGGCGTGCTTTATTATTCCGACAGCTTCACCGAGCAGGCCGGGCTGGAGCGGCGCGATATCTCCGTGCAGGAGCTGGAGACTGTGACGAAGTACTTCGCCGCGCAGGCCAATACGATGGCAGAACGTGTAGAGCGTGACGAGAACGGCGTGTGCGCCATGAATAAGGACGCGATCTTCCGCCGTTCCGCGGACATCTACGACGGTGCGGAGCAGACCTTTCCGTGCCTTGCCGCCCCGGCGGTGCGGGCAAAGCCCGTGGTGCTCTCGCGCCTTTTGAGCTATATCCACTATACCGGTTTCTTTTTCCCGTATACGGCGGAGGCCAATCTCAATGCGGATTCGCCCGTGTGCCTGCTGCCGTCTACGATCGCGCACGAGCTGGCGCACCTGCGCGGCGTGGCGCGCGAGGACGAGGCAAACTTCTGCGCCGTTGTCGCGTGTATGGAAAGCGGTGACGACGAGTACCGCTATTCCGGTGCGCTGCTTGCCTATATCTATCTCGGCAACGCGCTCTACAGTGCCGACTATGACGCCTGGCACGAGGTATATTCTTCGCTCAGCGAGAGCGTGCGCGCCGACCTGACCGCGAACAACGCCTACTGGAAGCAGTTCGAGACTCCCGCGGCGGACGTATCCGAAAAGGTCTATGAATCGTTTCTGCAAACCTACGGCGATGACCGCGGCATGCAGAGCTACGGCGCGTGCGTCGATCTTTTGACGGTCTATTATCTGAACGCGGAGTAAAGGCTCCCTCCCCGAGGGAGCTGCCGAGCTCGCGAGGCTGAGGGAGTAACTCCTTCCGTCTCGGCGCAAAGCGCCGAGCCACCTCCCTCAAGGAGGGAGGCAAGTAAGCTTGCAAAAAACCAACTTGGCTCCCCTCGATAGGGGAGCTGGCAGCCGGAGGCTGACTGAGGGGTTAATCAGTCCCCCGCCTATAGAAAAAGGCTTCTCTCAAACCATGAGAGAAGCCTTTTTTGCCCTTATTCCAGCGCCAGACCCCAATAGATCGGCTCCGCGCCGTTGAGCCCCATGAGGAATGGCTCGTCGCCTGCGCGCGCGGGAAGCGCCTCGCACACCCGGCCGCCGTCCACGGCGTAAATGTCGCCATGCTCACCGCAGAAAAACTCTCCGGTGACGGAGAAGAGCTTCAATACCCCGTCGCTGTACTTCGCGTGCGGGATACCGTCCAGCCACGCCTCGCGGCGTGTGTTGAATTCCTCTGCCGTGATTTTCCGGCGTGCCGCCGGAAGCGGCACGTCCGAGCGGTACGATACCGTTCTGGCGCGCATTGTAAGCGCGTACCAGCACCGGAGCGTTGCGCTCGCCGGGCAGAGATATGCCGGTTCCCCTCCGGTGGCGGCGAGCACCACCGAGTGGCCATAGCCCCGGCCGCGGTACTCCGGCTTTGTCGCTACGGCAAAGATATACCGGACGGCGCCGAACGGCACGGCATACGCCGCCGCAACGACGGTGCCGTCCTCTTCGATCACACTCGCCATGCCGGGACAGTAGACCTCGCGGAAGAACGTATCAATATACTCGTCCGTATCGCCGAACACCTCGCGCCAGAGTGCCTTGAGTGCTTTTTCGTCCCCCACGCGGGACGGACGCGGCGTCATGCTTCGTCCTCCAGCCAGAGAGCGGTGAATTTATCGATCATAAACATCGGATACCACTCCTCTTTCGCTTTTCGCAGCCCGGGGATGCCCATATCCTCCTCACGGTTCAGATACCGGATCTCCGGAAAATCCCTTTGCAGATGGCGGGCAAACTCCCGCGCGACCATCGGATACGCGCCGGGGAGATCGTCGAGCGCCTTTTCAAAATGCACGTCGATCGTATCGCTGCCGAGCCTCTCCCCGGCAGTGAACGCTGCGGGCTTACCGTCGGCATAGAGCACACCGCCGATCATGCCGAGCGTGTCCCAGTATTGGAACATCCGCTCGATCGCTTCGTTTTCTTCCGCATTGCCGCCGTCCTTTTCCTTGTCCCAGCTTTGGAGAAGGGCGCGGCAGTCGTCAAACGCGGCGGGGGATAGGACTTCGTAATGCCAGTCGTGCGCGCTTTCAAACCGGTTGCAGAAATTGCGCTTGCCGTGGAGCTTCTTCCCGGAGAGCGTTGCGAACGATTCGACGGAGTACATGTAATCCGCATCGTCCCGGTCTTCAAAAAAGCGGAATCGTCCCGGCAGGGCTGCTTCCAGCGCGGCGCGCTGCGGCGCGGTCACGCCTTCAAGATAGAGCGGACGTTCATGCTCCGCAGCGCGCGCGCGAAGCGCTTCGATCGCGGGGGCCAGCTCGCCGCGGCCGGAGGGGTAGGCGTAAAAGGCGCCGCGGGAACAAAGGTACTCAATGCCGAGCCGCTCGCCGAGAAGCGCAACGTTGCGCCGGCAGAGAATGTCCCAGAGAAATACGTTTCCGAAGCTGTCGGAGGAGCTTTTGGAATCCTCCCAGGCGAGAGCTTCGTCAAAATAAGGTTTGTGCTGCAGCCCAATGGGCTGAAAATCGCTCATAAGAAAATAGGCCTTTCGTTATCGATTAATCTTTATAGAGCCGCTCGCAGACGCGCTTCGCCTCGCTGCGAAGAGAGCGAAGGTCGGCGAACGTTTCCGGACGTTTGGTGATGTCGCGCAGCAGCGCGGACGGATGATAGATCGCCATGGCGCGGGCGCTTTCAATATCGAACCATTGGCCGTGCTCGCGCGTGATGCGAAAGTCCGGCTTGATGATGGCCATCGCGGCGATTCGCCCGAGACACACGATCAGCTTCGGGCGGATCAGATCGCGCTGCGCGTCCAGCCAGCGGCGGCACGCCGCCTGCTCCTCGTTGAGAGGATCGCGGTTGTGCGGCGGGCGGCACTTGACGACGTTTGCGATGTAAACGCGCGAACGGTCGAGATCGATCATTTCCAGCATATCGTCGAGCAGCTTTCCCGCCGGGCCGACAAACGGCTCGCCTTTGAGGTCTTCCTGCTCGCCCGGCCCCTCGCCGATGAACATCAGCTCGCTCTCCGGATCGCCTACGCCGAATACAACGTTGTGTCGACCCTGCGAAAGCGGGCAGTCCCGGCAGGAGAGACATTCCCTTTGCAGTTTGTCCATCGCTTCCATGCTTATCACACTCCATACCCGGACATAGTATCACGCTTCGATAGAAAAGGCAACGCCGGATTCCGCTTTACCAAGCTGCCGGTATGTTTTTGTGATCAATACAGCGGAGATGACGGCGGTGAGGATGTCGGACACCGGCATGGAGTACAAAACGCCCTCCAGTCCAAACCGAAGAGGGAGCAGCAGCGCGAAGCCCACGCCGAAAACGATCTCGCGCACCATGGAGAGCGCAGTGGATTCTGCGGCCTTGCCCATTGCCTGCAAAAAGATGAACGCCGCCTTGTTGACGCACGCGGGGATCATCATGCAAAGGTAAATGCGGAACGACCGCACGGCGAACTGCGTATAGTACACGCTCTCATTCCCTGCGCCGAATAGTCCGATGAGCTGCCGCGGCAGCAGCTCCGCGATAAGAAGCGACACTGCGCCCACTGCGGCCTCCAGCACAAGCAGCCGCGTGAAGAGCTGCCGCACGCGCTCCTGCTGCCCGGCACCCATATTGTACCCGACGATGGGGATGCACCCCGCCGCCATGCCGACAACGACGGAAATGACGATCTGGAAGAACTTCATCACGATCCCGACAACGGCCATGGGGATCTGGGCGTACTGCTCCTGAGAGAAAATATTGTCCAGCGCGCCGTATTTGCGGATCATGTTGTTGACTGCCGCCATGGACGCCACAAGAGAGATCTGCGAGAGAAAGCTGCACATGCCAAGCACGAGCGTTCGCCCGATGAGCGAGCCGCGCAGCCGGAACGAACCGACGGAGAGCGGGAGCTTCCGCCGCCGGACGAGATACCATACAGCGAGCAGCGCCGTGACGATCTGGCCGATCACGGTGGCGACGGCGGCCCCCATCATGCCCTGATGAAAGCCGAAAATGAACAGCGGGTCGAGCACAACGTTGATGAGCGCCCCGGCAAGCGTGGATACCATGGCATATTTTGGGCTGCCGTCGGCGCGGATGATGGGGTTCATCGCCTGGCCGAACATGTAAAAGGGGATGCCGAGGGCAATATAGAAGAAGTATTCCTCGCTGTAGCGGAACGTCTCGGCGTTCACCGTTGCGCCGAACAGTGCGAGGATCGGGCGGAGGAAGATAAGATATACCGCCGTCAGAACGATGCTTGCGATCAGCGTGACCACAATGGAATTGCCGACGCTGTCCGATGCCTCCTCCGGGCGGTTTTTCCCGAGCGAGAGACTGACAAACGCGCAGCAGCCGTCGCCGATCATAACGGCGATGGCGAGCGCAATGACCGTGAGCGGGAATACCACGGTGTTTGCCGCGTTGCCGTAGGAGCCGAGATAGGCGGCGTTTGCGATAAAGAGCTGATCGACGATGTTGTAGAGTGCGCCGACGAGCAGCGAGACGATGCACGGCGCGGCGTATCCTGCCATGAGCTTTCCGATGCTCTCTGTGGCGAGACGGGAAGGGGAATGCGAAGTGTCCATAAAATGTGTTACCTCCAAACAATAAAAAATGCCGCAGGGCGTAAGATCCAGAAAGCTGGTCTTACGCCCTGCGGCTACACACTATCAGAGATTTTACACCCCCTAAACGAGAAAAGTCAAAGGATTTTTTCCCGGAAATACAAAGAGAGACGCGCCGCAGATACGGCGCGTCCCCCTTTGCAGGGAAGATATTTAAGAGAGGCGGGGAGATATCACACTTTGAAGTCCACGGAGGTGGAACCCTTGTCTTCCTGCACGAACTCGTAGTCCTTGCCGGGCAGGATGGCATTGAGCACGATGCCCACGATGGAGGCAACCGCAAGACCGGAGAAGCTCACGATGCCGATCTGGATGGGGGCGGTGTAGGTGATGCCGATCGCGAGGACGAGGATGAGCGCGGCGATGATGATGTTGCGGGTGTTGGAGAAGTCCACGTTGTTCTCGACGACGTTGCGCACGCCGACCGCGGAGATCATGCCGTAGAGGACGAGAGACACGCCGCCGATCGTGGCGGTGGGCATTGCGGAGACGAGAGCGGAGAACTTGGGGCAGAAGGACACGACGATCGCGAACACCGCGGCGATGCGGATGACGGCGGGGTCGTATACGCGGGTCAGGGCGAGAACGCCGGTGTTTTCGCCGTAGGTGGTGTTGGCGGGGGCGCCGAAGAGAGCGGCGAGAGAGGTCGCAAGACCGTCGCCGAGGAGCGTGCGGTGGAAGCCAGGGTCGACCATGTAGTTGCGTTCAACCGTGGAGGAGATGGCGCAGATGTCGCCGATGTGCTCGACCATCGTGGCGAGAGAGAGCGGGACGATCGTGAAGATGGCGCTCACGAGAAGGCCGCTGTTGAAGTCGGCGGCGGAGAACAGGGAGAACACGGTGCGCTCGCCGTAGATGGGGAAGCCGATCCAGGCGGCCTCACCGACGGTCTCAACGACATGGGCGCGGGCGGTGGGGTCAACGATCAGCGCGAAGACGTAGGAGCCGAGAACGCCGAGCAGGATGGGGATGATCTTGGTCATGCCCTTGCCCCACATATTGAAGCCGATGACGATCGCGATGGCGACGACGGCGACGAGCCAGTTGGCGGAGCAGTTGGTTATCGCGGAGGAGGAGAGCGTCAGGCCGATGGCGATGATGATGGGGCCGGTGACGATCGGGGGGAAGAAGCGCATGACCTTCTTCACGCCGAAGGCCTTGAAGAGAGCGGAGAGGACGACGTACATGAGGCCTGCCACCGCAACGCCGACGCAGGCGTAGACAAGAAGCTCGGGTTCCTTGTTCGGGGCGATGGCCTGATAGCCGCCGATGAACGCGAACGAAGAGCCGAGGAACGCGGGGACCTTACCCTTGGTGAGCAGATGGAAGAACAGCGTGCCGAGACCGGCGAAGAGCAGCGTGGTGGCAACGTCCAGACCGGTGAGCGCCGGGACAAGGACGGTCGCGCCGAACATGGCAAACATGTGCTGCAATCCGAGCACCAGCATGCGCGGTGTGCCGAGGGAGCGCGCATCGTAAATGGGTTCGGATCCGATTTGTTTCTTTGTCATAATCGTTCTCTCCTTATAAAAATTTATTCTTTCTCGTAAATGGAAACGCCCGTTTCGCCGTCGCACTCGGCGAGGCGCACCGCGACGATCTCGCGCAGGGAGGTGGGGATGTTCTTGCCGACAAAATCCGGCTTGATCGGGAATTCGGCATGGCCGCGGTCGATGAGAGCAAAGAGCTGAATGCGCGCCGGGCGGCCGAGAGAGATGAGCGCGTCGATGGCCGCGCGGGCGGTGCGGGTCGTAAAAATAACGTCGTCACAGAGCACAACGGTCATCCCCTTCACATCAAAGGGAATGTGCGTGTCCGAAACGACGGGCGAATTGGCGACGAGCGTGAGATCGTCCCGATAAAGCGTGATATCCAGTTTTCCGACCGGGACGCGGACGCCCTCGATCTTTTCAATGTTTCTCGCCAGACGCTCGGCGAGGGGGATGCCGCGGGTCTTGATGCCGATGAGACAGAGATTTTCGGTGCCGTGGTTCTTTTCGATGATCTGGTGGGCAATGCGCACGAGCGTCCGCTCCACGGCGGCCTCGTCCATGATCTGGGCTTTGAAGTTCATGGCATTCCACATCCTTTCCGGCATTTGGGCAACAAAAAAACCTTGACCGGCAATTCCGAACAAGGCGCAGCGACATGGCATAATGATACCGTGATCCCATCTTACGACGCCTTGCCGGCAGCTCTGTACCGACTTAAAGAGGTCTTTTCTGGCGTGTATAGTATCATGCCTTGACGCATCTGTCAATGGAAAAATAGACAAATTACTGCCTCAAAGCGGAAATAATTTCTATGCGGCGCAAAACCACCGGCCGTGAGAAGCTATACTTTTGGGGGATTGCAATCCATGGCGAATGTATGATAATATATACCGGTGTATGATATAAAACAAACAAGGAAGATTTTCTATTTCAATTCCTAAGAAAGGACATGGACAACATATGGGAGTTTATGTTATCACCGGCGGCTCCGGCGGCATCGGAGGCAAGACGGTGGAAATTTTGCGCAGCCAGGGACATGAGACGATCAACGTCGATTTGAAAGGCGGCGACATCAACGCCAATATTGCTACCAAAGAGGGACGGCAGGACGTGATCGACAAGATCCACGAGCTGCACCCCGAGGGGATCGACGGCCTGATCTGCGTGGCCGGCGTGGCGGGCACCTGCGGCGATATGAAGCTGATGTTCTCCCTGAACTATTTTGGCGTCACCAGCCTGGCCTACGGCCTCTATGAGCTGCTCAAGAAGAAGGGCGGCAGCTGCGTGGTTATTGTGTCGAACACCATTTCGCAGGGCGGCGTGCATATGGACCTTTGCGATATGCTCAACTATGCCTGCAATCAGGATCGGAACGAAGGGCGCATTCTGTCCATTCTGGAGCAGTATGACGGCTCCAACATGACCCTGGCGCAGGGACTGTACGCGACCACCAAATACGCTCTGGCCCGCTGGGTGCGGCGGATCTCCGCCAGCTGGGGCGCCAATGGCGTGCGCATCAACGCGGTGGCTCCCGGCAACGTTCGGACGCCGCTCACCGCGGCCATGGGCGACCGTGCCACGGCGGCTCTGGCAGGACTGCCCATTCCCATCAACTACCGGACCGGCGACCAGCTGCTGGACCCCGTGGACATCGCGAACGTCCTGGTGTTCCTGGTGTCCCCGGCGGCGCACGGCGTCAACGGCAACATCATGTTTGTAGACGGCGGCACCGACGCGCTGCTCAACAGCGAGAAAGTATATTAAGGAGGCGGAAACCATGACTTTGATTCGACAGTATGTGGACGCTCTGGCCAATCAGGATGCTTTGGCGCTGAGCAAGCTCTTTTCTCCCACGGCCATTTTCGTGGATCATTGCCCCCGTGACGCGGGCAAGCCTCTCGTCAGCACCTACGGTCCTGAGGCCATTGATATGTTCTACCATAACCGCTTTCTGTTCCGGCACTTCCGTATCACCGATCCCCGCATCGTCAGCGACACGCAGGCTTACTACTATGCCGTCTACGACGGTTACCATGTCCGCGCTCTGGCTACCATCACGGAATTCAGCTCCGACGGCCTGATCGAGCGGCTTGTCGTAAGACCGGCATAATAAGCCGACGAATTGTTGATAAGCGTTAATTAATAAGAAAAACAGCCGCTCCAATCTTGGGAGCGGCTGCTGTGTATCTTAGTCCTTCTTGAACGAATCCTTGAGCGCGACGGCGCGGTTGAATACGAGATGGCCGGGAGTGCTGTCCTTGTTGTCCGGCGCAAAGTAGCCGAGACGGAGGAACTGGAAGCGATCCGTGGCGGTGCACCCCTCGAGAGACTTTTCCACCTTGCAGCCGGTGAGGACCTCGAGCGAGTTGGGATTCAGGCAGTCGATGAAGTCCTTGCCGGGCGCGTCCGGTTCGGTGTCGGAGAAGAGCATGTCGTAGAGCCGCACCTCGGCGTCGGCGCAGTTGTTCGCATCCACCCAGTGGATCGTGCCGCGCACCTTGCGCCCGTCGGGCGTATTGCCGCCGCGAGTCTCGGGATCGTACTCGCAGAGGATTTCCGTCACATTGCCGTCCGTATCCTTGACGCAGCCGGTGCAGCGGACGATGTAAGCGCCCTTGAGGCGAACCTCGTTGCCCGGATAGAGGCGGTTATACTTCTTGACCGGCTCTTCCATAAAGTCGTCCTGCTCGACCCAGAGAGTACGCGAGAAGGAAACGGGACGCGTACCGGCGTTTTCGGCGACAGGGTTATTTTCGATATCAAAGAGCTCCGTCTGCCCTTCGGGGTAGTTTGTGATCGTGAGCTTCACGGGGCGGAGCACCGCCATAACGCGCTTGGCGTTGGCGTTGAGATCGTCGCGCAGGCAGCTTTCGAGCAGCGAGTAGTCCACCGTGGACGTGACCTTGGAAACGCCGATGCGGTCGGTGAAATCGCGGATGGAGTGCGGCGTATACCCGCGGCGGCGCAGACCGCAGAGCGTGGGCATGCGCGGATCGTCCCAGCCGGAGACGCGGCCCTCTTCCACAAGGCGGCGCAGCTTGCGCTTGCTCATCACGGTATAGTTGATGCCGAGACGGGCAAACTCGATCTGGCGCGGCTTGGAGGGCACATCGCAGTTTTCGATGACCCAGTTATAAAGCGGGCGGTGATCCTCGTATTCGAGCGAGCAGAGCGAGTGCGTGATGCCCTCGAGCGCATCCTGAATGGGGTGGGCGAGATCGTACATCGGGAAGATGCACCATTTTGTGCCCTGCCGGTGATGCTCAATATAGCGGATACGGTAGAGCACCGGGTCGCGCATGTTGAAGTTGCCGCTCGCAAGATCGATCTTCGCGCGCAGCGTATACTTGCCCTCCGGGAACTCCCCGGCGCGCATCCGCGCGAAGAGATCGAGCGATTCCTCGATCGGGCGGTCGCGATAAGGGCTGACGGCGGGGTGCGTCGTGTCGCCGCGGTAGGCGGAAAACTCCTCGGGTGTCAGCTCGCAGACGTAGGCGAGCCCCTTCTTGATGAGGCCGACGGCCAGCTCATAGGTCTTTTCAAAGTAATCGGAGCCGTAGAAAAAGCGGTCGCCCCAGTCAAAGCCGAGCCAGCGGATGTCCTCCTGAATGGCGTCGACAAACTCGGTGTCCTCCTTGGCGGGGTTGGTGTCGTCCATGCGCAGATTGCAGAGACCGCCAAACTTTTCCGCCGTGCCGAAGTCGATGCACAGTGCCTTGCAGTGGCCGATGTGCAGATAGCCGTTCGGCTCGGGCGGAAAACGGGTGTGCACCGTTTTACCGGCGAACCGTCCGCCGGGGGCGATATCCTCGGCGACAAAATCGTGAATAAAATTGCTGGATTCTCTGATCTCGTCCATATTGTCTCTCTCCATTTTATGAAAGCTGTATGAATTGAATGAATGAAAATTATTATACACGCCAACGCTTGAAATTACAACTGATTTATTGGATAATAAAGAGGCTATGAATCTTTCCGCCCCTTGGCGGGACAAACGACAGGAGTATACCTTATGAAATATGATGCCGTGATCCTCGGCGGCGGCCCGGCGGCGGTTTCTGCGGCGCTCACGCTGCGCGCGCGGAGCAAAACCGCGGCGATCCTCTCCGGCGGGATCGACGATATTCCGCTCAGCCGCGCCCACAAAATCACGAATTACCCCGGCTGCCCGGACATCTCCGGCCGCGCGCTGCTCGAAGCGATGGAGCGCCAGGCGCTGGACGCGGGCGTAGAGCTTCTTCATGGCCGGGCTACGTCGGTAGCCTCTCTCGGCGAAAGCTTCGGCGTCGTTTACGGCTCGGAGTTCTGTGAGGCCGAAACGGTCATCCTCTGCACCGGCGTTGCCGCCGGAAAGCTTTTCCCCGGCGAGCGGGACTATCTCGGCCGCGGCGTGAGCTATTGCGTCACGTGCGACGGGATGCTCTACCGCGGGAAGAAGGTCTGCGTTGTGGGCTTCACGTCGGACGCCGCGGAGGAAGCGGAGCTTCTCCGCACGATGGGCTGCGAGGTCGAGATGTTCACGACACGTACGGCAAAGTACGCCGTGCTCGGAGAGGAGCGCGTCCGCGCCCTTTCGGTGAATGGGGAGGAGCATGCGTGTGAGGCGGTGTTCATTCTGCGCCCCGCCGCCGCGCCCGATACGCTTCTTTCGGGACTTGCCATGGACGGCGTACATGTCGACGTGGACAAAACGACGATGAAAACCTCCGTGGAAGGCGTTTTTGCCGCCGGGGACTGCACCGGCAAGCCCTACCAGATCGCCAAGGCCGTTGGTGACGGCAACATCGCAGCGCTCAGCGCCGCGCAGTACATTGAGGAAAGGAACCGGGAGACGAAGGCATGAACGAGAGCGAAATCAAGTATCTGGAGCTTCTTTCCAAGAGCTTCCCGAGCATTCCCGCAACGGCGGCGGAGATCGTGCGGCTGCAGGCCATTCTGGAGCTGCCGAAAACGACCGAGCATTTCATGAGCGACATCCACGGTGAGTATACATACTTTTCCCACATTCTGAAAAACGCCTCCGGCGCGATCCACGATAAGATCAACGACAGCTTCGGCGACCTCCTCGGCGAGGACGAGAAGAATTCGCTCGCGCGGCTGCTCTACTACCCGGAGCGGGAGCTGGCCGCCGCGGCGCATTCCGACTCCTGGTACCGCGTGACGATCCACCGCCTCGTGGCCGTCTGCCGCCAGGCGACGGACAAATACACCCGCGTCAAGGTGCGCGCCCGTTTGCCGAAGGAATATGCGTACATCATCGAAGAGCTCATCGACTCCGACGAGCACGACCCCAACAAGCGCAAGTACTTTGAAAGCATCATCAACAGCGTCATCGAGACCGGCATTGCCGACCGGTTCATTGTGGCGCTCGCGAATCTCATCTCGCGATTGACCGTCAACCAGCTGCATATCGTCGGCGACGTCTTTGACCGCGGCCCCGCCGCGCAGATGGTCATGGACGATCTCATGGATATGCACGGCGTGGACTTCGTCTGGGGCAACCACGATATCCTCTGGATGGGCGCGGCGATGGGCAACCCCGCGTGCATCGCGAACGCTCTGCGAAACTCCCTCAAGTACGGCAACTTTGATATGCTCGAGGACGGCTACGGCCTGAACGTCCGCCCGCTTGCGCTCTTTGCCATGGAGCAGTACGGCGACGATCCCTGCACAAACTTCCTGCCGACCCACGTGACGGACTGCGTGGCGGAAAACAGCGATGTTACCGCCAAGCTCCTCAAGGCCATCACGGTCATCCAGTTCAAGCTGGAAGGCCAGCTCATCCTCCGTCATCCGGAATATAAAATGAACGGGCGTCTTCTGCTCGGTGAGCTCGTCCGCTCCAAGGAGACGATCACGCTTGACGGAAAAACCTACCGCATCAACGATATTTCCCTTCCCACGGTCGACCCCGCCGATCCATACCGCCTCTCCGAGCGGGAACAGCAGCTCGTCGATCAGCTGGTATTGTCGTTCCTGCGCAGCGAGAAGCTGCAGTCCCACATCCGGTATCTGCTGGAAAAGGGCGCAATGTACCGCGTGTGCAACGGGAACCTGCTCTATCACGGCTGCATCCCCATGGAGCCGGACGGCAGCTTTACGCGCGTTACGATGGGCGACAAGACGTACTGCGGAAAATCGCTTATGGACGCCTGCGACCGGATGGTCCGCACGGCGATGTACGACCGCCGCACGGAGAATACCGATCTTCTCTGGTATCTCTGGTGCGGGCCGTATTCCCCGCTCAACGGCAAGGACAAGATCGCAACGTTTGAGCGCACGTTCCTCGACGATCCGGAGGCCGGAACGGAGCACAAAAATGCGTACTACGATCTCTGGAACAGCGAGGAGACGGCGCGCACGATCCTCGCCGAGTTCGGCGTGAATTTTGAACGCGGCCATATCATCAACGGCCACGTCCCTGTGCGTAAAACGAAGGGCGACACGCCCATCAAGGCGAACGGCAAGTTCATCAATATCGACGGCGGCCTCTCGAAGGCGTATCAGCCCTTGACGGGTATCTGCGGCTATACGCTGGTATTTTCCTCGCACGAGCTGTATCTCGCCGAGCATCAGCCCTTCGACCCGGACACCGCCGCGCGCGAGAGCGCGGATGTGCTCTCCCGCACGATCATGATCGAGCAGTACCCTGACCGGCTCCGCGTGCGCGATACCGACGGCGGCGCGGATGTGGAGCGGCGCATTGCCGATCTCAAAAAGCTTCTCGCGGCCTACCGCGGCGGCCTTGTGCGCACGCCGAGCCGCATGGAGTAAAGTCTTGACAAGACAAATAAAAAACGGTATATTGATTTGGTAAAAAGCGCAGAAGGGGAGGAGTAGGCTCCCGGCGGATCGAAGAGAGAGGGCGGTTGGTGCAAGCCCTTGTGAAGCCGCTGCCGAAGGTCGCCCCGGAGCTGCCGTTTTGAACGAAAGTAGAAACGGACGGGTTCTCCCGTTACAGAGAATACGAGTGCCGCTTTTATTAAGCGGAAATCGGGTGGTACCGCGTAAGTTTTTGCGCCCCGGAGTTTATCTCCGGGGCGTTTTTGTTTGGAGGAATGAGAATGAAAGAACTGCCGAAGATTTATGATCCCAAGCAGGTGGAAAGCAAGATCTACCGCTACTGGACGGACGGCGGCTGGTTCCACGCCGAGCGTGACCCGGATAAGAAGCCGTTCACCATCGTGATCCCGCCCCCGAACGTCACCGGCCAGCTCCATCTCGGCCATGCGTTTGACGAGACGATCCAGGATGTGCTCATCCGCTGGAAGCGCATGAGCGGCTACTGCGCGCTGTGGCTGCCGGGCGTTGACCATGCCGGCATCGCCACACAGATCAAGGTGGAAGCCGAGCTCCGCAAGGAAGGCCTGACCCGCTTTGATCTCGGCCGCGAAAAGTTCCTCGATCGCGTGTGGGACTGGAAGCAGCACTACGGCGACCGTATCGTCGAGCAGCTCAAAACGCTCGGCTCCTCGTGCGACTGGGAGCGCCAGCGCTTCACGATGGACGATCAATGCGCCAAGGCCGTGCGTGAGGCATTTTGCAGTCTGTACGAAAAAGGCTACATCTACCGCGGCAAGCGCATCATCAACTGGTGCCCGCACTGCACGACCGCCCTTTCCGACGCCGAGGTCGAGTATGTCGAGAAGAACGGCTTCTTCTGGCACATCCGTTACCCGCTGACGGACGGCTCCGGCAGCGTGGAGGTCGCCACGACCCGTCCCGAGACGATGCTCGGCGACGCCGCCGTCGCGGTGAATCCCGAGGATCCGCGCTATAAGGACATGATCGGCAAGACGCTCACGCTCCCGCTCGTCGGGCGCGAGATCCCCATCGTCGGCGACGAGCACGCCGATATGGAATTCGGCACCGGCTGCGTGAAGATCACGCCCTGCCACGACCCCAACGACTTTGAGGTCGGTCTGCGTCACGATCTGCCGCAGTACCTGATGCTCGACGGCGACGGCAAGATCACCGGCGGCTACAAGTGGGACGGCATGGACCGCTACGAGGCGCGTAAGGCCATTGTGCAGGAGCTCGAGGAGCAGGGCTATCTCGTCTCCATCGAGCCGTGCGTCCACAACGTCGGTACATGCTACCGCTGCCACAACGACGTGGAGCCGCTCGCGAGCGACCAGTGGTTCGTGAAGATGCAGCCCCTTGCGAAGGAAGCCATCCGCGTCGTGGAGGACGGTGAGATCAAGTTCGTTCCCGACCGTTTCGCCAAGACGTATCTCAACTGGATGAACGGCGTGCGTGACTGGTGCATCTCCCGCCAGCTCTGGTGGGGCCACCAGATCCCCGTGTGGTATTGCGACGATTGCGGCCACATGACCGTCTCCCGCACCGATGCCTGCGAGTGCGAGGCGTGCCACTCCAGGAACATCCGCCGCGAGAGCGACGTGCTCGATACCTGGTTCTCCAGCGCCCTCTGGCCGTTCTCCACGCTCGGCTGGCCGGACAAGACCGAGGATCTCGAATACTTCTACCCGACGGACGTGCTCGTCACGGGCTACGATATTATTTTCTTCTGGGTCGCCCGCATGATCTTCTCCGGCTGCGAGCATATGAAGAAGATCCCGTTCCACACGGTGCTCATCCACGGCCTCATCCGCGACCCGCAGGGCAAGAAAATGTCCAAGTCCGCCGGAAACGGCGTTGACCCCATCGAGGTCATCAACACCTACGGCGCGGATGCGCTCCGCTTCAACATCATCACCGGCAACTCGCCCGGAAACGACATGCGCTTCTTCCCGGAGCGCTGCGAGGCGATGCGCAACTTTGCCAACAAGCTCTGGAACGCTTCCCGCTTCGTGATGATGAATCTCACGATCGACAAAAACGAGCTGCCCGAAACGCTGGAGCTCGAGGATAAGTGGATCCTCTCCCGGTTCAACGATCTCGCGCGCGAGGTCGGCGAAAATCTCGATAAGTATGAGCTCGGCATCGCCGCACAGAAGATCTACGACTTCATCTGGGACAGCTTCTGCGACTGGTACATTGAGCTCACCAAGGCTCGCCTGACCGGCGAGGATGAAGCTGCCCGCATTCAGGCGCAGAAGGTGCTGCTCTATGTGCTCACCGAAACGCTCAAGCTTCTCCACCCGTTCATGCCGTTCATTACCGAGGAGATCTATCAGGCGCTGCCGCACGAGGGCGAAGCGCTCATGATCCAGCCCTACCCTGTCTACCGCGAGGATATGGTGTTCCCGGCGGAGAGCGCGCGCTTTGAAAAGGTCATGGAGGCCATCCGCGCCATCCGCAGCCGCCGCAGCGAGATGAACGTCCCGCCGTCCAAGCGCCCGCACCTCTATATCGTCACTGAGGATAAGGAGGCCTTTGAAAACGGCCGCGATTATCTCTGCCGTCTGGCATATGCCGGAGAAGTGATCGTTTCTGGCGAGGTGCCGGCGGACGCCGACAAAATGGTCAGCATCGTGACGAAGGACGCGCGCTGCTTCCTGCCGATGAGCGAGCTTGTCGATCTCGACAAGGAGCGCGCTCGTCTGGAAAAGGAACTCGTGAAAAACCGCGGATTCCTGGAAAATCAGCGCCGCAAGCTCTCCAACGAGAGCTTTGTCTCCCGCGCTCCGGCCAACGTTGTCGCCACCGAGCGCGAGCGCGCCGAAAAGCTCGAAGCGCTGATCGCGAATCTCGAGGAATCGCTCCGTCAGCTCGGCTGAAACGCAAAAGCATTGGAAGCAAACACATATTGACAAAGATGTCCCGAAACGCTACAATGACGCTTCGGGACATTTTTTGAGGTTTCCGAAAACTTTTTGCCGCTTTCCTGCGTCTAATAAGCAAGAAAGCAAACCGGATCATTCATCCTGCGCCGCGAGGCGGGGGGGAGGAGAATACACTATGCATAAACTTGTTTCAAAGCGACTCTTTGCCGTTTTGATGGCGGCGCTTTTGTTCACCGCGCTCGGCACGACGGCACTCGCGGACGACGCTCCTGCCATCAACACCGATGTACCCTTGACGCTCACCGTGATCGAAGGGCAGACGCTCACGCTCACCGTGGAGGCGACGGGCGGCGAGCTTATCTACCAGTGGTACAGCGTTCATCCCGAGGGCGATACGCCCGTGGAGGGACAGACCTCCAATACGTACCAGATCGCCGCGGTGGACGCCTCGATCAACGGCGCAGCTTTTTACTGCTTCGTGCAGAACTCGGCGGGAACTGCTCAGTCCTCCGTCTGCACCGTTACGGTGATCTCCAAGCCCGCGCTCACGCAGGATGTGAGCACCACCAGCCAGACGCTGACCGAGGGCGATACCATTGCGCTCACCGCCGGGGCGACCGGTGCATCGAGCATCCAGTGGTATTATAAAAAGGGCGAGGAAGCCCCCAAGCCTATCGACGGCGCGACGACGGCCTCTCTCTCCGTCGCGGCGACGATGGAATATAACGGCGCGGACATTTACTGCCAGTTCCTGAACGACGCCGGAGCGGTCACGACCTCGTTCTGCCACATCACCGTGAACGCCAAACCCGCGGCTCCCGTGAAAACAAAGGACCCGACCGGCGAGACCGTCACCGAAGGCGGACGCGCGATCTTCATTGCCCGTGCCGACGGCGCGACGAGCTATGTCTGGCGCATCGTCAGCGCCGACGGCACACAGGTCTATGATTATACCGCTGCGCGCACGGCGTTCCCGTCGCTGAGCATTTCCGGCGGCGACAGCGAAACGCTCACGCTCAGCAACATTCCCTACGATATGAACGGCTGGAAGGTCGCCTGCCTCTTCAAGAGCGAGGGCGGCGAAACGCTCTCCGGCACGGCGGGGGTCACCGTAACGAAGAAAGCGGCGTCTCTCAGCATCATCACGCAGCCCATCGGCGGCACCATGGCGGTCGATGAGAACCCCAACTTCATTCTCTCCATCCAGGCAACGTCCAGCGATGGCGGCACGCTCACCTACCAGTGGTACAGCGCCTCGACGAACAGCACCGCCGCCATGAAGGCCATCCCCGGCGCTACAAACTCCAGCTACAAGCCCGAGCAGACCGAGGGCACGACGTATTACCGCGTGAGCGTTCAGCTCACCGGCAACGGCACGACCTCCGATCCCTATTACTCCAACACCGTCCCCGTGACGTTCACCGCCACCAAGGCACACACGCACAGCTTTTCGAGTGTCTGGGAGCATAATGACATTTCCCATTGGCACCAGTGCACCTGCGGTGAGCACGGCGACGAGGCGTTCCATACCTATACGTGGACCGTCCTGAAAGCCCCCACCGCTACCGAGGACGGCGAGCAGAAGGGCGTTTGCTCTGTCTGCGGCTATGAGACCATCCAGCCCATCCCTGCCGGTTCCGACGTCGGCGAGGACGAGACCCCGGCCAAGCCCGTGAAAAAGACGAACACGGTGCTTCTCGTCATCATCGGCGTGCTGGCCGTGGCGGTGATCGCCGTGGCGGTCATCCTCGTCCGCAAGGTTCTTCTCCAGAAGGACGGCGAGGACAGCGAAGATGACGGCGATGACGGTGATGATGGGGACGACGAATAATTCCCCGACAAAGGATGACTTTTCGTGAATCGCTTGTACGGCATTCTTAAGACAGCTATGTGGGCGTTCCTCGGCGTTTTTGCCGGAATGAGCATTGCGCGGTGGATCGATTATCGCACCCGTCCAGGGCTCTACGCTCTCGCGTCCGCTCCGTGGTATCAGAGCATACTCATCCACGCTGCCGTTACGGCGGGGATCGTTGCTGTTCTATTGACAGCCATGCACATCATACGAAAAAGAAGCAGCGGAAAAAGCTGAGCAAAGCCCTCCGATCAATTCGGAGGGCTTTGCTTATAAGCCAAGAAAAACCACCCTCCGATCCGTGGATCGGAGGGTGGTTTCGTTTGCAATGGGATCAGAACGCCAGCAGCGCCATGGAGAGAATTGCAGCGGTCAGCAGATAGATCGGCAGGCCGCGCCACGCCTTCGGAACATAGCGCTCGCGGATCTTTGTACGCACGGCAGCAAACGCTGCGAGAGCGAGCCAGAAGCCCATACCGGCAGCCCACGCCGTGAGAATGCTCACGCCGAGATTGAGGCCGTCGGCCGCGTTGTTCACCGCAACGCCGAGCACGGCGCTGTTGAGCGCGATGATGGGGAAATAAATACCGAGGCTTTTTCCGCCGATTTTTGCAACCAACTCCATCGCATACACAACGATGAGCACGATGGCGGCATAGACGAGCGTCTGCAGATAGCCGAGAGAATGCACATCCAGGACAAACTCCTGCACGAGAGCGGCAAGAACGGCAGAGAAGAACATCGCAATGGTCACGGACGAGCCGAGCGCGGTGACCTTCTTTTCCTGCGTTGACCAGCCGAGCAGGGGAGCCGCACCGAGGAACTTCTCAAGTGCGTAGTTGTTGGCGAGCATCGCGCCGAGCACGATACCGACAATGGTTTTGAACGTCATTACTCGTTACCTCCTTCTGCCGTACCGGCGGCGACACCGGCAAAGCCGGGCTCTTCCTGCGCAGCACAGGCGGCAGGGAAGAGGGCATTCACGATCGCGGCGACGATGGCGTACATCAGGAAGCCGCCCATGGGCTTCTGGATGGAGGCCACGGCATGCGCCTTGAAGAACGCGATCTCCTGTCCCCAGACGGTGCCGAGGCCGATAAGCTCGCGCAGCAGCGCGACGACGGCGATCACCACGAGAAATTCAATGCCGGTCACGAGAACCTTTCCGATAGCGCAGACGGAGGCGTTATCGGCGCTGCGGCTGAATACCAGCAGGTTGACGGCGGCCACGGCGAGATACACGCCGAGCATTTTGTAAACGGACGGCAGTACCGCGTGCAGCACGAGCTGCGCGGCGGAGACGAACAGCGCCGCCGTGAGGATCGCTGCGGCGAGGATCGAACGCTGCGGGAGAATGCGGCGCAGCAGCGCCATCACGAGCGCGGTGAGGAGCATCACGGCAAATACCGTAACGCCCATGGCAACGGCGCTCTGGAGCGATCCGGTCGCACCCAGCGCGGGGCACGCACCGAGAAACAGTACCCACATCGGGTTCACAGTCATTTTCTTCTCATTCATTGCCAAGTCCTCCGTTCTCTTTCAGAGTGGCAAAGGCGTCGAACACGTCGCGCGTCGCAACCTTGACGGCGTTCGTCGTCACCGTTGCGCCGGAGATGAACGCTACGTCGTCCGTCATGGTCTCGCCGGTCAGACCGACGAAGCCTTCCTTATAGCTCGGCGCATCGAGCGTGTACTTGGAGAAGTATTCCTTCTCAAGAATGAACTCTTTGGCGTTCATCATGACGATCTCGCCGTCGGCGTTGAGGACGTAGTAGACGGCCATCGGCATGTTGCTGTAGCCATAGGGACGGGAGACGAAAGCGTAAAGCGTTTCGCCGTTTTCCGTCACGGTGTAGGCGGCGGTCACGGAGTTATAGACGCCGTCGAGGCCGAGCACGGCATATTCCGCTTCCTTGGAGTAGTAAGCGCTGAGCTTGGAGATATCGTCGTCCGTGTAGAGATCACCGTTGTCGCGCGCATACGCGGCGGCAGTCTCGGCAAAGGCGGCGTAGGAATCGGTCACAACGTTGCCGTCTACATCGTAGACACAGGCGCTGCCGGAGGTGTTCGCAATGGCGAGCACGCCCGTGCCGTCCACGTTCGCGATAAACGCGAAGCCCGCACCGTTCGGCGCTTTGTAAGCGGCGGTCACGCCGTCAATACCGGTATCGGTCTCTTCGCCCTGCATCGCGCCTTCGCTGTTCATGATGCCGGGGAACACGGTCGCGATCAGTTCGGTGAGCAGCTGATCGTCACCCTTGACGCCCGCGCTGACGAGCTCGTTCGCCGTGAGAGCGCTGAAAGCGTCGAGAACAGCGTCATGGAACGCTTTGGAGGAGTAGGTAACACCCGCGACGAGGCTCACGTCCGCGAGAGTGGAATCCTGTCCGACGTAGGTCTGCGGGTACGTATCCACGCCCATGTCTTTCGTTTCGGGATAGACGAGCACCTGCGCCCCGGCGATCTTGCCCTCGGCGTCGATGCCCAGAGCAATTTCCATCGGCTGCTTCGTGTAGCCCTGCGAGGTGGTGAGAAGCATTGCGTAGCCAAGACCGGAGGTCTCGGAGTAAATGCTCTCCACGGATTCCGGAACATCGACAAGCTCGCTTCCGGCGGAGCCGTCGTTGCTGTAGAGTAGATCAAAGCCCTGCGCGCCGGGAAGCACTTCCATGAGCGGCCCGACTGCCTGGGAGGCCTCGCCCTGCTCAATGATCGGGCCGGCCCAGGTGTTGAGACCGGTGAGCAGAAGAGCGAACACGAGGAAAAGAACGATCAGCGTCAGAGCCGAGCGGAGAAAGCTGCCTTTATTTTGCATTTTTCGGCCCTCCCAATCCGAGCGGCGTAGCCGCCGTCCATTTTTCGATCATTGGAGCAAGAATGTTCATCACGAGGATGGAGAGCGACACGCCCTCCGGATACGCGCAGTATTCGCGGATCACGAATGTCAGAATGCCGCAGCCGAGCGCAAAGAACGCTTTGCCCTTGTTGTTGATCGGCGAGGTCTGGTAGTCGGTCGCCATGAAGATCGCACCGAGGAACAGTCCGCCCGCCATGATCTGGTAGAGCGCGGTAACGGCGTTGCCGGTCGTGACAAAGTAGAGAACAAACACGCTGCCGACGAAGATCGCCGGGACGTACCAGCGGATCACGCGGCGGATAACGAGATACACAAAGCCGATGAGCAGCGCGATAACGCACGTTTCGCCGACCGCGCCGCCGCGCACGCCGAGGAACATGTCCAGCAGAGAGGGGAGACCCTCGCCGCCATTGGCGAGAACCTCGAGCGGGGTGGCGCTCGTTACGAGATCGACGCCCTTCGGCATCGCGCCGCCGGCGACCTCCGCAAAGGAGACGAGCAGGAACACGCGTGCGGTGATGGCGGGGTTCGCGAAGTTGTGGCCGAGACCGCCGAACAGGCACTTGACAAACACGATCGCAAACACACTGCCGAGCACGCACTGCCAGACAGGAACGTTGGTGCTGAGATTGAGGCCGAGCAGCAGACCCGTGACAATGGCGCTGAGATCGGCGATGGACTGCTTGCGGTGCGTGATCACATTGAAGAGAAATTCGGAAACGACGGCGGCGATCACACACGAGAGGATCGGCACGAGAGCCTTGATGCCGAAAATGACGATCGCGGCGATCGTGGCGGGCAGCAGGGCGATGATCACGTCCAGCATAATGCGCTGCGTGCTTGCGCCGCAATGGGTGAACGGGGAAGAGGGAGTTTCAAACCGTTTATCCATTACTTTTTCCCTCCTTCCTTATGATCGGCCTTGTATTTTTTGAGGATCTTCTTTGCTGCGCGGTTGTTTTCCACGAGCGGGCGGTGCGCCGGACAGACGTAGCTGCAGCTGCCGCACTCGATGCAGAAGTTTACATGGTAGTTATCGAGCAAAAGAGCGCGTTTATCAGCGTTTTCTTCCTCGAGAGATTCGGAGAACGCGGTGGGGTTCAGGTTCATCGGGCAGTGCGACACGCAGCGGCCGCAGTGGATGCAGGGCGTCGGCTCATGAATGACGCTGTCTTCTTCAGAGAAGACCAGCACGCTGCCGGTCGTCTTGAGCACCGGGTAGTCGAGCGAGGGGACGGCATGCCCCATCATCGGTCCGCCGTTTACAACGCGGCCCGGCTCGCACTTGAGACCGCCAGCGGCCTCAACCAGATAGCGGTACGGCGTGCCGATCGGGACGAGAAGGTTCTTCGGCTCCTTGACCGCCGAGCCGTCGATCGTGACGATGCGGTCGACGAGCGGCATGCCGGTGTCCATAAACTTGGCGAGCTTCGCGAGCGTGGAGACGTTGATGATGATAACGCCGAGCGTTGCAAAACGCTGGCCGGCGTAAACAACCTTGCCAAGGGCGTTATAGAGGATCATCTGCTTGGCACCCTGCGGGTAGGAGCTTTCGAGCGCAATGATGCTCACCGTGGGATCGTCGGCGAAGAGCTCCTTCATCGCGGCAATGGCGCTCGGTTTGTTGTTTTCAATGGCGAAAACAAAATTGTCGGGGTGGACGTATTTCTTAAGAATCTCGATGCCGCGGCGGATAGCATCGCCGTGATCCAGCATCATGCGGTTGTCGCTCGTGACGTAGGGCTCGCACTCTGCGCCGTTGATAAGCATGGTTTTAACCGTGTTGCGCTGCGCCGCATCAAACTTCCAGTCTACGGGGAACGCCGCGCCCCCGAGACCGACGATGCCGCTCTCGTGCAGATCGTTGACGAATGCGGCGAGATCCTCCGCGGTGCGCGGGGAGAGCGTGGGATCGGCCTCCATCTTCCCGTCATTCTCGATGCGGATGACCGGAAGATCGTTGCCGAAGAGCTCCGGCATCGGGTCGAGCGATACGACGGTACCGGAGACGGTTGCGTGAACTTCGCAGGTGATGCTGCCTTCGCCGCGGGCAATCTTCTGGCCGACGCGGACATAGTCGCCAACGCTGACGACCGGCACGGCGGGGGTGCCCATGTGCATGTTCATGGGGAGCAGAACTTCTTTCGGCGGGGGAAGGGGCTCGGCCTTCATTCCGGCGGTGTTCTTATGATGGGGAACGTGAACCGCCTGAAGGCGCTTACGGAATGCCATCAGAATCCAACCTTTCCATTCATTTCTTCTTTGCTATAACAAAATTAAATTGCTTCATGATTCCCCGGCCGGCTCATCCGAAACGAGAAGAGCCTCCATGCCGGGCGTGGTATGCATCTCGCCGCTGGGGAGAACCCAGAGCACTTCCACATCTCCCAGCTTCTCGCAGAGTGCCTCGCCATCGGCCAGGGGCATGCAGAAGAGCGCGGTGGAGAGCGCGTCGGCAAGACCGCTGTTCTTCGTCACGACGGTGACGGAGGAATAGAGCGTGGAGGGGTAGAGCGTATCCTTATCGATGATGTGGTGATACCGCACGCCGTCCACGGTGAAATAGCGCTCATAGATGCCGGAGGTGACGCACGAGGTATCGGCAAGCAAAAGCTTAGCGCAGAAGCTGCCGTCCGGGTCTTTCGGATCACGCACGCCGGTTTTCCAGCCGGTGCCGTCCGGCCGCATGCCGATGATGCGGATATTGCCGCCGACGTTGAGCACATAGCTCTCGCAGCCGAGTTCTTCGGCTTTTTGCGCCGCCATTTCGGTGGCGTACCCTTTGCCGAGTGCGCCGACGTCGATAGAGGCGAGCGGATCGGCGATGCGGACGGTGTTGTTCTCCGCGTCCAGCTCCAGAAGGGAGATGTCCGTGTGCTTCGCGGCCTCGGCGAGCTCTTCTTCCGCGGGGACATAGGCGTTTTTCGAATCGTCCGACGCCGTCTCGCGCGCATCGTGCCAGAGCTTAAGGACGCTTCCCATCATAACGTTCATCTCTCCGCCGGTGAGCTCATAGAGCTCCTTGGCATAGAGCAGAAACTCCATCAGCCGCGCATCCACCGCTACAGGTTCTCCGCCGGCCAGTTTGTTCACCGTACAGAGGTTGTTTATGCCGGAATACTCGTGGTAGATATCGAACATCTGGTGATATTCCCCGAGCGTATCAGCAATTTCGGCAGAACAGTCCGAAAACCGTTCTGCCGAATCGCCTGCATAACTATAGATATAGGTCACCGTGTCAAAGTAGGTGAAATAGCTTTTCCCCTGCGCCTTGACAGGTTCGGCGGAAGCTGCACAGCCGGAGAGAAGAACAAGGGCGATCAGAGCGCCGCAGAGAAGAGCAGCGATCGCGCGGGTATTCTTTTTCCGGTTCATTTGCTTCGCGGAGATTACCGGGCGTTGTTCACCGCCGTGGCAATGGCGGCCTGCATGCCGTCGATGGCCATCGTGCAGGAGGCAAGCAGCGTCTCATCGGTGGAGACCTGGTAGCCTTCAGCGTTGGTGGTGGTGTCGAGACCCATCACTTCGTCCGCGGTCTTGCCAACGGTGTAGTCGGCAAAAGCCTTGGCCTGCGCATCCCACTCGGCAATGGCGTTGCCGTACTTGACCATGTTGTAGTCGTCGCCGAGCTCACGCTTGGTGGCGGTGTAATCCTTGCTGACGATCTCGCCTTCGGCGCTCACGGTGATTTTGGGCTGGATGGCGTCGGTCAGAGCGGCGAGGATCTTGCCGTCGGAGCCGACGGCGGCGGCGCCGAACTCGGTGTACATTTTGACAACGGCGTTGCCGTCTTCGGAATCAGCAGCGGAGACGGATTCCTTGGAGTTGGAAATGGCGGACACGCCCAGCGTGAAGGTGTCGGGAGCGGCGGTGAAGGTGGAGCCCTTCTCATCGTTGCAGGCCTTCACAATGGCATCCTGGAAGGCCTCGAGGCTGATGGAGCAGGAAGCAAACAGCTCTTCGTCAACAGCGACGTTGTAGCCCTCTTCGTTGACCTTGGTCTCGATGTTCTTGATGTCCTCGGCGGTCTTGCCGACGACCCACTTCTCGAGGTTCTCGACCTGCTCGAACCACTCGAGCGTGGCGTTGGAGTACTTGACCATGTTGTAGTCAAACTTCAGATCGCGCTTGGTGGTGTAGGTGGCCTCGGTATCGACCTGGCCGCCGGTGACGTCCATCTTGTTCTGCGCGCAGTCGATGCGGCAGAGGACGATCTTGCCTTCGCTGTCGGTGACGACCGTGGCGACGGTGGCGTCGACCTGAGCGTGGGCGGTGTCGGAGCTGTCAAGGCTGACGCTCACGCCCATGCCAAGCTTGTACTCGGCTTCAGCGGCCTCGGCAGGAGTCTCGGCAGCAGGAGCTTCGGTGGCTTCCGCAGGAGCTTCGGTGGCGGGCTCAGCGGTGGGCTCGGTGGCAGGAGCTGCCGTCTGGCCGCAAGCGGTCAGCGTGAGCAGCATGCACGCCAGAAGGAGAACGGAGATTGCTTTTTTCATTGTGTTCGACCTCTTATTCTTAAATTTTTTGCCAACGATTTCAAACGGAAAAGCGAATTTTGTTGGTTAATGCTACACGACGTAACGCTATCCCGCTTTTAGTGACAATATAGCACAGCAGACGGCTATAGTCAATAAAAAAACGCACAAGATGAAGGAAACATTTTAACTTTTTGGGTAGTAAACTGCACAGTTGCGGGACGTATGCTCCGAATTGTAACAATTTTGTGAATTTTCCGCTTGCGCCGTGATTTGAAAATATGGTATAATCTCCTTACAATATTGAATAAAAAAAGAGAAAGTCCTGTTTTTTAGCACGGGATATCTGGTGAGTGCATTTGGGAGGTGCAAAATGTTTTCCATCGGTGAGAAGGTTATGTATGGCGGAACGGGCGTTTGCGTGGTGGAGGAGATCACATCGGTCAAATTCTCTGCCTCCCAGCCGGGAAAACCGTATTATCTTCTGCGGCCGATTTATCAGACCGGCACCATCCAGACCCCGGCGGACAGCGGCAAGGTGCCGATCCGCCAGGTGATGAACCGCAGCGAGGCGGAGGCTGTTATCGACGCCATGCCGGGCGTCCCGGCGGAGATCTGCACGGAGAAGAATCTCAGCGCTCTGCGCACGTATTACCAGAAGCAGATCACCTCGTTTGACTGCATGGACCTCATCCGGCTGGCAAAATCCATCCGAGCTAAAAAAATCGAAGCCGAGAAGCGGCAGAAGCGCATCGGCAGCACCGACGAAAAATACCTCCGCCGCGCGGAAGAGCTCCTTTTCGGCGAGCTCGCCGTCGCGCTGGAGATCCCGCGGGACGATGTCCCGGCGTTCATCGAAAAGCGGCTCGGCTCGCTGGCCGCCGCCATGGAATAATACATATAAAATATGCTGCACAATTGTCTCCGAAGAACCTTTTCTTCGGAGACTTTCTGTTTTCCTTGACGGATTCGCCGGAGGAATTTATAATTGATTCGTTAAAATACTTTTGGCGGGGTGACCCGCCGGGGGAGGTACTTGCATCTTGACGCAGGACGAAAAGAAACAACTGAAGATCGCCGCCTGCAAAGTGCGCCTCGGCATCATCGAGGGCGTTTACGCGGCAAAATCCGGGCATCCGGGCGGAAGCCTTTCCGCCGCCGACGTGCTCACCTATCTCTATTTCCGGCATATGAACGTTGATCCGCAGAACCCGCGCTGGGAAAAACGCGACCGGTTTGTCCTTTCCAAGGGTCACGCGGCTCCGGCGCTCTACTCGGTGCTTGCCAACCGCGGCTTTTTCCCTGTGGAAGAGCTCAAAACGCTCCGCCACATCGGCAGCCGTCTGCAGGGGCATCCCAACATGAATCTCACGCCCGGCGTGGACATGTCCACCGGCTCTCTCGGCCAGGGCGTCTCCACGGCGGCGGGCATGGCGCTCGGCGCGAAGCGCCTCGGAAACGGCGTGCGCGTCTATGCGCTCCTCGGCGACGGCGAGATCGAGGAAGGCCAGGTCTGGGAGGCGATGATGTTCGCCTCGCATTATAAGCTGGATAACTTTCTTGTGTTCGTGGATAACAACAATCTCCAGATCGACGGCGCCGTGAGCGACGTTATGAGTCCCTACCCGATCGACGAGAAGTTTGCCGCGTTCGGCCTCTTTGTCCAGACCGTGGACGGCCACGACTTTGACGCGATCGAAGCGGCCGTGCAGCGCGCCGAGCAGGAAAAGGGACGTCCCTCCGCGATCGTTCTCAAAACGGTCAAGGGCAAGGGCGTGTCCTTCATGGAAAATCAGGTGGGCTGGCACGGCAAAGCCCCCAACGAGGAACAGTACCACGCCGCGATGGAAGAGCTTACCGCGGCGCTGCGTGAAGAGGAGGCAGAATGATGGCGGACGTTGTAAAAATCGCTACCCGCGACAGCTACGGCAACGCGGTGACGGCGCTGGCCGCCGAGCATGACGATATCCTCGTTCTGGACGCCGACCTTGCCGGCGCTACCAAAACGGCGATCTTCAAAAAGGCCTATCCCGACCGCCACATCAACTGCGGCATTGCCGAGGCCGATCTCATCGGCGTGAGCGCCGGCCTTTCCACGATGGGCTTTGTTCCGTTCTGCTCGTCGTTTGCGATGTTCGCGGCGGGACGCGCCTATGAGCAGGTGCGCAACACCGTCGGCTACCCGCATCTGAACGTTAAGATCTGTGCCACCCACGGCGGTATCTCCG
Organism: bacterium; assembly: GCA_963618015.1. Taxonomy (GTDB): domain Bacteria; phylum Bacillota; class Clostridia; order Oscillospirales; family Oscillospiraceae; genus Apopatocola. Next base: position 108,803 of record CAVEQS010000001.1, on the reverse strand, counting down.
TCGGTGAGGACGGCGCTTCCCACCAGTGCTGCGAGGATTTCGCGCTCATGCGCACGATCCCCGGCATGGTCGTGCTCTCCCCGGCGGACGACGTGGAAGCCCGCGCCGCCGTTAAGGCTGCGTATGAGCATAAAGGCCCGGTATACATCCGCTTCGGCCGCGCCGCCGTTCCCGTGATCCACGAGGAGGAGAACTACTCCTTCGAGATCGGCAAGGCGGAAGTGCTCCGCCCCGGCACGGACATCGCCGTCGCGGCGACCGGTCTCATGGTCGCCGAAGCGCTCAAGGCGGCGGAAATGCTCGCAGCAGAGGGCATCTCGGTTCGCGTGATCAACGTCTGCTCCATCAAGCCGCTCGACGAGGAGACCATCCTTGCTGCCGCGCGCGAGTGCGGAAAGATCGTCACCTGTGAGGAGCACAGCGTCATCGGCGGTCTCGGCGAGGCCGTGTGCTCGCTCGTGAGCGAGAAGCACCCCGTGCCGGTGCGCCGCGTCGGCGTGAACGACGAGTTCGGCCACTCCGGTCCGGCGGCGGCTCTGCTTGAGGAGATGGGGCTGTGCGCATCGCACATTGCCGGCGTCGTCCGTGAGACGGTTAAGGGCTGATAGACTTGTTTTATTAAAAGGGGGATACACCATGCGCTGCAGAACGATCATCAAATTCCGCAATAGCGACGATCCGAACGATCTCGGCTTTGGCCGTGGTATTGTTCAGCTTCTCGAAGGTGTGGAAGAGCTCGGTTCCATCAACCGCGCCACCGCTTCCATGGGCATGGCGTATTCCAAGGCGTGGAAGATCATCAATTCCATCGAAAAGGAATTCGGCATCCGCCTCATCGACCGCGAGGGCGCCCACGGTTCGCACCTGACGGACGAGGCACGCACGCTGATCGCGCGCTACCACGAGGCACTCGACGCCGCCGACGCCGCAGCGCAGGCGGTCTTTCATAAGTATTATCCCTGAGTTATTTTGCGCGTTTTGCCCCGGTACGCCTGTACCGGGGCGTTTTTTGATTTCGTTGACAGAGGAGCGGGCTGCGTGGTACTATCTTCTGGCAAAAATACAGGGAAAGGGAGGGGTGCCGTTACGGCAGATAAATCTCCGATTTATGCCCGGCGGTTCCGGGTGCTCGCGGCGGCGTTCGTGCTGCTGTTTTTTGCCTCGTTCCTGCTGGGGCGGTTCGCCGTTGCACCGGGAACGCTTTTTCGCATTTTGTGGGATGCCATCCGGGAGGGCTTCTGTAAGCTCTTCGGTATGCAGCCGCCGGTACCGGCCTATACGGGGCAGGAGCGTGCCGTCGTGCTGAACATCCGTCTGCCGCGCGTGGCGCTCTCGGCGCTCGTCGGCGCGGGGCTCTCCGTTGCCGGTACGGCATATCAGGGCATGTTCCGCAACCCCATGGTATCGCCGGACATTCTCGGCGCGTCCAACGGCGCGGGCTTCGGCGCGGCGCTCGGCATCCTTTTGTCGTTTAACTATTTCGGCGTCACGGTGAGTGCGTTCGTGTTCGGCGTGGGCGCCGTGGCACTCGCATGGTGCATCAGCCGGGCGAGCCGCATGAACGGCACGCTCGCTATGGTGCTCGCCGGCATTGTCGTCGGCTCGCTTTTCTCGGCGGGTACGTCGTTCATAAAGCTCGTCGCGGACACCGAGCAGCAGCTCCCAGCCATCACGTACTGGCTGATGGGCTCGCTCTCTTCGGCCAAAACGCGTGATCTTCAGTTTGCGCTTATCCCGGCGCTCATCGGCATGGTGCCGCTCTTTCTGCTGCGCTGGCGCATCAATCTGTTGACGCTTGGCGAGGAGGAAGCACGCAGTCTCGGCGTCCATACGACGCGCCTTCGTCTTGTGATCGTTGTGTGCGCCACACTCATCACATCCGCCTGCGTTTCCGTGAGCGGCATGATCGGCTGGGTCGGCCTCGTCATCCCGCACTTTGCGCGGATGCTCTTCGGGCATGACTATAAGCGCCTCATCCCGGCGTCCATGCTGCTCGGCGGGGCGTTTCTCATGGTCGTGGACAACATCGCCCGTCTCGCCACGGCGGGGGAGATCCCGCTCGGCATTTTGACGTCCGTGGTCGGCGCGCCGGTGTTCGTCTGGCTCATTCTGCGGGGAGGTGCCGACCGTGAGCATTGATATCAACCGCCTCGGCTTTTCCTACGGCAGCACGCCCGTGCTGCACGATATAACGTTCACCGCCGCCGACGGCGACATTGCCGCCGTGCTCGGGCCGAACGGTGTTGGCAAGAGCACGCTTTTCCGCTGCGTGCTCGGCTTTCTCATGCCGACGGAGGGCAGCATTCTCGTAAACGGGAAGGACATCCGCACGCTCGACCGCCGCGCCGCGGCACGCGAGATTGCCTATATCCCGCAGTCGTGCGTTCCGTCTTTTAACTATACGCTGCTCGAGATTGTCATGATGGGGCTCACCAACCAGATTGGCGTATTTGATGCGCCAAAGCCGGAGCACAAGGCCGCGGCGCTCGAAGCAATGGAGAGTCTTGGCATCGCGCATCTGGCGCACCGGGAATCCGGCCGCGTGAGCGGCGGCGAGCGGCAGCTCGCGCTGCTGGCGCGCGCCATGGTGCAGAACGCCCGCGTCCTCGTCATGGACGAGCCGACGGCCAATCTCGACTGCGGCAACAGCGCTCTCGTGATGGAGCGCGTGAGCGCTCTTGCGAAAGAGGGCTTCACCGTGATTTTCTCCACGCACGATCCCAATCAGGCGTTTCGATACGCCTCGCAGGTGCTCGCGCTTCAAGGCGGCGGCGTCCTTGCCGCGGGAGAGCCGGAGAAAGCCCTCACGAGCGACACGCTCACAAAGCTCTACGGCGTCGGCATGGCGGTATGTCCTGTGACGGCCGCCGGGAAGAGCTTCTCCGTCGCTGTCGTGACCGGCGGGAAAACGCAATAAAGTTACAAAAGGTTGAAAATATCCGGAAAGTAGGCTAAAATACTTTCCGGATATTTTTATGGATAAGGAGCTTTTCTATGGAAGCCTTGAAATTTCGCGAAATGCCCTACGAGCGCCCCGACGGCGAGGCGCTGAAAGCCTCTCTCCGCGCGCTTACCGAAAAGCTGCGCGCTGCGGAAAGCTACGAAGCGGCTAAAGCCGTGTTTCTGGAAGAAGAAACGCTCAACAAGCACATCCAGACGCTTGCAACGCTCGCCCAGGTGCGCCACACGATCGACACGCGCGACAAATTCTATGATGAAGAGAACGGTTTCTGGAACCAGCTCTCTCCGGAGCTGGAGGAGTATTCGCAGGAGTGGACGAAGGCAATGCTCTCCTCGCCCTACCGTGCGGATTTTGAAAAGGAATACGGCACGCTGATGTTCCTCAACGCCGAGATCGCGCTCAAAACGTTCTCGCCGGAGATCATCCCGGAGCTGCAGAAGGAAAACGACCTCACGACCGAATACGATAAGCTCATTGCCTCTGCGCAGATCCCGTTCGAGGGCGGCGTATATACGCTCTCGCAGCTCTCTCCGTTCAAGACCGGCGCGGACGACGCGCAGCGCCTCGCTGCGTGGAAGGCCGAGGGAACGTGGTACAAGGAGCACCAGAGCGAACTGGACCGCATTTACGACGAACTCGTCCACCTGCGTGACGCGATGGGCAAAAAGCTTGGCTACGAGGGCTATACGACGCTCGGCTACTACCGCATGGGCCGCAACTGCTACGGCAAAGCGGACGTGGAGAAATTCCGTGCCGCCGTGCGCAAGTATCTTGTGCCGGTCGCGGAGAGCATTTATCAGGAGCAGGCCAAGCGCCTCGGCAAAACGTATCCGCTGAGCTTTGCAGATGCGGCGCTCTCCTTCCGCAGCGGCAACCCGCGCCCCTGCGGCGATGCGGAGCATATTCTCGCCCACGGCCAGAAGTTCTATGATGAGCTCTCGCCCGAGACGAGCGCGTTCTTCCGCATGATGCGGGAGCGCGAACTGCTCGATGTGCTCTCCACCGAGGGCAAGGCCGCCGGCGGCTACTGCACGTCCATCCCCGATTACAACGTTCCATTCATCTTTGCCAACTTCAACGGCACGCAGCACGACGTGGAGGTCGTGACGCACGAAGCCGGTCATGCCTTTGAGGCATATCTCAATGCCTGGCGCGTCCCGATGGAGTATGTCTGGCCGAGCATGGAAGCGTGCGAAGTCCACTCCATGTCTATGGAATTCATGGCGTGGCCGTGGGCGGAGGGCTTCTTCGGCGACGATACCCGCAAGTACCTCTACAGCCATCTCGCCGGGGCGCTCACATTCATCCCCTACGGCACGATGGTCGACCACTTCCAGCATGTTGTGTACGAGAAGCCGGACATGACCCCGGCGGAGCGCCACGGTGTGTGGAAGGAACTTCTCGGTGTATATATGCCGTGGATGAAGCTCGACGGAGACATCCCCGTGTATGCCGACGGCGAGGGCTGGCAGCGTCAGCTCCACATCTACCAGAGCCCGTTCTACTATATCGACTACTGCCTGGCGCAGACCGTCGCGTTGGAGATCTGGGCGCTGCTGCAGAAGGATCGCAAGGAAGCCTGGGAGCACTACATGGCGTACACCCGTCAGGGCGGCAGCGAAGTTTTCACAACGCTTCTCAAAAATGCGGGGCTTGAAAGCCCGTTTGACGAGGAATGCCTGCGCACCGTGTGCGAAACGGCGAAGAACTGGCTGGATAACTACGATCTCACCGGCATCGAATAACTTTCTGCGCTGAACGAAAAGCCGGCCGTGCGCGTCTTAAAGATAAACGCCGGCCGGCTTTTTAAGGATGACTGTATGAAATTTTTCCGATCCAAATTCTGGATACTGCTTTTTGTTCTCGCGCTCACGGCGTCGATCGGCGCCTGCGGCTACCGCCCCGAACCGGAGAAAACGGAGAGCGGACAGACGGTGTTTCGTCTCGGCTTTTCCGAAACGCCGGATTCACTCGATCCGTACACCGCCGAGACAGACGCCGCGGCCGCGGCCATCTCGCTTTTGTACGATACGCTTTTTTATGCCGATATCGAGACCGGACGGTACATCAACAGCGTCTGTCAGGAATACACCGTGCAGCCTGCTGCGGCGGACGGGGCGAAGCTCTGGACGCTGACGCTGCGAAGTGACGTCCTCTTCCACGACGGCACAGCGCTCACGGCGCGGGACGTGGAGTTTTCGCTCCAGTCCATGAAGGACTTTTCTCTGATGTACGGCTATCCGGGCTGCGAGCTCATCGACACGACCGGCATCTCGGTCACGGACGATACGCACCTTTCGTTCCTCGCCTGGGGCGACGTTGCGGCGGTGGAGGAATGTCTCTCCCGTGTGCCGCTCGTGCCGCGGAGCGTGTGGAACGCCCTGCCCGGCATGGAGTATACGACCTCCGGCATCCCGAAGGACGCACAGCAGGCCAGAGCGAGCCTTTCCGCCCTTGTTCCGACGGCGGAGACGATGACCGGTTCCGGGTTGTATATCTGGGATAAATACGAAAACGGCGTGCTGACGCTGTGCCGCAGCGATGATTACTGGAACGGCACCGCCCGCGCCGAGATCGTGGAGCTGCACTTCGGCTGCGCCGATCTTGCCGCGGCAATGGAGAACAACGCGCTCGATGCGGCATGGAATCTCTCCCAGTCCGCGGCAGAAGCTCTTGCCGAGGGGCGCAGCACGGCTTATGGCACTTCCGGCGAGTTGCTGCTCGTGGAGTTCAACCAGCGCACGGACAAAGCCTCCAAGGGCAATCCGCTGCTGCGCGACAAAACCGTCCGCGAGGCGATCACGCTCTGCGCCGACCGGGAGACGCTTGCACTTACCGGCTTCGGCGGCGCACTGCCTGCGTACGGCTTCTCAATTCCCTACGGGACGAACGCTTCCGCTGCCGCGGTATGCAGCGCGGAGAGCGCCGCGGCGCTTCTCGAAAGCGCTGGGTATACGGATGCAAACGGCGACGGCGTGCGCGAATCACCGGAAGGGGAGAGCCTTTCCTTCCGCATATTGTGCAGCGATTCTTCGACGGCGTGGGTGCGTGCGGCCAATCTCCTGAAGGACATGTGCGCCGGTGCGGGCATCGCACTCGAGATCACCGTCCTCTCGCCGGATAAAGTCCTCGCCGTGGCGGAGGAGGGGGATTTTGACCTTTTCCTTACCGCTTCACAGAGCTATTACGACGCCTATCTCTCTCTTGCACCATTCTACTGGAACGGGGGAAACGGCGCTTTCTGGAACGGCACGGCCTCGCCGGGATGGAACATCTCCGGCTACGAAAACGCCGAGTTTGATGCGCTCTACGAGGACTTGACGTTTTCCTCCTCCGCTGAGCGCGACGCGATCGAGACGCAGCTGGAGAGCATCGTTCTGGAAGACTTTGCGGCGCTGCCCATCGCATTCGCAGCGAAAAATCAGGCATGCAGCGGCGCGTGGCTCAATCTTCGCGCCGACCACGGCGAGGGCCTTTTCTTCACCCCCGCCATCCTCCGCCAGCAATTGCAGGGCATGACAAACGGAAGATAAGAGAATATAAAAGATCAGCGCCGCGGAACGAAATGTTCCGCGGCGCTGCTGCCATATATGGCGATCAAAGTTCAGGGCTTGACGACAACGTCAGCCTTTTCGAGCGTTTCCACGATGGAGTACATGTTCGTGATGCCGCCGACGAGAAGATTTTCCTTGAGATGGTAGTAGTCAAGGCATGTACCGCAGGTGAGTATTTCCACTCCCTGCGCTTCGAGCGTTTTGAGATCTTCGATGGACGGACCCTCGGTGCTCGTGACGTAAGCGCCGCTATTATAGAAGAGAATCGTTTTCGGCAGCGCGTCCTGCTGCGTCAGGGCGAAGATGAATGCCTTGAGCAGCGTTTTTCCGAGCGCTTCCTCGCCTTCGCCCATGTGGTTTTTGGATATGGCGACGACGATATTCTTCTCGCCCTGCTTGAGCGGCGCGCAGACGGCGGCCTCGTCGGGCACATCTTTCCTGGCGCCGGTGGCGTCGATCGTGACGGCAAACTGCGCTTCTCCCTGCTTTTCCGCACGGACGGCAAAGCCATACTGCCCGGCAAGACGGATGAGATTCTGCACGGCCGCATCGTTATCAACGAGCACCTGCACAGTTTCCGGCGCGGTGAGCGCGTCGATCGCCTTCTTCGCCTTTACGACCGGCATCGGGCAGGCTTCGCCGAGAGCATTAACGGTAATCATATAAAAGACCTCCTGATCGGTATTTTCCTTACGAAGAGCATACCACATTTTTCACGGCGAATATATTAGAAATATAAATAAAATCGGCAGAACTATTGGTTCTGCCGATGCTTTATAATATTACACAATGTACCGAAAAAGGTACGCAAGCGAAAACTGTTGGTGTTCTGATTTGCTCGCACGGTTATATAATCGGCACAGGAAATTTATAGCCGATTGGGCGGACGATTTTTGCTCTCTCGGCGGGAAACAGGAGGATAGAGACATGATCAAAACAAAGACCGCGCTGATTACGGGCGCGGGCGGCCTGCTGGGAAGAGCAATCGCTCTCCGGCTTGCACAGGACGGCTTCGCCCTGGCGCTGTGTGACGAAACGGAAGAGAAGCTGGCAAAGATTCCGGCAGAGCTGGGTGAGGACGTTGCCTGCCGCACCTACGCCGTTTGTCAAAACGATGAAGCGGCTGTGCAGGAGCTTTTTGCAAGACTCGGGCAAGAGTTTGACCACATCGATGCGCTCATAAATGCGCAGACCGATACCCCGGTAAAGACTTTCGCAGAGACAAGCTCCGCGGATATCCGCTCGGCGTTTGGCTCCGGGCTTATCCCGGCTATGCTGTTCACGCAGTCCGCTTCCGATTGGATGATCCGAAAGGGGATAAAGGGGCGCATCGTGAACCTCTCCTCCGACCGCGCGTTCCAGGCCTCCGACGACAGTTTTATTGAATCGGTCACCTCGTGGGCGCTGCGCGGCACGACCCGCGCCATGGCAAAGCATCTGGCGAAAAAAGACATCAAGGTCAATGCCTGCTGCGTTGGCGCTGTATCGCCCGAGGAAGCGGCGGAAATGGCGGCGTTCCTTGCCGGAGAGGGTAATGTAAACATCACCGGCCAGAACATGATGGTCAATGATGGCCGCGTGATGGATTAAACGGAGGGGAAAGCAGAAATGGCAAACCGAAAAGTAGCATTCGTGACCGGTTCCGGTATGGGAATCGGAAAAGAAATTGCGCTCCGTCTGGCCAGCGACGGATTTGATATTGTTATTAACGCGCGCCGCGCCGACAGCCTTGCACCCGTAAGCGAGGCGATCCGGGCGAAAGGCGTCGATTGCCTCATCGCCGCCGGAGACGTGTCGGACGATGGTGCAGTCAATGGGATATTCACAAAAATCAAAGAGACGTTCGGCCGGCTGGATGTTCTTGTCAATAATGCCGGCATCTGCCCGATACGTAAAATGGACGCCGTAAGCGCCGGGGATATGAAGCGCACGTTTGATATTAACGTCGTTTCCATGTTCCTCTGCGCCAAGGCGGCAGTTGAGATCATGAAAAATCAGCCGGAGGGCGGAAAAATCATCAACGCCGCGAGCCAGTCGTCCTTCCGGGAAACGCCGGTGACGTTTGAGTATACGACAACGAAGTGGAGCATCCGCGGCATGACCAAAGCGATGGCCGATGCGCTCCGGGAATATAACATCACGGTAAACGCTTACTGTCCCGGCACCGTTCTGACGCCCATGCAGGACAAGATCGCCAAGCAGTCCGCAAAGGAAATGCATGTTCCCGCCTGGGTCATCCGAAAGTATCAGCTTATCAGCCAGCCGCTTGGCCGCTTCCAGACGAACGAGGATATTGCGAATCTCGTATCCTTCCTCTCATCCGAAAAGTCGCGCGGGATAAACGGACAGAATCTTCTCTGCAATGGCGGTCAAGTTATGAACTGACCCGGCGTCGCACGTGCAAAACGGTCAAACACCAGAAACATGCCGTCATGCAGGAAGTTATCCAAGAGCTCCATATATTCTTCAACGGATTCCCGCATGCCGTCAACAAACCATTGTTCGACAAGGGCCATGATCGCGCCGGAGTAAAAACGCAGGATGTAGTTGTAGCTCCCAGAGGGGAGAGAGACCGCATCCTCCTGCTGGTCAAGAAAAATATTATAGGCCTCGCCGAGATTGGAATCCACGCACTCGGTCAAGAGCCGGTTCAGGCCGATTTTGATCTCCGGCCAGTATACGGAGGAGTAGATATTCTGCATTCTGGCCCGGTTTTCGCGCAGATAGTTCAGCGCGGCGGCGCCGCCTTCTTTCCAGTTGGACGGTAGCGTCCGGCGCGCGACCGCGCCACGCAGATCACGCTCGAGTATGTCCATCAGGAGCGCCGCAATGCTGCTGTAATGGTAATAGAAGGTCTTTCGGTTCATACCGCAGTCCGCAACGAGATCCTTCACCGAAATGTCGTTGAGCCGGCGGTTCTTCATGAGCTTTTGCAGGGAGTTTTCGAGCGTCTGCTTTGTATAGTTGGCCATCGGATCACCTGCTTAAAGAATTTTCACACGGAAAGAATATCACAATTTTCCCGGAAGCGGAACAGCGAATATCCTGAAAACGGCGGAACCATCGGTTCCGCCGTTTAACACATTATTTCCCGAAAACGGAGAGATAGTCGTCCGCCGGGGCGAGGCGGCCGACGGCGGAAAAGCCCATCATCCCGGGCGCGAGCTTTTCGCGAGCGAGAGCGAGTACACTCTCGGCGGTCACGGCATCGTAGCGCTCGATGATCTCGTCGGCGGTGAGGCATTTGCCGAGCAGCAGCAGTCCCGACCCGAGCCGGTTCATGCGGCTGGAGCTCGATTCGAGCGAGAGAATGATGCCGGATTTGATGAGCTCGCGTGCTGTGCGCAGCTCCTTATCCGTGATGCCATCCTGCCGGAATTTCTCGATCTCCTCCCGGATGAGCGCGAGCGCCTTCTCCTCGGAATCGCGACCTACAGCAGTGGAAATGGCGAGCATACCCGTCTCCTTATAGGCGGCGGTGAAGCTGCCGATGCTGTAGCAGAGACCGTGCTTTTCACGAACGGTCTGGAAGAGGCGCGAGGACATCCCGCCGCCGAGCGCCATGGAGAGAACCTGCCATGAGAAGCGGTTCCCGTCTCCGTCCGGCAGGCCGGGGAAGGAGAGACAGAAGTGGTTTTGCTCAGTGGCCTTGCGCTTTACGACCACGGCGGGCGTATAGGCACTCTTGCGGCATGCCGCAGGACGCGACGGCGCGAGCGCGGAAAACCGGTCGCAGAGAAGCTGGAGATTCTTCTCCGTAAAGCTGCCGCACACGGAAACGACGATCCGCTCGGGGCTGTATTCGCGCTCTTTGAACGCGCGAAGTGAGGCTCCCGTCATGCCGTTGAGCGAGGCGGGACGGCCCAGCACCGGCTTTCCGAGCGCGCCGGGAAACGTTTTGCCCATGAGCTGTTCTACGACGATATCCTCCGGCGTGTCGCGGTACATGTCGATCTCCTCGAGCACGACACCGCGCTCGTTAACGACGTCCGATTCCGAGAAGAGAGAATCGAAAAACATTTCGCAGAGAATATCGGATGCCTCGTCGAGATGGCTATCGAGAACGCGGGCATAAAAGCACGTGGAGTCGCGGGAGGTGAAGGCGTTGATCTGCCCGCCGATGGCGTCCATGCGCCCGGCCAGCTCCGCGGCAGAGCTGCGCGTTGTGCCCTTGAAGAGCATGTGCTCAATGAAATGGGCGCTGCCCTCCTCGCCGTGCTTTTCGTAGCGCGAGCCGACGCCGACCCAGATGCCGACGGCGGCAGAGCGCACGCCGGACATTTTCTCGTGGGCGATGCGGACACCGTTCGGTAATGTGATGATTTCGTACATGGAATCCTCCGGATAAAAACGGCGGGAGCTGAGCCCCCGCCGTACATATTGTCAATAGAGTCTCGCGGAGTATACGCTGCCGGTGGCTTACGCCTCTCCCCGCTCCTTGAGAGCGTCCTTGCGGCTGAGATCGATGCCCTTGGGGCCGACGTTCATGACCTTGACCCAGGTCATATCGCCGATGTTGAGCACGTCCTCGACCTTCTCGGTGCGCTTATACTCGAGATCCTTGATGTGGCACATGCCGTCCTTGCCCGGGGCGAGCTCGATGAACGCGCCGATGGGGATGATGCGGACGACCTTGCCGTAGTACAGTGCGCCGACCTCGGGCTCGAAAACGATGTTCTCGATGGTCTGGCGTGCTGCGCGGCAGGCCTCGATATCCTCGGACGCGATGAAAATGCTGCCGTCGTCCTCGATGTCGATCTTGCAGCCGGTGTCGGCGGTGATCTTCTGGATGACCTTGCCGCCGGAGCCGATGACCTCGCGGATCTTGTCGGGGTTGATCTTCATCTGGATCATCTTCGGCGCGGTCTTGGCAAGCTCGCGGCGCGGCTCGGGCATGGCCTTGAGCATGACCTCGTCAAGGATCTGGAAGCGGGCTTCCTTCGTGATGGCAAAGGCTTCCTTGATGATCTCGTGCTTGAGTCCGTCGTTCTTCAGATCCATCTGGATGGCGGTGATGCCTTCCTTCGTACCGGCGACCTTGAAGTCCATCTCGCCGTGGAAGTCTTCCACGCCCTGAATGTCGATGAACGTCGTGAAGTTGTCGCCGTCCTGGATGAGACCGCAGCTGATGCCGGCAACGGGAGCCTTCAGAGGCACACCGGCGTCCATGAGCGCAAGCGTCGTGCCGCAGATGGAGCCCTGCGAGGTGGAGCCGTTGGAGGAGAGCACTTCGCTCACCACGCGGATGGCGTAGGGGAAGTCCTCCACAGACGGGATGACGGACTGGAGCGCCTTCTCCACGAGAGCGCCGTGGCCGTATTCACGGCGGCCGGTGCTGCGGGCGGCACGCGCCTCGCCGGTGGAGTAGGACGGCATGTTGTAGTGGTGCATGAAGCGCTTCTCGGTCTCGTCCCAGATGGTGTCGAGCTTCTGGGCGGCGGAGAGCGTGTTCAGCGTGGCGATGGAGAGCACCTGCGTCTGGCCGCGGGTGAAGAGAGCGGAGCCGTGGACAACGGGCAGCACGCCGACTTCCGCGCCGAGCGGGCGGATCTCGTTCATGGCACGGCCGTCCACACGCTTGCCGGCGAGCAGCCACTTCTTAACGACCTTTTTCTGCAGCTTGTAGAGGATCTCGTCCATGTACTGCATGATCTCGGGATGGTCGGCTTCATACTTTTCCTGCATCGCGGTGACCCACTCGTTCACGCGGGCTTCGCGGACGTTCTTGTCGTCGGTGTCCATGCAGTACTCCATGCCGGCAAACTCGTTCTCGACGAGCTTTTCGAAGAGCTCTTCGTCGAACGCGGCGTGCTCATAGGAAAACTTGGGCTTGCCGATCTCGGCGACCATGCGGTCGATGAGATCGAGCATCGGCTGTACCATCTCGTGCGCCTGCACGATGCCCTCGTACATGACGTCGTCGGGGACCTGATCGGCCTCGGACTCGATCATGACGATCTTCTTGTGCGTGGCGGCGATGGTCGTCGTCATGCGGTTGGTCTCCTTCTCGGCGGCGGTGGGGTTGAAGAGGAACTTCTCGCCGTCCCAGCCGAGGACAATACCGGCGATGGGGCCGTTGAACGGGATATCGGAGATGGAAACAGCGGTGGAAGCGCCGATCATCGCGGCGATCTCGGGGGAGCAGTCGCGGTCAACGGCGAGCACTTCGCAGGCGATGACAACGTCGTTGCGCAGATCGGACGGGAAGAGCGGGCGCATCGGACGGTCGATAAGACGGCTCGCGAGCACGGCGTTCAGAGACGGACGGCCCTCGCGGCGGTTGAAGCTGCCGGGAATGCGGCCAACGGCGTAGAGCTTCTCGTTGAAGTCCACGGCGAGAGGGAAGTAGTCAATACCGTCCTTCGGGCGGGCGGACGCGGTAGCGGTCACGAGAACGCGGGTGTCGCCGTAGCCGACGAGAACCGAAGCGTTGCAGAGCTCGGCCATCTTGCCGACCTCCATGAAGAACGGACGGCCGCAGTAGTCCATTTCATACCGCTTGAAATTCGGGAATTCCTTGTGAGAGATGATCATTCTTTCGTTACTCCTTTATATATTCACACACTTGCACACAAAATTTAAAAGCCTCGCAGAGTTTGCTCCCGCAGGCTTTCGTTTGAAATTAAATACGGAGGGACAATATTCACTTGTCCCTCCGTAAAAAACCTTCATAACCTTCGGCAGAGGTCTCCGCGAATTACTTGCGGATACCCAGTTTCGCGATAATGGCGCGGTAACGCTCGATGTCCTTGCGGGACAGGTACTCAAGCAGACGGCGGCGCTTGCCGACCATCTTGTACATACCCAGACGGCTGTGGTCGTCGTTGGGGTGCTTCTTGAGGTGCTCGGTGAGTTGGCGGATGCGCTCGGTGAGGATGGCGATCTGGACCTCCGGAGAACCGGTGTCACCCTCGTGGGTCTTGTTGGCGTCGATAACGACGGTCTTCTGGTCTTTCGTGATCATAATAACTTCGATCCTTTCTTATTTTATCGCTTCCCGCGCGGCTAAGTATCGGCTGAAAGGCGGCCGGAAACTGAGTACGGCGGTCAAACGCTCGATTATCCTACCACATTCCCCGCCGCTTGTAAAGAACAAAATCATGGAAAAGTGCCGTATCCCGGAAAAAAGAGCGTAACGGTGAGCCCTTTGGGGCACACGGACTCCGCGGCCTCCGCGCAGGCACCCGCGTCGAGCAGACAGCGTACCTCCGCGAGCAGCGCACCGAGTTCCTGCCTCTCTGCCGGGCGGAGCAGCGCGTCCACGAACGCCTCTGTCTCCGAAACGCTCATACGCCGCTGTATAACGGTACGCAGCGCCGAACGGCGCGTCTCGCCCTCCGGCAGACGGAGCAGCGCTCTCGCGTGGCGCTCGGAAAGGCCCGCTTCCTGCATGGCGCGGCGCTCCTCGACCGTAAGCCGCAGCAGCCGCAGGCGGTTCGCCACCGACGACTGCGATCTTCCGAGCCGCACCGCACATTCCGACTGTGTTATGCCGCAAAGACGTATATACTCCCGGAGAAGGGGCGCGTCCTCCCAGACGGTGAGCCTCCGCGACCGGAGCAGCCGGAGCGCTTCCTCTGTTGTGATTTCTTCCTCCAAGCGCGCCGCCCCTCTCGTGTCCGTGTGCTTTGAGTATAGCGATCCCGGCGTGCAGATGCAGACGAAAGTTGACATAATACAAAATAGTTTACATAACACAAATTGACAGAAAAAGCGGATTATGATATTCTTACAAGAACGAAAGGAGCATTGGTATGAAGAAATCCATTCGAGCCGCGGCCGCGGCTCTGCTGATACCGATCCTGCTCGCGCTCACCGGCTGCTCGCTGACCGTGGACAGCGTCATGAGCGTGATCGCGCCGACGGAAACGCCTGTCCCAGGCTCGGATCTCGTTTTTTCCGACCAACCGGAGGCAACGCCCGAACCGAGACAGATCACCTATGAAAAGATGGACGGCGTGTTCAGCCCGTTCTTTGCGGCAACGGACGGCGACGACTGCGTCGCGAATCTGACGCAGCTCTCCCTTCGCGCCGTGGAGGGCAACCGCGCCCCCGCGGAGATCACCCGCACGACGGGGACGGACGGGAAAACCACCGTTACGATCCGTCTGCAAAAGGGGCTTCTCTGTGCCGACGGCGTGGAGCTGACGGCGGACGACCTTCTCTTCACGTATTATGTCCTCATGGACGAAAGCTATGACGGCCCCTATACGATCAACCAGCTACCCATTGACGGGATCGCGCTCTACTGGAACGGCATGGATTCGAATATGTACGGCAAGTATATGATGATCTATGACGAGATCTACAACGGCGGAAAATACGAGTCCGATCTCGAAAAGGCCGTGGAGGACGCCAAGCGCGCCGCCCTCGAAAAGGGCGTGAGCGAGGAAAGTGTGGAGCAGGACGCCGACGTTATCAAGGCGCAGCAGGCGCTCGATGAATACGACACCGTCCGCGCCGACGAAATCCGCGACGCGATCGACAACGCCTGGCGCAACGACGCTCAGGCGCTCGTGGACTATACGATCGAAAACTACAGCGGCACGATCGCGCTCCGCACGCCGTACACCCGTGAGGAAGTGCTTGCCAACACCGGTCTGCAGGTGGCCTACACGATGCTCGACCGCGGCTTCGGCAAGTTTACTGACGACGGCGGCTTCACTTCGAGCAGCGGCGCTGTGTGGGATCTCACCACGACGTTCCCGACGGCACAGGACCTCTACAACGAAATGTTCGAAGCCTACGACGGCGATGTGGCGCAGTATTGGAGCATCGAGGGCATCGGCCGCGCGGACATGCTTGCCGCGGTGCAGAATTCTCTCGTGCGTGAATGGGCGCCGCTCGATGACGACTGGACGGGCGGCATTCAGAGCGTATCCGGCATGGAAAAGGTCGACGAACGGACGATCCGCATCACGCTCAACCGCTGCGACGATACGATCCTCAAAACGCTCACCGAGATCCCCGTCGTGCCGCTGCACGTTTACGGCGATGTGACCCGGTTCGATCCCGATAACGGCTCCTTCGGCTTCACAAAGGGCGACCTTTCCACCATCCGTGCGAACAACGGCAAAGCGGTCGGCGCGGGCGAATATACCTACCGCGAGACCGACCTCAGCACCGTGTATCTCGAAGCGAACGAGCACTACTGGCTCGGCGTATCCGCCGTCCCGGAAGTCATCCTCTCCAAGGCGGAGTAAACAATGAACGGAAAAGCGTTCCGGCAGATCGCCGGGACGCTTTTTGCATAATGCGTAAAAAAGCCCGCGGGGCTTTTGCCTCGCGGGAAAGGGTTGTGGGATAAAAGATATGAGCTGCTCCGGTCGTGGCAGGATGGATTTGCCACGGACCAATTGATAAGCTGTAAGGAGAGCATACCGCGACGCGGCCAAAATGTAAAGAGCGAAGCGCGTCGCAAAAAAACTACTTTTGTCGCACGCATAAATTTTTTTATTTCGGAAAGGATAGAAGAGCGCGGTCGTGCCGCGCAAAACCTGCAAAGGAGCCGGAAACCATGATCATTGACAGAATCGCTCTTATCCTTGCCGTTGTCGGCGGGCTGAACTGGGGCCTTGTCGGACTCTTCCGCTTTGACCTTGTCGCGTACCTGTTTGGCGGACAGACCGCGACCGTCAGCCGGATCGTATATACGCTGGTTGGCATTGCGGCAATCTGGTGTATTTCGCTGCTCTTCCGCGAGCGGGATACAACCGAAGAAGCATAAAACGGCGCAGCGGTGAAAGGCCGCTTCTCTTCGGAGGGGCGGCTTTCCTGCTAAGAGTAAATTGACATTGATTTTTTCCCATGGTATAATTTCCTGGAATAAAATGCGGGAAGTGATAGCATGACGGACAACGAAAAAGATATGGGTCTGCCCGAAGAAAGACCGCAGCCCGCTTCTGCGCAGAACGATACCGCGCCGGAAACGGCGGCGGATACGGATGCCCCGGCAGCGGAAGAGAATGCCGTAGGCGGCGAAGCGCTGAAAACGGAGGAGACCCCGGAAGCGGAAAATGCACCGGAACCGGCGGAAACGCCGGAATCTGCTGCCGAGGAAAAGTCCGCGCCGGAGACGTCGAAGGAAGCGCCCTCTGTGGAGAAAAAGCCGGAGAACACCAAGGCGGACGGCCTGAGCGGCGTCGGCCTTGCCATTTCGCTCTGCGACGCGGTGCTCTATAGTGTCGGCCGCGAGCATTTCCACGGCGGCATCCGCCCGGACAACATTTCCGTCCGCGGCGAAAAGGCATATCTCGGCGGAACGCTGCAGCACTCGGTCGGCGAGTTTACGCCGCAGGAGCTCGAGTATATGGCGCCGGAGCTCTTCTGGGACGGCATCCGCACCCCGACGGCAGACGTATACTCCATCGGACTGATCCTCTATTCTCTTTATAACTACGGCCGTCTCCCGTTCTGGCCGGTGTCCGGCGCGATCACGCCGAATGCCCGGGCGAGCGCGCTGCAAAAGCGCATGAGCAACGAGGAGATCCAGCCGCCCGCGAGCGCGGACGCTGAGCTTGCCGGCATCATTCTGCGTGCGCTGGCGTTCCGTATCGAGGAGCGCTGGCACGATGTGCAGGAGCTGAAGGACGCGCTTGGCGGATGCGACGCTGCCGGGGCGGCAGTGGACATTTCTCTGGCCATGTCGGGGCTTTTGATGCGCTCGGCGGACGCTCCGGCGATCGATCGGCGCGACGGGCAGGGAAGAGGCCGTACATACTTTGACGACGGCGACATTTCCGCCGGACGCCGTCCGCAGCGGCGGAAAAGCTTCCGCTGGCTTTGGGCGCTGCTTGCCGCGATCGTCGTTGTCGGTGCCGTTGTGGCGGCGTACGCCAGCGGTGCGGCGGACAATAAAGAGCCGCAGGTGCAGGTAACGCCCACGCCCGAACCGACGCAGGCACCCACTCCGACGCCGACCGCCACGCCGGAGCCGACGCCTTCACCCACGCCGAAGGGACCGCGCTACGTTGTCTATGCCGAAAACGTGAGCTGGACGCAGGCGCAGCAGCGCTGCGAAGAGCTCGGCGGCACGCTGGCGGTACCGCTGACGGAGGACGAGTATAACGAGATCGTCCGTGTGTGCACGAGCGCCAAATGCAACTATGTCTGGCTCGGCGCAGAGCGCCAGGCAGACGGCAACTGGCGCGATACCGAAGGCGAGATCATCACGTTCTTTCGCTGGGACGAAGGCGAGCCCTCCGGCATCGATATCGGCGACAACGCCCCGGAGAACTACCTCATGATGTGGCGGCGCGAGGACGGCTGGTATTATAACGACAGCCGCGAAAACCCGCTGCTCGACTTCTATGCGTTCTACGGTGACAACGTCGGTTTCGTGTGCCAGATGTGGTAAAATCATCAAACGGGAGCCCCGCGCAGCGGGGCTCCCGTTTGAAAAGCTGCGGCTCGCCGCAGCGCACTCGCTTCGCGCGCACGTTTGCGAGCCGAGAGGTATTTTCTCCGACGTACACGCCGCCGAAGAAAATGATCCAAATTGTTTTGTGCCTGCGGGCACAAACTCTGCGAGGCCCCAAAATGCCGGAGGGAATTTCCCTCCGGCATTTTTATATTCAGTTGAGCAGCGCGCGGTCGTTATCCAGCGAACTGCCGGAGATCTGCGCGAATTTCTCGAGCAGCTCCTCCACGGTCAGCTTTGCTTTCTCCTCGCCGCGGCAGTCGAAGATGATCTCGCCCTTATTCATCATGATGAGCCGGTTTCCGTGGCGGATGGCGTCCTTCATGTTGTGGGTGATCATCATGGTGGTGAGTCCGTTCTCCTGCACGATGCGGTCGGAAAGATCCAGCACCTTTGCTGCCGTCGCGGGATCGAGCGCGGCGGTGTGCTCGTCGAGCAGCAGCAGCCGCGGCTTCTGGAGCGATGCCATCAGCAGCGTTACCGCCTGCCGCTGACCGCCGGAGAGAAGGCCGACCTTCGTTGTCAGCCGATCCTCGAGACCAAGATTCAGCTCGCGGAGCTTATCGCGGTACATATCGCGCTCCTCGCGCGTGATGTGCCAGCGAAGGCCGAGCTTTTTGCCGCGCCGGTAGGCGAGAGCAAGGTTTTCTTCCAACTGCATATCCGGGGCAGTGCCCATCATGGGATCCTGAAAGACGCGGCCGATGAACGGCGCGCGCTTATAGTCCGGGAGACCGGTGATGTCGTTTCCGTCAATGACGATCGAGCCGCCGTCCACCGGCCATACGCCGGCCACGGCGTTCAGAAGCGTAGACTTGCCTGCGCCGTTGCCGCCGATCACGGTGACGAAATCGCCCTCCTCCAGATGGAGATCAACACCCGCGAGCGCCCGGCGTTCGTTGATCGTGCCGGGGTGGAACGTTTTGTAAATGTGGTTCACATCGAGCATCATTGTCCAATCGCCTCCTTCTGCCCGCGCTTTTTTGCCCGGCTGAACGAGCTTTTGGACTGCTTTTGAAGGTACGGCACTGCAAGGAACAGCGCCACGATCAGCGCCGTGAAGAGCTTGAGATCGTTCGGGTCGAGCCGCAGCCAAAGAATGAGCGTCATGACCATGTAGTAAAGCACGCCGCCGAGCACAACAAAGAGCAGTTTAATGGAGAAGTTGCAGCCCTTTTTGAAGATCGCCTCACAGAACACCTCGCCGATAACGATGGAGGCAAGGCCGATGACGATCGCGCCGCGGCCCATGTTGACGTCTGCCGTGCCCTGAAATTGGGTCATCAGTCCGCCGGAGAGCGCAACGACGCCGTTGGAGAGCGCAAGGCCGATGACTTTCATCCGGTCAATGTTGATGCCCTGCGCCCGGCTCATGGCGGGATTGGAGCCGGTCGCGCGCAGCGCCGAGCCCTGCTCGGTGCCAAAGTACCAGTAGAGCAGCGCGATGAGCACCGCCGCAAGCAGGAAGCCGATGCCGATCGCCTGCGGCACATAGCGCGAGGAGACAAGGAAGCCCTTGCCGCCGTTTTCCCAGAACATGCCGTAGGTCTTGAGATTCGCCGTCTGGTTTGCCTTCATGCCCATGATGCGAAGATTCACGGAATAGAGCGCAAACTGCGTGAGAATACCGGCGAGAATGGCGGGAATGCCGAGCTTTGTGTGCAGAAGACCCGTGCAGAGCCCGGCGAGCACACCGGCGAGCAGCGCCGCGAGCAGAGCCGCCCACGCAGGCCATCCGGCCATGATCAGCATAACGGTAACGGCGCCGCCGGTCGCGAAGCTGCCGTCAACGCTCAGATCGGCCACATCGAGCAGCCGGAAGGTAATGTATACACCCAATGCCATCAAACCCCAAAGAATGCCCTGCGCGATGGCGGAGGGCATTCTTGCGGGCAGACTGGCAAAATTCAGGGAAGCGAAGTAAGCACCCATGGTTTTGTCCGTCCTTTATGTTTCGCGGCAGTCAGCCGCTGGATTCGTGTTGCCGGAGCTCAGCCGATCGCGACGTACTCTTCCGGAACCGTGACGCCAAGCGCCTCGCAGATCGTGGGATTGTACTTCTTCACGGGATCGGGGAAGTACTCGATGGGCATTTCGGAGATGTTCGATTCACCCGTCAGAATCTTCGCGGCCATCTTGCCGGTCGTCACGCCGAGATCGTAGTAGCTGATCGAGAGCGTCGCAACGCCGCAGCCGGAGCAGATGCCTTCTTCACCGGCGATGATCGGCACACCGGCGGGCTCGGCCACGTTGTTGATCGCCTCGGTGCAGCTCGCGGCGGTGTTATCGGTGGGGATGTAGAGGACATCGTTCCCGTCGCACGCGGTCGCGGTCACGGCGGCAACGTCGTTGGAGTCGGCAAAGGTGTACACCGTGACGGTGACGCCGGCCTTTTCGAGTTCGGCTTTCACCACGTCAGACTGGTAGACGGAGTTGGCTTCGGCGGAGCAGTAAAGAATGCCAACGTTCTTCGCTTCGGGGAAGAGCTCGAGGATCATCGCCGCCTGCTGGTCGAGCGGGGCGAGATCGGACGTGCCGGAGACGTTGCCGCCCACGGTGCCGGAGAAACCGTCAATATCCAGCGCAACGCCGTATTCGGTGACGGAGGTGCCGAGGATGGGGATGGAATCCGTCGCGGCGACGGCGGCCTGCAGCGCCGGGGTGGCGTTCGCGAGGATCAGATCCACGCCGTCAGAAACAAAGCCGTTGACGATCGTCGAGCAGGTGGGAATATCACCGGCGGCGTTCTGCTCCACAAAGACGACCTTGTCGCCGAGCGCCTCGGTCAGCGCGTCCTTAAAGCCCTGCGTGGCGGCGTCGAGCGCAACGTGCTGCACGAGCTGGCAGATGCCGACGGTATAAACTTCACCCTCTGCCGCAGCAGGGGCGGTCGTGGGCTCCTCAGCTGCCGGGGTATCCGCCGGGGCGCTTCCGCAGGCGGCAAGAGAGAGTACCATCGCCAGCGCGAGGAGAATGACAAGTACTTTTTTCATGGTGTTTGGCTCCTTTATATAAGGCAAAGCTGCCTTTCTCTTATGCTTTGCATTATAGCACTTTAAATGGACAAAGCAACTGACGTTTTTCACAAAAAAGCAATGCCGGAACGAGTTCGTTCCGGCATTGTTTCTCAAGATGGGTTATTTATCAAATATCCAGGATTCCCATGATCACGATACCCGCTACGACGAGCGCAATGCAGGCATAGTGCTTTTTCGAGAGCTTTTCCTTGAGGAAGATGCGCCCCCAAATGACGCTCGCCACGCAGTAGGACGAAATGATCGGCGCGGCAAAGGCGACGTGCTCGGTATCGGCCAGCGCGTAAATGTAGAAGAACTGGCCGATCGTCTCGCACACGGCGCCGAGATATTTCGGCCCCTCCTGTTTGGGAATAAGGCGCTGCTTTTTGATTCCGAGAACGTAGATGGCGCACACGATGCCCATCACGAGGAACGTGAGCTCATAGGCGACGTTGCAGGCATCCGCCAGCTCCTCGCCGAGCTTTTCGAGCACGCGGCTGTCGGCAAACGTGCCGAGCGCGTCGAGCAGACAGTAGATCACCGGCAGCGCAATGGCGAGCCAGCTTTTGGCGTAATGCCGGTTGGACTCATCCTGCCGGGCGCGGCGCAGTTCCTCGTCCTCGTTGGATTCCGTGATGCCGAGCGCAACGACGCCGATGCACACAAGCGCCACGGCCACGAGCGCGAGCGGCGGCAGATCGTCGCCGATGCCGACGGTGATGAGCGTGAGCACGGCCACGAGCGCGCCGGAGCTGTTGCAGATCGGGGAAGAGATGGAGAGCTCTATGTACCGGAGCCCCACATAGCCGATGGCCATCGAGAGAATGTAGAGCATCGAGACGGGGAGATACATGAGAATGATATCCCACGTGATGCCGACCTTCCCGATGAAGATCTCATAGGCGGCGTGCAGCCCCATAACGAGACCGACGGCCATGACCATTTTGAGATGGCTGTATTTGTCGCTGCTGTCCTGACAGCCGATCTTGGAAAAAAGATCGGAGCCGCTCCAGCAGAGAAGAGCGATGAGCGCAAACCAAAACCACATGATAGTGCTTATTCCTTTCCTGTTTCTATTTTCGGACAAGTCAGTATACCAAACCGGGGAGGCGCATTGCAAGAGCGATTTTTGCAGGAAAAAATCCGGCTTTCCAACGGAAAGCCGGATAAAGGATTCGATTCGTTTTAAAACAGCGGCGCGAGCGTGCGCAGCACGGCGCGGAGAAGCCGCCGTCCGCGGCGCTGCTGCAAACACCGCTCTTCGGTGATCCGCTCGCTCTTTTCGAGCTCGGCAAGGTACTCCGCCTTCATATCGGCAATGGCGCTGGTTTCGTACATCCACACGCCGCACTCAAAGTGGAGATACAAGCTGCGGTAATCGAGATTGATCGTCCCGACCACAGCGCTGCGGTCGTCCGCGATGAACGTTTTGGCGTGCACCATGCCGGGCGTGTATTCGTAGATCTTCACGCCCGCGAGAATGAGCGTTTCATAGTAGGAGCGCGTCATTTCGTGCACGAGCGCGCTGTCGCTGACGGCGGGGGTGATGATGCGCACATCCACGCCGGACTTGGCAGCGGCGGTCAGCGCGGTGATCATCTCATTATCGATAATGAGATAGGGGGTGTTGATGTAAACATAGTCCTTGGCGCGGTTGATAAGATGCATGTACACCGTTTCGCCGACGGGCTCGTTGTCAAGCGGTGTATCGCCGAACGGCTGCACCCAGCCGGGCGCGGTGATGCTCTCGCAAAGAGCCGCGTCCGGCGCGTAGCGCGTGAAGTCCTCCGTCACGCCGCGGGTGTAGTCCCACATGGAGAGGAACATGGCGGTGAGCGCATACACGCCCTCGCCGCGGAGCATCACGCCCGCGTCGAGCCAATGGCCGCAGCGCTGCACCACGTTGATGTAGGCATCGGAAAAGTTGATGCCGCCCGTGAAGCCGACATTCCCGTCGATCACGCAGATCTTTCGGTGGTCGCGGTTATTGAAGCGCGACGAGAGAACGGGGATAAACCGGTTAAAAACGCAGCAGCGGATGCCTTCGGCTTCGAGTGTGTCCTCGTATCCCTCCGGCAGCTTGTACATACAGCCGAAATCGTCGTACATCACGCGCACATCCACGCCGCTCTCCGCCTTGCGGCGCAGAACCTCGTGGATCGCGTCCCACATCTGTCCGGGTGCGATGATGTAGTATTCCATGAAGATGAACTTTTCCGCTTTTTCAAGCTCCGCCAGAAGCGCTTCCAGATACGCCTCACCGACGGGAAGATACGTTGCCTCTGTGTGCGTAAATACCGGCGCGTCCGCAATGCGATAGAGATAGTCGGAAACGCGCTTGGCATCCGTGTGATCGGGCAGCGCCGGCTGCGCCGCCGGAACGCTGCGCATTGCCTTTTCATACTGCTCCGCCACCGACGACATCCGCGCCTTTTCCTTCGGCGTGAGCTGGTTTTTCCCGAACACAAGATAAAGCAGAACGCCGAACACCGGCAGCGCGAGGATCGGGATGATCCACGCGATCTTATACGCGGGGTTGCTGTCACGGCTGACGAGATAGACGACAACAACGGCGGAGAGCACGAGGCAAATGCCGTAAAAGAGCGCAAAGTGTTCGTTGAACCGGGTGATGGCAAAATAGATGGCGGCAAATTGCAGCGCGATGAACGCGCCGGTAAACACCGCGCGGGAAAAAACGACTTTGAAAAAGTTCTTCATGGGTCTCTCCGCAAAACGAAAGTTTTTCTGCCGCCATCATACAGGAAGGAAACGAAAAATTCAACAACAGATGCGCTCGTTTGTCTTATGTGAAAAGCCCGGACAGCAGCATGAATCCCACCGTCAATATAAGGAGAAGAAACCGTCCCTTTTCCACGCCGAGCTTCATCATCAGCGGCAGCGTGATGAGAAGGTAGGCGACAGCCGCCGGGGCAGTTATGGCAAGCGGGGAGAGAAGATCGCTCCGCCCGGCGAGCAGCGCAACGAGCACCTGTATCACGGTTCCAAGCGCAATGGCGATCACGCCGAGGAGAAACCGGCTCCAGAAAAGATCGCTTTTCCGTACCGGCATGGCGAGCGCATACCGTTCCCACCGGCAGCGCTCGTCATAGCCGAGCGCGTAGACCGGCATCATGGCAAGCAGCATCATGCCGACACTCGCAAAGAGGCCGATGCCCGGAATAAAGAGCGGCAAAAGCAGATATACGCCGGTCAGCACGAGCTGCACCCGGCATTGCGCCCACAGCTCGAACAGGTCTTTGAGCAGCAGTCCTCGAATTTTCATGCCGCGCGCTCCTTTCTCGTCATGTCCAGAATGATCTCTTCGAGCGTCTGGCCGGGGTGTGCGGCGAGCAGCGCTTCCTTTTCCTCCTGGAGGATCAGCCGCCCCTTGTGCAGAAATGCCACACGGTCGCAGAGCTTTTCGATATCGCTCACAATGTGCGAGGAGAGCAGAATGGCGTGCTCTCCGTCGGCGACGAAGCGCGAGAGCTCCCCGATCAGCTCATCGCGGGCGAGCGGGTCCAGTCCTCCGGTCGCCTCGTCGAGCAATAGGAGCGTTGCCTTGTGCGAGAGCGCCACGGCGAGCGCCAGCTTCATTTTCATGCCGCGGGAGTATTCCTTGAACGGCTTCGTTTCCGGCAGATCAAAGCGGCGGACATGCTCATAAAATGCGCCGCTGTCCCAGTTTTTATAGATGTACCGCTCAACTTTGTCCACCTGCCGGGCGTTCAGCCCATCCGGGAAACAGCTTTCGTCAAACACAACGCCAATGTCCTCCCGGAGAGAGACGGCGTTTTCGTCCGCGTTCTGTCCAAGAATGCGGATGTTTCCGCCGTCGCGTTGAAGCTGACCGAGGATCAGCGAGATCGTCGTGGATTTCCCCGCGCCGTTTTCGCCGATGAGACCGAGCGCCGAGCCCATCGGCACGGACAGAGAGAGGCTTTGCAGCGAAAAGCCGCCGAAGGATTTGGAAAGATTTTCAATTTCCAGTGCGTTCATGATTTTTCCTTTCAGTACTTCCGGTTGTAGTACCAGAAGCAGCCGGTGTAGACGAGCGACTGCACGCATGTGAGCGCGCAGAGCACCTGCCCAACCAGCGTTTGTTTAAAGATCAGTATCGCGGCCAGAGCCGCAGCGAGCTGCACATAGATGCAGATGTAAAACGCCAGAGATCGCGCCTTGTTTGCCACATATGCCGTGCGCTCATCTTTCAAAGAAGCATCATAGTCTGTCGCTTTGTCCGGATCGCGGGTGAGCCGGCACACGCGCAGCAGCCGCACCGCGCCGACCACGGCGATGGCGCTGCCGAACGAGGAAAGCCAGTTCGTTTTCTCCGATACGTCCGTCAGCAGTCCGACGAGAAACAGTACAACGCCAAGTACAAGATACAAAATGCCAAGCTTCTTCTGCTCCCTGAGCTTCATGCTTCATCCTCCTCAAACAGAAAAATGTCCTCAATGTGTACGCCGAACGTCTGCGCGATCTTATGCGCCAGCAATATTGAGGGGTTATACTTTCCGCTCTCCAGCGAAATGATCGTCTGGCGCGAAACGCCGAGCAGCACCGCAAGCTGCTGCTGCGTCATGCCATGTGCTTTGCGCCGTTCCTCAATGCGATTTTTCATCGGGTCACCTCAATGTGAAAAAGTAAAGCCTGCTTTACATTCGGAAGTATAGCACGGCAAAACAAAATGTCAAGTACATTTTACATTTTATGAGAGTCCTTTTTATGGGACATTCGAAACGATAGTATTGGCATCAGAAGAAAGAAATACAAACCGGAAAGGAAGAGCGGTATGACATTCAAGATCGGTTTTACGGCTTCGGAGGAAGAAGCAACGGAGGCTACGCTATCGGCATCAGCTCCGGCAGCCCCGGAAGAGCGGACACCGCGGCGGTCGGTGGTTCGTGTGCATTTTCCGCAGAGAAACTTGACGCTTTCCTATTATAACGATCGCTTTGACCTCCATTGCGGCGATGTAGTGTATGTGGACGGCAAACTCGAAGGAAAGCGCGGACGGGTTGTGGAGGTGAATTACACCTTTCGCATCAACCTGGCGGATTATAAGCGCGTGATCGCTGTGGTAGATACCAATGTTTCCGGGCAGTTTTATCTTGCGGGATCGCATTTTGTAACGTTTGACCGTGCCGCACTTCCGCGGGAGAAAGTGGTTGGATGGTTCAAGGCTCCGCCGAAACCGGATACGGAATATTTGTCCGGCTCTGACGAGAGAGGCTTCCTGCTGGCCGACTTGCATGGAATGAATATCTCTGCGTCCGTTGCGGAGCGTGGGGGCTCGTACTATGCAGATAACCGGGTGCAGTATCTTTGTCTCGACGGAACAAAGGGCTACGCGCTTGTTGAGGGCGCCGAGCCGTATGACGTGGAGTTTGAGTTTTCGGATGGCATGATCCGTTCGCTGACATGCTCCTGCTATTGTGCGGGTGCATGCAAGCACGAATTTGCCGCTATGCTTCAGATGCGTGATCTGTTCGACTTCATCAAGGAAAACTATGGAGAAGAGTACATGCAAAACAGATACTTTGCTGCTGTCGCAAACGAAGTTCTCCTTGCCCACGCACTTAACGGAAAAACCACCGGCATGCTTACGCTTGATCCTCCGCGACACTCCGCATCAGTTTTTGATGATGAACATGATGAGGAAGACGAGACTTGCGATGCTTGGTGAGATAACGAAACTGACGGTGCTCGCAGCAGTTCTTGAATCCGTGTCTCCGGTGTGGTAGATTGATATCATCCATCCGGTCATAGGGGGATAGGATCATGAAAATCGAAACGGAGCGGCTTTTTCTGCGCGAGATGACGGAGGCGGACTTCGATGCACTCTATACCGTCCTTGGCGACTCGGACATCATGGAGCATTATCCGTATACGTTCGACGCCGCGCGGGTGAGAAACTGGATTATCAAAAATCAGGAGCGCTACCGGGTCTTTGGATTTGGCCTGTGGGCGGTGTGTCGGAAAGAGAGCGGTGCGATGATCGGGGATTGTGGGCTGACGATGCAGAACATCAACGGCACCATATTGCCGGAGATCGGCTATCATATCGCCAAGACGTACCAGCGCCGCGGCTATGCGAAGGAAGCCTCGCGCGCTGTGCTGGACTGGGCGTTTCGGAATACGCCGTTCGGGACGGTGTATTCCTATATGAAAAAGGAGAACGCGGCCTCGTCCGCCACGGCCCGGGCGAACGATATGCACTTTCTGACGGAGTTTACCGACGCCGAGGGCGAAACAACTGCCGTCTACGCCATCACGCGCGAGGAGTGGCGCAGCGCCGGGCGGTAAGATTATTGGACACCTTAACGCATAGCAGCCCGGACAATTCGTGTCCGGGCTGCTTGCGTATGTATGTAGTTTATCTAAGTCCGAGAATGAAGACCACCAGAGCTATGACCGGCAGTGCAGTCCATGTGATGTACCGGCTGGCAATCTCCCAGTCGGACGGCTCGGCCTCGCCGGCGTTGCGGACGAGGAACGAGGCGTTCCAGCGGAACAGCTCGTCGGCAAACAAAATACAAACGATACCCAAAATGCAGATCAGCACGCCGCCGAACCAGCCGATCCATGCACCCTTGTGCGTCAACGCGGGACCGTCCATCAGGTCAAGAATCGTCGAGACGGAGGGCTCCATCGGATCGATTATGTTCCCGTCGCTGTCTACAACGGTACCGTCGCTCATCGTTGCGGTAATGCGGATGCTTTCGAAGCTTCCGTCCTCGTTGTACAGAAAGCGCCAGTCGCCGCTTTTTTCCACACCGCCGCGGAATACAATTTTGTCCCCGCAGCGCAGCTCAATGCCGGTCATCGGTGTGAGCGAACCGGTGTCCTTCGGAATGGCGGTCGGATCCTCTTTTGCCGTGTATGGGCCGTAGACGGTGCCGCCGTACTGAAAGACCACGGTTTTGTCCGCGTACACGGTGAAAACCGCCGCAGTCCCGCGGATTTTCCCGGAATACATGGTGGCGCCGTTTTCCTCCGATGGCGCAAGGATGGCATCCTCATAGCGAAAGCCCACGCGTGCCGTGACGATCGGGTAGACGATCGTAAAAGCCAGTATCATAACGGCCAAAATAAGAAGGATGATCTTTGGATAACGTCCAAGCTGCCTTACCCGTTGCAAGGATGACACCTCCGTAATTCCATTGGGATAAATCGCACGCCGTTTACCGCCTGTTCTGTGCCAGTATCTTTGAAACCAAGCCTGTGATATATTGGCACGGCATACAGCGATGAATTTACCGTCATTTCTTCCTTTTGCACCGCCTGGAACAACTGTTTCCCGATGCCCTGACGATGATATTTTCCCTCCACAAAGAATAATGCAATATGCTTCCCACCGTTCCTTGTTGCGATCACGCCTACCAGTTCTTCCCCTATAAATGCGCCATATACGGACAGCATGGAAAGATAGTTCTCCTCATGGATGCTTTTATAAAATGTCTCTATGCCTTCCGACGTATAGTCCGGGGCTTCGTATTCCAGAAATACATTCCAAACGAGATTTAATGCGATTAGCGTTTCGTCTCGGTTCAGTTTTTTTATTGACAGATTCGTCATTGCCAACCCCTTTGCAATACATAATCGAAGCCCAGCGGAGCGGGTTCGATTTGGAAAGGAAGAAGGAGCTAACATAGTGCAGTTTTCGCCGTTTGGCGGAAACGGAACGGTGTTTGCTCCTTCTGACGTGGTACCGGTGACGGGGGTCGAACCCGTACGACTTTCGTCTCGGGATTTTAAGTCCCGTGCGTCTGCCAATTCCGCCACACCGGCGCGGTGGAATCCTTTGATAAAGTACCATTTTGTGCTCATGGTGTCAAGTCATATCGGGCGCTGCTCCGGCATAGTCTTGTGCCGAGGTGATCGTATGGCGGGAGAGACCGAGCGGCGAAGAGCGCAGAACATCATATTGGAAAACCGGAACCGGCTGAGCGTATCCGGTGTGGAAGAGGTCGGCGGCTTTGACGAGACCATCGTGCAGATGCAGACGGAGCTCGGCGCGCTCACGGTACACGGAAGCAATCTCCGCGTGGAGACGCTATCGGTGGATTCCGGCGATCTTCTCGTTGTGGGGGAAATTTCCGAGCTGTGCTATGCCGATGTCCCGGTGCGGCGCAGTTTCTGGACGCGGCTGTTTGGGTAAATGACGGAGTCGACGGCCCGGCAGCTTTTCGAACTGGCGTTCGCTTTTCTTGCCGGCGCGGCGCTCGGCGCGGCGGAGCTGCCGTTCTATGTACTCCGGCAGGCAGCGCGCCGGTTCGGCGTGCTCTGGGATGCGCTTTTTTATGCGCTCGCAGGGCTCGTGGTTTTCGCCGCAGCGCAATGGTGCAGCGGCGGTGTGAGACCGCGTTTCCTCACGGCGGTGATCGCCGGATGCGCGCTTTGCGCCCATCTTCTGGCTCCGCTCCGGCGCTCGGTACACCGTCTCGCAGAGCGGAAACGGGAGCAGAGGGAAGAACGCAGACGCGAAAGAGAAAAAACACAAGATAAAGCATGAAAAAAAGATGAAAAAATTTGAAAAAATATCTATGCAAAATCGAATCTATCGTTTAAAATAATTCGCAAGTTTCCCCGGTCGTGATAGAGCTGCTGCGGCAGGGGAGACGGCGGAGCAAAACAATGAGCAAAAGCATAAAGTTTCTTTTCGGGTGCATTCTATCCATTTTGCTATTATATGCTGCGGCGCGGTATGTCGCGACGGCAATACGCGTGGAGGAAGCGGAACTCCTTCTGCGCGAGACGCAGGAGCGCTGCGAGGCGCTGGAGCGAAGCAACGCGGACTTGCGTGATCGGATCGAGCGCAGCGGTGATGCAGACCGCATCGCGGAGCTTGCGCGCGAACGGCTTGGTCTTGTCCTGCCGGATGACAGGATATATCAATAAATTGAAAGAAAAGAGAAAGGAATCCCCATGGAGCTGGAAATCGGAGCGATTCAGGAAGGCAAAGTAACTGGTATCACCAAATTTGGAGCATTCGTGCTTCTTCCCGGCGGCAAGAGCGGTCTTGTGCATATCTCGGAGATAGCCAACGCCTATGTAAACGACGTCAACGACTATCTGAAAGTCGGCGACACCGTGAAGGTGAAGATCCTCAGCGTCAACGAGGCGGGAAAGGTCAATCTCTCCATCAAACAGGCTCAGCCGAGCGCGCCGCGCCCGGCCTATACGCCGCGTCCGGCTCAGCCCTCGGCGAACACCGCCCGCCCGGCTTATACGCCGCGCCCGGCCAATACCTACCGCAGCGCCGTGCCGCGCGACGGCGAGGTTGCGCCGCCCACCGGGGATACCAGCTTTGAAGATAAACTCAAGCATTTCATGCAGCAGTCCGACAGCAAGATCAACGACAGCAAGATCTATGCCGACCGCCGTGCCGGAGGCCGCCGCCGCAAGTAAATATATCCAACATAAAATCATGCCGCCGAAACCAGACCGGTTTCGGCGGCATATTTCGTTATGGCGTATTTAGCCTTCGTCGGGGTGCATGAACGAGTAGTCGATCACGTTGTTCGCGCCCGTCCAGGAACCGTCCACTTTGGACATGGCACGGTCGTATTCCTCCGTGCCAGGCTCAAAAAGTGTCGGGCAGTAGTCGTTCTCCGTTGTCTTGCTGCTGATGCTGCACGGCAGAACATTGAACGAGGAGAGATAGAGTGTTCCGTCCATCTCGCGGGTGATGGTCGCCTGTGCGATCACGCTGTCCATGTCGGCGGGATTGGTGTTGCCGCCGAAGACAAAGTTGCCGAGACTGTAGAAAATGATGCCGTTATTATACTTTTCAAACGGCTCGAGGCGGTGCGGCCCGTGACCGAAGACGATGCTCGCGCCCGCGTCGATCGCAGCGCGGCCTACCTCTTCCTGGTTGGCGTTCTGATAGTAACTTGCCTCGTTGCCCCAATGGGCGCTCACAACGACGATCTCCGCGCCCGCGTCCTTGAGTTCCCGCACGCCCGCGGCGACGGATTCGGCGCTCGGCGTATGCCAGCTATAGACGGCGTACACGCCGACGGTCAGGCCGCTTTCGGTCGTATAGAGCGCTCCTTCGCCCTCGCCGCAGTGGCTGATGCCGGCATCATCGAGATTGGCGAGCGTGTCGTCGTAGACCTGCTGGCCGAAGTCCATGGCGTGGTTATTCGCGGTCGTGGCAAACTCCACGCTGCCGAGCTTGAGAATGTCCGTCGCGGCCTTTGGTGCAAGGAACGAGAACGTGGAGGCAGACCCGGCGGAGAGATCGGAAATGCTGCACTCGAGATTCACGATCGTCATGTCGTCGTTTCCTGTCACGTCGAGCACGTTGGAGAAGGGATACGCCCAGTTCGTGCCGACGACGTTTTCAAAGGAGTTGGCGTAGTAGCGCGCCTCGGGATAGCTCGCGAGCGTGCAGTCGCCCACCATGGAGATCGTATATTCAATCGGCGTCGGCTCCGGAGTAGGCGTCGGCGAGGGCGTTGGAGTCGCCGTCGGTTCCGGCGTGGGCGAGAGCGTCGGCGTTGGTTCCGGCGTCGGCTCTGCGGTCGGGAGCGGTGTCGGCGCTGCGACGCGCACATCCTCCGGCCGCGCCGCCCACCGCGGCGAGAGTGCCGCGCTCGTCAGCAGCACCGCGAGCAGGAGCACCGCCAGGATCTTGGCGATGAGGATCGATGTTTTGGACATGATATCCTCCGGTAATCAGGCGTTTTCTACAAAGCTGCCGATGATCTCCAGCAGCACGTCGGGCATGACCGCGAGACTGTCCACGGGGATAAACTCATGTACGCCGTGGTAGTTGTAGCCGCCGGTCGAGAGATTCGGGCAGGGAAGTCCCATCCACGTGAGGACGGCGCCGTCCGTGCCGCCGCGGATCGCCTCGGCACGCGGCGCAACGCCGCAGGCGCGGTAAGCGGCTTCGGCGCGGTCGAGAAGGTGACGGTGCGGCTCGATCTTCTCGCGCATGTTGTAGTAAGTGTCGGAGATGTCCGCCTCGGCGGTGCCTTCACCGTACTGACGGTTGATCTCGTCCACGGCGGCGCGGACGCGCGCTTTCTTCTCTTCAAAGAGAGCGCGGTCGTGGTCGCGGATAATATAGTGGAGCTCTGCTTCCACCACGTTGCCGGACATGTCGGTGAGATGGATGAAGCCCTCATAGCCCTCGGTCTTTTCCGGTACCTGGTCGGCGGGGAGGAGAGCGTGCAGCTTCATGGCGATGGTCGCGGCATTTTTCATGATGTTCTTTGCGCTGCCGGGGTGGATGCCGACGCCGTGCACGCGGACGAGCGCCGCGGCGGCGTTGAAGTTTTCGTATTCGTATACGCCGAGCTCGCCGCCGTCTACGGTATAGCCCCAGTCGCATGCAAGGTCCTTAACATCCAGTCCCTCCGTGCCGCGGCCGACCTCCTCGTCGGTCGTGAACACGATGCGCAGCTCGCCGTGCGGCGCGCCGGAGGCGATGAGTTTTTCCACCGCCGTCATGATCTCGGCGACGCCGGCCTTGTCGTCTGCGCCGAGGAGCGTGGAGCCGTCCGTCACGAGCAGCACTTGTCCGCGCACGTCCTTCATGGCGGGGAACTGCTTTTCCGAGAGCACGACACCGTGGCCGAGCTCAATGTCCTCTCCGGTATAGAGCACCTCGCGGGCGTTCACGCCCTCGCCGCTCGCGTCGGGCGAGGTGTCCACGTGCGCGATGAGCGCGAGCGTCCCGGCCTTGACGCCCTCCGTGGCGGGAAGCGTGCCAATGGCGTTGCCGCAGCTGTCCATGTGGACATTCTTCAGACCCAGAGAGAGCATTTCCTCCGCGAGACGACGTGAGAGCTCGAGCTGCCGGGATGTGGACGGGCTTTCGGTGCTGGTTTCGTCCGATGCGGTGGACACAGCGATGTATTTGAGAAATCTTTCTTTGCAGGTCATCATGGGAATACCTCCGTTTTCGACGTTATTTTCCGTATACTCAATATAGCATTTTTATGATAAAATGCAATCGATTATTTTCGGCGCGTCGGACAAGGAAAAACGAACTTTTCCCCGCCGGGCTGCGTCATAGTTATAGCAATACATCCTGAAAGTACAGGAGGAACATACATGAAAAAACTGCTTGCCATTCTCCTCGGCACGTGCCTGCTGCTCGGCGTTATGACCGGCTGCGGCGGCAATGCCGAGGACGCCGTCACCGTCCAGAAGGTATCGGACATCACATCGCAGGGCGCTGTGGGGCTCGTGAACCGGTATGCCGGCCTTGTCGTCTCGGGCGAGACGGCAACGGTCAAAAAGGGCGACAAAGCGGTTCTCGAGACCTATGTGCAGGAGGGCGATTTCGTCACCGAAGGCGACGTGCTCTTCTGCTACGATAACGAGGCCATGGAGCTTCAGCTCAGCAAGCTCCTGCTTGAACTCGAAGGCTACGAGAACACGATCTCCAACGCCGAGGAGGATATCCCCAATCTCGAGCGCCAGCGCGACGCCGCCCCGGCGGCGCAGCAGCTCACCTACTCGCTGCAGATCCAGGAGCTGCAGGCAAACGTGCGCGAGGCTACCTATAATAAGGGTCTTAAAGAGCGTGAGATTGAGAATTTGCAGGAGGCTCTCGAAGATACCGACGTCCGCGCCCCGATCTCCGGCCGCGTGATGAGCGTCAAGGATTCGGACGACAACTCCGGCTACGGCTACGGCGATACGGGCAGCAGCGACGCTTATATCACCATCATGGACATGACGACCTATCAGGTCAAAGGAACGATCAACGAGCTGAACGTTGGAACGCTTTCCGAGGGGATGAACGTTCTCGTCCGCTCGCGTCTCGACGAGAGTGTTACATGGAGCGGCGTGCTCGAGAGCATCGACTGGGAGACCAAGGTGCAGGACAATAATAACCGCTACTACTACGGCGGTGCCACCGACGAGATGACGAGCTCGTCCAAGTACCCGTTCTATGTGAAGCTCAACGACGTGACCGGCCTCATTCTCGGCCAGCACGTGTACATCGAACCGGATTACGGCCAGCAGGAGGTCCGCGAGGGGCTCTGGCTGCCGGAGTACTATATCGTGGACGCCGATTCCTCGCCCTATGTCTGGGCGGCGAACGGGCGCGACCGGCTCGAAAAGCGCAGCGTGTCCCTCGGCGACTATGACGCCGAACGGGGCGAGTACCAGATCCTCTCCGGACTGAAGGAGAGCGATTATATCGCTTTCCCGATGGACGGCCTTTCCGCCGGTATGCACACGCAGGTTTATGAGGATACCTCCGGCTACGTCTCCGGCGGCAACGCGGGCGGCTTTGCCATTATGGATGGCGGATACTATGCTTCCGGCGGCGACGCCTCCGACGGTGACGCGTTCGTGGAAGAGCCGGATGCCTCGCTCTTCGGTGACCCGGGCGAGATCGATGTTCCGGCGGAAGACGCCGCTGTGCCGGAGGAGGCTCCGGCGGCCGATGACGCCGCCGTGCCGGAGGACGCTCCCGCGGAGGATGCCGCGGCGAATGCGGAGGGGAGCGTGGCGTAATGCTTCTGGAAATGCGCAATATCTGCAAGGATTATCCCCAGGGTAAGGACGTTGTACACATCCTCAAGAATATTTCTCTCGAGATCGACGACGGGGATTATCTCGCCATCATGGGCCCCTCCGGCTCCGGCAAAACAACGCTCATGAACATCATCGGCTGTCTCGACACGCCGACCTCCGGCACGTATGTTCTGGCCGGGGAGGACGTGTCCTCGGCCTCGGACGACCTGCTCGCCGATATACGAAACCAGATGATCGGGTTCGTGTTCCAGAGCTTCTATCTTCTGCCGAAGCTCACGGCGCTCGATAATGTCGCGCTGCCGCTTCTCTACGCGAACGTACCGCGCCGCGAACGGCGTGACCGCGCCGCCGAAGCGCTCGCGAGCGTGGGACTCGAAGAGCGCATGGACTTTTACCCGAACCAGCTCTCCGGCGGCCAATGCCAGCGCGTGGCGATCGCCCGCGCGATGATCGCAAAGCCGCGCATCCTGCTTGCGGACGAGCCGACCGGCGCGCTGGACTCCGCTTCCGGCCGCCAGGTCATGCAGATCTTCGGTGAGCTGAACGCGAAGGGAACAACGGTCGTGCTCATCACCCACGCGCAGGACATTGCCGACTGCGCGAAAAAGACCCACCGCATTCTCGACGGCGAACTGATCCGCGGCGACGAGGACAAGCACCGGTACGATATGACGAAAGGAGGCGCAGCGGATGAAAAAGGGGAAGATAACGTTTCTCAGTAACCTGCCGGAATGGCTGCGCCGGACGATCGCCGCGGTGCTGATCGTCGCGCTCGTCGGCGGCGGGGTATACGGCATACTGCTCCTCGTCCGCGGCAGCGGCGGAAAGGTGAAGGTCTATCCGGTCATGGATTTCTGCACGAACTATGCCGACGATCAGGCGGAAACGCAGGGGCTTGTCAAGCCCGATAAAATGCAGTCGATCTATGTGTCCGAAACGCAGAAGATCACGAAGTATTACGTACACGAGGGCGACACCGTGAAAGTCGGCGATCCGATCCTCTCCTACGATACGACGCTCACCGATTTGCAGCTGGAGCGCGCGAGAATTTCCGTGCAGAAGCTCGAACTCGCGCTCGACGAGGCCAATGCCAATCTCGTCAAGGTGAACAATTACCGCCTGTACGTCCCGCAGCCCGACCCGCTCCCCGAGGAGGAGCCGGATACGCCGCCGCTCACGCCGGTGGATGTGCCGTATTTCCGCGGCGGCGACGGTACGAAGGACAGCCCGTTCTTTTATGTCTGGGGCGACAGCTGCGCCTTTGACAGCGCCTTTATCGACTCCCTTCTGACAAGCGCGGGCGGCAGCACAGCATATGTGGTGTTTGAAGTCCACGATGGCGACTCCCCGGACGGCGACATTCTTCGCAGCTGGGGCATGGTGTTCGTCCGTCAGAGCGACGGAACAGTTGCCTTTAAAGTGGACGAAGCCTACGGCCGATTCGATGACGGCACAACGCCGGACGACGGCGGCGATATCGATGACGGCGGTGATACCTACATCGATACGACGCCGAGCTATACCTACAACGAGCTCATTGCCATGCGCCGCGAAGCGCAGGAGAAGATTTACCAGACCGAGCTCGATCTCAAAAAAGCGCGCCTTGAATACGAAACGCTGGAATTTGAGATCAACAACGGCGTTGTGTACAGCAAGATCGACGGTGTGGTGAAAACGATCCGCAGCCCCGACCAGGCGCGCGAGGAGCAGCTCCCGGCGGTGCTTATCTCCGGCGGCGGCGGATACTATGTTACCGGTGCCATGAGCGAAACGGAGCTTGAAACGCTCCATGTCGGCGACACGGTCACCGTGATGTCGTGGCAGACATACTCGCAGACCGAGGCGGAAATCGTCAGCATTTCCGAATACCCGGTCGAGGAGGACGGCAACTATTACCATTGGAGCCAGGGCAACAACAACGCCTCGCTCTATCCCTTCACCGTGTATCTCGACGAGGACACGCCCGTGCGCGAGGGAGAGTATGTGAACATCACCTACAACCCCTTCGGCAGCAGCGCTTCCGGCATATATCTCCAGAACATGTTCATTCTCCGCGAGGGCGGCGGAAGCTTTGTGTATGTCCGTGACGAGAGCGGCAAGCTCGAAAAGCGCGCCGTGTCTACCGGACGGTCGCTCTGGGGCTCGTATACGCAGATCAACGGCGGCCTCACCGGCGAGGAATACATCGCCTTCCCGTATGGCAACCGCATCCGCGAGGGAGCCAAGACCGAAATATCCGACACCGAGTCGTTCTATAATTACTGAAAGGGGGCGGGTGCATTGCTTGAAAGCATTTCTCTGGCGTTTCAAAACGTGTGGCGGCATAAGCTGCGCTCGTTCCTGACGATGCTCGGCATCATCATCGGCATCGCCTCGATCATCACGATCGTATCCACCATCAAAGGCACAAACGAGCAGATCAAGGAAAGCCTTGTGGGCGCCGGCAACAACGCCGTCGTTGTGCAGCTCTATCAGGACAATTACCCTTATGAGGTGCAGTATAACGGCGTTCCCAGCGGCGTTTACCCGATCACGGAGGAAACGCGGCAGGAGCTCTGCAAGATCGACCACGTGAAGGGCGTCACGCTCTTCTGCTACCGCAACTACGCCGACAGCGTATACTACGGCAACAACAGCTTTTCCGGCAATCTTTACGGCATCGACGAATACTATTTCGATGTGAACGGCTATTCGCTCGACCATGGCAGAAGCTTCCTTGCGGACGACTATGCCAAGGCGAAAAAGGTCTGCATGCTCGATACCGCGGCGGCATCGGCGCTCTTTTCCGGCAAGGAACCGGTCGGCAAGACCGTGGAAATGCAGGGCGAGAGCTTCACGGTCGTCGGCGTTGTGAAGCGCGCGAGCTCTACAACGATGCAGATCAAAACGCCGAACGATTACTACCAGTACATGAACGAGACCGGCACGATCTTCCTCCCGCTCAAGAGCTGGCCGATGCTCTATTCGTTTGACGAGCCGCAATGTGCGGCGCTGCGCGCGGATAATACCGACAACATGACGAGCGTTGGCCAGAAGGCGGGCGAGCTGCTCTCGTCCAGCCAGCTCATCGGCGCGGACAAAACGCTCTCCTACCGCGGGCAGGATCTCATGGAGCAGGCAAAGAATTTGCAGGAGCTCTCCAACTCCTCCAACCGCCAGCTCATCTGGATCGCGAGCATTTCGCTCCTTGTCGGCGGCATCGGCGTTATGAACATCATGCTCGTCACCGTAACGGAGCGCACGCAGGAGATCGGCCTGAAAAAGGCCATCGGCGCGCGCCGCCGCCGCATTCTCAACCAGTTCCTCACGGAAGCGGCGGTGCTCACAAGTCTCGGCGGCCTGCTCGGCGTGCTCGTCGGCATCATTATGGCGCGGCTCATCTCGTCCGTCATGGGCACGCCGACGGCCATCAGCGTCCCGGCGATCCTCATCGCTGTGGTGTTCTCCATGGTCATCGGTATCGTGTTTGGCCTTCTCCCGGCGGTCAAGGCGTCCAACCTCAATCCCATTCAGGCGCTCCGGCGCGACTGAGTTTCCCGGCAAAGCCTCTGTACAGCGCGCCGAGGCTGTGGTACAATGCAGAAAATACATTGTACGGAGGCGGAGCGCATGGCAAACAAAGTGGGACCTCTCATCAAGGAAGCCCGTACCAGCGCGGGGATGACGCAGGAACAGCTGGCAAAGAAGATCAAGGGCATCACGGCTGCGGACATCAGCAAGGCCGAGCGCGGCGAATTGGAGCTCACGCAGGCGGTTCTCAAAGAGATCGCGAAATACACGGGCGTTACGCAGAGCTCGCTCATCAACGCGGCGAAGGAATCCAC
Organism: bacterium; assembly: GCA_963618015.1. GTDB lineage: Bacteria > Bacillota > Clostridia > Oscillospirales > Oscillospiraceae > Apopatocola. Next base: position 70,515 of record CAVEQS010000001.1, on the reverse strand, counting down.
GTATAAACCGGCCTCGAAGAGCACTTCGTCGAAAAGCTCCTCCGGGACGAAGTCCTCGTCCGGCACGTCGGTGAAGGTCACCGCAGCGGAAAAGAAGCTTCTGGAGCTGTACCGCGCGGCGGACGCCGATACGAAAAAAGCGGCGGTCAACCTGCTCAAGGGAGAATCGTCCGGCCTTTCCGATATTATCGGCTCACTTCTCGGCGGCTCGGGCTCCGGAAAGAGCGATCTTCTCGGCACGCTGCTTGACGGCGCTATGGACGCTCTCGGCAAGAAATAAGAATAGGGAAAAAGCGGCTCATCCGATTCAAACGGATGAGCCGCTTTTTCCATGAGAAGAAGGACTTTTATTTGCAGAACTTTGCCAATGCGGCGTCGATATCCGCAGCGCACGAGGCGGCAACGGACTCGTCGCCCGGCTGAAGCGGGTAGAGCGGAGCGCGAACGCCGCCAATATCCGGCGCGCCGCGGAGACGGAGAATCTCCTTGATCATGGCGTACATGTTGCCCTGCCCGGAGCACATCTTGTAAATGATGTGGCAGCAGGCATCCTGAATATCGCGCGCGGGGAGAATGTCGCCACTGCGGACAAGTGTGAAGATGCGCTCGTACAGCTCCGGCATGACGGCGTATGTGCCGCCGATGCCGCCGACCGCGCCTGCGGCAAGACCGGAGAGCAGCTGCTCGTCCGGGCCGTTAAACACGATCGCGCCCTCGTCGCGCCACATCTCAATGTCCTGTATCGGCATGGAGGAGTTCTTTACGCCGATCACCGTCGGCACGGCGAGCATGGTGCGGAGAAGGGAACTGTTCAGCGCCGTACCGGCAAGCTGCGGGATGTTGTAAATGATGAAATCCGTGTTTGGTGCCGCGGAGGCAATGTCCTTCCAATACTGCGCGATCGCGCGGTCCGGCAGATGAAAGTAGATCGGCGGAATGGCGGCGATGCAGTCTGCGCCGACGCTCTCGGCGTGGGCGGCGAGCTCCATGCTGTCGCGCGTGTTGTTGCAGGCGACGTGCGCTATGATCGGGATGCGTCCGGCAGCCTGGGCAATGACGGCCTCCAGCAGCGCCTTGCGCTCTTCCATGGAATGATAGATGCACTCGCCGGAGGAGCCGCCGACATACAGGCCGTTCACGCCTTTTTCGATGAGATATTCCGTAAAGGCACGCGCCCGGTCGGGCGATACCTCGCCGGCGTCGTCGTAGCATGCATAAAAGGCCGGGAAAATTCCCTGGTATTTTTTCAGGTCTCTTGCTTTCATTGTTTTCACTCCTTGTGTGTCATCCCTTGACGGCACCCATCGTGATACCCTTGGTGAAGTATTTCTGGAAGATGAGGAACACGATGATGATCGGCACGGCGGCAAAGGCAGCGCCTGCCATGATGAGGCCGAAGTCGGTCGAGTTTTCCGCCTGCATTTTCGCTATACCGAGCGAAATCGTCAGGTTCTTTGTGCTGGAGAGCATGATGAGCTGCATGAAGTAGTCGTTCCACGAATTGATGAACGTGAAGATGGCGAGCGCGCCGACACCGGGCTTGATCATGGGGAAAACGATCCGGTTGAAGGTTTTCAGCTCGCTTGCGCCGTCGATCCTCGCGGCCTCCAATATCTCGCTGGGGATGCTCTCGGCAAACTGCTTGATGAGGAACACGCCGAACGGCCAGCCGACGATGGGATAGACGACGGCGCTGAGCGTATTGTAGAGCTTGAGCGAGGACATCTCGCGGATGAGCGGGATGAGGATGACCTGCTTCGGCAGCGCCATCGCGCAGACGATGAGCGTGAAAATGAGCCTGCGCCCGACAAAGCGCTTTTTCGCCAGCGCATACCCCGCCAGTGCAGAGGTCGCGCAGGTGAGGAGCATCGCCGCAACGGCCATCCACACGGTGTTGAGCATCCAGCGGATCGCACCGGGGACGGTGGGACCTGTGGAGAATACCACGGGGCTGCCATCCGCAGAGAAGTACTGGCTGAAGGGGATGTAAAACTCCCACAGCGGCGCTTTGAGCTTGCTCATGAGCGTCTGGTAGTTCTTCAGCGTCCATTCGCTCGGCCACCAGACGGGCGTGACGGAGTTGACCTCCTTGGCTGTCTTGAACGAGCCGGTGATGATCCAGTAGAGGGGGAACGTGAACAGCGCGGCAAGAATAACGATGATCACGAGAGTGATGATGCGGTTTACCTTGGATCTGCTCTGCATATGCTCACCCCCCTTAATCCGACCGCTGTCCCAGCTTAAACTGGACAGCAGAGAGTACCGCGATAATGACCATGAGCACAACGCCCATGGCGTTGCCGTATCCGTAGCGGTAAAGCTTGAACGCGGTATAATAGATATAATACATGATCGTGTCTGTGCTGTGTGTCGGTCCGCCGGAGGTGAGAAGCTGGATCAGTGCAAAGCACTGGAAGGAGTTGATCGTGGTGATGATGAGTATGTAGAGCGTGGTGGGCATGATCTGCGCCCATTTGATCTTCCAGAACACCTGGCGGCGGTTTGCGCCATCGACCTCCGCTGCTTCAACGAGCGAGTGATCCACGTTGCCGAGCGCTGAGACATACAGCACGATGGGCTGACCCACGGAGGTGGTGAAGAGGATGAGAATGATGCACCAGAGCGCGAAGCGCGCATCGCCCAGCCAGTTTATGTTCTGGTCAATGATGCCGAGGCTTTTGAAAATGTAGTTGAACACGCCGTAGCGATTGTTGTACATCCATTTCCAGACGACCGTTACCGCGACCGAACCGGTGACGACCGGCAGATAGAAAATGCAGCGGAACGCCGAGGTCAGCGCCGGTTTCATATCGTAGATCGCCGTGGCGACCCAGAGAGAAAACGCGCATACCGTAGGCACGGCAACAACAACGATGAGGACCGTATTTTTCAGCGCGCCGAGGAAGAGCTTATCCTGGAAAAGCTCCTTATAGTTACCCAGACCGACAAAGACGTCCACGGCATTTTTGCCCATGTTGGAGTCAAAGAAGCTGGTGTATATGCACAGGAACATGGGATACAGCACGAAGGTGACGAAGAAGAACAGACTCGGCAGCAAAAACAGGTATCCCGCTGTTGTTTCCCGCCGCACGAGCGCGCGGCTCATGCCGTTTTTGGATTTAAACATAGGGTTGCTCCCCCTTACGGATTACGTAGCTATCAACACACCCTCTCTGCGCGGGGGCACAGAGAGGGTGCGCGCTGTGGGTCTGAGGAAGAAAAAGGAGAAAAGAAGCGGTTATAGCGTCCGATCAGCCGGCCGCCGCGGCGTTCGCGTTGGTGCAGAACGTTGCGACCTCGGTGGCAACGTCGCCGCCGCCGCCGATGCGCTGGAGCATGTTCCACCACTCGGTGCGGGCGGTCGCCCAGCCGGAGGTGACCTGGTAGTAGTCGCCGAGATAGGGCATGAGCTTGGTGTACTCGTTCATAATGGCGTTGTCCGCCCAGATGCCGGTGAGGTCAATGCCCTCGGCGGTGTCGCGCACGGCGAAGTACTTGGCGGCCTTGACCGCGTCGGCCGTGCCTTCGCCGTCGGCGAAGTATTTGATGAAGGTCTTGGCAGCGTCGATCTTGGCGGCATCGCCGTTATCGAACACGCCGAAGCCCCAGATACCGCCCTGCAGCTTGCTCTCGCCGGTCTCGGAGGGGAAGCTCATGAACACGATCTTCTCGCCGTCGTTGGTGAGCTCGGCGTCGTTGTTATCGGTGTTGAGCTGCTGAGCAATGTTCCAGCAGAACGCCATCTTGAGAATGCCCTGACGGAAGGCGGTGATCTCCTCGCCGCCGTTCTCAGCTGCGTTGAAGTAGATGCCGTCCATGCTCTGGAGAAGCTCAAGAGCCTTTATGTTCTCTGCGGAGTCCGCGGTATAGGTGGTGTGCTCGGCGTTGGTAAACGTGCCGCCGTAGAGGTTGTTGACGAGAGCACGGGTGCCCTGGTCACCGCCCTGGCCGGAGCAGTAGACGTCGCCGACGGGCTCTTTGTAGTAGGCATACAGCGCATCGACCGCTTTGATGAAGTTCTCGGTCGTCCAGGTGTGGGTGTCGATGTCAACGTACTGGTCGGCACCGGCAGCGACGAACGCGTCATAGTTGATGGCCATGCAGTGCGCGGTCATGACGAGGGGGTACTCGTAGCAGGCACCGTCGGCATTGAAGCAGGCCGAAACGCAGGCCGCGTTGACTTCCGCCTTGTCGGTGGCGTCCCACATGTCGGCGAGATCGACCATGTAGCCCTTCGCGCCCCAGTTGGCAACGAGACGTTCGGGTCCTTCCATGATGAGATCGGGAGCGGAGCCGCCTTCGAGCGCGGTGTTGACCTGGTCGTCGCCGTTGGTGTAGTCAAGGTATTCCACGGTGACGGTGATGCCGGGGTTTGCCGCCTCAAACGCGGCGATCAGGGCATCGACGGTGTCAGCATTGCCCCAGCCGCCGATCGGGTAGGTCCAGAGCGTGATGTTGACGGGTTCGGCAGCGGGTTCTGCCGCAGGAGCGGGATCAGCCTGAGCAGGTGCGGGGTCGGCAGCGGGAGCAGCGGTCTGGCCGCAGGCGCACAGGGCAAATATCATGCACAGTGCGAGCAGCGTTGCGAGCAGTTTCTTCATGATGTGCCTCCTTAAACATTTTGTTCAGGTTTCGTTATTTCAACGGCTCACGCCGCTGAATTTCCTCTTTCCACCATCATATTAACCAAAGCCCCTGCCAATGTCAATAGATTTCTGAAAAAAATTTTCTTCAATATTCAACAAAGAAGATTTTTTGCAAACCAAGGCATACAAATCCCCCGGGAGCGGTACGCTCTCCGGGGGAGGGGAGAAGAAAATAATTTTCAGCCGGTCACAGGTGCTTTTCCGCAAGTGCGGCGGCAATGCGGGCGCGGCTTTGGCGGCACTCGTCCAGATTGCGGCGGCAGAGCTCGGAAAAGAGCACGTCCATAAGATACATCTGCGCGATCCTCGCGCCGACGGAGCCGAGCTGCAGGGGACTTTCGTCCGCGCCGCACAGCAGCGTCACATCCGCCAGATCCGCGCCGGGAGAATTGGCAAAGTGCGTGACAAGAATGGAGCGCAGACCGCGCTCGCGGGCATAGGAGATCGTCTGGATCAGGTCCTTTGTTGCGCCGGAATAGGAGAAGAAGAGGATGACGTCGTTTTCTCCGGCGGTGGCGATGGCGATAGTCTGCATATGGGAATCGGTCACGGAAATAAACTTTCCGCTCGCGGTGGAGAAGAGATGTGCCGCTTCCATCGCGATGATCATCGAGCCGCCCTGACCCATGCACAGCACCCGATCCGCCTCTTCCAGGAGATCCGCCGCGCGGATATAATCCTCCGGGCGGACAAGCTCAAGTGTCTGCGTCATGGCGCTGACATTGGCGGTATAAAGCTTCTTGCAGACATCCGAAAAACTGTCGTCGTCGAGCACCTCGCCCGAGAGAGGGTTGAGCTGCTGCGGGCGCTGGGCGGTGGAGTTGGCAATGGCGAGACGAAAGGCGTTATACCCCTTGCACCCCAGACGGCGGCAGAAGCGAGACACGGTCGCCTCCGCCACGCCGCTTGCCGCGGCGAGCTCGGTTATGCTCATGTCCTGCGTTTTTCTCTGGTGCGACAGCACATAATCCGCCGCCTTTTTTTCTGCGGTGGTGAGATTATAATACTCCGCACTGATCCGCTCAAATACGTTTGTGCTGCCCTGCTCCATACGCTTCTCCTGTGCTTTTTATTTCGCGAGCAATTCCTCCGCCATCCGGTCTGTCATGATGAGCATGCGCGGCAGATGGAACGGCCCCTTGAACGTTGAGCCCTTGGTTGAAGGCTCGGTCGGTTTTCCGTCGCGGCGGAGATACCCGTACCACTCGCCGTACGCACTGTCGGCAAAATGCGCCTTGCAGTAGTCGAGCGTGGTGTAAAACCAGTCGAGGTATTCTTCCTTGCCGGTGTCCTTATAGAGCATGAGCGAGGAGATGAGGATCTCGTCATGCGGCCACCAGAGCTTCATATCGTGCTCGTATGCCTCGGGCGGTTTGCCGAGCGCGTCAACAAAGTACAGCAGCCCGCCGTATTCCTTGTCCCATCCGGCGGTTATCGCCCAGTTGAATATTTCCTCCGCCTTGGCGACAAGCGCCGTGTCGCCGGTTTTGCGCGCGTATTCCAGCAGGAACCACACGCCCTCAATGTCATGCCCGGGGTTAACAATTCGACCCTCAGTGTAATACAATCTCGCTGTGCCGTCAACCGCAACGTTTTCCAGCACGCACCGGAGCTCCGGGTGGACATGGTAGCGGAAAATATCGTCCACGCAGGCCGCGGCGCGCTCGGCGTAGAGCGCCGCGTTCTCCGGATCGACGCGCTGCATCACGGCAGTAACGTTGAGATAGATCATCGGGATGCCGAAGGCGCGTCCCGTGCGCGTGGCGGGCTCGGTCTTCGGGCCGAGGCCGGTCGGGTCGGGCATGCCGTGGTTGAGATCCCAGTAGAGGTCATACGCGCGCCGGGCGCGCTCGAGATGCTCCCGCTCGCCGGTCACGCCGTAATACTCCGCATTCGCCATGGCGTAAAATGCCTCGGAGAAGCAGTACCGGCGCTGGCGGAGCGGCGCGCCCTCGGCGGTGACGGTAAAGTACATCCTGTTCCCGGCGGCGCGGTTTATGCAGTGCGCCTCCATAAAGTCGAGACAGCTTTTCGATGCGCGCAGCCACTCCTCGCGTACGCCGTAAACATGGCAGAGGTACGCGAAGATCCAGCCGCAGCGCCCCTGCATCCATACGCTTTTGTCCGTGGAATAGATCTCGCCCTTGCGGTCCAGGCAGGTGTATACGCCGCCGTTGATCTCGTCCATGCCGTTTTTGAGCCAGAAATCGATGCTCTTTTTCAGCTCGGACTGTATCCACTCCCGCACGCTCTGCAGTTTTTGCTTATCCATCGTAAACGCCCCTTTCCGATTTGTTGGTTTCAGCAGGTCTGGCATTCATTCGTAGCATTATGCTGGCATTATGGTAACATTAAAGAAAATAATTTTCAAGTATATTTTATCTCGAAATAATTTTCGCTTTTCTTAGTGACAGTCGCAGAAAGCCATGATATAATACCCTTGCGTCGCTTGACACACCGGTAAATATTCTATATTTGGAGGGTGCGCAGCATGAACTATCTTGGAATTGAAGCAAACGTTCAAAATCTTCCGGAGCTTGACAGCAGTTTCTTCCCGCTCTATAAGTTCAATCACGCCTTTCTTGCATCGGCGAAAAAGCCCATCGGCATTGCCGTGGAGCGCAGCGGCGGTGAGATGGCATCGGTTCGCACGTTCCTGCACGGTACACCTGACCGGCTCGAAGCGGACCGGTATTATATCCGCCGTCTCGTCAAGTCCATCCTGTGGATGAAGGGCGGCTGGCGCGTATACATCAGCGGCGATCACGATATGTACACGTACATCCGCGAATGCTTCAGCGCGGACGGCTGCCAGGCGTTTGACTGGGATTACTTCTCCAATATATATGAAAGGCCGTTCGAGGTCGTCTATACCGACACGCTGCCGGAGGCAAAGGATTCGCCCCGGCCCGCGGGCGGGCACTTTGACGGCTGCCGCATCGGCTTTGATGCAGGCGGAAGCGACCGGAAGGTCTCCGCCGTCGTAGACGGCGAGACCGTGTATTCCGAGGAGGTCGTGTGGTTTCCCAAGACGAGCGCGGACCCGGACTATCACTACGACGGCATCGTCGCCGCGCTCCGGACGGCGGCAGAGCATATGCCGCGCGTGGACGCGGTGGGCGTGTCGAGCGCCGGTGTATACATCAATAACCGCACCATGAATGCGTCGCTTTTCCTCAAGGTGCCGCAGGATCTGTTTGACGCAAAGGTCAAGGATATATACATCCGCGCCATCACCGACACGTTCGGCGATGTGCCGTTCTGCATTTTCAACGACGGCGATGTCACGGCGCTCGCCGGGGCGATCAGCCTGGAGGACACGAACATCCTCGGCATTGCCATGGGTACGAGCGAGGCGGGCGGCTATGTTGACGAGAACGGATACATCACCGGCTGGCTCAACGAGCTGGCGTTCATCCCGGTGGACGCAAACCCCGAGGCGATGCAGGACGAATGGTCGCTGGACATCGGCTGCGGTGTAAAATACTTCTCGCAGGACGGCGTTATCAAGCTTGCCCCGGCGGCGGGCATCGCGCTGGACAGCAGCCTGTCCCCGGCCGAAAAGCTCAAGGTCGTGCAGAAGCTCATGGAAGAGGGCGACATCCGTGCCGCCGCGATATACCGCAGCATTGGCGTGTATTTGGCGCATTCGCTCGCGCTGTATCATGATATGTACCACTTCCGCCACGTGCTGCTGCTCGGGCGCGTTATGTCCGGGGCCGGCGGTGAACTCGTGATAGAAGAGTGCGAGCGCGTGCTGCGCGAGGAGTACAGCGACCTGGCAGAGCTTATCCACCTTGCCCTGCCGGACGAGAAGTTCCGCCGCGTCGGCCAATCCGCGGCTGCCGCGTCTTTGCCCGAGCTTCGGAAATAAAAATACATTTATTAGGAGAACGCGCATGAAAAAACACATTGTCTGCTTTGGCGATTCCAACACCCATGGCTACTGCGCCGATCCCAACGATACCGCCGGCCATACCGACCGCTTCAACGAGGACGAGCGCTGGACGTGCCTTTTGCAGAAGGCGCTGGGCGAGGAGTATCTCGTGCTGGAAGAGGGGCTTTCCGGCCGGACGACCGTGTTTCCCGACCCGCTGCACGAGTGCATGTCCGGGCTGGATGTGATCTATTCCACGCTGATGTCGCACGAGCCGGTCGATCTGCTCATCATCATGCTCGGCACGAACGACACGAAGGAGCGCTTCAATGCGAGCCCGGCGTGCATCGGCATCGGCATGGAGCGCCTTGCCATGAAGGCGGAGACCGTCGCCGCGTGGCGCGGCGGAAAGCCGAATCTTCTCATCGTTGCGCCGCCGCACATCGGCGCGGGACATAACGACCCCGCCATGGGCGCATCCTGCCACGCAACATCCATGGGCGTGGCGGAGGAGTACCGCCGCCGGTGCGCCTCGCACGGCTGGGCGTTCCTTGACGCCGAAGGCGTGGCGGAGTTCAACACCGTGGACTATATGCACCTCAGCCGCCGCGGGCATCGTCAGCTTGCCGATGCGCTTGCGCCGGTGGTGCGTGAGCTGACTTGATGTTCGGCCGAATATTCCGCTATCAGGGCTGGCTCTGGCGGGCTCTGAACACGCTGACGGACATTCTGGCGCTGAGCGTGCTGTGGCTTTTGTGCAGCATCCCTGTGCTGACGCTGGGCGCGGCGACGACGGCGCTCTATGATAGTGTCGTGCGCTGCATACGCTATAAAATGCCCCGGCCCTACGAGCGCTTTTTCCGCACATTCAAAAATGAACTCGTGCCGGGCGCGCTGCTGACGCTGCTTTGGGGCGCGGTCGCCGCGCTGGGGCTTTGGATGCTCGCGCTGCTGCGGCAGTATAGTGCCGAAACGCCATCCGCCGGGGCGGCGGGCGCGGCGTACTATGTCGCGCTGGTGCTGCCGCTCGGTGCGGCGTGCTGGGTATTTCCGATCCTCTCGCGCTGCAAGCTCGGCTTCGGCGCGCTGAACAAAACAGCGCTGAAGCTCGCTGTGGCTCATCTGCCGTCGACCGTGGTGCTCGTGCTGATGACGGCGGAGATCGCGCGGTTGAGCGTGCAGTGGATATTCCCGCTTGCGTTTATGCCGGCTGTGCTGATGCTGCTCTGGTCGCTCTTCACCGAGCCCGCGTTCAAAAAGCACGGCGCGGGGATCACCCCGGAGACGGAGAACGACACACCCACAGAAAAAGACTCAGAAAAGGACGAATAAAGAAAAAACGGCTCATCCGTTTCAATCGGATGAGCCGTTTTTTAGGCTTTCAGCTTTGAAAAATAGTCCTCGATGCTGTTTATCAAAAGCTTTTCTATGGGTCTCAGGCTCGCCGCGTCCTGACATACAAGACAAAGAACCATTCCGTCGTCATCATCGGGACGGACAAGCGGGATCGCCGTCAATGCGTCGTTGCTCGCGGATGAACCGTACAATGCGGAATACCCGCTGAGAATGCCGAGCATATCGTATTTTACCACGGCCTGCTTGAGGAGCGAAACATTGGAATAGCTGGTGCAATGGCAGTCGGCGGGCATATTCTTCATAAACCACAGGGATGCTTCGGCAAGCTGATAATACGTCAGCGTCGCAAACGACTGACCGTGCAGCTCCTCAATGGAAAGCTCCGCAGCATTGGCCAGCGGGCTGCCTTTTCTGGCAACGATATGGAAGCGATCCCGGAACAGCGCTTTGATTTTGATCCTGTATTTTTCCGCTACCGCCTTCATGGCGCTGAGCTGCTCCTGAGAATAATAGGTCAGCCCGATGTGTGCCTCGTTATTGATTATGCTGTCGTATACCGCATTGCCGGTCACACCGTGGAAAACAAGGCTGCACCCGGGATCAAGCTCTGCAAACATTCGGCTGACCGGCAGCGCGAGCGCAGACAATATGGTTGGAGAGCTGATAACGCTCACGGGCAGCCGGTTTGTGCTGATCTCTTTGCCGATCTCCTGTACTTCGTCATAGGCTCTGCATATATCCTCCGCCAGGGAGAGCGCGGCCTCCCCCTCCGGAGTGAGGACAACGCCTTTGCGCGAACGGGTAAAAATCGTAAATCCCAGCTCCGTCTCGATCGCCTTTACCGTGCGGCTCAGCGTTGCCTGACAGAGATACAGGGCGTCCGCGGCTTCCGAGATGGAATGCAGCCGGTTGATCTCCAGCAGGTATTTTAAATGTTCGATTCTCATATCTGCGTGCCTCCGCGGTGAGTGAATTGCAGGGGCGGCATCTGACGAAAGAAGTCGGTGATGCAGGTGAGCAGCACGCGCTCCTGATAGCGCAGTCTCGGCCTGGCGATATGCAGCAGACAGATGTAGGCGTGATGGTCGCCGCCGAGCGGGATGATCCCAAATTCCGAGGAGGAGATGTTGCTGTCGTTCATGATCGTGAAGCCGGAGAGCACACCGACCATGTTCTGCTCCAAAATCGCCTGCTTCATAACGGCAATGTTGGGAAACGATATATAGCTGTCGCACTGGCTGTCCTGCGGTTTGGGAATGACGCGGCTGTCATCTCCGCAGAAAGTTGATACGGTCGCAATACGTTCGTTTGTGAGACTCGTGTGGAACAGGACGCGCTCCCGTGCGAGCGGGTGATCCGGAGCCGTTATCAGATAAAACTGATCCTCGCGGAGGTTTTCGATCTCGACCCCCTGCGCCGGAAGCTCGCTGCGGTATCGCTGGAGCTCTGCCGGGGTGAGATATGTGAGCCCGATGTTTGCATCCTTGTTCAGGATGCGTTTGGCAATGTTCAGCCGGGAATCCTCTTCGAACATCAGATCTCCGTGAAGCTCAAAGCGGTAGTATTTATCCGTCAGCGGGAGAGACAGGCCGGCATTTATGCTTGGCGTCATAATAAGCGAGATCGGCTTGACGTGCATCTCCGAATCCTTTTTCAGGCTGATAAGCTGCTCATACTGCACGGCGATCTCCTGCGCCAGCACCATGAACCGTTCTCCCTCCGGGGTAACGGATATGCCCTGCGGCATCCGGCGAAAGATCGTGTACCCGAGCTCCGCCTCCGCAGATTTAACGATCGCTCCGAGAGTATTCAGTTTCATATTCAATTCCTTTGCGGCGGCCGAAATGGAGCCGAGCCGCTTTATCTCCAGCAGATACTGAAACTGTTCCGCTCTCACGCAGTTCCCTCCCTCAACGTATGTGAGGCAATTATATCATGAGAAAAGGGAAAAAACAAATCCGTGATGCAGAATGAAAAAATCAGCGGATATGCCGTAATAACATACCCGCTGAACTGAGAAAAGAGAGGGAAACTATCAGATTTTGGCGTATATCTCTTCGAGAGACATATTCCCGGCAAAGCCGAGATTTTCGAGCGAGCGTCCGTCTGCACCGAGATAATCCCGGCCGTTTATGGCGCCGGCAACGCGGACAAAGGATTCCAGCACCGGAACCTCGATCCCGAGCCGCTTGGCAACGGATACCGCAAACGCTCCTGCGCAGCCGCAGTCCTCGTGGAGATAGCGGTGATCGAGCGCGTTCGGGCCGTCCATATACTCATAGAAGTTGTGAATCTCGGGATGATCCTCAATATGCTGGATGTCATCGAGAAATCCCGTCGGATTGCCGTGCTCGGTGAGTCCCATGGCATCGATGACCTTTTTGCGCTCGTCGCGGATGCGCAGGATACACCGGATCGAGGCCGGCGTGAAGGCGTATTTGAACAGGGAGAAGGTGTCGCCGTGGTGCTCAATCTCGTTGGCGGAGAGCACCGTGCTGGCAATGTGGTTGATCATGTTGCCGGAATTGATGACGCCTTCGAAAACGTTCTGATTTGCGCTGTACTCGAAAACGCCGTCAAGCGCCGCAATGACCCGCTCCGTATCCGTCGACGGGAGGGAGGCGACCTTGCCCTTCAAATTGAGACCGAAGCCGGTAGTGACTTCGCCGTCCGCCGTGAGACGGCAGGGACCGATGTTGCCTTCCTTTTCCGTCAGTGTGACCTTGGCCGTCACGCCGAGCTCGTCGAAAACGCGCCGGAAAACAAACGAGCCGAGATTGCCGGGGATGATAAGGATGTGCTGTCCGTCGCTGACATACGGGGCGATCCGCCGCGCAATTTCCTCGTGGCGGTCGGCCGGAACGTCCACGCAGATGAGCTCGGCTCCGGGGATAGCGTCGGATGCGTCCGTTGTGATCTTTGCGGGCATGCCCGTGCCGCGCATTCCACCGCGCAGCTGGATGCCTCCAAGCTTCTGGATCGCGCCGAGACGCGCGGCAAAGCGCTCGTCGTCCGTGAGCGTGACTTCAAACCCGCGGATGCTCATAACGGCTGCGACCATATGGCCTGTCGCCCCCGCGCCGATAACGGTTATTTTTTTGATCATGAGAAAACCAATCCCTCCTACATGCCCTGCCCCTTGCCCGGAGCGGGGAAAATAGCGGATACCGCAGTCCTCTTGTTTTGCATTATAGGAGAGAAGCGGGCAGACCGCAAGCATTTCATTTTGTCATGGGGTTGCAAAAAAACGTATGCAAAAACCGAGCGTATGCGGCGCATAGAAAGAAAAATCAGGGCTGCGGCAGCTTCGCCGCAGCCCTGACGCGCCGTTGCGGCGCTTCGGTCAAGGGGGATATCGCGTTATTTAACGAAGAGAGTGAACAGAGAGAAGAGCGGGATCGACACGATCAGCATGCACAGGCAGCCGACGAGCGTGACCTTGATACGCATACCGCCGTTGGGGATGGCTTCGTTTGCGTGGAAGATTGCGGCGGGCGCAGAGGCACCGGGCAGAACCATACCGGCGTTCACAAGGTAGATCATCGCAGCACCGGCGACCGTCGAAGACATGCCGGAGGCCATGACGAACGGGGTGAGGATGGGCACCATCGCGGCGCCAAAAGCAATGTTGGAGCCGACGTTCGTAAGGATGATCGTTGCGATACAGGTGAACACGATGATGAAGAACGCACCGTGGCCGGCAAACACCGGGGAGAGAAGATTGCTGAGGAGTTCCACAATGCCGGTGGAGCTGTTGGTGACGGCGCCCGCGATGGGGAGCGTCACGGCGCACATGAGGATGACCTGCCAGCTGATGGCGGTGTTCTTGACCTGGTTGAACTCGATGCAGGCCTTGCCGTCGCCTTCGCCGGAGGGGAGAATGAGCAAAATTGCAGCGCACAGGCAGAAGATGCCGGCGGTGCTGAGCTTGTTGTTGATGAAGTCGGCAAAGCCGGTGTTCATGAAGGTGTTGGCAAGGATAACAAGGAGTACGGAGATGAGGAAGACGATGAGGATGCGCTTGAGACGCGGACGGAGCTTCACGTCTTCGTCGCCGAGGGCGCTCGCGTCAAACGCTTTCAGGTGGCTGTAATCGATCTTGAAGATGGCCTTGCTCAGGAAAACGTACACGGTGAGGATCAGGATCGTTGCGGGGATGGTCATGGCCGCCATGATGCCAAAGTTGAGCGGCGTGCCGGTGACCTGACCCCAGGTCATGGCGAGACCGTACTGCCAGCTGGTATAGGGGATCATTGCGCCACCGAGGCAGGAACCGAGGAGAATGCCGCCGAGACCGACGTAAACGAAGCTGCTGTTCTTTTCGTAGCCGCAGTTTTCCGCGATGTTGACCCAGATGGAGCTGAGCAGGATGAGCAGAACGATGGGGCTGACAACGATGGAGGCGAGGCCGAAGAGCGTCATGAACGTCCACACATAGAGCATGGGCTTGCCCTTGAAGATCTTCAGGGAGAGAGACCAGCGGACGAACCATTTGCCGAAGCCGTAGTATTCCAGCGCGCCGGCGGAAATGAACACCACGATGGACTGGAACACAACGTTGTGGCCCATCATGGAGGTGATGGCTTCACCCATGGTGGTGTAGCCGCTGATGCCGTAGGCAATGATCGCGAACAGGGAGGGCCAAATAACATCACAGGTCGAATAGCCGTATACGATGCCGAGGAAAATACCCAGGATCTTCATGCCGATCGGCGTTACCGGCCCGAACGTCGGAAGGAATCCGAAGCCGAACATCAACGCGAGCGTGATGATCATGTTGACAACATATTTGGTGCTGTATCTTTTCTTTTCTCCCGCTATCTGACTCATAGTACAAAAGTCCTTTCTTTTTTTCTTTTTGCTCCGGGCGCAGGGCAATGCATTCGGAGCGGTGTTTGGGACTGCGGCATCAATAGCTACCGAAAATTAAAAGAAAGAAAGAATCCATGCGGCCGGACGGGACAACTCCGGCACCGCTTTTTGTGGGCACAGTATAGCAAGCAGCGCCCTTGTTGAAAAGCTCTTTTCCATGCAAAAAACGGAGAGGGGGTGTCAAAGAAGTGATTTGCTTTCTGCCGCTGTCTGCCATTAAATTATGGTCAAAGAAAGATATCCATGCGGGTCGAACGGGCACATATCGGCGCCGCAATGCAGTTTTCCTGCCGCCAACGGCAGGGGGAAAGGAGCACACTATATGTATGGATGGAGAGCCCGGATCGGGCTCATTACTCCGATGAGCGAAAATGCCGAGCATGCATTTCATGTGTACGCGCCGGAAGGCGTTTCTTTTGCCTCAATGAAAATAGCGTTTCCCGGCCCCACGCCGGAAGGGCTCCGGATCCTGAACCGGAAGCTGGCCGAAACGGCCGCGGTATATAAGGATTCCGATATGGATCTGGTCGTGTTCGGGTGCACGGCGGGGAGCTTTATCAACGGCATCGGCTGGGATATGGAGTGCATACGGCAGATCGAAGAAGCGTCGGGGCTTCCGGGGCTCACGACGAGCACCGCCGTTCTGGAAAGCCTGCACGCGCTGGATGCAAAGAAGGTCGCCGTTCTCACCCCGTATCCTGCTGCGACAAACGAAGCCGAAAAGGCATTTCTCGAGGCCAACGGCTACGAGGTTACCGCTATGGAAGGCATGGATATGAGCGCTTTCACACAGCCAAACGGCCGGCAGGCGTTTGCCTATGCGGACGAATACTTTTTATATCAGAACGCGAAAAAGATGGAGCTGAACGGCGCAGACACGTTTTTCCTCAGTTGCATGGGCTTGACCACGATGGAGGTGATATCCTCTCTGGAGGATGCTCTCGGTGTTCCCGTGATCACCAGCCATCAGGCGACGCTCTGGAGCGCGCTGCGGCATTGCCGCGTCGGCGCAAAACGCGCCGGCCTCGGCAGGCTGTTCACCGTTTCATGATAGGGGGATGCAGGAATATGTATAGCTGGAGAGCGAGGATCGGCGTTATCGCCCCTCTCGACGATCAGGTAGAATATGCGTTCAACAAATATGCCCCCGACGGTGTTGCGTTCAACTGTACGCGCCTGTCTTTCCCCGGGCCGACGCCCGAGGGGCTGATCTATCTTTCCAATCAGTTGGAAAATGCGGCGCGCATGTACCGCAATCAGGAGCACAGCGTTGTGCTGTTCGGATGCACGTCTGGCAGCTGCATCAAGGGATACGGCTTCGATAAGGAATGCATCGAGCGCATCGAGCGCGCATGCGGCTGGCCGGGACTTACCACCAGCACCGCTGTTCTGGAAGCGTTCGAGGCGCTTGGCTTGAACAAAACCGCCGTGATGACGCCGTATCCGGATGCGACAAACGAGGCGGAAAAGAAATTTCTTGAAGATAACGGGATCGCCGTCACGTCGATCACCGGCGTGGGCTTCAACTACGGACGGCCTTACAGCTATCCCGACAAACAGCATCTGTACCGGAATGCGAAAAAGATCTCCCTGGACGGCGCAGAGGTGTTCTTCCTGAGCTGCATGGGACTTGCAACCTTGGAGCTCGTGGAAGTTCTGGAAGAGGATCTCGGCGTTCCTGTTATTACGAGCCACCAGGTCAGCCTTTGGGCGTGTCTGCGGCATTCGGGGATCCATGACAAGCTGCCCGGTCTCGGAAAGCTGTTTACCATTTGACCGCCATTGCGTTTACATTTATCAGGAGGAAACGATATGAGCAATAGCACTCAGGAAACCAGTATGGAAATGACAAAGCAGCTCTGCCGCTTTGTTAAGGAACTGAAATACGAAGATATCCCGCCGATGGTCATCGAGCGTGCGAAGATGAACATCCTGCACACCGTCGGCGTCAGCCTTTGCAGCTCGGAGCTCAAGCAGATCCAGGACGCCATCGCAATCTCGCAGGAGATGTCGCCCGGTAGTTCCGGGGAGGCTACGCAGTGGGCGACCGGCAAAAAGATGAGCTGGGAAGCCGCGGCCTTCACCGCCGGCACGATGGGCGATATGCTCGACTGGGAGGACTGCTCCGTCACGGGACACCCCTCCGCCGGCGTGATCCCCACCGCGGTCATTGCCGCCGAGGTTCTGAAAAAGAGCGGCAAAGAGATGCTCACCGCGGTCGTTGCGGGCTATGAGGTGTATCAGCGCGTTGCGCTCGCCGGTGCGAGCAGCATTTCCGGGTATAACATCTTTGGCTGCCTCGCCGTTCTTATGAAGCTTCTCGACCTTCCGCTCGAAAAGATGAATCAGGCGTTCGGCGTCGGCACGGCCTGCGCGCCCATGTTCTGCTCGCCGCATGAATCCACCATGTCCGACTCGCTGAACTACCTGTATGGGTACAAGGCGGAAAACACCGTGACCATGATCAAGAACGTCATGGCCGGTATCAGCGGCATGGAGGATGCGTTTGATGATCCGTCGGCCTATCTGCTGCACCTGCGCTATCAGGAGCCGGAATGGATCACCAAGGAGCTCGGCCAGACGTGGATGATGATGAACATGATCCTCATCAAGCATTGGCCCGCGAACGTGTTTGTTCAGACCTATGCGGAGCTGGCCGCCCGGCTGGTGACAAAGAATCATTTCGACCCGGACGATGTGGCCGAGATCATCATTCGCCCGTCGATTGAGTTCCGTCACTGGTATTCCGAGACCGGGTACAAGTCCGTTACACAGGCGCAGTTCTCCATCCCGTACTGCACTGCCTGCGCCATGTATCACCCGGAGCCCGGCGCAGTATGGTATCAGCCGGAGACCATGCAGGACCCGAAGATCATCGCGCTCATGATGAAGGTAAAAGCGGATGGCTTTGTAGATTTCAAGGGCAGCATGACCTTTATCAAAGACCTGATCGACGGCAAGCATCCCGAAAAGTTCATGATCGTCCGGATGAAGGACGGGACGGAGTATGAGGAAAGCGCGTTCACGCATCCGGGACATCCGAATTATATGCTGACCCGGGACGAGTTCAAGGATATGTTCCGGCTGGAGACCAAGAATGTGCTCAGCGTGGAGACGGCGGAAAAGGCGATCGACTGCATCTGCCATCTGGAAAAATACGAGGATGCGTCGGTTCTTCCGACCTTCCTGTATTAAACGGTGCGGATTCTGAAAGCGGAGGTATATTATGCGTTACAATCGTTGGTTTAAGGATAACAATTTTCTGACTCCTACGGAGTATACACAGCAGCTCAGCGAATATGTGGAAGGCCTGCGTTATGAGGATCTTCCGTCGGATGCTGCCGACAAGGCAAAGAAGATCCTTCTCAACACCGCAGGAGCGATCCTCGCTTCGAAGAACAGCGATATCTACAAAAAGACGCTGGAGATCGCGAAGGAGGCCAATGGCGGCGAAGGCGGCACGACAACGGAATGGAACAGCGGCACAAAGCTTGCTGCTGTCAACGCTGCGCTCGTTTTGGGTACCTGCGCGGACGTGTGCTCCGAGGAGGACTGCATGCAGACCGGTCATCCGTCGGCTGCCGTGATCCCCTGCGCATGGCTTGCGGCGGAGGAACGCCATAAGAGCGGCAAGGAACTCATCGCGGCCATCGTCGCGGCGTATGAGGTGTATTACCGCATCGCGATGTCCGTGAAGCCCTCGGAAGAGCAGGTGGCAAAGCGCGGCTGGGGAGAGATGAGCTGGCAGATCTTTGCCGCCATCATTCCCGTTGCAAAGCTCTACGATCTGGATGCAAGACGCATCAATCAGGCAATGGGCATCGGCTGCGAGTGCAGCACCGTCCCCACGTCGTATGCTGCCGTTACCCATTCCGACTTCCAGCACTATGAGTATGGCTATCGGGCCCGCGACGGCTTCCTTATCACCAAATCGGCCGAAAAGGGCATCCACAACCAGAGAGACCTTTTCGACGATCCGAGAGCGTATGCCGAGGGCATGGTTGGCCATGTGGCGGATACGGAATGGCTGACAAAGGAACTGGGCAAGCAGTATTACATCATGGACGCCGAGCTCCGCACGAGATCCGGCAAACCGGAGGCGGATGTGAGCTTTGATGAGCTTGCAGAGCTTTTCCTTGCGCAGACGGTGGAAACCGTAAGCGCCGACAAGGCAAAAGAGATCGTTGCGGGCATTTCCACCATCGAAGCCGTCAACGATGTTTCCAAGCTGACAGAACTGCTGTTTGCAGACTGAATCACAGGTACATACAACAAAAATGCAGCGCCGGGTAAAACCGGCGCTGCATTTGCCTTATCCTGTCCGCTTCTTTAGGCACAAAAGCCGCACTTCGAAGAGTGCGGCTCGGTGTTGTCTGTCTCGTGCTCGAAAACCGGCTCGGAAAGAAAGCCGAGTATCTCGCCGCTGAGATCCATGTAACAGAGGTAGGTCATCCATTCGGTAGAGAAGTTGATTTCGAAGAGCGTCTCTTCCTGGTGGATGCTGAGATCGAGGACTTCTTCGGCAGAGACGTTGGCGTAGGCATAAACGGTTTCGGCAATATAGTTCTGAAAGCTCATTTTCATGGTGTAAACCCTCCGGCATTAAATTCATCGTTTTGTCCTTTGGACGATGACATTATTATGCTTCGGATTAAAATCCGTATTAACCATGTTTAAACGAAAATTAAAACCGGAGACAGGCGTGTACAAAGCTCCTGCGAAGTGATCGCAGGAGCTTTGATACACTATATGCAGCCAGAGAGGTGAAGTGAAGGATCATCAAATACAGCCCGAAAGGATTGTTAATTGTTTGTGGCAATTGTATAATAAAAAGAATAATACAAAAAAGAAACGAGAAAAAATATGAACGAGAATATCAAATCCCTAAAACGATGGCTCCTTTTGATCGTAGGCCTGCCCATTATGGCGTTTGGCGTGGCTTTTTCCATTAAGGCTGATTTGGGAACATCGCCGACTTCCAGCCTGCCGTATGTGACCGGGCAGATCAGCGGCCTGACCGTCGGGACGACAACGATCATCATGCATTGCGTTTTGATCCTGCTGCAAATCCTTATTCTGCGGAAAAAGTATGATTGGATCCAGCTTCTTCAGCTTCCGATCGCACTCCTTTTTGGTGTTATGACCGATCTCGCCGTCGATGCTCTGGCCTTCCTGCACCCTGCCGGTTACATGCAGCAATGGCTGCTTTGCGCAGTTGGGATCGTTTTGGTCGCGGTTGGGGTCAGCATGGAAGTGACGGCGAATGTGATCACGCTGGCGGGAGAGGGCTTCATCCTTGCCGTATGTAAAGTCCGCCCCATCAAATTCGGCACAATGAAGGTCTGCTTTGATGTTTCGCTTGTTGTGATTTCCTGCATATTGTCCATGCTGTTTCTTCACGGGATTTACGGGGTCAGAGAGGGGACCATTGCCGCGGCGGTTCTGGTGGGAACCATCAGCCGGCAGATCAATAAATATCTGGCATCGGCGGAACAGCGTATCACGGAGAAACAGATGCACAAATGAGAAAAGATGCCGCTCAAGCTATGGGAATATTTAGCAACGCGGCATCAAATAAAAAGAAAAGCGGCTCATCCGTTCGGATGAGCCGCTTGGTGCGGGAGAAGAGACTTGAACTCTCACGTCTATGGTTGGACACAGGCACCTCAAGCCTGCCTGTCTACCTATTCCAGCACTCCCGCATGTCAAAGGCAAGTGTTATTATATCATGCCTTTGAAAAATGTCAACACTTATTTTAAGAAATTTGGAAATTATCGGTAAGGCGTTCCGTCGGCGCGATAAAGCGCCATGCGGCAGAAGCGTCCGCCGTCCGGCGCGCACTCGGGAAGGTGCGTCCGCACCGCCGCGGTGAGCAGCTCGGGATTCACCACGGGCTCAACGCAGGAGACGATCCCCTCGACCGTCACGATGCCGTCCCCGGCAGTGAACGTCAGATCGCGCACATGCTCCGTCACGGTGAAAAGCCCCTCGCCGCGCTTCGTTTTTCGCATGACCTCGACCGGAGCGGAGAAAAGCTCCCGGCATTTTGCGGCAACGGCTTCCGTATCGGCGGTATCGTATTCCCAGGTGCCCTTCACGCGCATCCACTTGAGCTCGGCGGGCTTCATCGCGTTTTCGTAGCAGTCGGTCACGCGGATGCCCTCCGGCATCACGGCGGTGAGCTGCTCGGGCAGCGCGGCAATATCCACATCCTCGCGCACGCGGATGTCCGCGATCTGGCAGAGGCTCGCCGTGCCGACGGAGAGCGGAAGCAAAATCGAGATGAGCTCGTGCGGGTTAAAGCCTTCGCTGTAGCGGATGGGGATGGCGGCGCGCTTGATGGCGCGCTGCAGGGTGCGCATCGTGTCGAGATGCGACATCCACACGGCACGGCGGGTCTGCTCGTATACGAGCCGAAGCTTATCCATCGCAGCGGCCTCCCTTCAGAAATGCGGCGGCGCCGCAGCCGGAGCACTGTGCCCGGCAGTCGGGGGAGAGAAGCCCCTTGTGCGCCTGCTCGTATTCGTGGACATAGTGGCGCTTGTTCACGCCCATGTAGAGATGATCCCACGGCAGCATCTCGTCAAGCGAGCGGGTGCGGTTGGCGTAGAACGGGAAGGAGATGCCTTCCTCCTCCGCGGCCTTTTCCCAGCGCTTGAGATCGAAGCCCTCCGACCACGACTCCAGAAAACCGCCCTGCCGCCAGATGTTTTCGATCATCGCGCCGAGCCGCCGGTCACCGCGCGAGAGAACCGCTTCGGTGAGCGAGGTGTCGGCGTCGTGCCAGTTATACGTAACGGCGCGGGCCTTCATATTGTCGCGCAGCAGCGTCACGCGGCGCATGTACTCCTCGCGCGTGACCTGCGGCTCCCATTGGAACGGTGTGTGCGGCTTGGGAACAAAGCACGAGGTGCTCACCGTCACGCGCAGCCCGTGGCTGCGGTTGGGCGAATTTTCGCGCCAGCAATGCACAACGCGGTCGGCAAGCTCGGCGATGCCGAGCACATCCTCGTCCGTCTCCGTCGGCAGGCCGAGCATAAAATAGAGCTTTACGCTGTTCCAGCCACCCCGGAACGCGAACGCGCACGAGCGGAGAAGATCCTCTTCGGTAACGTTCTTGTTGATAACGTCGCGCAGGCGCTGCGTGCCGGCCTCGGGAGCAAACGTGAGACCGGATTTGCGCACCTTCTGCACGCGCTGCATGATGTCCATGGAGAAGTTGTCCGCGCGCAGCGAGGGGAGGGAGAGGCCGATGCCGCGGCTCTCGCAGGAATCCATCAGCCCGTCGCAGAGATCGTTCAGTCCGCGATAATCGCTCGTGCTGAGCGAGAGGAGCGTGATCTCGTGGTAGCCGGAAAAGGCAAGCGCCTCCTTGCCGTACTCCATGCACTTTTCCACGCTGCGGCTGCGTACCGGGCGGTAAATGTGCCCGGCCTGGCAGAAGCGGCAGCCGCGGATACAGCCGCGGAAGAGCTCGAGACCGACGCGGTCGTGCACGATCTCCGTGGAGGGAACGATGGAATCCACGGGGAAGCAGCTGTTTTCAAAATCCTCTACGATGCGCTTCGTGACGCGCTCCGGCGCGCCGGGCGCGGCGTGCATGGCCTTGAGCGTGCCGTCTGCGTTATACTCCGGCGTATAGAGAGAGGGAACATATACGCCGCCGATGAGCGCAACGCGGCGGAGAAATTCCGCCTTGCTCCAACCGGCGGCCTTGGCCTCGCGCAGAAGCTGCAGCACCTCGCCGTCTACGCTCTCGCCCTCGCCGACGATCATGAGATCGAAAAAGTCCGCCATCGGCTCGCTGTTGCAGCAAACGCTGCCGCCCGCGAACACAAGCGGCGTGAGAGCGGTGCGCTCGGCGCTGCGCAGCGGTATTCCCGCCAGATCGAGCATTTCGAGAACGGTCGTATACGCCATCTCGTAGCCGAGCGAGAAGCCGATCGCGTCAAACTTGCTGAGCGGATCGCCGCTTTCGAGCGCATAGAGGGGGAGACCCTTTTCGCGCATCTGCCGGTCCATATCGAACCACGGGGCGAACACGCGCTCGCACCATACGCCCGGAAGGTCGTTGAGTACCCGATAAAGAATGTGCATGCCGGTGTTTGACATGCCGATCTCATACGTGTCCGGGAAGCAGAGCGCCATGCGGAGATCCACTTCGCTTTTATCTTTCTGGATTTCGCCGTACTCGCCGCCGGTATACCGGGCGGGCTTCTGTACGAGCGGGAGGATTCGTTCGAGTTTCTTGTCCATATACCAAAGCTCCTGCACAGAGTGTGCGTACAATGTACGTACATTCTATAACAGTCTGAAGTTTTTTACAAGAATAGAAAAAGAGTTTCCGAAAAATACTTGACAATTCCGCCCAAAGACAATATAATTCTGTCTTGCTGATATCGGTATCGGGGTGTAGCGCAGTTGGTAGCGTGCTTGGTTCGGGACCAAGAGGCCGCGAGTTCAAGTCTCGCCACTCCGACCATCAAAAAAGCCTGTAACTTCAATGGTTACAGGCTTTTCTCTTTTTTCCGGAGGTATCTCCCGGCGCGGCGTACGCACCCGAGGACACCCTTAAGTATTGCGATCTTTTTGCATGTGCTTCCTTTCGTAAATTACAGATGCTATGCACCAGACCACGATAGAGGTATTCGTGCTGCTCTGGCTCATAACGGACATCCATGTGGCTGCAGGCACGTGCATGGCCTGGGCGATATCCGGAATCACAACGAGCAGAATGTTCCATGTGACCGGATGAAAAGCGAGCATCCACCGGGGATAACGGGCTTTACCGGCAAGCAGCATCACGAAATGGATCGCGAAAAGCAATACCAGCGGAATATACAGTGGGAGGATCGCGATGAGCATATCGTCCTGATAGGCCGTGACCGCAGTGAGCGCGGCCTCTGCTCCGATACGCGGCCCGAGATATGCGGTAAACCATGCCAGAGTCGCCGACCAGAGATGGATCGCCAGAGCTACCGCAACGGTGAATATGCCGCATAGAAAATGGACGGATTTTACTTTTCTGTACTTTGCGTCGATATCCGCATTCAGTGCTTTTACCATGAAATAATAGAGAAAGTTCCCGATCGCGCCCATCCCGACGATAAGCACGGGTCTCCACAATCCATAGGAGCCGGATAAATAATAGGCCCGGTTGAACATGCCTGTGTCCGTCTCCTGAAGCGGAATGCACCCGAGCAGCCAGTCACCGGCAGCCATGAGTATACCACCGATCGCTCCAAGGATACACCATCGGATAAATGTTTCACTTTTTCCTGTCTTCATTTCTTTCGCCTCCAATTGCAGTTACGTTACTCCATAAAAAATCCCTTTTTTAAACGAGAGATAAATTGGCAGCCCCGAAGCAGCGTTTAAAAAGCCGCCAATTACGATCCAAACAAGCTCGGATGAAGCGCCGGTAAACAGGATCTGAAGTATTCCAATAAACGCTCCCGCCAATCCGGAATAAGCGATCATACCAAAGCTTAAATTCTTTTGAAGCCTTGTGGCGATCTCCTTTTCATGGATCCTGTTCAGATAAATAATATAGGCAACACCGAACAGGACGGCAGCCAATACAAGGAGTGCCATATAGTCCAGCACATGGTGAACACCATTTCGGCAAAAGTAAATAATGCCTGCCGCAAGATGTACTATCCAACCAATATCACTTAGCAGCCCAAATACCAGAAACGGGATATCCGGCATCATGGCGGTATAGCGTTCCCCCTGTTTTCCTTCCTGCTGGAGCCGTTTGATATGGTTTTCTGTTGCGGCTCGCTTTGCGTGCAGGGTTTCTTTTATCGTGCTCATAGAAAATCTCCGCTCCCCCCAAAATTATCGATATCCATTTCCCTGTGAGAATACCGGCGGCCAGTATGGCATCGGCTCAGCATTGACCTTTAACTTGAAGTCACAATAGCTGCCGTCGAAACAGGTGTGCTCACGAAACAGCGGCACTCCCACAATGCCGAACATGACATAGTCGAGATTGCATAGATACGGCATATATTCCCCATATCCGTACTGTCTGGCAAAGTTCGCCAGAGGACATACCAGATTGTGATAGCTGAAATCGCAGCCCGCTTCCGGCGGCACCTGCGTCTTTGTCTCGAAACTGCCGGGATTTTTCGCGGCGTTGGCAGCATTTCGTGCATCCTTTTTGGGAAACAGCCGATTCAGCACGCTGGTGTTCGTGAGCATTTTCCCCATAAGCGTACGGACAAGCTTCGGCATTTTCAGCATCCGCCGCTCATAGGCGATGGTCATCAGATGGCCGATCTCCTCCGTTGCCATGCCGCGCCGTCTCAAATACTCGCCCATAGCGACCAGCATATACGCTTCTGTCAGGTTTTTTGTGCCCCCTACATCATCACCGCCGATGTACGGAAAACGCTCAAGCATATCCCGCTCGTAAATGCTCCATATGTCCTCAAATGCGGCGCCATAAGACGTACCGTATGCGCTTTCAAGCTCTGTACCGACAAGAGCAAGGAAACCCTTCATGGTTTTTTTCAGCTTGGCGCTCTTCTTTTTATAATACTCGTGCATAATGGCGGCCCTCTTTCAAGAATCCCTGATTTCAGTTAGAACGTGCTAACTAACATGCTTTTGAAAAGCCGCCATCGGCGGCTTTTATCATGATTTTTACTATACCATCCGTTCTGTGCAAATACAATATAATTCTCAGGTTTGTGAAAAAACTGCAAATTTACGTGTTAGAGAATGGCTGCGTCTGCATGAGAGCGAAGAAGCGCTGCGCCTCGCCGGTACGGAAATAGGCATACCATGCTTCGAGCGTATTCGGCCGAAAAACGTCCATATGCTCGATGATTTGCTTTGCCCGCGCTAAAGCGCCTGTACCGCTTGCTGTAATTTGATTTCCATCGGAGACGGAGGGCTCGTCAACAAAGAAGCTTTGCCCTTGTTAATCGACGCAATCGGGACAAAAGTATATCGAGAAACCCTGCGCCGTTGCTCGTGTGAGGAAGGTGATCCAGCAGACCGGCGCGGGCTAAGGCGACTGTCGCGCCGCTGCGCGGTGTTGCTGTGATACTTTGCGATCGCCAAATTTCGGACGATCCGGCAGATGTAAGTCAACAGCGGATTTGGGAGTTGCGGCGGTATTGTTTTTCTGTATTATGCCAAAAAGCTCGCCGAAAGGCGAGCTTTTTGATTGAAGCATTATGAATCATAAGCGCGTACAGCCTGCGCCCTTACGGTACGGGCGGCTGCTTCTGCACTGCGTCTACAAAGAGGGCCGTCAGGCCGATGTAAGCCGCCGATGCGAGCGCAAGCAGGGAAAGCAGCACAATAAGAATGGTACGCAGAGCCTTTTTCTGCCGCAGAAAGATACAGCACGCGGCGATGCCGGCCGCTGCGCACAGCAGCAAAAGAATAGCTGTTCCAAGTGTCATAGTTTCACATCCTCACTTCGCCATGCAGCGCATAACGGGGCTCTCCATCAGCAGCTCCAGCAGCCGCGCCATCCCTGTCAGCGAGGCGGTGTACCACTTGCGTATCCCGTCGATATCCCGCAGATCGAGCGCATCGGGCACATTGGCAAATACGTATTTTGTGTTGAGAGCCAGCGTCATCTCGCCGTCCCGGAGCCGCAGGCAGGCAACCCTGCCATTGTTGGCGAACGCTCCCAGCTTCTGCACCAGCTCCCGCAGCTCGGGCGTTACGAGATCATCCGCCGGGTGGCCGTCCGCGGTACGGGCGGCAAAATGCTTTTGGAAAAGATCGGGATCGGAGACATCATCCTCTTTCCGCTCCTGAAACTGGTCTTGCAGCGCGATATCCAACGAAGGGGCGCAGATATCCCGGCAGCGGACAACGATCCCGCGGAACAGCGTCTCGCTGCGGGTCATCCAGTTGTCGTTGTTGGGGCCGGAGCGCTCCTCCACTGTGCGGCACAGCTCCACATTGGCAGCGGAAAACGGCCGGCCGTTGTGGATACCCTCGTGAAAGTCCCCGACACTGCACTCTGTCCAGGGAACAGCCAGCAGCCCGGCAGTTTTCAGAAACGCTTTGTCAATGGGGAGCTCCGGCGTTTCCGGCTCCGCGCCGAAGAAACGCTCCAGATCCGCCCGGAAGAAGCCGCCCAGCTGCTGCCGCAGCAGGGCTTTTTTCTTCTTCTGCGCCGGCAGTGCCAGCAGAAGAATCAGCGCTACGCCGCCGAAGACAAGCACGGAAAGCAGGAGAACATTGTGCACGGTAAAGGCGGAAATGCATCCGGCAATCACCAGAAGAGCGCCCAGCAGTATGCCGATGCTCTCGGCTCTCTGGCAGCTTCCCAGCCGTCTGGACAGCTCCGCATCGCTCATTTGCCTGACGCCGGGCGCGTCAAACGTGTTGCGGTCATCTCGCATAGCCGTATCTCCTTAAAAACAGAGACTGAAATAGAGGCTGCGGTACGGATCCAATGTGTCAATGTCCAGAATGGCGGCTTCGGGAGAGATGCTGTCCATCTGCATCCGCTTTGCGCAGTCCGGGTAGTTGTCCGGCTGCGTTTCGGCCGCGAAGAAGAGGCCGTCGTAGTCCTCGGGCAGATAGACGGCGTAGCTCTTGGTGAGAACCATATCCCAGTCGCCGACGTTATACTGCCAGTCTTTGGAGTAGGAAAACTCGATAAGATAGCTGCTGCCCCTCCACTCCACGGTGTGGACATAGTAGTTATCGCCGCGACTGCTGTTATTGTAGGTAGTGGCGGTGGTGAGCCACATGCCGGTATAGCCGTCGTACAGCTCGCTGGAAACGACGAGGCTTTCGCCTTGCGCGCCCGTGACCGTACCCTCCGGGACATAGCAGATGGCGTCGAAGTAAAGCTCGCGGATGCCGTCGTGCGTATAGTCGCCGTTGGGGACGATCTCCCAATAAACGTCGGCCAAACGGTAGTCGTTGCCCAGACCGGAGAAGACGCACGCGCCGTCCTCCAGAAGGAAGGTGCCCATATCCACAAGTCCGTTGATCTCCAGACCGTAGCGGGGGAAATACGGCGTGCTGGAGTCGATGGCCTCCACGGGGAAGAGAATGCCGCCGGTCGAGGTATCCGTCAGATCGCCGTTTTCGGTACGGTCCAACCGCAGAACGCCGCCGCTTCCCTCATAGTGGAGCGTCACGCAGTCTTCTTCCGGCCACAGCTCGCCGGAATCGAGCACATCCTCCTGGTCGTTGACGAACTCCCAGGTGGCGTCGTTGTGGATGCGCAGCCAGAGATTTTCGCCCTGATACTCCCAGAGACCCACATAGTCGTCCAGATAGCTGCCGTCACCGTCACCGTCGCCGCTGACGGTAACGGTGGAGAGATCTTCCCGGAACACATAGCGCTCTGCCGGATCCCAGATCCAGATGAGCTCCGTAATGTCGCCGTTTTCGTGGATAAAGCTCACGAGCACATCGCTCTCGCCGTCGCCGTCCATGTCGTTGAAGGAAATGGCGTTAAACGCCTGTTCCGCGTCGGGAACGGTCATGGGGAAGAGCACGCTGTCAAAGAGAATCTGCTCCGGCAGATCGCGGTAAAAGGCGGCGCTTGTCTCGCTCACCGTGACGAGCACATCCACGCTGTCGCCGTCATGGGTGATCGTCCCGCTGCCCACGACGATGCCCGTCGTGCGCCAGTCATCGCCTGCGATATCCTCCTCCGAGCCGCCGCAGGCGGCAAAGCTCAGGCAGAACACGATTGCCAGAATCAGGGTAAGACCTTTTTTCCATCGTTTCATCATGGTTAATTGTCCTTTCTGTCACTCCATGCGGTAGTAGTCGCCCTCTTCGTTCCAGGAGAGGATATTTTCTTCCAGCTCGATGACCTGGTATGACAGACCGTCATACATGGTGGAATCGGCGTAATAGGTGCTTACTTCGTCGGTGGAGTAGGTAAACGTTCCGCAGTCGATCTCCTCTGGCTCTTCACCGGTGGTGCGGAAATACCAGCTCCAGTTTCCGTCATCGTCGATCACAAGGTAGGCTTCTGCGGAAAGATCGCCGTCAAGATACCAGATACCCTCAAATTCGGACACATTCCGCTGGCACAGCTTGGTATCCCAACTCCAGTAGCCGTCCGAAGCACCATCCAGACGACCGTTCCAGCTGGGGACGTCGGTCTCATCGTCCTCGGTAAGATCCTCATAATAGAGATATTCCATACCCTCGCCGGGATTGAAGTAGCCGTAGGCGGCGGTGTAGAGCCGGCCGTCCTGCATGGCAATGCGCGAGCCGGAATCGTCCAGACTGCTGTAGGCATAAAGAGCCTCCCATTCCGGTTCATAGCGGAGGTAGCCCTCGTCCACGATCTCGCCGCCGAGATAAACGGTCCAGTTGCCCTCGGCGTCAAACTCCATGGAGTCGTAGCGGTTGTTGGCGTCACCCAGCCAGATGCCTTCAAATTCGCTGAAGTCGTTGAAGCTGTCTTCGCTGAGATCGCCGCCGAGCCCCTCGGCGGGGTCGTCCTCCGGCGCGATGGGCTCTTCCGTGCTGCCGCACGCGGCAAGACATAGACAGAGCGCCAGCGCCAGCAGGAGGGATAAAATCTTTTTCATGCGTTTCATGGATCGTTCTCCTTTCCATACATGGGATCAATATTCCTGTTCTGCCATGGTCAATATTTCGTCGTGGCTCAGCTCCACATTGCCGAAGCGGACGAAGATGCCGTTTGTCACGGCGCTGTCCCACACCTTCTCGTCGGCGAGCGGGTGGAAACGGATCTTGTCCAGATAAGGCTTCATGTTCAGCAATAGCCGGCTGCCGGACACGAAGTCGACCTGCAAAATGCGGTCGGGCAGCGGCGCGACGGCTGTGATGTATCGGCGGTTCAAGGGCATGCCCTCCTTTCGGCGTAAAAAAAACCACCGTACGAACTACGAGCATTGTACGGTGGATGATGTGCTATGAACATTAACCAATGGTTAGGTCTTTTGCGGGAGCAATTCGGCGAGCTCCTTTCTCTTGGTTCGGGTATCGCCTTCGATGTGGAGCTTGGAGTAAATTTGATTCACATACTGCTTGACGCTGCCCTCGGAGAGAAACAGCCTTTCTGCGATCTCGCGGTTGGAGAGCCGCTGCGCTATCAGGCTTACGATCTCAAACTCCCGCTCCGTCAGCGCGGCAATCGCCGGAGGCCGGGCGGCTTTCTCGTTTCGGCGTGCTGCCGCTTCGCCGAGCGCTGCGATCTGCGCGGCGAATTCGTTCTGCGTTTCCCGTGCCAGCGCGCTCTTCAGATAAATGTAGTTTTCCACGAACGGCATCACAAATCCGTCCGCCGCAGCGTCGGAAAGCGCTGCGGAGAGCGCCGCGTGGGCTTCCGCGGCTTTGCCGAGCCGTTCATACGCCGCCGCGGTCTGGATACGAACGTGCAGCGCGACCAGCGCGTAGTGCATCCCTTCGCACGCAGCGAGCAGCGGCGTGCTGCGTCCGATCACCTTGGCGTAAGCACCCTGGGCAAGGTATACCTGATTTTCGATCATCTCCATCATGGGCTTTCCCGGCGCGAGGATGTTGACGGAGGAGAGCTTGTGTTCGGAAAACATTTTCGGGATGGCGTCCGTTTCGCCGCGCAGCGCGTGGTAATAGGCACTCGTGGCGCTCCATATATTGAGCCAGGATGCGTCGTTGTGGCGCAGCAGCGCCGCGTATCGCTCCTCAAAGAAATACCGCTGCTCCACCTCCGCATACAGCGAAAGCCGCCGCGAGAGGAAATCGCAGCAGAGGGACATGTTCTCCTGCCCGCTGCCCTCGCTCTGCGCATAGGCGCGTTCAAGAGCAATGTGCGCATCCGTAAAACGCCCTTGCAGGAACGCTGCCTCGGCGCGCATGATCGTTTCTGCGCCCTGCCCATGGCCGCCGGTGATCTTATAGTAATGCGGCATGCATTCGTCCATCTCCGCAAGCTCGCTCTGCGTTTCGCCCGGCGCGCGGTGGAACATCATCAAAACGGACGGCGAGCCGAACGTCCAGCCGCCGCTGTTCTGAATGCTGATGGCGGGGCGGGACATCTGGCGGCTGGCGCTGCGGTGCAGGCGGCTCATGGCGCGTATGTCGTTGTAGCAGAGAAAGCTCAAAATGAGATCGCATTCGCCCAGCAGGTTGCCGCGCTCTTCGTCCGACAGCTCCGGGTGCTCCGTGATGGCGGTCAGCAGGAGCTCTTTCAGTTCCAGCATCTTCGGGATCTGCCGCCATGTGAACATGCGGCGCATCAGCACGAGAATGGCGAACGGGTGCGCTTTCAGCGTTTCCGCCGGGCAGGCATCGAGCACTTCCAGCACCTCCGCCGGATGGAGCGACGCGAGCAGAATGCCCGCATCGGCGCGTACCACGCGCAGCAGTGCGTCATAGTCTCCACTCATCCGATAAGCCGCCATGGCGTGAAGATACTGCTTGTGCTCCTCGTACCAGAATCCGAAGCGCTCCCGATAATACGTTTGTGTTTCTGCATCCAGGGAAAGAAAGCTGCGCTCTGCGCATTCCTTCATCATATGGTGAAACCGGTACGTGACGCCGTCCGGCAGACGCTTTACGAAGGCGTTCTGCCTGGTCAGTGCGGAAAGGGTCTGCTCCGCGTCGGCGTCGCCGGTGACAAACTGTGCCATCTCTGCGGTGAACGCATCGGCGAGCCCCATAACGGCCAGAAACTTTCGCTGCCGCTCCGGCAGCGGATCGATCATGGCGGCGGTAAACGTGGCGTAGATATCGGAATTTCGATCCGGGAGCACGCCGTGCTCGGAGAGCGTGCGCAGATTCAGATAAACGGCGGAAAACCAGCCCTCGCTTGAATAGAGAAGACCTTCGACCTGTGCGTCGGATAGGTCTGTGCCGCACCGGTGGGCGTAGACGGCGAGCTCCGTGTGGTTCAGCCGGAGCTGCTCTGTACCGAGCTGATAGACCTTTGCACCCAGCCGCAGCGTCTCCGCAGCGGGGAGAAAGCGGTCGCGGCTCGCAACGATCATATGGATGTTTGCAGGAAGCCGGTTGGCCAGCATGCAGAGAAACACCGGCGCGCGCCGGTCGGTCAGCAGATGAAAATCGTCCAGAAAGATATAGCAGGAGGTCTCTCCGGCCAGCTCATGGCAGAGCGCGTCCACCAGCAGGGCGCCGCCGGCGGCGTCCGCGGGGCAGGCATGGTCGCGCAGAAAAGCAAAACCGGCGCGGTCAAAGGCGTCCTGCGCGCTTTTCCAGAAGATCGCAAGATTATCGGAATACACGCTGACGCGGAGAATCTTCGGCGCTTCTGCGCGGGCACGCTCGTCCAGATACCAGTTCACCGCCGTGGTTTTTCCGTACCCCATGGGCGCAACCACGGTGGTCAGGGCACAGCGGGAGATCGGCCGCAGACTCTCCTGAAGCCTTTCGGATATGTAAACGGCATTCAAATTCCACTTCGGTTTTGGCATGATCATCCTCCCGATGCGCCGCAATGGATCTCCGGACAGAATCGCTGCGCTTCAAGTAAGATTATACCGGCTTTTTCCGAAAGTGTAAACCTTAATTCCGCGCAGCGAGAATATAGCGCACACCGTCCGGCGCGGCCATGGGATGTTCGGGCATGTGCCGGTTATGCGCGGAGAAAAACCGCTCCGTCATTTCCGCTGCGGCAAGGTGCTCCCGGATATGAAAACCGCATTCACGCAGAAGAGCCTCTACTGCCCGGGGGGAGTAGCGCGCTTTCATCGTCTCGCCCGCGCCCTGCGCCAGCGCGCGGTTTACATCGGCGCTGCGGCTTTCTTCGTCGGGCGGATAGTCCAGACATAAAACGGAGCCAGACGCCGCGAGCCGCGCGGCTTCCCGGAGCAGCGAGCGGAGATCCGGCTCGCTCAGATAGTAGCTGATGCCGAGCAGACTGCAAAAAGCCTTTTCCGCCGGGCGATAGCCGCCGGATAGGAGCATTTCCGCCCATGCGTTGCCGGAAAGATCGCAGGGGATCGATACGGCGCGATAGGGAAGTCCGGAGCGCTCGATCCGTGCCTGCTTATCTTTTACCATCTCCGGCAGATCAAGCTCAAATACGGATATATCCCGACCGGTGTTTCGTATGGCAAAGGTATCGTATCCCGCGGCAAAGATCACGTACTGCCGGCAGCCGCGGCCGATTTCACGTGCGAGCGCATCCTCGCAGTACGCGCTCCGGGCGAGCACCGAGGGCGCGAGCTGCCCATCCACGATGCGCCGGAGCGCTTCCTCCGGCGTGCCGGTGAAGCCGGGCAGGAAAAAGACTGCGCCATTCTCCATGCTTTGCGCGATCTGCGGGAAATCCTCTCCCAACAGCGCCTCGGCGGCGGTGTCATCGAATACCGGAACGGCGTTCGTCCGGCGGTGATAGGCTCGGGCAAAGCAGCTCACTTTTGCAGTCAGATGATCCATCGAATATCCTCCTTAAAAATCGGTGGATACTTAATACACCCATCCACGCCAAAGGACAAGACTTGAAATTTTTCCGAAAATGTGGTAATATAAGACCATAAAAAAGAGCGCCGCGCAGAATTTTTTTCTGCGCGGCGCTTTCTATATCCTGTTCAGCAGACCCGGTCGACCCAGCCGAAGGGATCGGGCTTTATGCCTCTCTGGAGCCCTGTCAGCTCGTCATAGAGCTTTTGTGAGAGCGCTCCGATTTTGTTGCCGTTGATCTCATATTTTTCCCCGTTCCACGCAAGCTCGCCGATCGGGGAGATGACCGCCGCGGTACCGACGCACCAGGCTTCCTCCAGCGCGCCGGTCTTTGCGGCCTCGAAGAGCTCGTCCACGCTGATGAGCCGTTCCTCCACCGGGATTCCCCAGCTTTGCAGCAGCTCAATGCAGGATTTGCGTGTGATGCCGCGGAGAATGGAGCCGGTGAGCATCGGCGTCACAACGGTGCCGTTGATCTTGAACATAACGTTCATGCCGCCGCCCTCCTCTACGTATTTCCGCTCAACGCCGTCCAGCCACAAAACCTGCGCAAAGCCCTTTTCGGCGGCCTTGTCGGCGGCGCGGTTCGCTGCGGCATAGTTTCCGCCGCATTTTGCCTCACCGGTGCCGCCGCGCACGGCGCGGACGTCCTCGGTCTCCACCATGATGGGGACGGGCTTCAGGCCGTTTTTGAAGTAGTTTCCTGAGGGGGAGAGGATGATGGCAAACGTTGCCGAGTATACGCCGTGCAGCGAGAGCGTCGGATTCGTGGAATACAGGAACGGGCGGATATAAAGCGACGTGCCCGGCTCGGAGGGCACCCATCGCGCATCCACGCGCACCAGCTCGCGGATCGCCTGCAGGCCGTCCTCCTCGTTGATCCGCGGCAGACCGAGACGGTCACACGAGCGGTTCAGACGCGCCATATTTTCCCAGGGACGGAAAAGCTGCACGCCGCCGTCCGGGCGACGGTAGGCTTTCAGCCCTTCAAAAACCTCCGCGCCGTAGTGCAGCACGCCTGCAGCGGGGGACATGCTGACCGGCCCGAACGGGACGATGCGCGCGTTGTGCCAGCCGTCGGTATCGGTGTAGTCCATGAGAAACATATGGTCGGTAAAGTATTTTCCGAAGCCGAGCTCGTCCGTTTCCGGCAGCTTTCCGGGATTCGGGTTTCTTGTAAACGAAATATTCATAGTACAGCTCCTCCAGCTCTATATCATTCGCTATTTCGAAGGTCTTTCCAATGCCCCATATTGGCGCGGATGCCGTCGCAGCAGTCGTGGAATTTCGCCCGTTCTTCTGCGGTGAGCGGCAGCTCTACGATCTGCTCCACGCCGTTCGCGCCGAGCACGCAGGGAACACCGGCGAAGAGCCCAGACTCGCCGTACTCTCCGCACAGCTCCGCGCTGGCGGGCATGATGGCCTTTTCATCGTGCAGAACGATGTGCGCCATGCGCGCGGCGGTCGTTGCAATACCGTATTCTGTGCAGTACTTCCCGGAAAACGTGACCCATCCGCCGCCAATGGATTCCTTTTGCAGCGCCTCGCGGTCAAACCGGAACCGCTCGTCCGTTTTCGCCCAGGTATCCAGCGGCATGCCGCGGAAGCTGACGCACGACCAGGGGGCAAACTGCTTATTTCCGTGTTCGCCGAGCATGTAGCACGTGATCGATTTGTGGTCGATCCCGGTCTGGCGGGCAAGTGCGCTGAGAAGGCGCGAGGTGTCCAGCCCGGTGCCGGTGCCGAATACACGCCCTCTCGGGAGGCCGAGAGACAGCGCCAATTCGTGCGTTACGATGTCGCAGGGATTGGTAATATTGATAACGACGCCGTCAAAGCCGCTTTCCCGGATCTTCGCGGCAAAGCCGCGAACCGCCGGGATCGTGAAATCCATCTCCGTTGTGCGGTCGTGCGATTCGCGGAGAAGTTCAATCTTTCCGACGCTGTTGACGATCACATCACAGCCGCCGAGATCCGAAAAATCCCCGGCGCGGAAAGTGACGCGGTGCGGCAGATACGCTGCGGCGTCGCGCAGATCCTGTATTTCACTCGCGAGCTTCTGCGCATTTTTGTCGACAAGTATCAGCTCGTCCGCAATGCCCTGCACGGCAAGCGCATAAGCGACATGCGCGCCGACGTGGCCGAGGCCAATCACGCCGAGAATCCTCTTTTTTGCCATGGTCGATCCCATCCTTTCGTAGTAAAATAAAAAAGAGCGCGGCTCCGCCGAAAGGAGGCGGAACCGCGAAACTCCGGCCCCTCGCAGAGGGGGAGAGCGCCGTGCGACATGCTGCGCTCTCTTCCGGTAGAAAAATTATGGGGAGATTCTACAGCGTGCCGATGCGTTTTTCAAGAGAAGATATTCATCAAATTCTTTAACTATGCAAAGAAATGCTTGTAAAAATTGCTGAAGTTGTTTTGCGCAGAAAAGCCCCGTCCCGGGATTGGAAAACCGGGGGCGAGGCAGAAGATCATGCCTGCGCCGGGCAGGCGGAAAAATCGATGAGGATCACGTCATTGCCGTGCTCTTCGATGATCCGCCGAAGATCGGCAAACGAGAGAAACACCGTGGCGGTGTTGTCGTTCGGGTGAACGCCGATTACCGGCAGAGCGTTGAGCGTTTCGTCTGCAACGAAGATGACGGAGCCGGATTCATCATTGAGAAGCCCGAGCGGAGAAACGCTGCCTTGCGGGACGTTCAGGTACTTGTCCAGCCGCTCGGCAGAGGCAAAACTGAGCTTGCTCGTGCCGAGCGCAGAAGATAGCCACTTGAGATCCACGCGCCGTTCGTCCGGGACGGTTACAAGATAATGCTGCCTGCCCTTCGCGTCGCGAAGAAAGAGATTTTTGCAGATGCAGCCATGGGTATTGATCCCGGCGCGCTCCATTTCCTCCATGGTGAATACCGCCTCGTGCTCAACGGCTTTGTAAGAAATGCCCTTTTCGTTGAGAAGAGCGTAGACTTCGTTTTTGTGATATCCGGACATGGTATAATTCTCCTGCGTTTTTGATTTAGCGCATTATAGCGCAAAATTTTCCGGAGCGCAAGAGAAACCTGTGGCGCGGCTCAATGTCCCGCGGGATCGCGCTCCAGCCACTCCTTTTCGGAGGTGAGGTCGGCATGGAGAAAGGCGGCGAAGACAACGGCGTAGGGAAGCGCGGCGACCCAGACTGCCCGGCGGCCAAGCAGCGTACACGCGACCGCGCCAAAAACCGTGCCGGCGAGAAAGAAGAGGATCATGGAAAAATGCCGCTTGAGAATGCGGCGGTGGGACGTGTCACCATGGCGGCGGTGCAGCTCCTTGGCAAGGCCGATGCCGAGCTGACGGACGTGGTTGGTGGCGAACGTCGTTGCCATCGGCACGCCCTCGGAGTTGCGGAACGTGTTGTACTGCATGGAGGCGATGAAGTTGATGGCTACCTGAAACACCTGCACCGGCGTTGTTGCCGGGAGCGCGCCGAGCACGGTGACGAATACGATCTCCACCGCGACGAGGATCGTCTCCCAGCGGATGTGAAAGCGGTGCTTCACATCGTCGGGGATGAGCTCGGAGATGAACGCGCCGAGCGTATAGGCAGAAATGGGGATGAGATAATAAAGCGCGTGCGTCCAGTTTCGTGTACCCAGCGCGATGCCCATCAGGACAATGTTGCCGGTCTGTGCGTTGCAGAAAATGCCGCCGCAGAGCATGTAGGTATAGGAACCGAGAATACCGGCGGCAAATATGAGCGTGTCATACACCCATGTCCGCTCGCAGGTCAGATAAAAGGTTTTCTTCTCCATGATGTCTCTTTCTCCGTCAGCAGAATGCGAAAATTGCGCTAATTATACCATGGAAGCGCGGGAACGAAAAGCTTTTTCGAAAAGAAAGTCCCCGGCCGGGAAGCCGGGGACGATATCTCCTGTGCGAGGGACGCTTAGATCGTGCCGGTGATGACGAGCGTGGCCGTGCCGGGCGTTACGGTGAAAGTCCCGTCCGCATTCTGCGTGAACGAGGCCGCCGGAACGGTGATCTGCCCGGCCTGCGTTGCGAAAACGCCGGTCGTGGCGTTGTAGGTGTAGTTTGTGCCCTCCGTCCACGCTGTGCCGTTGTAGGTGACAGCAATATTGCGGAGGATCGGATCAAACGTATCGGTGACGATGACGTTGTCCGCCGCGGTTGCCTCGGTGTTGCCGGTGTTGGAGATGACGAACGTATAGGTGATCTGTCCGTTCTCCGTAACGGTCGTCGGCGAAAGGGCTTTGCTGATGGTGAGATCGGCGCTGTTCGCGGTCTCCACCGTCGCCTGCGCGGTGATCGGGTTCGTAAGACCGCCGCCGGTGATCGTTGCGGTGTTGGTGATCGAGTCGCCTGTCGCGAGCGGGGCAACGTTCGTTGCGGTCGTCTCGTAGATGAGAACGGCGTTCCCGCCTGCGGGAACGGTGAGACCGGTCACGGTGAGCGGCGGCCCGGCGGTGACGGCCGTCGCCGTCTGCAGTACGCCGTTAATATAATAGCGTACCGTTCCGGCATTGTAGGCGAGCGGATAGACGGTGCTTGCGCCGACGGTGTAGCCGCCGAGATCGTCGGTGACCGTGTAGTCCGTGACGGCCGTCGTGCCGGTATTCACGAGCGAGAGAGCAT
The DNA here is from genome assembly GCA_963618015.1 of bacterium. Classification (GTDB taxonomy): domain Bacteria; phylum Bacillota; class Clostridia; order Oscillospirales; family Oscillospiraceae; genus Apopatocola. Next base: position 32,757 of record CAVEQS010000001.1, on the reverse strand, counting down.
AGGTGATGCGGTCTCCCGCCGAGTAGTTGGCCGAAACCGCCGTTTTGACGGCGGTGAGAGCTTCGAGAATTTCGCCGGTAACAATGTTCGAGTTCGTAGTGCCGCCGTTATAGGAAAGCGTGGCGAAGTTGGTAAAGCTTGCCATGGTTCACACTCCAAGATAAAGATGTTGAGGCGCACCCCCTTAACAGCATACGTGATACCCTTGCCGTCTGCCAATCCGAGACTGCGAAAAAAGCCCCCCGTCTGCCAAAAGCGGACGGGGGGACAGTGCATAATGCAAAGAGACGGATCAGAGAACGTGCACGCTCTCCGGGTCAAAGACCAGGCGGCAATACTCGCCGACGCGGTAGATGCGCTTGTTCTTGGGGTTGGGATCGGTGAGCTTCACGAGCGTTTCGCCGACCTTGACGTGGTAGTTCTGGTAGCTGCCCATGAAGCAGGAGAGAACGACCTCGCAGGGCAGTCCACCTTCTTCGGCGAGAGATGCGGCCTCGGGACGAAGGACGATCGTGTATTCCTTGCCGACCTCCATGCCCGGCACAGCGGCGGCGTGGCAGATGTCGCCCGCCACATTGAGCTGTGCTTTGCCGTCCGAGAGCGATTCAAGCTTTCCCTTGAGGAAGTTCGCCTCGCCGATGAAGTCGGCGACGAATTCGTTGACGGGGTGGTAATATATCTCCTGCGGCGAGCCGATCTGCTCCACAACGCCGGAGCGCATGATGATGATCCGGTCGGAGAGCGCCATGGCCTCGCTCTGGTCGTGCGTGACGTAAATGGCGGTGATGCCGACCTCCTGCTGGATGCGGCGGATCTCCGTGCGCATCGTGACGCGCAGCTTGGCGTCCAGGTTGGAGAGCGGCTCATCGAAGAGCAGGACGCTCGGCTCGATGACGAGCGCGCGGGCGAGCGCTACGCGCTGCTGCTGGCCGCCGGAGAGCTGGTTGGTCATGCGGCCTTCCATGCCGGTGAGTTCTACGAGATCGAGAATTTTCATAACGCGCTCGCGGATCTCTTCCTTCGGCACGTGGCGCAGCTTGAGGCCGTAGGCAACGTTGTCAAACACGTTGTAGTGGGGGAGAAGAGCATAGCTCTGGAACACCATGGCGGTGTCGCGCTTGTTCGGGGTGAGGGCGTTGATGGCCTCATCGCCCAGATAGATCTCGCCCTCGTCCGGGCTTTCAAACCCGGCGATCATGCGCAGCGTGGTGGTCTTGCCGCAGCCGGAGGGGCCGAGGAGCGTGACAAACTCGCCCGGCTCGATGACGAGAGAGTTGTCCTTGACGGCGTAGAAATCCTTGCCGGTTTTGGGATCCTGATAGATCTTGGAAATATGTTCGAGACGCACGCCTTTTTTCACTTTTTCCATGGCTTACTTGCCCTCCTTGATTTTTCTGCTGGTGCCGAAGTGCTTTGTCACCAGATTCATCAGCAGCACGCTGCCGTAGGTGATGACGATGAGGATGGTCGCAAAGGCACAGGCGAGACTGTAGGAGCCTTTTTCGGCAAACTCGTTGATCTGCACGGTGATGAGCAGGAACTGCGGCGTCACCAGCAGGATGATGGCGGAAATGGCGGTGATGCTGCGGACGAACGCGGTGACGAGACCGCTGAGGAACGAATCCTTGATGAGCGGCAGCGTCACGGTCATGAATACCCGGAAGCTGTCCGCGCCCATGTCGTAGGCCGATTCCTCAATGGATTTGTCGATCTGCCGCAGAGCGGAAATGCCGCTTCGCGTGCCGGTCGGCAGAGAGCGGACAACGAAAACGATGATGAGGATGAGCCCCGTGCCGTAAAGCCCTTGCATAAATCCGGTGTGGAACAGACCGCCCGAGAAGCCGCGGATGTAGCCGACGCCGAGAACGGTGCCCGGCACTGCCATGGCGAGCATGGAGACCGCCTCGATAAAGCCCTTGGATTTGAAGTTGCGCTTTACGACGAGATACGAGATGATCATGCTCAAAAGCGCTGTGACCGGCGCGGAGATCAAACTCAGCACAAACGAATCGCGGAACGCCTGGAAGCCGTGGTAGCGCGTGAACACGAGCTTGAACCACTTGCCCGTGAGCGGGAAGAACTTGTAGCCCCACGTCGGGAAGCACGCGCCGACCGGCACGCAGATATACATCATGATAACGAAAAGCGCTACGAGCGAGCAGAGCACCGTGAGCGGAATCCGGACGCTCCGGTCGGTGATGAGCATGCGGCCGCGGGACGCCTTGCCGGTGAGCGTGGCGGCGGTCTTGCGCTCAAGATAGTATTTCTGCACGGCGAACATGGCAAGCGTGATGCAGAGCAGAACCACCGCCATCGCCGCGGCGCCGGCTTTATCGTAAGCGCCGGTGATCTGGAGATAGATGGTCGTTGCGAGCGTATCGTAGGAGCCGCCGATGATCATGGGGTTGGCAAAGTCGGCGATCGACTCGATGAACGTTACGAGAAACGCGTTGCCGAGACCCGGCAGCAGCAGCGGGAACGTGACGCTCGTGAACACCTTCCAGCGGGATGCGCCCATATCACGTGCGGCCTCTTCGAGCGAGGGATCGATGTTTTTCAAAAGTCCCTTGAGCATCATGTAGCACACGGGGAAGAACGTCAGCGTCTGCACAATGGCGATGCCCCAGAAGCCGTATACGCTGTTATCGTAGATCTTCAGCAGGAAGCGCGTGATAATACCCGCCTTACCGAAGAGCATGATCATCGAAAGGCTCAGCACGAACGGCGGCGATACGACCGGCAGCATGGAGACCACCTTGAAAAGGCCGCCGGTGAATTTGCCCATGCGGACGTACACTTCCACATACGCGAACAGCAGACCGATCAGCGTGGACAAAATGCCGACTAAGAAGCCGACCTTCAGCGTGTTCGTGATGGCGCGGGTAAACGTCGGCATATCAAAGATACGCTTGAACACATTGAAGCTGAACCCGCCGTCGCCCACAAAGCTGTCCACCAGCAGTATGGCGAGAGGGTAGAGAATGAAAAGCGTGAGGAACGTGATCAGCACAACGATGGTCGTTACCAGAATGGGGTCACCCATCAGTTTCTTCCGGTCCAGCATTGCGCCCTGTGTTCTTGCCATAGGCGGAATCCCTCCTGACTCTTTCGGTTTCTTTAAAAACAGACCCGCTGCCATTATGAACCGGCACGCACAGCAGCGCGAGCGGGTTCATAATGACAGTCGATCCATCGGACGGTTTACGAATAAGGCGGCGGCAGAAGCCGCCGCCTTACGGTTTGTGGGAATTACGCGGTCTTGAAGCGATCCTCGCCGGTGTCGGCGCCGCTCTTGCTCAGAGCGTCCATGACCTCTTCAATGTAGGTGCCGATGTTGTTCTTGGCGTCCTCAAAGTCATAATCCATGACGTTGTCGGGATCCAGACCGAACTGGGCGGCCTGCTCCGGCTGGACGGCGTTGTCGATGACCAGGAACTGGTAAGAGCCGTTCTTGGCAGCGAGCTCCACGCACTCGGGAGACAGAGCGTACTCGATCCAAAGCTTCGCGGCGTTGGGGTGCTTCGCGCCCTTGAACATGGCGGTCGCACCGATCTCAAAGGAGGTGCCGCTGGACGGAATCACGAGGGCGATGTTGCCGTACTGGTTATCGACGATCTGGGTAATGCCATCATGCAGGAAGCCGATGCCGATGACGCACTCACCGGTGCCGACGTTCTTGGACGGGCCGGAGCCGGACTTGGTGTAAACCTGAATGTTCTTGTCAAGGTCTACGAGGTACTGGATGCCTTCGTCGTGGCCGTACTTCTGGATCATGGTGTTGATGACCAGCTTGGCGGTGCCGGCGGTGTTGTAGTTGGAGAGCCAGATCAGGCCCTTGTACTCGGGCTTGAGCAGGTCGGCCCAGTCCGCCGGGGCTTCGAGACCAAGGCGGTCGAGCTCGTCGGTGTTGACCATGAAGCCGAGAATGCCCTTGTAGATGCCGTACCACTTGCCCTCAGCGTCCTTGTACATATCGCTGATCAGGTGGGAAGCGTTCTGGGCGTCATAGGCCTCCAGCAGGTCTTCCTTGGCAAGAACGTTGTAGGGATCGGTCGTGCCGCCGAACCAGGCGTCAGCGGAGGGGTTGCCGTTCTCTTCTTCGATCTTCGCCTGCACCTCACCGGTGGACAGACGCTGGTAGTTGACCTTGATGCCATACAGTTCCTGGAAATGCTGGCAGGCGGCGGCGAGGTATTCTTCCTCGCAGGAGCCGTAGACGGTCAGCTCGCCCTCGGCTTTTGCCGCGGCGATGAGCTCTTCCATGGGGTCAGCTTCCGCGGGCTCGGCCGGGGTCTCGGGCTCCGCAGCGGGGGCTTCGGTGGCGGGGGCGGGAGTTTCGGTCGTGTTGCCGCAGGCAACAAGAGCGAACACCATGACCAGCGCCAGAAGCAGTGCCAGATACTTTTTCACTTTCGGATCCTCCATTCCGTGATGTTCCGGCAGAGTTTAAACTTTGTTTAAATTTACCGGATGAATGATGCTAATTATACTCACACGGTTTTACGTTGTCAATCCAAACAGAAAAGCATTTTACATTTTTCTTACATTTGGTTATTGTGATCAAATCCGATAAATAATTTTGTTGAAAACGTTTCAAATAAATCCACAAAAAATAAAGCTATTGGAGAATTCTGTCTTTCGTGCTATAATACATCGTTCTAATACGAAGAAAGGGGAAAGCTGTATGGCGGACAAAGTGAATACGGAAATGACCCCTTTGTGCGTCGGCATTCTTGCCCATGTAGACGCCGGGAAAACGACGCTTTCGGAGGCGCTTCTCTATACCGCCGGGGCGCTGCGGCGCTTAGGGCGCGTCGATCACGCGGACGCCTTTCTCGATACCGATCCGCAGGAGCGCGAGCGCGGCATCACGATCTTCTCAAAGCAGGCGCGCCTCACATGGAAAAACCGCGCCGTAACGCTTCTCGATACGCCCGGCCATGTCGACTTCTCCGGTGAAACGGAGCGGACGCTCCCGGTGCTGGACGCGGCGATCCTCGTTGTGAGCGGCACGGACGGTGTGCAGGGGCACACGCGCACGCTCTGGCGGCTTCTGCGCCGGAATCATGTGCCGACATTTCTATTTATCAATAAAACCGATCTTCCCGGTGTGAACCGCGCTGCGAGAATGCAGGAGCTGCGCTCCCTTCTCTCGCCGGAGTGCGCGGATTTTTCCGGGGATGATTGGATGGAGCAGGCTGCGGCCGAGAGCGAAGCGGCGCTCGAGAGCTTCCTTTCCTCCGGTACAATTTCGCCGGAGGAGACACGCCGCCTGATCGCGGAGGAAAAGCTGTTCCCGTGCCTCTTTGGCGCGGCGCTCCGGCTCGATGGCGTGGAGAAGCTCCTCGATACGCTCGCGCTCTATGCGCCGGTAAAACCGGCGCTGGATGCTTTCGGCGCGCGGGTATATAAGATCAGCCGCGATGCGCAGGGTGCGCGGCTCACATGGCTGCGCGTTACGGGCGGCGAACTTCGCGCCCGCGGTACTGTGAAGATCCCGACGGAGAACGGCGAGATCGAGGAAAAGATCCACCAGATTCGTCTCTATTCCGGAGAGAAGTTCGAACTGGCGGATACGGTGAAAGCCGGAACGGTCTGCGCCGTAACGGGGCTGACCGCCGCGCACACCGGTGACGCGCTCGGCGCGGAAAAAGGGAAGAGCGCGGCGCTCCTCGAACCGGTGTTTACCTACCGCGTCCACGCCGAAAAGGCCGATGCGCACACGGTGCTCGAAAAGCTGCGCATTCTCGAAGAGGAGGATCCGCTGCTGCATGTTGTCTACGATGACGGTGCGCGGGAGATCCGCGTGCAGCTCATGGGCGAAGTGCAGCTCGAAATACTGGAACGGCTCTGCCGCAGCCGGTTTGGGCTCGAGCTCACGTTCGGCGAGGGCGGCATCCTCTACCGTGAAACGATCGCCGCGCCGGTCGAGGGCGTCGGCCACTATGAGCCGCTGCGCCACTATGCGGAGGTGCATCTGCTGCTCGAGCCGCTCGAGCGCGGAAGCGGTCTCGTCTTTGCGAGCCGATGCCCAACCGACGAGCTTGATCTCAACTGGCAGCGGCTCATCTTGACGCATCTCGCAGAAAAGGAGCACCGCGGCGTGCTGACCGGCTCGCCGATCACCGATATGAAGATCACGCTCGCCGCCGGGCGAGCGCACTTGAAGCACACCGAGGGCGGCGATTTCCGCCAGGCGACCTACCGCGCCGTGCGGCAGGGACTCATGCGCGCGGAGAGCATTCTGCTCGAACCCTGGTACGATCTCCGGCTCGAACTGCCGAATGAATGCGTCGGGCGAGCTATGGCGGATATCCAGCGCATGGGCGGCCGGTTTGACCCGCCCGAAACGGAAAACGGCGTTTCCGTTCTTACGGCCGCTGCGCCGGTGGCCGAGTGTGCGAATTATCCGCGCGAGGTGACGGCGTATTCCCGCGGGCGGGGACGCGTGGCTCTTTCGCTGCGCGGCTATGAGCCCTGCCGGGATACGCAGCGCGTAGTCACGGAGATCGGGTACGATCCCGAACGCGACATTGCCAACACGCCGGACTCCGTTTTCTGCTCCCACGGCGCGGGCTATGCCGTCCGCTGGGACGAAGTCGAGCAGCACATGCATTTGGAAAGCTGCCTCCGTCCGGAGAAGGAAAACGCGCCGGAAAAGCAGAGCACACCGCCGCGCGGAGCTTCCGCACCCCGCACGGGTGCGGCGCTCGATAAAGAATTGCAGGCCATTTACGAGCGAACCTACGGCGCGGTGAAGCAAAACCGTGCATTTGTGCCGCGCTCGGAGCGCGAAAGACCCGCCCCGCAGCCGAAAGCAAAGCCGATTCCTGCCGGGCCGGAATATTTGCTCGTGGATGGGTACAATATAATCTTTGCATGGGATGAGCTCAAAGCCGTTGCCGCCGACCATCTGGATGCGGCGCGCCAGCTGCTGATGGACCTTCTCTGCAATTATCAGGGCGTGCGCCAATGCCGCGTCATTCTGGTTTTTGATGCCTACCGCGTTCCGTTTCACAAGGAAGAGATCGTGGCATATAATAATATCCACGTTGTCTATACAAAGGAAGCGGAAACGGCGGACGCCTATATCGAAAAAACCTCGCACGAGATTGCCAAAAACCACCGCGTGCGCGTTGCGACCTCCGACGGCATGGAGCAGCTCATTGTTCTTGGACAGGGTGCGCTCCGCCTCTCTGCCGACAGCTTCCATACGGAAGTGATGCAGGCGGGGGAGGAGATCCGCGAAACGCTTCGGCGGCTCAACCGCCGCGAACGCTCCGACGCCGTGGCGGAGGCGCTGCGGCGTGCCGGGAAAAACGCCGGGAAAGAGTAAGGAAACGCTATGGAGAAAAATCGAAAGCTCGGTCTGGCGCTTATCGCTGCGGGCTGCGCTCTCGCTGCATTTTGCGGCGTGGGATTATATTATGTAAACCATCAAAACGTCGCGCCCGCCATGGTAAGCGCCACCGCCGTGCCGACGGAGACACCAGCGCCCACCGCCGCGCCGACGATCGCGCCGAACGCCGCGCCGGTATTGACGCTTCTCGGCGACGATCCGCTCTTCTATCCGGCGCAGCCGGGCGGATATGATGACCCCGGGTGCACAGCGCTGGATGACCGCGACGGTGATCTTACGGCGCAAATTGTCTGCACTATGGACGTGAACGCTTATCATACCGGCGAGGGGAGCGTCACCTATTCCGTCACGGATAGTGACGGCCGGACGGCGACGGTCACGCGCCGCGTGATCGTCACGGCGGCGGATCGCCCCGATACGGTCACGCCGGAGAATAAAACGGTGTATCTCACGTTTGATGACGGCCCTTCGGCCAATACGGAGCGGCTTCTTGACATTCTGGATGCCTACGGCGTCAAGGCGACGTTTTTCGTGACCGATTTCCACGAAGGATATACCGACTGCATCGGCGAGATCGCCCGGCGCGGCCACACTATCGGTATCCACAGCGCCTCGCACGACTATAACGCCATCTATCAGAGCGAGGAGGCGTATTTCTCCGATCTCTGCCGGATGCAGGAGATCATTTTTGAGCAGACGGGCGAATATACAAAGCTTGTCCGCTTCCCGGGCGGCAGCTCGAATACCGTAAGCCGGTATAATCCCGGCATCATGACGCGCCTTACGAACGATTTGAATGACATGGGCTATGCCTACTTTGACTGGAACGTGTCCGCGGCGGACACCGCGTCCAACGCCACGCGCTATACAGTTGCGGCGAACATCATGGATGGCGTGCCGAAGCACGATTATTCCGTTGTATTGCAGCACGACACCAACGATTTCAGCGTAGACGCCGTGGAGGATATTCTCTCCTGGGGCATACAGAACGGGTATTCCTTCCGTGCACTCGATCTCACCACCCCGGCGGTGCATCACGGCGTAGCCAATTAGGAGGCGAGGGAACATGAGTCTTTTTGTTGCCTTTGAGATCATCGGCACGATCGCATTTGCGGTTTCCGGCGCGGTCGTTGCCATATCGAAGAAAATGGACATTTTCGGCGTGACGATCCTCGGCATGACGACGGCGGTCGGCGGCGGCATATTGCGCGATCTCATTCTGGGCATCACGCCGCCCGCGGCGTTTCAGTCGCCGGGATATGCGCTCACGGCGATCGCCGTATCGGCGCTCATCTTTCTGCCGCCGGTGCGGCGGCTGCTGCATTGGAACGAGAAGCTGTACGATACGGCACTCTTGATCTTTGACGCGATCGGTCTCGGTATCTTTACCGTCGTCGGCGTGCAGACGGCGTACATAGCCACGGGCGAGCTGAACGCCTTTCTCGCCATCTTTGTCGGCGTTGTCACCGGCTGCGGCGGCGGTGTGCTGCGCGATATGTTCGCCGGATCGCCTCCATATATCTTCGTCAAGCATTTCTATGCAACGGCGTCCATTCTCGGCGCGGTGGCGTGCATCCTGCTCTGGAGTATTGGGCAGATGCCCGCCATGCTCATCGGCGCCGCCGTAACGCTCACGCTTCGGCTTCTTGCGGCGCATTACCGCTGGAGTCTGCCGAAGGCGAAGTGAGGGGGAGAAAAGAGCATGGTATTGCATGAACTGCTCGGCCTGCCAACGCGGGAGAAACATGTTGTTTCTCTCTGCGGCGGCGGCGGGAAAACGACGCTGATGTACGCGCTTGCGCGCGAAACAAAGGCGCTGATGCCGACGGCACTTTTTACCACAACGCACATTATGCCGCCGTCCGACGCGGACGTCGTTCTCTCCGTTCCGTTTTCAGAGGAGGTGTGCCGCGCGGCGTGGCGGGAAGGGAAAATCGTTTCGTCCGGCGTATTTCTTGCGGAGGAGCGCAGGTTCGGTGCGCCGGAGGAAGAAGCAATGCGCTTTCTCTGCCGCGAGGCGGCCTCCGTTATCATCGAGGCAGACGGTGCGCGCCGTCTGCCGGTAAAATTCCCGGCGGCGTGGGAGCCGGTGATCCGCCCGGAAACGACGCATACGGTCGTTGTGGCGGGGCTTTCCGCGCTGGGAAAGCATCCGGCGGAGATCGTTCACCGGCACGCGCTTGCAAAGGACGTCGTTGATGTCTCCGGGGACCGGCTTACCGAGACGCATATGGCGGAGCTTCTCTGGGCAGGGTACGGACGCTATGACCCGATCTTTTTTATCAACCAGGCGGACACACCCGAACTTATGGAGCGCGGTGAACAAATCTGCGCCATGCTTCGCGCTCTCGGTGCGCACCGCGCCGTAACGGGCTCGCTCCACGCACTTAGAAAATAATAATGCGAAAGGGATGAACAGCATGAAAGCGATGAAACGATTCTACTACCGCGCCTATCAGACCGTATTTGACCTCGGCTCGCGCGTTCTGCCCTGGCGCAAGCCGGAGATCGTGAGCGGGGCAGGCAGCACGGAGAAAATCCCGGAGCTGCTGCGCGGCTGCGGTGTGAAAAAGGTGATGATCGTATCCGGCAGACATACGGGCGCGTCGCTTGTCCCGCCGATTCGCGCGAAGATCGAGACTGCGGGGATCGCTGTTGTCCACTTTGACGGCGTGCGCGCCAATCCGACGATCGGAATTATCGAGCAGGTGCGAGAGCTCTATCTCGCCGAGGGGTGCGACGGCTTCCTCGCCGTCGGTGGTGGCTCGCCGATGGACACGGCCAAGGCCGCGGCGGCGCGCATCGTGCGGCCCAACCGCACCGTGGAGCAGCTGACGGGGCTTTTCAAGGTCATGCACGCTTTGTCGCCGTTCATCGCCGTGCCGACGACCGCCGGCTCCGGCTCGGAGACAACGATCGCCGCCGTTATCACCAACGAGAAAACGCACCACAAGCACGCCATTATGGATCTTTGCCTTGTGCCGCGCTACGCCGTGCTCGACGCTGTCCTCACCGAGGAGCTTCCCCCGGCGACGACGGCGCAGACCGGTATGGATGCGCTCACCCATGCAGTGGAGGCGTATGTCAGCGTTCACAGCACAACGAAGGAGACTGACCGCTGCGCCGAGGAGGCGACGGCGGCGATCTTCCGCTATCTCGAGCGGGCGTACAAAGACGGTCACGATCTCGAAGCGCGGCAGGAAATGCTGCTGGCCTCGTTCAAGGCGGGGGTGGCCTTTACTCGTGCGGGCGTTGGCAACGTCCACGCCATTGCGCACACGCTCGGCGGGCTCTATAATACCGCGCATGGTCTGGCAAACGCCGTCATTCTCCCCATCGTTCTGGAGGACTACGGCGCAGCGGCAGAAGAAAAGCTCGCCCGGCTTGCCGAGATCACCGGCACAAAAACGACCGGCACCGCGCGCGAGAAGAGCGAGGCATTCATTGCGGCGATCCGTGCCATGAATGCACGCATGGGTATCCCCGAGCATCTGGACGTGATCCGCGAGGAGGACATCCCGCAGATGGTCGCCTGGGCACTGCGGGAGGCAAACCCGACCTATCCTGTCCCGGTTTTGTACGACGAGGCGCACTGCGCCGCTGTTATCCGCCGGGTGCGCGGGGAATAAAAGCAGAGCACCACAGGAAAAGCGCCGGAACAACGATCGTTCCGGCGCTTTCGCACATATGGATGGTTACTGGAGCAGGCTCCGGTAGCTGTCGCACGAGGAGAGATTGTCGGGCGGGTAAAACTCCTCCACCGGGAAGCGGATGCGCCCGAAGAGCGTGCACGGATCGTCGTCCGTCGTGCCGACGCACTCGTTTTCCGGGACGCAGTAGTTGTAGACCGGGATGACAAGCTGGCTGTCGCGCTCGAGACGGATGAGAGAAAACTGGCCGAGCGTAGCGTACCAGAGACGGTTGGAGTCGGTGAGCACCAGCTCCTCCGGGAACGCGGCGAGAATGTTGGCCGGGACTTCCGGGATGCGGTCGAGCGGCGTGGCGCAGTCCTTTTCGGTGATCTGCATCGAAAGTGCGATCGGATCGACGGCTTCCACAACGCCGACGGGCTGATCGGCCTGTGTGGTGATCTCGCCGTCGGAGGTATAGACCTTGACGCTCCCTTCGCTGCCGAAGAGAATGACGCGCTTATTGAATACGCAAAGGCCGGTGACGGTTTTCGCGTTCGGGACGCATTCGCCGGTGACGCGGTAAAAATACGTGACGTCCACCGTGTAGTACCCGCGGTTGAACGTGATCTCCTCCACGTTCACCCCGGCATAGAGCAGTTCGGCGCTTTTCGGGCGGATGCTGAAGGCGTTTTCTATGTAGCCCTGCGACGTCCGCGTCGGGAACACCCGCAGATCTTCCACGCAGTCCTTATCCCGGCAGCTGGAGTATATTTTCTTCGTATGGATGCAAACAGCCTCGCGAACGCACGCGGAGCTGTCCACCGGACCGGGTACGACCCTGTCTGCCATATCGGAATTCCTCCTTTAACAAAGTTCAGTACAGTCTATGCGCGCGGCGCGGCAATGTGCCGATTGACGCAGTTTGGAAAAGGTGATATACTTACTCTATATAAATAAAGAGGAGAATCGCGCATGGAAGGATACCAGAACTTTCAGGAAAAGCTCGATATAAAAATTCTCATTCTTTTTGTTCTGCGCCGTCTGCCGGATGCCGTGACACGGGAAATGCTCACGGATCTCGTGCTCTCCGAGGGCAATGCCGGGTATTTTGAATACTCCGAATGCCTCGCGGAGCTCGTAGATTCCCATCAGGTGGAGCAGGAGGGAAACTTCTATAAGATCTCCGAGCGCGGTGCGCGAAACTGCGATATCGTGGAGAGCAGCCTGCCGATGACCGTCCGGCAGAAGATGGAAAAGAATATCAAGCCGGTCGCGGACGAGCTGCGCCGCCGCGCGATGATCACCGCTGAGCACGAAACGGCGGACAACGCCTGCCGCGTGCATCTGACCCTCTCTGACGGACTGGGCGAGATACTGAGTCTGCAAATGCTCTGCGGCGGGGAGGAGCAGGCGGAAAAGCTCGAAAAGAATTTCCGAAAAAATGCCGAACGGTACTATACAGAGATCATGGAGGTTTTGCTGCGCGATGAAAAACTATAAGATTTTCGTTATCAACCCCGGTTCCACCTCAACGAAGCTGGCGCTTTTCGAAAACGACCGCAAGATTCTGGAAACCAACGTGTTCCACGACGCCTCCGTGCTTCTGCAATTCCCCACGGTGAATTCGCAGCTGCCGTACCGCAAGAAGGTCATCATGGACTTTCTGAGCGAAAACCACATTGATCTTTCGGACGTGGACGCCATCGTCGGCCGCGGCGGCAGCTGCTATCCGGTGCCGAGCGGCGTTTACGCCATCGACGATAAGCTCATCGCGGATACCGCCGCCGGAAAGGGCGGCATGGAGCACCCGTCCAATCTCGGCGTGCAGCTCGCGCGCGAGCTGCAAAAGGAGTTCGGCGGCGAGATCTTCATGGTCGATCCTCCGTGCGTGGACGAGCTGTGCGACATGGCGCGCATGACCGGCATTGCCGATGTGCCGCGCCACACCAACATGCACGCGCTCAATCTCCGCGGCGTTGCAATGCACCACGCGAAGCACGTTCTCGGCAAAAAGTACGAGGACTGCAATTTCATCGTTTGCCACATTGACGGCGGCATTTCCGTATCGGCGCACCGGCACGGCCGCATCATCGATTGCAACGACGCCGCCGGCGGCGACGGCCCCTATACGCCGACGCGTATCGGCTCGGTCTCCGTGGCGGACATTCTCGAATACGTCCGCGACAAGGACATCGACGAGGTCAAAAAGCTCTGTACCCGCACAGGCGGTTTTGTGAGCCACTTCGGCACCTCCAGTTCCGACGCTGTCCATAAAATGGCCGAAGAGGGAAATAAAAAGGCCATCCGCGTCTGGGGCGGCATGAAATACCAGATCGTCAAGTACATCGGCGCTATGGCGACGGTTCTCAGCGGCAAGGTGGACGGCATCCTCCTCACCGGCGGCCTCCTCCGCTTTGAGGACGTCACGCAGACCATCCGCGAGCACTGCGAGTGGATCGCGCCGGTGAGCACCTATCCCGGCGAGGTCGAGCACGAGGCGCTCGCCGCGGGCGTGCTGCGCGTCCTGCGCGGCGAAGAAGAGCCCAAGCACTACACCGGTCGCCCCGTCTGGGACGGCTGGCATGACGAAGAGTGATCCTGAACAAGAACAGCCACGGCGGTATTGTATTGCTGTGGCTTTTTTTGAAATAATGCAAGCCATAGATTGGACAAATCGGAATTTGGAGGGTGAATATGACTACTGCAGACTGGATCGGGATCATTATCAACTTCATTCTTATGGTCTTCTGTGTACTCATTAGTGTATGTCAGTTTGCGGAAAAAGGGTTTCTGTTTAATAACGCATATCTGTTTGCCACAAAAGATGAGCGTGCACGAATGAAGAAAAAGCCTTATTACAGGCAATCTGCTATTGTGTTTTGCCTCCTGGGTGTAGTATTTTTCGTCGGCGCTCTATCTATAGCGATTCAGATCAAGAAATTGCTGCTGATTGAAATCCCTTTGATTGTCGGCGCTATAATATATGTTATTATCTCGTCAGTAAAAATCGGAAAGCAAACGAAAAGATAAAGTCCAATTTGTTGACATAGTGAAAAATCGCCGGAGCTTTAAGCTCCGGCGATTTTGACATATTAAGGAATCATCAGAAGATCGCGACGACAGCGCCGTTGTAGGTCTCGGCGATGTAGTTCTTCACGGTGTCGGACTGGAGAGCCTTGACGAGCGCGGCAGTCTTGGCGTTGTCCTTGTCGGCCTCGCGGACGGCGACGATGTTGGCGTAGGTCTGGGCGGCATCGCCGGAGGCGTCCTCAACGGCGAGAGCGTCGGCGACCTTCAGACCGGCGGCCAGCGCGTAGTTGCCGTTGATGACGGCGAGCGTGCCGGCGTCGCTGTTGGCGAGCTGGGTCGGGACGGTGTCGGCCTGGACGGGAACAACGTTGTAGCCCTTCGCGTCAACGATATCGAGATGGCTGACGCCCTTTTCCGCGGAAGCGTCCTCCGGCAGGGTGATGAGTCCTTCCTGGGCGAGGAGGAGCAGAGCGCGGGTCTCGTTGCTGTCGTCGGCGGGGATCAGAATGGTAGCGCCCTCGGCGACTTCGTCAAGAGAGGAAACGCCGTTGCCGAAGAGACCGAACGGCTCGTAGTGGATGAGACCGGCGGAGACGAGGTGCGTGCCGTTGCTGGCGTTGAAGCTGTTCAGATACGGGGTGTGCTGGAAGTAGTTGGCGTCAAGCTCGCCGTCCTCGAGAGCGGTGTTGGGCAGGACGTAGTCGTCGTAAATAACGATCTCGAGATCGTAGCCTTCCTCGGCGAGGATGGGCTTGATCTGCTCAAGGATTTCGGCGTGCGGGGTGGAGGAAGCGCCGACCTTGATGGTCTCTTTCGCAGCAGGGGTGGAGGCGGAGCCGCAGGCGGCCAGCGCGAGCAGCAGCGCGAGAGCGAGGACGACAGAAAGAATTTTTTTCATTTTGATGTATCTCCTTTTCTTTGGATTCTGTTGAATGGTTTTTATATCATCAGGCGGAGGTGCGTTTATCCGTTTTGCGGACAATGTACATTCCGACTTCCTGAATGACCTGAACAATGATGATGCACAGCAGCGCCGCGAACCAGATGATATCCTGATTGAAGCGCTGGTGGCCGTAGACGATGGCGATCTGGCCGAGGCCGGTGCCGCCGATCGTGGCGGCCATGGCGGAGTAGCCGAGCACCGTGACCATCGAGATGACGGCGCCGGTGATGAGCGAGGGCTTCGCTTCCGGGACGAGCACCTTGGTGATGATCTGGAACCGAGGCGTTCCCATCGCTTCAGCGGCTTCGATCACGCCTTTGTCAACCTCCTTGATGGAGGATTCAACCATGCGCGCCACGTACGGTGCCGCGGCGATTACGAGCGTTACGATCACGGCCTTGTTGCCGAGCGACGTGCCGACGATGAACTTTGCCACCGGCAGCATCGCCACCATGAGAATGATGAACGGCACGCTTCGGAAAGCGTTGATGAGGATGCTGAGAATTTTATTGAGCACCGGCATCGGATGGATGCCATCCTTATCGCTCACGCAGAGAAGCAGACCCAGCGGCAGGCCGAGGACATAGGCAAACACCGTGGAAATCACGGTAAGATAAATCGTCTGCCATACGCCGAGCAGAAACAGATTCTGCTGCCAGAGCTTTACAAACATATCGGAAAACATCCCATCACACCTCCTCAAAGGAGACGCCGTCCTGCTTCAGCCACGCGCGGGCGCGCTCGGCGCTCGCTTCGTCGGCGGGAAGCTCCAGGATCGTCTGCCCATAAATTTTGCCGTCGATCTCGCGGATGTCCGCGGAGACGATGTTGACCGGGGTTTGGCACTCCATGATGAGGCTGGCCACAACGGGGTGCCGCGTTGTTTCGCCGTTGAAGGCGAGGCGGATTCGTTTTCCGCCGGGGGTGAATACCGGAGCGATGCTGACGCCGGGGAGGATCAGCTCGCGGGCGATTTTGGACTGCGGATTGGTGAACACCTGGCTCACTGCGCCGAGCTCGGCGATCTGGCCATGGTCGATGACAGCCACGCGGTCGCAGATCTGGTCAATGACGCGCATCTCATGTGTGATGACGACCACCGTGACGCCCATTGTGCGGTTGATCTCTTTCAAAAGAGAGAGGATCGACTGTGTGGTCGTAGGGTCGAGCGCGCTCGTGGCTTCGTCGCAGAGAAGGTACCGGGGCTTTGTTGCCAGCGCGCGGGCGATAGCCACGCGCTGCTTCTGTCCACCGGAGAGCTGCGAGGGATATGCCTTGGCGCGGTCGGCAAGGCCGACAACAGAGAGAAGCTCCATGGCGCGTTCCACAGACTCTTTTTTCTTCCATCCGGCAATTTCCAGCGGGTAGCACACGTTCTGGAGAACGGTGCGCTGCGCGAGAAGGTTGAAGCCCTGGAAGATCATCCCGATCGAGCGGCGGATGAGCAGCAGCTCCTTTTGGGGAAGCTTCGTAAGATCCTTGCCGTCTACGATCACGGAGCCGGAGGTCGGACGCTCCAGCAGGTTGATGCACCGCACCAGCGTGGATTTGCCCGCGCCGGAAAGGCCGATGATACCGAATATTTCGCCGTCCTCGATCGTGAGGGAAATGTCATGTACGGCGTGGATCTGTCCCTCGCCTTCGCCGAAGTCCTTGGTCACGTTCTGAAGCTGGATCAAAAGCGAACCCTCCTAACAAACAAAAAAGCAGGCTGCCATTTTGGCATCCCGCTTCACAAAACCGCAGGCCCGGTTTTCCCGGACTGCGCCTTTTTATCCCTGAAAAGCAGTCAGCAAATGGCCATCGGAACGCGCAGCAAAGCTGCGCATGCACATCATCATGTTCATGCACATCTCGGTCATCATGCTGGCGAACGTACGACGCATTGGCTGAGCTCCTTCCCACTGGAATCAAGTTGTCTGCATTATATCCCTATGGTTTTGGTCTGTCAATACACTTTAGCAATGGAAAGACAGAATCGGCGAAAAAACACAAAACCCTCTCCCGTTCGGGAAGAGGGTTTGTGAATAATATTTCATGATTTGTATTCAAACGTCATGCCGCAGATGGAAATGGTGTCGCCGTCGTGGATGCCGAGCGCTTCCATGCGCTCGTAGATCCCGGCGTCGCGCAGCGACTTGTCAAAATACATCCGGCTTTCATAGTCGGTGAAGTTGACAGTCGAAACAAGGCGATCCATCCAGGGACCGGAGACATACCAGACGCCGTCGTCCTCTTCAATCTCCACATCCTCGGGCGAGCCGAGATCGGGCGCGGGCGGAACATAGTCCGGCTCGTATACCGCGATCGGCGGGAGCGTAGAGAGCATGGCAGCGGCGCGCTGCATGAGCTCTTTCGTTCCGGCTGTCGTGGCGGCAGAGAGCTCGAAAAACTCATAGCCCTGCTCTTCCACGTGCTTTTTCAGCCGCTCGATCGGCTCGCGGTCATCGCCGAGCAGATCGCACTTGTTCGCTGCGACGATCTGCGGGCGCGAGGCGAGCGTGGGGGAGTAGTCCGCAAGCTCACGGTTGATGGTTTCAAAATCCTCGATGGGGTCGCGTCCCTCGCTCCCGGCGACGTCTACCACGTGGATGAGCAGACGGCAGCGGTCGATATGGCGGAGAAAATCGTGGCCAAGTCCCGCGCCCTCGCTCGCGCCTTCGATGATGCCGGGGATATCCGCCAGCACAAAGGAAGCACCCTCGGCCACGTAGACAACGCCGAGATTGGGGGAGAGGGTCGTGAAGTGATAGTCCGCGATCTTCGGCCGCGCGCGGGAAACACTCGCGAGCAGCGTCGATTTGCCGACGTTCGGGAAGCCGACAAGACCGACGTCTGCGAGCAGCTTGAGCTCCAGAATGAGCTCATGGCTCTCGCCGGGCATGCCGGGCTTGGCAAAGCGGGGCACCTGCCGCGTCGGCGTGGCAAAATGCTGGTTGCCCCAGCCGCCGCGCCCGCCGCGGGCGGCGACGAACGGCTCGCCCGTGGACATGTCGGCCATGATGCCGCCGGTGGCCTTGTCGCGCACGAGCGTGCCGCGCGGCACGCGGATCGTGACGTTCTCGCCGTCCTTGCCGGAGCAGCGCTTGTTGAGACCGTTTTTTCCGTTGGCCGCGGTAAATTTACGCTTATAGCGGAAATCCATCAGCGTGGACATATGATCGTCCACAACGAGGATCACATCGCCGCCGCGTCCGCCGTCGCCGCCGTCCGGCCCGCCCGCCGCGACAAATTTCTCGCGGTGGAAGGTGACGGCACCGTCACCGCCCTTGCCGGCGTAAACGCTGATGGTGACTTTATCTACAAATCCGTAGCTCATGCGTGTTCCACCTGTCTTTGAAAATAAAAAGAGACCGACGAGCCCGTCGGTCTCTTTGGGTAATTACTGCGCGATTTCGTAAACAGAGACCTTTTTGCGGTCCTTGCCCATGCGCTCAAACTTCACGGTGCCGTCCACGAGGGCGTAGAGAGTGTCGTCTCCGCCGATGCCCACGTTGGTGCCGGGGTGAATCTTCGTTCCGCGCTGTCTGACAAGGATGTTGCCGGCCAGAACGAACTGACCGTCGGCCCGCTTCGCACCCAGACGCTTCGACTCGCTGTCGCGACCGTTGCGGGTGCTGCCCATGCCTTTTTTATGTGCCATTTAAATCACACCTCCAATAGTCAAATAGTACGGATCAAGCGTTGATCGCGGTGATTTCCACCTTCGTGTAGGGCTGACGATGGCCCTGCGTGCGACGGTAGTTTTTCTTGGGTTTCATCTTGTAGACACGGATCTTCTTGCTCTTTCCGGTCTTGATGATCTTGCCGGTCACGGTGGCGCCTTCCACAACGGGGGTGCCGAACACGTTGACGCCCTCGTCGACAACGGCCAGAACCTGATCAAAGGTGACGGTCTCGCCATCGGCAACGTTGAGCTTCTCGACGTAGATAACGTCGTTCTCGGCGACGCGGTACTGCTTACCGCCGGTCATGATAACTGCGTGCTTCATTTTACATCCTGCCTTTCTTGCAGACTCGCTCTCCCGGGCGGAGGTTGCCCTCACTTAGTTACCCTTTCAATGCGGCTCTGATACTATACCACGCTGAAAATAGCTTGTCAACACAAGATTTAGCGTTTTTCAACGGATCATCCGCTAAATCTTATTGTTTTTTCTGCTTTTTCCGTTTGGCGATGCGAACGCCCGCAAATACACCCGCGCCGATGACTACAAGAAGAGCGGCAACGGCGGCGATCACGATATTCTCCACATATTTGCCGTGCACGGAGGTGAGACCGCCGGGCAGCGGCTCGGAGACGAGATCCTTATAATAGAGCATCTCGGTCTCGTATTCCGCGGGGGCGTTCTCGTGCAGTATGACCAGCCGCGCGCCGTGGTATTCACGCTCACCATAGATATAAAAGCCGGTGCTCGTCGTATTCACGAGATCGATACCTTCATATGTTCCGGCAAAGTCGTTTTTGTGATCGTGGCCGAAGAACGCCGCCACCACGTCGCCGGTATCGCGCATCGCGGCAAACTCCCCGGAGGGAATATCCGGCGGGCAGGGCGCTTCGCCGAGATGCCCGGCGGTGAAGCCTTCACCCATTTTGTAATAGTGTCCCGAGCGGCTGGAATAGCCCTCAACGACGCCCTCGGCCTTTTTCTCCGAGGCGGGAACCTCCGTCAGAAGATCATAAATCTCCGGGACGATGATGTGCTGGAAGAGGTAGGCGGGGAGCTTTTCGCCGTACTGCTCCTCAAGCGCCGCGGCAGTCGAGGTGTACCAGTCAATCTGATCCTGCTCGACGCGGGCGTACTTGGAAACGCCCTTCTCGCCGTAGGTCCCGCTGTCAAGAAACCAGAGATTGCACACCGGGCGGCTGCCGTCCGAGGACCAGACGAGAAGATTATAGTTCCCGCAGCCGGTGATATCGTCCGGCCCGGCGGACATAAGGCAGCCGGGATAGCTCCGATAAATGGCGAGCTGTGTCTCCTTGCTCACGCCGCCCTCATCGTCGTGGTTGCCGAAAACGGCGGCAAAGGGGATGCCGCGCTCGGCCACGGGCGCGAGAATAGCGTCGAGCGCCTTTCCCATCGCTTCTGTGGTGCGGACGGACGGGCCATGCACCTGATCGCCGGTGAATACGACGAGATCGGCATCGGCAGCGTCAAGCTCGGCGTTGAGCAGACGGAGCGTTGCCTCGTGCGGCGCGGCGGTGTCCTGCGTGTCGGCAACGATCAAAATACGAAATTCCCCGTTTTCGTCAAACTGGAGCACAGTATCCTCCTCCGCAGCATAGGCCGGTGCGGTAAGCGCCGTCAAAAGCAGCGCCGAGAGCGCCGCACATAGGAACGGTTTCCATTTTTTCATGTTGAACCTCCGGATAAAAAAGCCGCCCCCGGCCGGAAAAGCAGGGGGCGGGCGGGATAAAGCCTTACTTCGTGACGAGGGAGAGCGTGTCGCGCGCGATCATCAGCTCTTCGTTCGTCGGGATGACGTACACCTTCACGGTGCTGTCGGCGGCGGAGATGTCGGTCTCCTTGCCGCGAACCTGGTTTTTCTCGTGATCAACGTGGACGCCGAGGAACTCAAGACCCTTGCAGATGCTCTCGCGCATGTCGGGGCTGTTCTCGCCAACACCGGCGGTGAACGTGATGATATCAACGCCGCCCATGGCCGCCGCGTAGGAGCCGATATACTTGCGGACCTCGTAAGCAAACTTATCGAGAGCGAGCTGCGCACGCTCGTTGCCTTCCGTGGAAGCCTTCTCGAGATCACGGAAGTCGGAGCCGACGCCGGAAATGCCGAGCACGCCGGACTTCTTGTTGAGGATGTTGAGCATCTCGTCGGCGGTGTAGCCGTACTTGTTCATGATGAACTGGAGAATGGCGGGGTCAAGGTTGCCGGAGCGGGTGCCCATCGGCAGACCCTCGAGAGGCGTAAGACCCATGGAGGTATCGACGCACTTGCCGTCGACGCTCGCGGAGATGGAGGAGCCGTTGCCGAGATGGCAGTTGATGACGCGCGTGCCCTTCTTGCCCATGATCTCGCAGGCACGGGCAGACACGAAGCGGTGGGACGTGCCGTGGAAGCCATAGCGGCGGATGGAGTCGTTCTCGTAGTACTCATACGGAATGGCGTAGATATACGCTTCCGGCGTCATGGACATGCCGAAGGAGGTGTCGAACACGGCGACCTGCGGCACGCCGGGCATCGCCGCCTGGCACGCCTTGATGCCCATAAGGTTGGCGGGGTTGTGCAGAGGCCCGAGGGGGAAGCACTTTTTGATCGCGGCTTCGCAGGCGTCGTCTACGACGCAGGACTCGGTGAACTCGATGCCGCCGTGGAGCACGCGGTGGCCGACAGCGCCGATCTCCGCCATCGTCTCAACGACGCCGTATTCCTTGCTGGTCAGCTTTTCGAGAACGGCCTCGATGGCTTCCTTGTGGGTGGGGAACGGAACGTCCGCTTCGTAAACGGGCTTGCCGTTCTGGGGCTTGTGGGTCAGGCGGCCGTCGATGCCGATGCGCTCACAGAGACCTTTGGCGAGCAGAGACTCGTTCTCCATGTCGATGAGCTGATACTTCAGCGAAGAGCTGCCGGCGTTGATAACCAGAATCTTCATTTTCGGGATCCTTTCCATGTTGAAAATTTTACCGCATCAGGGTATCATTGTTTCACAAATATCTATTTTAGCGTTCTTTTCTCCAAAACGCAAGAGTAAAAAGGATGGATTCTTATGAAAGCGGTCGGGATCGTTGCGGAATATAACCCGTTTCACGGCGGACACCAGTATCAGATACGGAAAATCCGCGAAATCTGCGGGGCAGATACGCCCGTTGTCGCGGTCATGTCCGGCGATTTCGTGCAGCGCGGCGAGGCGGCCTCTTACGATAAATTTACCCGCGCGGCAGCTGCCGTGCGCGGCGGCGTGTCGCTCGTGATCGAGCTGCCGCTGCCGTGGAGCCTTTCCTCCGCCGAGGGCTTTGCGCGCGGCGGCGTGGGTCTGCTCGGAGCAACCGGCGTTATCGACTCGCTCTCCTTCGGCAGTGAGAGCGGCGATCTTCTCGCGCTGGAAAGGACGGCGGCAGCACTCGATACGCCGGCGTTTTCCGAAGAGCTGAAGGCGTCGCTCACCGGCGGTGCGCCTTTTGCCGCAGCGCGCGTAAAGGCGGCGCGCGTGCTGCTCGGGGATACCGCGGCGGTGCTCGATACGCCGAACGATCTTCTGGCTGTCGAATATATCCGCGCGGCAGCAAAGCTCGGACATACATTTAAATATATTCCGATCCGGCGGGAGGGCTCGATCCATGACGGCGCGGGGAGCGCCTCCGAGCTGCGCGCGCTGCTTCGCGAAGGGGTGAGCCTTTCCGGGCGCATCCCGGAGGAGGCGTGGGACGCCTTTCACCGCGCGGACGAGGCTGGGCGCGGCTTCGTCTCCCCGGAGAGTCTGCGGATCGCCTGCCTTTCCCGGCTGCGGGAGAAAACACCGGAGGATTTTTCCGCAGTGCCGGATGCAGCGGAGGGGCTGCACTTCCGGCTTTATGAGGCCGCGCGGCGCGGCGCATCGCCCGAAGAGATCGCCGATCTCGCCAAATCCAAACGGTACGCCCACGCGCGGCTGCGCCGCATGGTGATGTGCGCTGCGCTCGGCGTGCGCGCCGGAGACGCCGGCAACGTGCCGCCATACCTTCGCGTCCTGGCGTTTGACGCACAGGGAGCCGCGCTGCTGCGGGAGATGAAAACGCACGCGGCTCTGCCGGTCATCGTCAAAAGTGCGCGTGTCAGAGACGAAAATGAGGCCGTCCGGCGCGTGTTCGACCTCGGGAGCCGGGCGCACGATCTCTATGTCCTCGGCTGGGAGAACCGCGATTTACAGTCTGCGGACGGCGATTACCGAGCCACACCGCACGTATCCATGCACGATAACCAAGAGAGTGTTTGAAATTTTTTCTCGATTTAGCGAAAAAAAGGGTTGCAATTTCCTCCCGGCGGTATTATACTACCGTCATATTTGAAATGGAAACACAATTGTCCGCGATATACGGACTTTGCGTATTCCGGAGAGGGAGGAAAAACCATGAAAAAGTTTTTGTCTATTGTCCTTTGCGCGTGCATGCTCTGCGCGATGCTTGCCGGCTGCGGAAGCAGCGATTCCCCGGCGGCCGCCATGGAAGGCGATGTGCTGAAGGTCGGCATCTTTGAGCCCGCCACGGGCGAGAACGGCGCCGGCGGTATGCAGGAAGTGCTCGGCGCGCGCTATGCCAACCAGGTCGTCCCCAGCGTGACGGTCAACGGCAAGGAATACAGGATCGAGCTCGTTGAGGTCGATAACCAGTCCGACAAGACCGCGGCTGTCACCGCCGCGCAGAACCTTGTGAGCAGCGGCGTCATCGCTGTCATCGGCTCCTACGGCTCCGGCGTGTCCATCGCCGCCGGCTCCACGTTTGAGCAGGCGAAGATCCCCGCCATCGGCGGCTCCTGCACGAACCCCCAGGTAACCCTCGGCAACGACTACTACTTCCGCGTCTGCTTCCTTGACCCGTTCCAGGGAACCGTTA
This sequence comes from bacterium, assembly GCA_963618015.1. Lineage (GTDB taxonomy): Bacteria > Bacillota > Clostridia > Oscillospirales > Oscillospiraceae > Apopatocola. The sequence goes on along the minus strand of CAVEQS010000001.1, from coordinate 9,246 downwards.
TGGCGAGCTATGCCAACAACGAAGGCTGCAAGAAGGCCGCCGTCATCATGCAGAACGGCGACGACTACTCCACCGGCCTTGCGAACTACTTTGCTGACGCCTTTTCCAAGATGGAAGGCTGCGAGGTCGTTTACACCGGCACCTACAACACCAACGAGACCGACTTCAATGCGATCCTGACCGCGGCCAAGGCGGCAGACCCCGATGTGCTGTTCATCCCGTCCTCCATCACGACCGCCGGCATCATCATCAAGCAGGCGCGTGATATGGGCATCACGGCCCGTATCATGGCGGGCGATACCTGGGAGAACGCCACCATCATGGAAAACGCCGGTGTGGAAAACTGCGAAGGCGTTGCGCTGTCCACCTTCTTCGACGAGAACGACGCCGGTGCCTCCGAGTTCGTCCAGGGCTTCAAGGCATATCTGAACGGCGATGCCGAAGCGCTCAAGCTCAACGGCAACAACGACACGGTCGCCGCGGTTTCCGCGCTTGGCTACGACGCTTACATGGCCATCATCGAGGCGCTCAAGAGTGTCTCCGGTGATATTACCGGCGAAGCGGTCCGCGATGCGCTTACCAAGGTCTCCTTTGACGGTGTGACCGGCAGCATTTCCTTCGACGAGAACGGCGATGCCAACAAGGATATGGCTTACATTAAGATCATGTCCGACGGCGCTTTCAAGTTCGTCGGTACGCAGAAGACCGACGGCACCTTTACTCCCGCTGCCTGATTTCGTATTCCGCAAAACTGATCTGAATCGGCGGGTCATCCCGCCGATTCTCTTTATTCGTCCTGACCCCGTCGCATCGGCAACCCGAAAGAGGAGGCAAGCTCTATGACGGCATTTCTCCAGAACTGCCTGAACGGTATATCCATCGGCAGTATATATGCCCTGATCGCCATCGGCTATACGATGGTTTACGGTATTCTTCGACTTATCAATTTCGCCCACGGCGATATTTTTATGATGGCGGGCTATTTCATGATCATATGCATGACCGACCTGCTCATCCCGTGGTACATATCGCTGCTGCTTGTCGTGCTGTTCACGGTGCTGCTCGGCGTATTCATCGAGCGCATTGCCTATAAGCCGCTGCGCGATGCGCCGCGTATGTCCATCATGATCTCGGCCATCGGCGTTTCGTACTTTTTGCAGAACTTCGCCACCTATCTCTTCACGGCGCAGCCGAAGTCCTATCCGTATGCGGAGATGGGCTTCCTCAGCAAAACGGTGAAGCTCGGCGAGATATCCACGACACTTGTAACGTTCATTACGCCGATCCTTACGGTGATCCTTGTTCTGGCGCTGGTGTTCCTCATCCGCAAAACGAAGATCGGCATGGCGATGCGCGCAGTCTCCCGCGATTTTGAAACATCCTGCCTTATGGGAATTAAGATCAACCGCGTTATCAGCTTTACGTTCGCCGTCGGCAGCGCGCTGGCCGCGATCGGCTCGGTGCTGTACTTTATCCCGCGCTCGTCGGTATACCCGCTGGCCGGATCTCTGCCCGGTCTCAAATGCTTTGTCGCCGCGGTGTTCGGCGGCATCGGCTCCATTCCCGGCGCGCTGGTGGGCGGCTTCCTCATAGGCCTTTGCGAAACGTTCATCAAGGGCAGTGCCTATTCCGAGTTCAGCGACGTTTTCACGTTCGTTGTGCTGATCCTTGTGCTGCTTGTCCGTCCCACCGGCCTGTTCGGTGAGAAGCTGAAAGAGAAGGTGTGAGCATGAGTCAAAAGAAAAAAACGATCTGTTCCGCCATCGGTTTTCTCTGCATTGCGGCGGTCGTCGTCTGCGCCGGTGAGCTGGTGCCGCGCACATCGATGTTCCGCACGGTTTTGCAGCTTGGCGCGATTTATGCGCTGCTCGCGGTTTCCATGAACCTCTGCAACGGCTTTACGGGACTCTTTTCTCTCGGCCAGGCGGGCTTCATGACGCTTGGCGCTTATACCTACGCCATTTTCACGATCCCCACGGCGGCGCGCCCCGGCGTGTACTACCTCTATGGTGTTGCCGATTGGCTTGCAAATCTCCATCTGCCGATCATCGTGGCGCTTCTTGCTGCCGGCGTTATCGGCGCGCTCTTCGCCGCGCTCATCGGCGCGCCGGTGCTCAAGCTCAAGAGTGACTATCTCGCCATCGCGACGCTCGGCTTTGCCGAGGTCGTGCGTATCGTTGTTGCCTCCTCGCCGCTCAACCGCATCACGAATGGCTCTCTTGGCCTGACGAAGATCCCCGGCTTTTCGTCCTATTACGGCATTTTCATCGTGGTCGCCGTCTGCATCACGCTGATCGTCCTGATTATCAACTCCTCCTATGGCCGCGCGTTCAAGGCCATCCGTGACGACGAGATCGCCGCGGAGGCGATGGGCATCAACCTTGCCAGGCACAAGCAGATGAGCTTTATTATCAGCTCATTTTTTGCGGCCATCGGCGGCGCGCTGATGGCAATGTTCCTCGGTGCGGTATCTTCCACAACGTTCACTATCGCCGTGACGTACTTTATCCTGCTCATCGTCGTCATCGGCGGCATGGGCAGCGTGACGGGCAGCATTCTCTCCGCATTTCTCGTCATTGCGAGCCGAGAGTGGTGGCTGCGTTTCCTTGATAAGACAACCTACATCGGCAATTTCCGTGTGCCCCTGCTCAAGACCGGCTTCCGTATGGTCGTGTTCTCCGTGATTCTCATGGTCGTAGTGCTGTTCTTCCGCACCGGCATTATGGGGGATAAGGAGTTTAGCTGGGATCGTATCGCGGCTCGCTGCAAAAAGCTCTTCGGCGGGAAAAAGAAGGCCGTTTCCGGAGGTGAAAACTATGAGTGAATCGATGCTCCGTATGGAAAACGTCACCATGCAATTCGGCGGCGTTGTGGCGGTAAATAACCTTTCGCTCAACGTTGACAAGGGCGAAATCGTTGCGCTCATCGGCCCCAACGGCGCGGGCAAGACGACGGCCTTCAACTGCATCACCGGTGTATACCAGCCGACGAATGGCAAGATATTCTTTGAAGATCAGCTCATGGTTTCCGCACACCCGACCGGGAAAATGCAGAAGAACTATCAGGGCATGAACGCCGAGATGTATCTCAAGGAGAAGATCCTCGAGCCGACGCCGGACCAGATCACAAAGCTCGGTATTGCGCGCACATTCCAGAACATCCGCCTGTGGAAATCCATGACGGTTTTTGAAAATGTTCTCACGGCCAAGCACATGCGCGCCAAGCAGAACGTATTCAGCGCGGCGCTGCGCATCTCCGTGGCGGAGGATCGCCGCATGGAAAAAGAGACAATGGAACTGCTCGAAGAGCAGAACCTTGCGCAATACCGGAACGAGCTCGCAACGTCCCTGCCGTACGGTTTACAGCGGCGGCTGGAGATCGCCCGCGCTCTCGCTACCGATCCGAAGCTTCTCCTGCTCGACGAGCCGGCTGCCGGCATGAACCCGCAGGAGACGGAAGAGCTTGGCCAGTTTATCATGCAGATCAAAAAGAAATACGACCTCACGATCCTCATGATCGAGCACCATATGGAGCTCGTTATGAAATTCTCTGACCGCATCTATGTGGTCGATTTCGGCAAGCTTATCTCGCAGGGCACGCCCGCCGTTGTGCAGGGCGATCCGAAAGTTATCGAAGCGTATCTGGGGGTGGCGGAAGAATGAACGATGTAATTCTCTCCATTCACGATCTCAGCGTGAACTACGGCGGCATCGAAGCCGTCAAGGGGATTTCTTTCGATGTCCATGAGGGCGAAATTGTCACGCTCATCGGCGCAAACGGCGCGGGCAAGAGCTCAACGCTTCGCACGATCGCCGGTCTCGTGAAGCCCTCCGGCGGCACGATTAACTTCCGCGGCGACAACATCACCGGACGTGACGCCACGACCATTGTGAAAAAGGGCATCACGCTCGTCCCGGAAGGGCGGCATATTTTCCCGGATCTTACGGTGCTCGAAAATCTCAAGGTCGGCGCATATCTCCGTAATGATGACATTTCCGGCGATATCCAATGGGTGTACGATCTCTTCCCACGCCTACGCGAGCGTTCTTGGCAGGCGGGCGGCACGCTCTCCGGCGGCGAGCAGCAGATGCTGGCCGTTGGACGTGCGCTTATGGCACGCCCGAAGCTCATCATGATGGACGAGCCGTCGCTCGGTCTCGCGCCGCTTGTTGTGCGCGATATCTTTGAGATCATCCGTCAGATCAACCGGCAGGGCGTTTCCATCCTGCTCATCGAGCAGAACGCGAACATGGCGCTCAAGGTCGCCGACTCTGCCTACGTCATGGAGACCGGCTGCATCACGCTCTCCGGCGCGGGCAAAGACCTTCTGAACAACGAGGCCGTCAAAAAGGCGTATCTCGGAACCTGATTGACATTTTCCCCGGGGGACTATTATAATTATAGTCTCCCGGTTTTCTTTTTAAGGAGACATGACCTATGCATATCGTTACAAGTACGGATATCCTTCTCCCGCGCACCGAGGATATGGGCGCGTGGAGCGTGATCGCGTGCGATCAGTTTACGTCCGAACCGGAATACTGGGCCGCAGCAGAAAAGCGCGCGGCGGATAAGCCGAGCACCCTCTCTCTCATGCTGCCGGAAGCGTGGCTGCACACCGCGCGCGCCGATGGGGCGGACGCGCGCATTGCCGATACCATGCGCTGCTATCTCGCGGAGGATGTTTTTCAGACGATCCCGGACAGCTTTATCTATGTTGAGCGTACGCTGCCGGACGGAAGGATCCGACGTGGCCTCGTCGCGGCGCTCGATCTTGAGCAGTACGATTTTACCGGCAAGCTGCAGATGAGCGTCCGCTCCACGGAGGGCACCGTGGAGGAGCGCCTGCCGCCGCGCGTGAACATCCGCCGGGGCGCGCCGCTCGAAATGCCGCACACGCTTTTGCTGATGGATGACCGGACGGACAGCGTGCTCTCTCTGGCAGAAATGGCGAAGGACACGCTGGAAAAGGTCTACGATTTTGATCTTATGCTCGGCGGCGGCCACATCGCCGGTTGGCGTGTGAGCGGGGAGACAAAAGCAGCCGTGCAGTCGGCGCTCGATTCGCTTGATAATGCCGCCCTTCAACGGGAAAAATATGGGGATGCCGCCAAAAACGGCAAGCTCACCTTTGCCGTAGGCGACGGCAACCACTCGCTTGCCGCGGCCAAGCGGTTCTGGGAGGAAAAGCGGGAAACGCTGCCCGAGAACGAACGGCAGACCGACCCCGCGCGCTTCGCTCTCGTGGAGATCGAGAACATCCATGAGCCGTCGCTCGATTTTGAGCCGATCCACCGCGTGATCTTCGATACGGATACCTCCGCCTTTGCCTCCGAGCTTGCCGCGCACCGGGCGGAGTGGGAAGCAAAGGACAAAACGCTTGGGGAGCGCGTCGCCGCGGCGGAGAGCTTCTGCCGCGCGTATATTGCAGCGCACGGCGGGACGATCGACTACATCCATGGCGACGACACGGCGCGCTCTCTCGGTGAAAAGCCGGGCTGCGCCGCGGTACTTCTGCCGCCGGTGGAAAAGAGCGGCCTTTTCCTGTCCGTTCTCAAAAACGGTGCTCTGCCGAAAAAGAGCTTTTCCATGGGCAACGCGCGCGACAAGCGCTATTATCTCGAATGCCGAAAGATCCGTTAAAATAGAAACTCCAAGGAGGTTCGACAATGAAAGAAGTCAAAAACCCGAAAAAGCCGTTGGCGTATTATTACACCATTACGCTCATCGCGCTGGTGCTCTTCAATATCTTCGTTGCGCCGATGCTCAACCGGCAGCGCGTTGTGGAGACGGACTACAGCACCTTCATGCGCATGATCGAGGAGCAGCAGATCGGCAAGGTGGACGTGAGTGATACAGAGATCGTGTTCACCGATAAGAACGACGGCACGATCTATGTGACCGGCGTCATGTACGATCCGACGCTCACGCAGCGCCTCTATGACTGCGGCGCGGAGTTCGCTAAGGACATTGAGCAGGCCATGTCGCCGGTGCTGAGCTATCTCTTAACGCTCATTCTGCCGCTGGTCATTTTTATGATATTCGGCCAGTTCATGCGGAAAAAGCTCATGGAACAGATGGGCGGCAAGGACGTCATGTCCTTCGGCATGGGCAAGAGCAACGCAAAGGTCTATGTGCAGTCTACGCACGGCATCCGCTTTGACGATGTGGCCGGCGAGGATGAGGCAAAGGAAAGCCTTGCTGAGATCGTGGATTATCTCCATAATCCGAGCAAGTATACGGACGCGGGCGCCTCGATGCCGAAGGGTATCTTGCTCGTCGGCCCTCCGGGAACGGGCAAAACGATGCTCGCCAAGGCCGTGGCGGGTGAATCGAATGTGCCGTTCTTTTCCATCTCCGGCTCGGAGTTCGTGGAGATGTTCGTCGGTATGGGCGCGAGCAAGGTACGCGACCTTTTCAGCCAGGCGAAGGAAAAGGCTCCCTGCATCGTGTTCATCGACGAGATCGATGCCATCGGCCAGAAACGCAGCGGCGGCGCGATGGGCGGCAACGACGAGCGCGAGCAGACGCTCAACCAGCTGCTCACCGAGATGGACGGCTTCGAGAGCAACAACGGCGTTATTATCCTCGCCGCAACGAACCGTCCCGAATCGCTTGATCCGGCGCTCACGCGCCCCGGTCGCTTTGACCGCCGTGTGCCGGTCGAGCTGCCCGACCTTGCCGGACGCGAGGCCATTTTGAAGGTCCACGCCCGCAAGATCAAGCCCGCGGAGGATGTGGATTTCCACACAATCGCCCGCATGGCCTCCGGCGCTTCCGGCGCGGAGCTTGCAAACATCATCAATGAGGCCGCGCTGCGTGCCGTGCGCAACGGGCGCACCATCGTGACGGAGGCAGACCTTGAGGAGAGCATCGAGGTCGTCATCGCCGGATACCAGAAGAAAAACGCTGTTCTCTCCGATCAGGAGAAGAAGGTCGTGGCCTATCACGAGATCGGCCACGCGCTCGTTGCGGCGCTGCAGACGCACTCCGCGCCCGTGCAGAAGATCACGATCATCCCGCGCACGTCCGGCGCGCTGGGGTACACGATGCAGGTGGAGACCGGCGACAAGTATCTGATGACGAAGCAGGAGATCGAAAACAAGATCGCGACGTTCACCGGCGGCCGCGCCGCCGAGGAGGTCGTGTTTGGCGAGATCACGACCGGCGCCTCGAACGACATTGAGCAGGCGACAAAGCTCGCCCGCGCGATGATCACGCGCTACGGCATGAGCGACGATTTCGATATGGTCGCGCTCGAGACGGTGACGAACCAGTATCTCGGCGGCGACGCCTCGCTCGCGTGCTCGGCGGATACGCAGAAGGTCATCGATGACAAGGTCGTCGCGCTCGTCAAGACGCAACACGAAAAGGCGAAGAATCTTCTTCTGGAAAACCGCGCGAAGCTCGATGTGCTTGCGAAGTATCTCTATGAGAAGGAGACCATCACCGGCGAGGAGTTTATGACGATCCTCGAACGGGAAGAGGCAAAAGCATGAGCCGGGCAAGTCTCGTTGAGCTCACGAACCTTTGCGTGATCTGCGATGGCAGCCGCGTGCTCGTGCAGGATAAGGTCGGCTGCGGTGTTGTCTTCCCCGGCGGCCATGTGGAGCCGGGAGAGCCGCTGCTCTCTTCCGTTATCCGCGAAATGCGCGAGGAGACCGGGCTTACCATCGAGCATCCCGTGCTCTGCGGCATCAAGGACTGGATGCGCGAGGACGGCACACGCTTTCTCGTTGCGCTCTACCGCGCCGACCGGTTTTCCGGCACACTCAAGTCCTCGGAGGAGGGGCGTGTCTTCTGGCTCGAACGGGAAGAATTTGCAAAGCTTGATACCATCTGGGGCATGAAGGATGTGCTGCGCGTGTGCGACAGCGCCGATTACAGCGAAATGTTCTATTCGGAAGAGAAAGAGGGCTGGGTACTGCTCGGCTGAGAGGGAGACATGAGAAAAGAGAGGAAAAATGAGGCGCTGCTCTGGTTTGGAAAATGGACGTCCAAGCTCGGCAACATTGTTTTCGATTATGCGAACAGCGTGAGCATCGTCGGCGCGTTCTCCCACGCGCCGTGGGTGCTGGCGCTCTATCAGAGCTCGGAGACGGTCATTCAGATCCTCTTTAATCTCATCGGCGGCGCGAAGGCTGACAGCGGCAGCCGGAAAAAGATTCTCATCGTTACAGACATTCTGGCCGCGGCCATCTGCTTTGCGGTGAGCTTCTTCGTCGCCTCGCCGCGCATGGCGGAGGTCGTTATCGCGGCTAACGCGCTGCTCGCTGTTGTGTACGCTTTCAATTCCCCAACGTACCGCTCCATTGTCCGTGAGGTGATCGATGCCGATCGTATAGGCGTATATAACTCCATCAGCAACGGCGGGGGAGAGGTTATCAAGATCGCGGGGCCGATGGTTGGCATGCTGCTCGTGCGCTGGATCGGCGTGCGCGGGGCGCTCCTCTTCGATGCGCTCACGTTCCTTTTGTCCGCTGTTTCCGAAATGCTTCTCACGCCAATTTCGGATGCGCAGAGAAAGCCGGCGCAGAAGAAAAACATCTTCCGCGATATCGCCGAGGGATGTACCTATCTTGTGCGGGAGCGGCAGCTTTTGTTCCTCATCCTGCTCTCGGCACTCGTCAATTTCTTCCTTGCGGGATTCAATCTGCTCTGCCCGTATACGGACGTGATGTACGCTTCGTTCGGCATCGAGTTTTACAGTAAGGTGCTCATTATGGAAGCGGCGGGCGGGCTGCTCGGCTCGTTCATCAGCTCGCATCTTGGCAGCCGGGTAAAGGAAAACGCACGGCTTATGGCGCTCTTCCTCGGTGCGATGGGCGTTGCGCTCGCTCTCGAACCGCTCGCAGCTCTCACGGGGAGCGCGGTCGTATGTCTCCTTCCGTTCCTGCTCTCCGGCACGGCGCTGACGGTTTTCAACATCCAGTTCATGTCGTACGTACAGCTGCGCGCAGACGAGGCGTATCTCGGGCGCGTGTTCAGCATCATCTTTACTGTTGCGGTGCTGTTCATGCCGGTGGGATCATTTGTGTTTTCGTTCCTGCTCGATACGTCGAGCCCCGCGGGCTTCGCCGTCGTTGGCGGCGGGATCTTTTTGCTCGCTGCTGCCGGGATGTTCATCTTCCGCGCCGATACGCCAAAAACCGAATAAGCCGAATAACAAAACCGGCGGACGGGAAGATTTCCCGTGTACTTGTCAAGTAAAAGTAGACACTAAAAAGAGAATATCTAGAGGAAGCCCAG